>CAJMJN010000001.1 GCA_905213875.1 uncultured Clostridium sp.
AGCTATTATAAGGAGGAAATAAAATGGCTAAAAAAGAATCAAACAACAAAGAAAACACAAAAAATAAAAAAAGTTTTTGGAAAAGTTTTAAAGCAGAGCTAAAAAAAGTAACATGGCCAACACCAAAACAATTAGCAAATAATACATCAGCAGTAATAGCAATAGTTGTATTAACAGCAGTAATCGTTTTTGCATTAAATGTAACATTTGAAGCAATGAACAAACATGGTGTGGACAAGGTCAAAGAATTAATCAGCAATCAAACAACAAATGAGACAACAGAAGAAACAACAAACGAAACAGCTGATGAAAATACTACAACAGAAGAATCAGAGAACAAAACAACAGAAACAGAAAACAATGAAGTAGTAGACCAAAACACAAGTGCAGAAAATACTGCAACAAATGAATAATAAAAGCAAAAAGGAGGCTTTATGCAATGTCTCAAAAAGATTATGATATGAATCCAAGATGGTATGTAGTACATACTTATTCAGGGTATGAAAACAAAGTCAAAACAGACCTTGAAAAAACAATCAAAAACAGAGAGTTAGAAGAATACTTCTTTGATATAATAGTTCCAATGGAAGAACAAATAGAAATCAAAGACGGAAAAAAGAAAACAAACTTAAAAAAAGTATTCCCAGGATATGTGTTAATAAAAATGATAGTAACAGAAGAAACATGGTATATCGTTAGAAACACAAGAGGAGTAACAGGTTTTGTAGGTTCAGGAACAGATCCAATACCATTAACAGACGAAGAAATCAGAAGCATGGGATTTGAAGACGTTAATAGCATAAATGTAGATTATGAAGTAAATGATCAAGTCCAAATAATGAATGGAGCATTTGAAAACTTTACAGGAACTGTACAAGAAATAAACAAAGAAAAAAACAAAGTAAAAGTTCTAGTATCTATGTTTGGAAGAGAAACACCAGTAGAAGTAGAATTTTCACAAGTACAAAAAATAAAATAAAAGTCAAAAAACAAGAAGGAGGTGCCATTAAAAATGGCAGAAAAAGAAATTAGTAATATTATCAAATTACAAATAGAAGCTGGAAAGGCAACACCAGCTCCACCAGTAGGACCAGCATTAGGTTCAAGTGGTGTAAACATCATGCAATTCGTAAAAGAATTCAATGATAGAACAGCAAATCAACCAGGAATGATTATCCCAGTAGTAATTACTGTATACAAAGATAAATCTTTTGAATTTATAACAAAAGTACCACCAGTAGCAGTATTAATCAAAAAAGCAATAAAAATCGAAAAAGGTTCAGGAAAACCAAACAGAGAAAAAGTTGCTAAAATAACAAAAGAGCAAGTAAAAGCAATAGCAGAACAAAAAATGCCAGACTTAAACGCAGCTTCATTAGAAACAGCAATGAGCATGGTAGAAGGAACTGCAAGAAGCATGGGAGTTGTAGTGACAGAATAATAAAAAAATATAAGTGGGAGAGTACAGAAAAATACTCGTTAGAACCAAAGGAGGTAAAAAAATGAAAAAACAAACAAAAAGATATGCAGAAAGTGCAAAATTAGTAGAAGCAGGAAAACAATATAACATAAAAGAAGCAATTGAAGTAATCGAAAAAATGCCAAAAGCAAAATTTGATGAAACAGTTGAATTACATGTAAAATTAGGAGTAGATTCAAAACATGCAGACCAACAAGTTAGAGGTACAGTTGTACTTCCTAATGGAACAGGTAAAACACAAAAAGTTTTAGTATTTGCTAAAGGACCAAAAGCAGAAGAAGCAACAAAAGCAGGAGCAGACTTTGTTGGAGCAGAAGAATTAATACCAAAAATCCAAAATGAAAACTGGTTTGATTATGATGTAGTAGTTGCAACACCAGACATGATGGGTGTAGTAGGAAGATTAGGAAAAGTATTAGGACCAAAAGGATTAATGCCAAACCCTAAATCAGGAACAGTTACAATGGATGTAACAAAAGCTATAAATGAAATTAAATCTGGTAAAGTAGAATATAGATTAGATAAAAATAACATTATTCACTTAGGATTTGGTAAAGTTTCATTTGGTGCTGAAAAATTAGCTGAAAATTATGATGTTATTATGAATGCAATTATAAAAGCTAAACCAGCAGCAGCTAAAGGTCAATATGTAAAAAGTATATCAGTTTCTACATCAATGGGACCTGGAATATTTGTTGGATAATCAATTAATAAAAATTTAATAAAGCCAAAGACAGTAGGCAAATGTAAGTCCTACCTAGGTAAAAGTGAATTTATAAAATATACTAATATAAATTATAATACACTCTTTTGCCTGGGAGAAGGGCAAGAGAGTGTTATTTATTTTATAATAATAGGTTTTCCTATTATAAATATCATTAAAGATATAATTTAGGAGGTGAAAAAATAAATGGCAAGTGAAAAATCATTAAACAAAAAGAAAGCAGAAGTAGCAGAATTAGCAGAAAAAATGAAAGAAGCTAAACTAATACTTTTAACAGGATACAGAGGAATTAATGTTGTTGATGATACAGAATTAAGAAAAGAATTAAGAGGAACAGAATCAACATGTGCTGTTATTAAAAACAATATTGTAGGAAGAGCATTAAAAGAAAATGGATATGATGAATTAGGAGATTCTTTAGAAGGACCTACAGCAGTAATCATGAACAATGATGAATACTTAGATGCTTCAAAAGTTATCTACAACTTCATGAAAACACATGACTTTTATCAAATTAAAGGTGGAGTAATCGAAGGAAAAGTAATGACAGCAGACGAAATCATTACTCTTGCAAAATTACCATCAAGAGAAGATTTACTATCTATGCTTGCTGGTGCATTACTTGCAAATATATCAAAAGTAGCAGTAGCATTAAACGAAGTAAAGAAACAAAAAGAAGAAGCTGGAGAAAAAGTTACAGTTTCAGTTGAAGCAGAAGCAACTACTGAAGAAGCTAAAACAGAAACAGCTGAACAACCAGCAGAAGCAGAATAATTTATTTTGCAAATATATTTAGAATAAATTTATAACAAAAATGAAAGTAAAACTTTCAAATAGAAATTCAAAAAAATTTAAAACTTTGTTTTAAATAAGAATTTCAACAAAAAATTAAAATAAAAATTAGGAGGATTTTAAAATGGAAAAAATAGAAAAATTAATCGAAGAAATCGATAGCTTAACAGTTGTTGAATTAAATGATTTAGTAAAAGCTATTGAAGAAAAATATGGAGTATCAGCAGTAGCTGCAGCAGCACCTGCAGCAGCTGGAGCAGCTGGAGCTGCAGAAGAAAAAACATCTTTTAATGTTGTATTAAAAGAAGCTGGAGATCAAAAAATCAAAGTTATCAAAGTAGTTAGAGATGCTACAGGATTAGGATTAAAAGAAGCTAAAGAATTAGTAGACGGAGCTCCAAAAACAGTTAAAGAAGGAGCTAGCAAAGAAGAAGCTGAAGAATTAAAAGCTAAATTTACAGAAGTTGGAGCTGTTATTGAACTACAATAATTTAAGTCTACAAAGTAAATTAAAATGATTTTAAATTAAACATAAAATCGATAAAATACGAAAAACAAGCCATTTTGGGCTTGTTTTTTTATGTAAAAAAGTATATAATATGCACAGAAAAAATGAGAGTTAGGAGATGAACAATATGCAAGTAAGTAAAGAGGAAATTTTGCATATAGCAAATTTAGCAAATTTATACATAGAAGATAATGAAGTAGATAAATACTTAGAAAATTTACAAGATATACTAGATTTTGCTAATATAGTAAATAATGCTCCAGTAGATGGTCTAGATATCACAATAGGTGCACATGAAGCAAAAAATGTATTTAGAAAAGATGAAGTAAAAGTTTTTGGAGATTTAGAAAGTTTATTACAAAATGCACCAGATAAAGATCAAAACATGTTTAAAATACCAAAGGTTATCAATTAGATATATATAACGAATTCAATAAATATTTAATTGAAATTGGTAATAAGTTTTATATAAATATCAAAGGATAAATGCAAATAAAATATAAAACTTATTAATGCAAAATGGTGTGTTAAGGAGGAATTAAAAAGTATGAATATTACAGAATTAACAGTATGTGAATTACAAGAAAAATTAAAAAATAAAGAATTAACTGTAACAGAAATAACAAAAGCATATACAGATAGAATTGAAGAAAAAGAAAAAGATGTTCAAGCTTTTGTAACAACATTAACAGAAGAAGCTAATAAAAAAGCCCAAGAAGTTGAAGCTAAAATAAATAATGGAGAAATTACGGGAGAATTTGCAGGAATTCCAATAGGAATAAAAGATAACATTTGTACAAAAGGTGTAAAAACAACATGTAGCTCAAAAATGTTAGAAAACTTTGTGTCACCTTATGATGCAACTGTTATGGATAAATTAAATAGTGAAAATCTAATTAATTTAGGAAAATTAAATATGGATGAATTTGCAATGGGAGGTTCAACAGAATACTCTTATTTCAAGAAAACAAGAAATCCTTGGAATTTAAACAAAGTACCAGGAGGGTCTTCTGGAGGTAGTGCAGCAGCAGTTGCAGCTAGAATGGTACCTTGGGCATTAGGATCAGATACAGGAGGATCAATAAGACAACCTGCAAGCTTTTGCGGAGTAGTTGGATTAAAGCCAACATATGGATTAGTTTCAAGATATGGTTTAGTAGCATTTGCATCATCACTTGACCAAATAGGTCCAATAACAAAAGATGTAAGAGATTGTGCTACATTGTTAAACTTAATAGCAGGTCATGACGAAAAAGATACAACATCAATTGAAATTGAGAAAAAAGATTATACAAAAGCATTAAAAAATGATGTTAAAGGTTTAAAAATAGCAGTGCCAAAAGAATTCTTTGGAGAAGGAATAAATGCAGAAGTAAAAGAAACATTAGAAAAAGCTATAGAAACATACAAAGAACTAGGTGCGGAAGTAGAAGAAATATCATTAGATGTTGCCAAATATTCATTAGCTACATATTATATAATTGCATGTGCAGAAGCAAGCTCAAACTTAGGTAGATTTGATGGAATTAGATATACATACAGAACACCAGAATTTAAAAACTTAAGAGATTTATATAAAAAATCAAGAAGTGAAGGATTTGGACCAGAAGTTAAAAGAAGAATTATTCTTGGTACATATGTATTATCTTCAGGATATTATGATGCATATTACAAAAAAGCTCAACAAGTTCGTACATTAGTTATGAACGAATTTAATAAAGTTTTTGAAAAATATGATGTTATATTAACACCAACATCACCAACAGTAGCATTTGATATCGGATCAAAATCAAATAATCCATTAGAAATGTATTTAGCAGATATTTGTACAGTATCTGTGAATATAGCAGGACTTCCAGGAATTTCAGTACCAGCAGGAGTTGACTCTCAAGGTATGCCAATAGGAATGCAATTAATAGGAAATAGTTTTTGTGAAGAAACAATCTTAAATGCAGCATATACATTTGAACAAAAAACAAAATTTAGAGAAAATTATAAACCAGAATTTAAAAAAGCTTAAATAAAACAATTGTTAAAAAGAGAGATTGTAAATAATCAAGCTAAAGGTTAATAGACAATATAAAAGAAAGGAAGAATAACATATGTCAAGAAATGATTATGAAGTAGTAATAGGACTAGAAGTCCATGCAGAACTTTCTACAAAAACAAAAATATTTTGTTCTTGCCCAACAAGTTTTGGTGCAGCACCTAACACACATACTTGCCCAATTTGTATGGCAATGCCAGGAACGTTACCTGTACTTAATGAAAAAGTAGTAGAATATGCAGTAAAAGCTGGACTTGCAACAAACTGTGAAATTTCGAAAGATAGTAAAAACGATAGAAAAAACTATTTTTATCCAGACCTTCCAAAAGCTTATCAAATATCACAATTTGATAAACCACTATGTAACCATGGTTATGTAGAAATAGAAGATGACGAAGGAAACAAGAAAAAAGTTAGACTATTAAGAATCCACATAGAAGAAGATGCAGGAAAATTAAATCATGATGAATTTGCAGGAGGAAGCTTAGTTGATTTAAACAGAGCAGGTGTACCATTAATAGAAATGGTATCAGAACCAGACTTACGTAGTAGTGGAGAAGCGGAAAGATATTTAAGAAAATTAAAGTCAATTCTAGAATATATAGAAGTATCTGACTGTAAGATGCAAGAAGGTTCTTTAAGAGCAGATGTAAACGTATCTGTTCATAAACCAGGAGAACCACTTGGAACACGTACAGAAATGAAAAACATGAACTCATTTAGAAGTATCGTAAGAGGTATTGAATATGAGATAGAAAGACAAATAGATGTAATTGAAGATGGAGGAGTTGTAGAACAAGAAACTCTAAGATGGGATGATGTATCTGGAAAAACATTCCCAATGAGAGATAAAGAAGATGCACAAGATTATCGTTATTTCCCAGACCCAGACTTAGTTGCAATAAAACTTTCAGATGAATATATAGAAAATATTAAAAAGACTTTACCAGAATTACCAGAAAGTAGAAAAGAAAGATATTTAACAGAATATGGATTATCTGAAAAAGATGCAAATATTATTACATCATCAAAATATTTATCAGACTTGTTTGAACAAGCAAGTAAAATATGTAATAATCCAAAAGCTGTAAATAACTGGATTATATCTGATATATCTAGAATATTAAATGAAACAGAAATGGAACCAATACAAATACCATTTGATAGCAAACAACTAGCTAAACTAGTAATATTAATTGATAAAGGAACAATAAGTTCAAGTATTGCTAAAAAGGTATTAGTAGAAATGTTTGAACATCCAAGAGATCCAGAAGATATAATAGATGAAAAAGGATGGGTACAAATTTCAGATGAAAATGCTATAAAAGAAGTAGTATTAAAAATCTTAGAAAATAATCCTCAATCAATTGCAGATTATAAAGCAGGAAAGCAAAAAGCTTTAGGATTTTTAGTAGGACAAGCTATGAAAGAAACTAGAGGAAAAGCAAATCCACAAATGCTTAATAAGATGTTTATAGAAGAATTGAATAAATAATTAAAAAATATATTAAACTATATGCTTTATTATAGTTTAATATATTTTTTTTAATTGATTTCTTTTTTCAGTTTATCTGTAACAATACTACATATAATAAATTCAACACTAAAAATAAAACCAATTTGGAATATAAACATTCCTAAATTAAATAAAAAAGGTGAAGAAAATAAAAAATTATATGTAAGTAAAATAGATGCTGAAATTATTCCTAAGACTAAGCAAAATAATAAACCATATTTTAAAATTTTATATGTAATTATATCAAAACTATGAAATAGTTTAACAAAATAGTTAATCATAACATTGAATTCCTTTCAAATATAATACTAAATAAATATTAACATAAAATAAATACAGATACAATGGAAGCTTTAGCCAATAGATACCTAGAAAAAGTATAGATTTCAATATAGATTTAGTAAGCTTTAAACAAATATTAAAGTAATAAAAAAACAACTCTCCATATAATAGAAAGTTGTATAAAATAAAAACTATGCATAATCTTTATTTAGCCTAAGCCATTGCTGCATTTAATTTTTTTGATAAACTAGATTTTTTTCTAGCTGCTGTGTTTTTAACAATAACACCTTTTGTACAAGCTTGGTCAATTTTTTTAGTAGCTTCAGAGAATAACACTTTAGCTTCTTCAACATTACCAGCTTTAACAGCTTCATCAAATTTTCTAATAGCTGTTTTGTAAGCAGATTTTATCATATTATTTCTTAAAGTTTTCTTTTCAATTATTTTAACTCTTTTTTTAGCTGATTTAATATTTGGCATTCTAAGTTGCACCTCCTTCAAATAAGTATTACGCTATAACATATACTATATTAACATATTTTGGAGTAAATTGCAAGTAAATTTATAAATATTATTGTAATAACAAAGATTTTATGATATATTGAAACAAGAATGGAGGGATACATATGATAGCTATTGGAAGTGACCACGGAGGATATAGATTAAAAAAGGAAATTGAAAAATATTTAGAAGAAAAAGATATAGAATATAAAGACTTAGGATGCCAAAATGAGGAATCAGTTGATTATCCAGATATTGCAGAAGCGGTAGCAAAAGAAGTTCAAAATAAAAATGTAGAACAAGGAATATTAATATGCCGTTCTGGAATTGGAATGTCAATTACAGCAAATAAATTTAAAGGAATAAGATGTGCACTTTGCCATAACGAATATACTGCTAAATATGCTAGATTACACAATAATAGTAACATATTAGCAATGGGAGCAGATGATTTAACAACAAGTGAGGCAATACTTGTATTAAGAATGTGGCTTGCAACTGAATTTGAAGGTGGACGTCATGAAGAAAGAGTAAAATTAATAGAAGAAATAGAAAAACGTAATATGAAATAAGGGAGGCTAAGCTTATGTGGGGAGACGTAGCGATTGCATTTATACTAGCCTTCATAGTAGCATTTATGGCAACACCATATACTATAAAATTGGCAAAAAAGATAGGTGCAGTAGATGTTCCAAAAGACGAAAGAAGAATGCATAAAAGAGCAATGCCTAAATTTGGAGGACCAGCAGTAATACTAGGTTTTCTTGTATCAGTAATATATTTGTTAATAGTAATGAGCCTAGAAGATACAATAATTCTAAATGGACCTGAAAACTATGGAATGAAATTAATAGGGCTATTTTTAGGAATAGTAATAATAAGTATCACTTGTATAATAGATGACATCAAAACAATAAAGCCAATAGTAAAATTGTCAGGTCAATTACTTGCTGCAATTGTAGCAGTAGCATTTGGAATAAGAATAGAAAGCATTAATGTATCAATAATACAAGCACCTGAATTAGGAGAAATTTTATCAACAATTGTTACTATAGTGTGGATAGTAGGTGTAACAAATTCAATAAATTTAATTGATGGCTTAGATGGATTATCATCAGGAATATCAGTTATATCAGCTATATCATTATTAATAATATTTTTATTAAATGGTTCAGCAATGGTACCAATTATATTAATTACAGCACTAGCAGGAGCATTAGTAGGATTTTTACCATTTAACTTTGCACCAGCAAAAACATTTATTGGTGATACAGGTTCAAATTTTTTAGGATATACAATTTCAATAATTGCAATATTAGGTATGGCAAAAACATATACTTTAGCAGTTATAATATTACCACTTATAGTATTAGGATTACCAATATTTGATACATTATGGGCAATAATAAGAAGACTAATAAAAGGCAAATCAATAAAAGCAATATTTAAAGCAGACAAAGGACATTTACATCATAGAATAGTTGCAAGAGGATTTAGCCAAAAACAAGCTGTACTTATATTATATGGAATAAGTGCAACATTTGGAATATTTGCAATAATATTCTTTGATAGCGGAATATGGAAAGCATTATCATTCTTAATGATGGTAATAGTAGCTATAGGATTAGGTTATAGAAACTTCCAAGAAGAACATTCAGATGAAAATCAAAGGTATGAATGTATAGAATGTAAGTATATTTATAATCCTAAATATGGAAACGAAAAGGCAGGTATAAAACCAGGAACAGCATTTGAAGATTTGCCAGATGATTGGGTATGTCCAGTTTGTGGTGAGGGGAAGGATATGTTCCAAGAGTTACATCAATAATGGTTGAAAGATAATTACAATTTTAGAATAATGAAAAAAATCAATCGAAATTTATTTTTTGATTGATTTTTTTAATAATAAATTTAGCATAGTAAATTCCTCAGTTGTATTAAAAAATATGAAAATACTTGCACTATTAAAATGAATATGATATTATGTAAAATGACTATAAAAGAGAAAGGATCAAACAAGATGACAGATAAAATAATAAGATTTTTAGCATACAAAGGAAAAATATCTATAATATGTGCCAATACCACTGAATTAGTAGAAGAGGCAAGAAAAATACATGATTTAAGTCCAGTAGCAACAGCAGCATTTGGTAGATTACTTACAATAAGTGCAATAATGGGACAAGAAATGAAAAACAAAGAAGATAAACTAACCATACAACTAAAAGGAAATGGACCAATAGGAAGTATGTTAATAACAGCGAACAATGTGCCAGAATTAAAAGGATATGTACAAAATCCACATGTTGATTTACCATTAAATGAATTTGGAAAATTAGATGTAGGTGGAGCTGTTGGTCAAGATGGATATATAAATGTTATAAAAGATATTGGTTTAAAAGATCCATATATAGGAGTTGCACCATTAACGTCAGGAGAAATAGCAGATGACTTTACAAATTATTTTGTTAATTCAGAACAAAGACAATCTGCAGTAGCATTAGGAGTTTTAGTAGACAAAAATGGAGTAAGACAAGCAGGAGGATATTTAATTACACCAATGCCAGATGCAACAGACGAAGAAATAAGTCAAATAGAAAAATCAATATTTGAAGCTGGAGCAATATCTAAAATGTTAGATCAAAACTTAACATTATTAGAAATAGCTAAAAAAGTAACAGGTGATAAAAATGTAAAAATATTAGAAGAAAATATAACACCTGTATATAAATGTGATTGTTCAAAAGAAAAAATGAGCAAAGCATTAATAAGTATTGGAAAAAAAGACTTAGAAGATATAATAAAAGAAGATGAAAAAGCAGAATTAGTATGTCATTTTTGTAATAAGAAATATCAATTTACTAAAGAAGAACTAGAAAAATTATTAGAAGAAATAAAATAATTGATTTTTAAATGTTCGCTTGTTTTTTGCAAAGAAATGTTGTATAGTATTTAACATAGAAAAAGAGATATAAGCAGATGTGGTTTGCCTCAGTTATAATAAGCATACAAAAATAAAATAGCCAAAAAAAAAACACATCTGACAATTTGACGGTTTGATGTGTTTTTTATGCAACCGGCAAACCACGTTTGTGGTTGCTCTTTTTCTTATAACTAAATATATTATAGCATATAATATAAAAAAGTCAATAAAAGAAAGAGGTAATAAAAATGGAAAAAGAAGTTTTAATATTTGGACATAAAAATCCAGACACAGATACAATATGTTCAGCAATGGTTGAAGAAATATTAAATAGAAAAAATGGATGGGAAACAAAAGCAGTAAGATTAGGAAACTTAAATAAAGAAACACAATATGTATTAAATTATTTAGGATTAGAAGCACCAGAATTAATAGAAAAAGTAGAAGAAGGACAAGAAGTATTATTAGTAGATCATAATGAATTTGGACAATCAGTAGAAGGAATTGAAAAAGCAAAAATATTAGGTGTAACAGATCACCATAGAATTTCAAATTTTGAAACATCAGAACCACTTTACTATACAGCAAAACCATATGGTTGTACATCAACAATATTATTTGAAGAATTTAAACAATTTGGTCATGAAATAGAAAAAACAGAAGCTATTTTAATGGCAAGTGCAATTATGTCAGATACATTACTATTAAAATCACCAACTACAACAAAACATGATGTAAAAGCTTTAGAAGAATTAGAAAAAATAGCAGGAATAGATATAAAAGCATATGGATTAGAAATGTTAAAAGCAGGAACAGATTTAGATGATTTTACAGCAGAGCAATTAGTTAATTTAGATGCTAAAAGCTTAGATAAAGATGGTACAAAATTTGTTATAGCACAAGTAAATACAGCAAGTATAGAAGATGTATTAAAAAGAAAAGAAGAATTAGAAAATGCAATGAAAAATGAAATAGATAAAAAAGGACTTTCTTTATTTGTATTTGCAATTACAGATATTTTAAATAGTAATTCTGAAATAATAGCTTTAGGAGAAAAAGCAACAGTTACAGAAAAAGCATTTAACAAAACTTTAGAAAATAATACAATGTTCTTAGAAGGAGTTGTTTCAAGAAAGAAACAATTATTACCAAATATAGATAAAAATATTTAATATATTGGGGATGGAGAAAATGATTTTTTGCTCCGTCCCCAAAATCATTTAAAAGTATTGAATATTTTAGTAATTATATTTATAATATTAAAGTAGTAGAAAAAGAAGTATGAGGAGTGAGTTAATGTCAGAAACAGAAGAAATAGGTAAAACAACTAAAAAAGAGCCTTTTATGCAAAGTGTAGTAACTTTAATATTTTCACAAGTTTTGATTAAGTTGTTAGGATTAGTATATAATTTATATTTAACAAATAGAGAAGGCTTTGGAGATAAGGGGAATGGAATTGTATCTGCTAGTTACCAGATATATGCTTTATTACTTACAATTTCATCAATTGGTGTTCCAAATGCAATAGCAAAATTAGTATCAGAAAGAGTTGCAGTTGGAGATCACAAAGGTGCACATAGAATTTTTAAAATAGCTTTTGCGACTTTTACAGTAATAGGTTTAGTTGGAGCTTTAATGTTATTTTTTGGAGCTCATATGATAGCTGTAGATTGGTTACAAATACCAGAAGCGGAAATGACAATGGTAGCATTATCACCAGCAATATTTTTTGTTGCCATAGCATCAGTTATGAGGGGATATTTTAATGGTAGACAACAAATAAAAGCAACAGCAAGATCACAATCACTAGAACAAATATTTAAAACTGTTTTAACAATAATATTAGTAGAAATAGTAGCAATTGTTTCAAATGTTTCAACAGAATTGATGGCAGCAGGTGCAACATTAGCTACAACACTTGCAACACTTACAGGTTTTGGTTATTTATATTTTTATTATAAAGTAAGAAGAAAAGAAATAGCAGAAGAAATAAAATCAACAGTTAATTATAAATATGAACGTAGAAGAAGTATTATAAAAAAAATATTATTGGTTTCATTTCCAATAGCCTTAACTGCAATATTATCATCTGTAAATAAAAACATAGATTCTTTTACAGTTGTTAGAAGCTTAAAAGAATTTTTACCAGCAGAAGAAGCGGTTAGTCAATATGGAATATTAGGAGGTAAAGTAGATACTTTAACAAGTTTACCTTTATCAATAAATGTAGCATTTTCAACTGCATTAGTACCAGCAATAGCTGCTGCAAAAGCAAAAAATGATGAAAAAGCAATAAAACAAAAAACTTCATTTTCATTATTAATTTCGATGCTAATAGGTCTACCTTGTACAGTTGGAATGTGTATATTTGCCAAACAAATTTTAGGTTTATTATATCCAAATGCAAGTAATGGGGCAGTTATTTTACAAATTAGCTCATTAACGATTTTATTTACAATATTAGACCAAACAATAAATGGAGCATTACAAGGATATGGATTATTAAAAATACCAGCAATATCACTAGGAATACGGAGTAATTGTTAAATTAATATTAAATTTAATTTTAGTACCAATACCATCAATAGGAGTAAATGGTGCAGCAATAGCATCTGTTGCTTGTCATGCAATAGCATTTACAATATCAATAATATGTTTGAAAAAAGCATTTAATATGAAATTTTCTATTTCAAAATACATAATAAAACCAACATTAGCAACTGGAATAATGGCAATTTGCTCATATTCAATTTATTTAATGCTTTCAGGAATAATTGCAGGAAAATTGGCAACAATACTAGCAATAGGAGTTGCTGTAATAGTTTACGTATTAGCAATTGTAGCATTAAAGGTGTTTAATAAAGAAGAAATACAATCACTACCAGCTGGAAATAAGATATGTACAGTGTTAGAAAAGCTAAAAATATATTAAAATAGCAAAAAAGTTAAAAAAACTTGCAAAAAAAGAAGGATTTTAGGTATTTTTGGCGAATAATTTTAATTAGTAGTACGTTTATTGCTTCGTTCAGGCAGTAAAGTACATATACATTATACTTTATAGGAGGTAATTTAAATGAACAAAGCTGAATTAATCGCAGCAATGGCTGCAAAAACAGGAGAAACAAAAAAAGCAGCTGAAAACTCAGTAAACGCTTTTGTAGAAGTTGTAACAGAAACACTAAAAAAAGGAGACAAAGTTCAATTAGTTGGATTTGGTTCTTTTGAAGTAAGAAAAAGAGCAGCTAGAAAAGGTAGAAATCCTCAAACTAAAGAAGAAATCAAAATACCTGCATCAAAAGCTCCAGTATTCAAAGCTGGTAAAGCATTAAAAGATTTAGTAAACAAAAAATAAGAAAATGAGAATTAAATATATATAAATATATGATATCATATTAAAGACAAGCATAACTGCTAGTAGTTGTGTTTGTCTTTTTTTTATACCAAAATAAAAAAGAATTATTTTACTATAATGTGTTGACTTAATTCAAAAGAATAGATAAAATATAAATGTTAAAATTATAACTATTTAGAGTAAATGGTATAGAACATTGAAAAATTTAATAAATGTACTTAAAAATAAAAAATGCTAGGATGTTTGAATACTATTTACTAGAATGGGAATAATTAAAACAAAAGTAAAAATGAAAAAACATAAGAAAAAAGGAAGGAGAATGTTTTGTTATGAAAAAAGTAATAATAAACAAAAAAGAAGCACAAAAAGGAATAACATTAATAGCATTAGTAATAACAATAATAGTATTATTAATACTAGCAGGAGTAAGTATAGCAATGTTAACAGGGCAAAAAGGAATATTAACACAAGCGAATAATGCCAAAAATGAAACAGAACTAGCAAGCGCAAAAGAAAAAGTAGAATTGGCAGTAATAGGAGCAATATCACAAACAAGAGATGGAACATTAAAAGTAGGAAATTTAAGAACAGAATTAGCAAATTATGGAGGAACAGTAGAAGGAGATACATTTCCAGTAACAGCAACAGTAGACGGAAAAAGTTTTACAGTAGATGCAAATGGAAATGTAACATCAGCAGGAAGTTCAGCAGTTCCAAATCCACCAGCACCAACAGAAAATGGAACATTAGGAAAAGTAACAGGAAGTGAAAAAACAAATACAACAGTAAAAGATAGTTTAGGAAATCAAGTAGTAGTACCAGCAGGATTTAAGGTGATAAATCCAACAGAAAATGTAACAAATGGAATAGTAGTAGAAGATGTAAGTCATAGTGCTACAGCAGGAAGTCAATTTGTATGGATCCCAGTAGGAGAAGTAGTAAAAGATAGTGCTGGAAATAAAGAAACAATAACATTAGGAAGATATAGTTTTGACAGTAGTGGAAATGCTACAGCATATTCAGGAACTTATACAGAAGATACAGCTTCAAATCATAATAGTAGTTATGGAAATACAATAGCAAAAGATATAGAAGACTTTAAGAATAAGGTTACTAATACAACACATGGATATTATATAGGAAGATATGAGTCAAGAACAAGTACAGAAAGAAAAAGTAAAACAGATAAACTAACTCAAATAACAGTAAAACCAGATAAATATGTATATAATTATACAACTCAATCACAAGCAGCAGAATTAAGTAGAGGAATGTATAGTAGTGATAGTAATTTTGAAAGTGATTTAATGAATAGTTATGCATGGGATACAGCAGTATACTTTTTACAAAAATTTGATAATAGAGCAAATAAAGCTAGTCTAAAACCATATTCTCAGCAAACTAGTTTAAATGATAGTTTAGCAAGTCAAGGAACAAATAATTTAAGTGAGGGAAGTAAACAAGATGTAATATGTAATGTATATGATATGGCTAGTAACTGTTGGGAATGGACAACAGAGACCTATAGCGATTCCTACTTTCCTTGTACTTTCAGGGGAGGCCTTTACGGTAGCAGCCGCAACTACACGAGCATTCGCAGCAGCAGCGGTACGAGCGATAGCAGTGGCAACATTTCTTTTAGGTCACTTTTATACATGTAGAACTGAATGCTAAAGCCGAGGACAAAGACATTGTAGAGAGGTTATTTTAAAAGTAGGTAATTGAATAAGAGACTTAACGACTTTAGACGTTAAGTAAGGAATTTCCAAGGAGCCTTCAAAAAGGTTCGAAGAACGTTTTTGGTAGGTTCAATGGAAATTCAAAAAACTGGAGTGTTAAATTTAACCATGTAATCGTTTGAGATTTCACAGTTGAATTTAACACTCTAAATTTTTCTATTCAAATAATTGTAATAAAATTATCAATGCCTTTTATAAGTATCTTTAGAAAGTAACTGTTTATTAACTACTTTACCATCTTTTTTCAAAATCTTATAAGCCTCAGAATAAATTGCAGTAGCTGTTCTACCTGTCTCATAAGAAGAAATTTCAACATCATAATCATCATCTTGTTTTAATCCAAAGATTTGGAAATTAGCAATTCCGCCTGAAACAGAGCAATTTATTTTTATAGGATAATTTCTGTTATTTTTAAACTTAAAATCTAAAGAACCATATACAACAGTAGCATCTCTACTTGCTGTTACATAAGAAGGTACAAATTGATGGTTGGTTCTTTCCACAATATCTAAGTTTGCATATACTACAGCATTGTATAAGGTTGAAGTTATTTGGCAAATACCTCCACCAAGGCCATCTACAACTTCTCCACTAACATATATAGGAGCTTCTTTGTAACCAGCTGCAATTGTTCTAGCACCAACAACTTTATTATAAGAAAATGTTTCACCAGGCATTAATACAGTTCCATTTATTTTGCTTGCAGCCAATTTAAGGTTTGTAGTTCTAGCAGTTGCTCTAACAGAATATTTAGTTGAAAAACTAGATAATAAATCAGGAAAAGCTTCTGAACCGATCATATTTGTTGTAACATTAGGATAAAGAACTTTTAATGGAATTGTATATTCATCAGCCGTTTGGTCTCCTAAAATATTATTTGCTTCTTCAATTGAAACTTTAAAATCCAAACCATTTTCAGAAGGATATACTGTAAATGGATCTTGTGTATAATAAGCATCTTTAGGTTCTTTATATATTTCAGTATGTACTTTTTCAATATTGATTTTTTCAGGTTCTTGAGTCTTCACAGCTAATTCTATTGGCTGATCTAAATCAGAAAGGCTTAAAATTGCATCTTTTATATTTTGAATAGATGTTTCAACATCTACAACATTTCCCGTTTTACCAGGTGTTACGATTAAATTGTTTTCGTCAATGTAATAACTACTGTCTGTTACCTTATCAGGTAGTTGTGCAGACATTTCATCTAAATTTTTAGAAAGTTGATCTGTATCTAATTTTAAGTTTAAATTAATATCTGTTTTACCAAACATAGATGATAATACATAAAAATCATTTTCAAAAATATTACCTTGTCTACCAATACTAAAAGCTTGGTTTGTGGCTGATTTAGTATCAAATTCAACTGCAATTTGAGAAGTAGAAAGTGTAGCTTCAAAATCACCATGTTTAACTTTTATTTCTTGTGGTAAAACTTCAGATAAATAATTATCTAATTTATATTTAGCATCAGATTTGCTCATATTTGAAACATCTACACCTTTAATTGAAACACCTGAAACAATATTTTGGTTAAACATATTATAACCAGTAAAAACTATTAAAATTAATAAAACAATAATAATTAATATTCCAGTTAGCATTCCAAAAATTGATAAAACACTTTTACTTTTTTGTTTATATACAGGTATAAAATCTTTTATAGGATTTTGTATTAAACCCGTTTCATCAGTTGAACTCGTAAATTCCTTAATTGGTTCATCTAAAATTTCTTTATTTGCTTCAATTTCAGCTTTTTCATCTAGCTTAGCTTGTTCTAAAGAAGTTGTTTCTATTGGATTTTCAATATTATTTATAATTTCATCTTCAATGTTTTTTTCTTTAAGTCCCATTTATAAAATTCCTTGTATAATGTATTTAGGCTTTAAAAGGTTGCCTATAACCAAATAATACTTATAGAATTATTATATTATTATAAAAAGTATTTAGTTAATAAAATATAATATATTTCTATAAAATTATCTTTTTAATTATAGCATATATTTTATCAAAAAAAAATATAAAATTCTAAAAAAATGTCAAAAAATAATTGGAAAAATTACCAATTAAATATAAATTTATATTAATTATAGAAATAGAAACAAAATTTTATGCATATAAATATACAATAATTAGGTTGCAAAACAAAAGAAAAAGACATATAATCTTAAAAGATTTTAGTAATATATAGGGAGAAATAAAAATGAAAAATTTAAAAATAGAAGATATTTTAAAAGCAACAAATGGAGAGCTAATAGTAGGAAATAAAGAAGAAATTTGTAAAAAATATTCAAAAGACACAAGGACAATAAAATCAGGAGATTGCTATATTGGAATAAAAGGAGAAGCATTTGATGGAAATTTATTCTGGGAAAAAGCTTTAGAAAATGGAGCTGATACAGTTGTAATTCAAGGGGTAGAATTTACAGAACAAGATAAAACTAAATGGAAAAACAAAAACATAATAAAAGTACAAGACACAATGGAAGCATTATATTCAATTGCAAGAGCTAAAAGAGAATTATATGATATTCCAGTAATTGCAATAACAGGAAGTGTTGGAAAAACAAGTACAAAAGACATAGTTGCAAATGTAGTATCACAAAAATATGAAACATTAAAGACACAAGGAAACCATAACAATAATATAGGATTACCATTTACAGTATTAGAATTAGAAGATGAAGAAGCAATGGTAATAGAAATGGGAATGAATCACTTTGGAGAAATAAGTGTACTTACATCTATTGCAAAGCCAACAATATGTGTAATTACAAACATAGGAACATCACATATAGGAAATTTAGGTTCAAGAGAAAATATTTTAAAAGCTAAACTAGAAATATTAGAAGGATGTAAAAATCCAAAAGTTATTATTAACAATGATAATGATTTATTGCATAAATGGTATGTTGAAAACAAAGAAAAATACGATATTAAAACATATGGAATAAACGAAAAGAGCTTATTTAACGCAGAAAACATAGAATTGCAAGAACAATCAAGTAGCTTTGATTGTAACATAGATGGAGAAACTAAAAATATAACAATAAATGTTGGTGGTGAACATTTTATATTAAATGCTTTATGTGCAATAACTGTAGGAAAAGAAATGGGAATCAGTTCAGATAAAATTGTTAAAGGTATTGAAAGTTTTGAATTAACACAAAAAAGAATGGATATATATGATTTAAAAGATAATATAAAATTAATTAATGATGCATATAATGCAAGTTTTGAATCAATGAAAGCATCTTTAAAAGTATTAGCAGAATATAAAGAACATAGAAAAATAGCTGTTTTAGGAGATATGTTTGAATTAGGGGATTTTGCAAAAGGATTACATGAAAATGTAGGTAAAGAAGTTGCAAAAAATAAAATTGATATATTAATAGCAAGTGGAGAAAATTCAAAATATATTGTTGAAAAAGCAAAAGAAGGCTTAAAATCTGAAAATATTTATTATTTTGAAGACAAAGAAAAAATAGAAGAATTATTGTTAAAAATTGTAAAACCTAATGATGTAATATTATTTAAAGCTTCAAATGGAATGCAATTTTATAAATTAGCCGAAAGGATGGTAGAAATATGGAAAAAATAAAATTGGGAGTTATTTGTGGAGGAATGTCAACAGAAAATGAAGTATCTGTTGTATCAGCAAGTTATGTTTTAAGTAATTTAAATAAAGAAAAATATGAAATATATCCTGTATATATTGATAAAAAGGGCCAATGGTGGGAGATTTTAGATGAATTTAAACCAAGAAAATTTGGTGAAGAAATTACTAAAAAAGAAAAAATAGAAAATGAATTTAAATATTTAAAAAATCTAGATGTTATTTTCCCAGTATTACATGGACTTTATGGTGAAGATGGAACTATCCAAGGATTATTTGAACTATTACAAATACCTTATGTTGGATGTCATGTATTAGCTTCAAGTGTAGGAATGGATAAAGTATATGCAAAAGTTGTATTTGAAAAAGCAGAAATTAATCAAGTAAAAAGCATATATGTTAGAAAATACAATGATAAATATGTATATATAGATGAACATTTTAATGAGGAAATATTATCAGACATTGATGTGGCAAAAAAAGTACAAACAAAAATAGATTTTCCAATGTTTGTAAAACCTTCTAATTCAGGCTCAAGTGTTGGTGTAAAAAAAGCAGAAAATGAAAGCGAACTTGTAGAAGCAATAAATTATGCTGCACAATTTGATAAAAAAGTATTAATAGAACAAGGAATTATCGGCAGAGAAGTAGAATGTGCAGTTTTAGGAAACGAAGATGTTATAGCTTCTTCAGTAGGAGAAATAAAAGCAGCAGACGAGTTTTATAGTTATGATGCAAAATATAATAATCAGGAATCAAGAACAGAAATACCTGCTGATTTGCCAAAAGATATAATAGAAGAGATAAGAAAACAAGCTGTAAAAGCATTTAAGGCAATTGATGGAAGTGGTTTATCTAGAGTTGATTTCTTTGTTGAAAATGGTACTAATAAAATTTATTTAAATGAAATTAATACTTTGCCTGGATTCACAAGTATTAGTATGTATCCTAAACTATTTGAACAGGCTGGAATAAAATATGAAGATTTATTAGATAAATTAATAGAGTTAGCTTTAATGGAAAAATAAATATATTAAATTTAATATTTTTTAATGTGAAACTTTTAAACTATTTTTTAGATATTTTGTTTCACATTTATATCATAGCAGATTTTTTTAGGATTTTTTGAATGGATTGAAGAAAAGTATTGATTTTTTATAAATATTTTAGTATAATAATGTTACAGATTTTAAGAGATATAATTTTTATTATATGCCATATCTGTAGTTTAAGTAATTGTTCAAAAGAAGAACATAAAAGATACTAGAGAACGCAATCTCTAGTATTTTTGTTTAAAAAGACTACATACTTTAGTATGTAGTCTTCGGAGTTATGTATTAATCAAACATTTTTAAAATGTACGCAATTATGATTAATACAATAAGTTTAAGTAAATTGCTCATTTTTTCACCACCTTTCTATGTAGTGAAAGAAGAAGAACAAAAATATTATACTAGTGCTAATATAAATAGTCAATGAAAAATCAAAAAATAAAAAAGTTAGCTTTATAAAAGCTAGCTTTTTATTATAATGTGTGATAAAATAAGCTTACCTAATTTTGGGAGGATGTTAAAAATGGTTGTTAAAAATTACTATAAAATTTTAGACTTAGAAACAAGCCATGTTTCTATAGATGAAATAAAATCAGCATATAGACAAGCTGCTAAAAAATATCATCCAGATTTAAATGTAGGAGACAGTTTAGCAGAAGAAAAAATAAAAGATATAAATGAAGCATATAAAGTATTATCAGTACCTTCATCAAAAAGAAAATATGACAGAATGTGGAATTCTAAATTTGGGAAAGGTAAAAAAGCTTTTACATCAAAATCACAAAAAGGTGCAATTATAGATATGTTTTTAGGAAATATTGACAATACAGAAAAAGTAGAAACATCAAAAAAAGCTAATCCTGTAAAAGGAGAAAATATAGAAACTCAAATAAGTGTAAATATATATGATGCTTTTTATGGTTTAGAAAAGCAAATAGCTTTAAAAACAGTAGATGGAGATACAAAAACATATACAGTAAAAGTACCACAAGGAATTAGAGACGGAGAAAAAATCAGATTAATAGGTCAAGGAAAGCCAGGTGAAAATGGTGGGAAAAGTGGAGATTTATTAATACAAATAAATATAGAAGGTGATAATAAATTTAAGCTAGATGGAACTAATATTAATACAGATTTATTATTAACACCTTGGGAAGCTGCCTTGGGAGTAAGAACTTCTGTAAAATCAATAGATGATGAAACTAAAGTATATATTCCAGAAGGAACCCAAAGTGGAGAAAAAATACGAATACCAAATAAAGGATATTATATAAATAAGACAGATAGAGGAGATTTGGTTGCAGAGATTAAGGTTGTAGTACCTAAGCATATATCTGTTGAAGAAAAAGAAATGTACCAAAAATTAAGTGAAGTATCTAATTTTAATCCAAGAAGCTAGAAACTTTACATAAATATTGACAAAAAACTTATTTATAGCTATAATATTAAGTGGTTATACAACAAATGACAAGCTATGGATAAAAACATAGAAACGAGGTGTAAAAATGAATTCAGTACAAGAAGGAAAACATTTTAGTATTACAGACCCACAAGGAATAAAAACTGTAATATATCAAGTGTATAAAACAAAAAAAGAATATTTAAAAGAATATCCAAAATATACGGTGGAAAGACTTGAACATACTGAGGAAATTATAGGAAATTATAACAAAAAAACTTTTTACGTAGATGACCCAAGCCAAGATGGAAACCAACTAATTATTTTATCATTTGCAAGTGATAAAGTAGTTATTAATAATGGCTTGTTATTAGGTAACGAGGTTAAAATAACTAAAAAGCCAACACCATTTCAGTTTAATACAATTTATTCTGAAGAACCAATGGAATATAAAGAATTCCAATATACACCAAATTTAAAAAGACCTATATCAATAATAGATCCAGAAACAGCAGAAGAAATAAAACCAACACTTTATTATGATGAAAAAACAGACGAAGTAAAAGGAAAATGTAAATTAAAGCCAAATAAATCTTATTTTGCATTTGAAATAAGAGAGAAATAGGTAGGGAGGAATTGCAAATGGCAGATGTGAAATCGACAGGCAAATATGATTATATGAAACCTGATAATAATAATGAACGTAGAAAAAAAGTAGAACCAGCAGGTCAACATGATACAGAATTTGAAACTTGTGCAATTGCAATACAAGAAATTGTAAAAGATAATGATAAAAATGCAAAAGTAACAAAGAAAAACACTTCTACAAAAGTTACAAGTGCAGTAAAAAGAGATATAATTTTAAGTACAGAATTAGCTGAAGGAATGACAATAAAAGCACAAAGTGCCAAAATTGAAAACAAAGAAAAGGTAGAAGAAATAGATAAGTAACACTAAAGAAGCAGGTGAAATTATGAATTACAAATTAGAAGGTGCAATAAAAAGAAATAGAAAAAATTTTATAGTATTTGGAATAATATGGATAACAATAGCCATATTATTTGTTTCGCCATTTAGTTATAGTAAACATCTTGCTGGACTAGATGGCAATTTTAATTTAGAAGTATTTATAGAAACATTTGGAACGTCAGTTACAAATCCATTTGGAACATTAGGTAGTGTATTTTCAAGTGGAGCAGGAGGGGACTTTTTCTCAACATTACTTGTAACAACAATTATATATTCAGTATTTTTCTTTATAGGTTTTGCTAGATCAGCTCCTAAAAATGAATATTCAGATATAGAGCATGGTTCAAGTGATTGGAGTCAAAGAGGAGAACAATATAGAATATTAAATAAAAACAAAGGAATAATTTTAGCAGAAGATAATTACTTACCATTAGATAAAATTGGAAATGTAAATGTTCTAGTAGTCGGTGGTTCAGGTTCTGGTAAATCTGCGTCATATTCTATTCCAAATGCATATCAATGTTTAGGATCTTATGTTTTCACAGACCCTAAGGGAGAATTATATGATAGAACAGCAGGGTATTTAAAATCTAAAGGTTATGAAATTAAAGTTTTAAACTTAGTTAGACCACAATATAGTGATGGTTATAACCCATTAATGCATGTGGCATCAGATTTAGATGTTGACGTTATTGCAAATACAGTAATTAGAGGTCAACAAGGTGATGGAAGTAGTGCAGATCCATTCTGGGATGATTCAGCAGAAATGTTATTAAAAGCATTAATATATTATTTAATTGCAACAAGACCAGAGGAAGAACAAAACTTAGCAAGTTGTGCGGAATTAGTAAGAGCGGCTAACACAAAAAATGGTACAAACTTATTATCAGAACTTATAGGACAATTACCATATGATCATCCAGCAAGAATGTATTATAAGTCAATAGAAATAGCGTCAGAAAAAACATATAGTTCAATACTAAGCTCTTTGCAATCAAAACTTGGTAAATTTGATTCAAAAGAAATAGCAGAATTGACGTCAACAGATACAATTAATTTTGAAGATATAGGAAATAAAAAAACAGCTGTTTATGTAATTTCTTCAGATACACACACAGCATATGACTTTTTGTTAACAATATTTTTCTCACAAATGATACAACAATTATATGATTATGCAGATCAAAATGGTGGAAAATTAAAAGAAAGAACATATTTTATATTAGACGAGTTTGCTAATATTGGTAGAATACCAGACTTTGATAAAAAGATATCAACTTCAAGAAGTAGGGGGATTTCATTTAGTGTAATCTTACAAAACGTTGACCAATTAGAAGCTGTATATGAAAAATCATATGAAACAATTATGGGTAACTGTGATACACACGTATTTTTAGGAAGTAACTCATATAAAACAGTTGAATATTTTTCTAAACAATTAGGAGAAAAAACAATTGAAAGAGATAGCATATCAATAAATAGAGATAGGCAAAACTGGAAAACAGGAAAATCTGTATCAGATCAAGTTATGGCAAGAGCATTGATGACACCAGACGAACTGCGTAGATTAGATAATGATTTATGTATAATTTTTGAAAAAGGAATAAAACCAGTAAAAGCACAAAAATACTATTATTTTAAACATCATATGGCTAAAGAAATGGCAGCATTAGAAATAAGCCATAATGATATAGGTGAAATAAATAGAGGAGAATGGAGAAAATATAACCCATATAATCCTTATGTAGAAGATAAAAAAGAAGAAAAAGTAAAAGATTTAAAAATAGAATCTTTAGATGATTTATTTGAAGATGAACCAGAAGAAAAAAAATCAGAACCAGCAAAAATAGAAAAGAAAGTTGAAACTAAAAGCTCAAAAGTAAATGACATAGATGACCTATTTGCTGATATTGATTTAGATAGTACAAATAAAAAATCAGAGCCAGAAGTAAGCAAGAAGGAAACAAATAAATTGAGTTTAGAAGATTTTAATAATACTCCGGCAGTCACTCAAGATAATGATGAATATGATTTACAAAAAGAGTTAGAAGCTAAATTTGATGAATTATTTGGTCCGATAAATAATGATTAATTTAATATGATAAAAATGAAAATCAGTAGAAAAAATATATTTCCTACTGATTTTTTTATCGAAACATACGAAAATCTTTTCGTAAAAAGGGTTGAAAAAAACATAAAGATATAGTAGAATTGCAATATAAAAAGCAAAGGAGAAAAGGTATGAAGTTTGTACATATAGCAGATATGCACTTTGACAGTCCATTTGTAAATTTATCAGAAAAAGATATTATGGGAGATTTACGAAGACTAGAACAAAGAAAAGTTTTTAAGAAAATAATAGAATATATAAAAGAAAATAATATTAAATATTTTTTTATTTCAGGAGATTTATACGAACATAAATATATAAAACAATCAACAATAGATTATATAAATAAATTATTTGAAGAAATACCAGAAACAAATATTTATATAGCACCAGGAAATCATGACCCATATACAAAAAATTCCTATTATAATAAATATAACTGGAGTAAAAATGTAAAAATATTTGGACCTAAAGTAGAAAAAATTGAAACTCAAGATGCAAATATATATGGATATGGTTTTGATGATTTTTATTGTAGTGATTCAGGTGTTGAAAATATAGAAATTGAACAAACAGAAAAGCCAAATATTTTAATAATTCATGGGAATATAGATGGATCAACAATAGAAGATATGCAATATAATTCAATGTCTAAAAAAATGTTACAAGAAAAAGGATTTGACTATGTTGCATTAGGACATATTCACAAAAAAGATTATAATACAGAAGAAAATCAAAAAATCGTATATCCAGGTTCAACAATATCATTAGGATTTGACGAATTAGGTGAACATGGAATGATTGTTGGAGATGTAGAAAAAAATAAGTTAGAAACTCAATTTATTAAATTAGATGACAAACAATTCACAAAAAGAGAATTAAACGTGGATAACATATATTCAAAAGAAGAATTAATTGAAAAAATAAATGAATTAGAAATAGAAGAAAATAATTATGTAGAAATTATTTTAATAGGAAATAGAAATTTTGAAATAAATAAATATGATTTAATAAAATATATTTTAAATAATAATATAATAAAAATAAAAGATAATACAAAAATAGCATATGACTTAGAAAAATTAGAAAATGAAAATACATTAAAAGGTTTATTTATAAAAGAAATGAATAAAAAATTAAAAAATGCAGAAACAGAAGAAGAAAAAGAAATAATAGAAAAATCAATTGAAATTGGATTAGCATCATTAGAATAAAATATTAAAAATATTTTTATAATTAATTTTATTTAAATATTTCATATTAATAATAATTAATTTATTTAACAATATAATTATTATATATATTTAAAATAAAAAATAATAAAAAAATTAATAGAAAATCAGAAGAAAATATAGAGGTGTAAATTTGAAAATAAATAAAATAAAAATAAATTCATATGGAAAATTAAAAGAAAAAGAAATAAATTTAAATAATGGAATAAATATTTTATATGGAAAAAATGAAGCAGGAAAATCAACATTATTAAAATTTATTATAAATTCTTTTTATGGAATTTCAAAAAATAAAAAAGGAAAAGAATATTCAGATTATGAAAAATATTTGCCATGGACAGGAGAAGAATTTTCTGGCAAATTAGAATATGAATTAAATAATAAAAATAAATATGAAATTTATAGAGATTTTAAAAAGAAAAATCCAAAAATATTTAATGAAAATATGGAAGATATTTCTAAAGAATTTAATATAGATAAAAATAAAGGAAATGAATTTTTTTATGAACAAACAAAAGTTGATGAAGATTTATTTTTATCTACAATAGTTTCTTGTCAAGATGAAGTAAAATTAGAAAAAACACAACAAAGTATGTTAATACAAAAAATTGCAAATTTAGTAGGAACTGGTGAAGATAATGTATCATATAAACGAGCAATTGACAGAATAAATAGAAGGCAACTAGACGAAGTCGGAACAGAAAGGTCTAGGGAAAAGCCAATAAACGTGGTTGCTAAGAAAATAGAAGAATTGCAAAAAGAAAAAGAAGAGCTAGAAAAATATGGTGACATAAAATACCAAATAGCAGACACAAATAATAAATTAGAAGAAGAAATTTTATATTTAGAACAAGAAAATAATTTATTAAAAGAAATAAAAAATATTTATGAAAAAGAGAAAATTGAAAAAGAAAAAATAAAAATTCAAGAAAATTTAGAAAATGAAAATAATGAAAAAATAAATTTATTAAAAAATAAAATAAATGAAATAGAAAATAATAATAAAAATATATTAGAAAAATATTCAGAAAATAATACAGAAAAAAATAATAAAAAAATAGAAAATAAAATAAATAATTTAGAAAATAATTTAAATAATAAAATTAATTTAATAAAAAATAAAAATAATGAAAAAATAAAAAAAGAAAAAAATAAATTAAATAAAAAAATAATAATATTATTTATTTTAATTTTAATAATAAATATTTTACAATTTATTTTAATAAAAAATAAAATAATTAATTGTATTTTTCTTCTTACAGTACCAATGGTTTTAATTTATTATATTTTTTCTAAAAATAAATTAAATAAAAAAATAATAATAGAAAAAAATACAGAAAAAATAGATATAGAAAATATAGAAAAAATATTATTAGAAATAAATAATTTAAATAATGAAATTAATTTATTAGAAAATAATAATAATGAAATAAAAAATAAAATAAATAATTTAAATAATAATTTTTATTTAAAAATAAATTTAGAAAAAGAAAAAATAAAAAATAAATATATAAATAAAATTGAAAAAGAAAAAATAAATAATTTAATTAATTTAGAAAATACTAATTTAGAATTAGAAAATTTGCAAAATAAAATAAATAATAAAAAAATAGAATTACATAAATTAGAATTAGACAAAAAAAATATAGAACCTAAGCTAGATAATTTATCAAAAATAGAAGAAGAATTAGTTGACAATAAAAACAAAATGTCAACCTTGCAAAAATTAAATATGAGTTTTGAACTCGCAAAAGATATTTTGCAAAAATCTTATGACGAAATGAAAAATACAGTAACCCCTAAGTTTACAGAGGCACTTTCAAAAAACATTTCTAACATAACAAGTGGAAAATATAGTAATATTATGTTTAATGAAGAGCAAGGTTTAATAGTTGAATTAGAAAATGGCAATTATGTACCTGCATCTAAATTAAGTATAGGAACAATAGATCAATTATATTTATCTTTAAGATTATCAATGGTAGAAGAATTGTCAGAAGAAAAAATGCCAATAATATTAGACGAAGCTTTTGCATATTATGATGAAACTAGATTAGAAAATATATTAAAATATATACATAATAAATTTAAGGACCATCAAATAATATTATTTACATGCACAAAAAGAGAAAAAGAAATATTAGAAAAAGAAAATATAGAATTCAATTTTATTAATGTATAAAAATAATGTGAAAATAATTTAAAAAATGTAAAAAAACTATATAAGTTCCAAAAAGTTATTCCAAAAATTGATTTTTTGGAACTTATCAGTTTTATAAGTATTAAGTAATGAAAAAGTAAAGGCATTTTATTGTAATAATTGGTAAAATGTAGTATAATAATTACGCAAATAAAAATAAAGGAGAATATTTTATGTTTGAAAAATTAGAGGCAGTAGAAAAAAGATATGAAGAATTGACAAAAGAAATTTCAGATCCAGAAGTAATTGCAAACCAAGCAAGATGGCAAAAAGCAATGAAAGAACATGCAAGCATTGAAGAAATAGTTTTAAAATTTCGTGAATATAAAAAAGCAAAACAAGCAATGGAAGAAGCAGAAGAATTAATGCAAGATCCAGAAATGAAAGAATTAGCTGAAGCAGAATATTATGATAATAAAGAACAATTACCTAAACTAGAAGAAGAACTTAAATTTTTATTAATTCCTAAAGACCCAGATGATGACAAAAACATTATATGTGAAATTAGAGCAGGAGCTGGAGGAGAAGAGGCAGCACTATTTGCAGGAACATTGTTCAGAATGTACTCAATGTATGCAGAAAAAAGACACTGGAAATTAGAAATATTAAATGAAAATGAAACAGGATTAGGCGGATATAAAGAAATTTCATTTATGATTACAGGAAAAGGTGTATATAGTAGGCTAAAATTTGAAAGTGGTGTTCATAGGGTACAAAGAGTTCCAGACACAGAAAGTAGCGGAAGAATACATACATCAACAGTAACTGTTGCAATGTTACCAGTTGTAGAAGATGTAGAAATCGAAATAAATCCAGCAGATATTAAAATGGAAGTATTCAGATCATCAGGAGCAGGTGGACAACATATAAATAAAACATCTTCAGCTGTAAGATTAATACATGAACCAACAGGAATAACAGTAGAATGTCAAACAGAAAGATCACAATTTCAAAATAGAGATAATGCAATGAAAATGCTTAAAACAAAACTATATAAAATAGAAAAAGAAAAACAAGATAATGAAATTTCAAGTGCAAGAAAATCACAAGTAGGTTCAGGAGACAGAAGTGAAAAAATTAGAACATATAACTACCCACAAGGAAGAATAACAGACCATAGAATAGGAATGAGTATATATCAAATGGAAAATTTCCTAAATGGTGACCTAGACGAAATGATAGATAATTTAATTGCAGCAGATAGAGCTGAAAAATTAAAAGGAGAAGAAGATTAGTGAAATTATTAATAGTCTCAGATATTCATGGTTCAGGATATTATGCTAATAAATTACTAGAAATAGTAGAAAAAGAAAATCCAGATAAAATAGTATTATTAGGGGATTTATATTATCATGGACCTCGTAATCCATTAACTGAAAAATATGGACCAATGGAAGTTGCTAATATTTTAAATTCATTAAAAGACAAAATTTTAGCGATAAAAGGAAACTGTGATGCAGAAGTAGATGAAATGATATCAGAATTTCCATTACAAGAAAATATTCAAATGAAGGCAAATGGATATAATCTATTTTTTACACATGGACATAAATATAATATGGATAATTTGCCACCAATTGGAATAGATATTGACATTATGTTTTATGGTCATTTTCATGTGAACTTTATAGAAGAAAAAGATGGAATAATATTTGTAAATCCAGGTTCAATATCATTGCCAAAGCAAAATACAGAGCATGGATATGCAATATTTGAGGAAAATAAAATAATTTTAAAATATGTTGATGGAAATATTATAAAAGAAAAAGATATATAAAATTAAGAAAAACGTGGCAAAATCACGAAATTACAATAGAAAAACGTGATCTAATCACGTTTTTTTTGACTTTAAAATTCTTATATAGAATAAACCCAAGAAAACTTAAATAAATTAAAATATAAACTAATTTATTTAAGGAGTTTTTTATGGAATTAATAAAAACAACAATTTTAGGATTATTCTTTGGAACATTTGGAACAACATTAGGAGGATTACTTGGAATATTTATAAAGAAAAATTCAAATAAATTTCTAAGTTTTATACTATCGTTAGCCTCCGGATTAATGATGGCAGTAGTATGTTTTGACCTAATACCAGAGGCATTAAATATAAGTGGAATAATAAATGTAATGATTGGAATACTCATAGGAATAATTGCAATGATTTTTTGTGATGTGCTAGTAGAAAAAAATTTCAACCAAAAAACATCAGAAAAAAATTCAAAAAGTAATAGTCTATTAAAAACAGGAATGATAGTATCTATCGGACTTGCAATACACAACTTTCCAGAAGGATTGGCAATAGGTTCAGGTTTTGAAGCCTCAATTAAATTAGGTTTAAGCTTAGCAATTGCAATATGTTTACATGATATACCAGAAGGAATATCAATGGCAGTACCAATGAAAAATGGAGGAATGAAAAAATCAAAAATAATATTATATGTAATACTATCAGGAATAACAACAGGAATAGGAGCATTCTTTGGAGCAATTGTTGGATCAATATCAGAGCAGGTAATAGCTATATGCCTAAGCTTTGCAGCAGGCGCGATGTTATATATTGTATCAGGAGAGCTAATACCAGAATCTAACAAATTGTATAATGGAAGAATGAGTGCAATTGGCAATATGTTAGGATTTATAGTTGGTTTTATTGCAATGCAGTTGTAAAAACGAAAAAATGTTTGCAAACTATTTGAAATCTATTGACTTTATAATCAGATAATTATATAATCCAGAAAGAAAAAATAAAGGAGAAAATTAAATGCCAGAAATATTAGAAGGATTAAATAATAAACAATACGAAGCAGTAACTTCAACAGAAGGACCATGCCTAGTAATAGCAGGAGCAGGAAGTGGAAAAACAAAAGTTTTAACACACAAAATAGCATACCTAATACAAGAAAAAGGTGTAAAACCTTGGGACATATTAGCAATAACATTTACAAACAAAGCTGCAAACGAAATGAAAGAAAGAATTGCGAATTTAGTGGGAGAATCAGCCAAAGACATATGGATGGGAACATTCCACTCTATTTGTGTTAGAATTTTAAGAAGATTTATAGATAGAATAGGTTTTGAAACATCATTCATAATATTTGATACATCAGATCAAAAAACATTAGTAAAAAACTGTTTAAAAGACTTATCAATAGATGACAAAATGTTTAACGATAGAGCAGTGTTATCAGAAATAAGTAATGCAAAAAATGAAATGTTAACACCTGCTGAATATCAAGCAAAAGCAATGGGAGATTTTAGAAAAGAAAAAATTTCTACAGTATATGAATTATATCAAAAAAGATTAAAAGAGAATAATGCAATAGATTTTGACGACATTATAAATTATACAATAAAAATTTTACAAGAAAATGAAGATGTAAGAGAATATTATTGTAATAAATTTAGATATATTTTAGTTGACGAGTATCAAGATACAAACAAATCACAATTTACATTAGTTACAATTCTTGCATCAGCATATAAAAACATTACAGCCGTAGGAGATAATGACCAAGGAATTTATAGTTTCCGTGGAGCAGATATATCAAACATATTAAATTTTGAAAAAGATTTTAAAGGAACAAAAATAATAAAATTAGAGCAAAATTATAGATGTACAGGAAATATATTAAAAGCTGCAAATGCTGTAATAAAAAATAATGAAGTAAAATATAAAAAAGCATTGTGGACTGAAAACGAAGAAGGAAGTTTGCCAAAAGTATATCAAGCCAAAAACGAATATGATGAAGGAACTTACATAGTAGAACAAATAGAACACTTAAAAAGAGAAGAATATTATAAATATTCAGACTTTGCAATTTTATATAGAATGAATACTCAATCAAGAGCAATAGAAGATATTTTAAGAAGAGAAAATATACCATATAAAATTATAGGTGGACTAAAATTCTATGAAAGAAAAGAAATAAAAGATACAATTGCATATTTAAGATTAATACAAAATCCAAATGATAATCTAAGTTTGCGCAGAATAATAAATGAGCCTAAACGTGGAATAGGAAAAACAAGTTTAGATAAAATAGAGGCACTTTCAAATGAAACTGAAATTTCAATGTATGAAATAATAAAAAGAGCAGACGAATTTGGATTAAATAGAGTATTTTTAAATTCAAGAGAATTTGTAAATGCAATAGAAGAATTAAGAGCCAAAAAAGACGAATTATCAGTATCTGAATTAATAAAAGAAACACTAAAAAAATCAGGTTATACAAAAGCATTAGAATTAGAAAATACAATTGAGGCAGAAAATAGAATAGAAAACCTAGACGAATTTTTAACAGTTGCAATTGAATTTGAAGAGGAAGAAGCAGAAAATGGATTAAGCCAATTCCTAGAAGGAATTACATTATCTAGTGATATTGACAATTTAGAAGAGGACGAAGATTATGTAACATTAATGACATTACATAGTGCTAAAGGACTTGAATTCCCAGTAGTATTTTTAGTTGGAATGGAAGAGGGAATATTTCCAGGATATAAATCAATATCAGAACCAAAAGAACTAGAAGAAGAAAGGCGTCTATGTTATGTAGGAATAACAAGAGCAAAAGAAAACTTATTTTTAACATGTAGCAAACAACGTACAATATTTGGTTCTACAAGTTATAATCAAACATCAAGGTTTTTAAAAGAAATTCCAGAAGATTTATTAGAAGGATATGAAGAAGCATTTGGAGAGACAAGCAATAAAGATTCTATGTTAAGAGACAGTGACAGCGGATTTGGTTGGTCATATGGAGCTGGAAGCAGAAGAAGCGGTACAGGAAATGGAAAAGTAACGAGTTATAAAATTGACAATAAAGAAGCGGCTTCAACAGTTGGTACAAAATCAACATCAAACAATTTTGCATTTAGAACAGCAGAAAGTTTCTTAAATAATTTAACTAAAAAATCAGAATCTCAAAATGTAGATTTATCTAAATATCAAGCAGGGGTAAAAATATTCCATAAGAAATTTGGAGAAGGAATTATAAGCAAAGTAGAACCAGAAGGAGACGACCTAAAAGTAGATATAGATTTTAACAAAGTTGGACATAAAAGATTAATGGCAAAATTTGCTAAATTAGAAGTAATTTCAGAATAAAATATTTAAGTAAGAAAAATAATAAAAAAGATTGCAAATTTTAAAATTATAATTTGCAATCTTTTAAAAAATCTATTGTTCTAATTCTGTTTTTACAGTATTAATTTCAGTTACTGTAGCTTTTTGAGCAGGAACATAATAACCTTTAGCTTGAGCAATTTTAAATAACTCATATTGAAAACTTTCATCACTATTTCTAATTTGTTGGAAAGTTTGTCTTAATTGCATATTTTCACATTCAGAAATCGCAGTTTGATAAGCTGTTAAATCAGATTTAACACCTGCTAAAATATCATTAACCATAACTTTTTCGTCCATAAAACTTTTTTCTAATTATTTAATTTTTACTTATAAATAATTAGATACTCCTTACTAATATATTTAGGCTTGGAAAAGGAAACCTATAAACCTTATTTTACTAAATAGTGCAATTTAAGCTACAACTAATTATTATTTAAAAAGCTCATAAGTTTTTGCTTTGTATTTAAAGCATCTTGAGCTGACTTAGTAAAAAGTTGTTTTATCTGTGGATCCACAGATTGAGCTGAATAAGTGTTTAATTTTTGATATACATTTTCATGTGCACCAATTAAATGTCTTAAATGTTGTAATTCCATTTGATTTAAATCTGGCATTTTTAATCATTCCTTTCATTTTTGTTTACAAATATATTATTTGCTTTTTTAAAATTTTTATTCAAAAAAATTCAAAAAATGAAAAAACGAGAAAAAACGAATAAAAAAGAGATTAAGCTTAAAAAACTTTGAAAACCTACGGAAATTAAGTTTTAAATATTCTTGCAAAAAAACAAATATTACAATATTATTACAAGTGTAAAATGGGGTACAAAGGAGATATTTTAATGTTAAAAAAAGTATTAATACACACAAGGAGAAGCATAAAATTGGTAGTTCTTATTATAATTGCAACTTTTCTAATTGTAGGTGCAATAGCATTTTTGTATAAACCAACTTATAGTGTATATATAAAAGGAGAGCAAATTGGATATACAGAAGATAGGGGAAAATTACAACATGAAATAAATGATTATGTTGATCATGGAGATGGTACAAATTCAAATGTAGCATTTGTTCAAGTTGAAGATTTGCCAGAATATAAACTGTGCCTATTAAAGAAAAATATAGTAACAAATGATGATGAGATAATGGACCAAATCAAAGAGTCAGGAGTAACATATTATAGATATTATGCAATAACAGACAATCAAGAAGAAAAATTATATGTTTCAAATTTTGAAGAGGCAGAAAATGTGGTTAATACTTTAAAAGAAAAGGATAGCTCAAATATAGATAATATAGCAATAGAAGAAAAATATGAAACAGAAATGCAAAATCTAACAGAAAAAGAAACAGCTGTATCAGAATTATATGTAGAAAAACCAAAAGTTGAAGTAGCTAAAAAAACATCTACAACAACTACAACTAAATATGCTTCTACAGGTCAAGTAAATACAGCATTAAATACATCAGGAGGGAAAGCAAATTTAGGAATTAGTTTAATAAAACCAATATCAGGAATAATAACATCAAGATTTGGTGCTAGAAGTTCAATAAGGGTTTCTACACATACCGGGTTAGACATATCAGCTCAAACTGGAACACCTATTTCAGCTGCAGCTTCTGGAACAGTAACATTTTCTGGATATAAAGGATCATATGGAAACATGATAGTAATAACTCATGGTAATGGAGTTCAGACATATTATGGACATTGTAGCAAACTATATGTATCAGCTGGAACACAAGTATCACAAGGTCAAACAATAGCAGCAGTAGGTTCTACTGGAAATTCAACAGGGCCACATTTACATTTAGAAATACGTGTAAATGGAGTTGCATATAATCCACAAAATTACTTGTATTAATTAATATAAAAATAAAAAATACCCCTTCAAATATTAAAAATTTGAGGGAGGTATTTTTTACTTTATCAAAGTTATATTTTAATTAATGCACAAAATATTTAATACCTGTTAAAATAGCATTGTTTTTTATAATAGCTTTGCCATGTTCAAATAATTTGTTTTCAAAATTAGAAGATAAATTAGCCATAGATAAAAATTCAGAAATAGAAATATAAAAATTTTGCATAATATCTTTGGAAATATTATTATTTCTAATTAATAAATAATAATTGTTATTATATAAATACAAACTAGAACATTTAGAAATTTTAGTTATATTAGAAAAATTATTATTTAAATATGTACATAAATCACAAAAGACATCAAAATTATCTAATTTATAAATTGCTTTAGTTGCAGAAATATTTAAATTTTTCATTTTTACTTTAGGACGTTTACCTGTTTGAGTATTAGATTTATCAACATATTTTGTTATAGTAAAAATCAAATATTCATCTGTAGTAGAAAATGCTTCAACTAAAATTTTACAACCATCTGTATTAAAACCTACTTCAGTTTTAGCTTTTTCTAGCATATCAAGAAAAAAGCCTTGAGAATCTAAAGTCCTTGACAAAAGTGCTTTGAAATCTAAATTCTTATTTTCTAAATCATAAGAATTTACAATAATACGTATTTTATTTTCAGTCAACTTTTCTATTTTCATAAAGACAAGTCCCTCCTTGTTAAATACTAATTCTATTATACTACTAATAATATTATATTTAAATGTATAAATTTTGGTAATATATTTTGAAAATTTATTATACTATAACACATGACAAAATACAAATCAATTGTGAAAAATTTACACAAAATTCACTTGAAAAATTTAGTAATTCAATATATAATATCAATGGAGTAAAAAATAAACAGCCGTAAGTAAAAGCGGAATTTTGGAGGTAGAAAAAATGGCAACAAAAGAAAAAAATATATGGATATTATTAATATTTATTTTATCTGGACTAGTAGTAGGTGGATTATTAGGAGAATTAGCATCAAGAGTTGACTGGCTTTGGTGGCTATCATATAGCCAAATTTTTGGACTACAAACACCAATAACATTAGACTTAAGCATAATGCAAATAACATTTGCATTAATGTTTAAAATAAGTATTTCAAGCATAATAGGTTTAGTATTAGCAGTTTTTATTTATAAAAAAATATAAAACAAAACAAGGGGCAATAAAGACCAGAGAAAGGAAAATACTATTGTCAATAAAAATAAAGGAATTACCAGAATTAGAAAGACCATACGAAAAATTAGAAATGTATGGAGAAAAAACACTTTCAAATGCGGAATTACTTGCAATAATAATAAAAACGGGGACAAAAGAAGAAACATCAGTGCAATTAGCACAAAGATTGTTAAGCCTAAATAAAACAACTAAAGAAGATTTAAATTATTTACAAACACTTTCAATTGAAGAATTAATGGAAGTTAAAGGAATAGGCAAAGTAAAAGCAATACAACTAAAAGCAGTTGGAGAAATTTCTGCACGTATGTTTAGCAAAACCAAATATAAAAAAATGTTTATAAATGAGCCAAAAGATTTAGCAGAAATTTTAATAGGAAATATAAAATCAGAAACAAATGAAAAAGTAAAAATTGCAATATTAAATTCAAGAAATCAATTATTAAAAATACAAGATATTGCAAGTGGAGGAATAGACTTTATAAATATTGAAGTAAAAGAAATATTAACAGAACCAATAAAAATGAAAGCACCTAAATATATTTTAGTACATAATCATCCAGGAGAAAGTGCAAAACCAAGTAAAAATGATATAGAATATACAAAAACATTATATAAATTGTCACAATTATTTAATATTGAATTAGTTGATCATATAATTATTGCTGGAATGAATTATACAAGTATTTTTATGGAATGGTTAACAAAAGAAGAATTACAAAATTAAAAATAAAAATGCCAATAAAAAGAGAGGAAAGAATTAATATGAAATTTTTTGCATGGGGATCAAAAGATATAGGAATTGACTTAGGAACAGCTAACATTTTAGTAACTTTAAAAGGAAAAGGAATTGTACTAAAAGAACCATCAGTAGTAGCTATAAATAGAAGAAATGGAAATATAGTTGCAACAGGAAATGAAGCAAAAGAAATGTTAGGAAGAACACCTGAACAAATAAAAGCTGTAAGACCAATGAAAGATGGTGTAATAGCAGACTTTACAGCAACACAATTAATGTTAAAAAATATAATTGGAAAAGTAGGAAAAAGATACAATATAGGTAGACCAAGAGTTGTTGTAGGAGTACCATCAGGAATTACAGAAGTAGAAGAAAGAGCTGTAGAAGAAGCAGTAATGCAGGCAGGAGCAAAAGAAGTTTATTTAATAGAAGAACCAATGGCAGCAGCTATTGGAGCATCTTTAGATGTTGGAGAACCAAGTGGAAATATTATTGTAGATATTGGTGGTGGAACAACAGAAGTAGCTGTAATATCATTAGGAGGAATAGTTGTAAGCCACTCATTAAGAGTTGCAGGAGACGAATTAGATGAAGAAATCGTAAACTATATAAAACGTGAAATGAACTTAGCAGTGGGAGATACAACAGCTGAACAAATTAAAATGCAATTAGGATGTGCAATGCCACTTATGACAGAAATGTCAATGGAAATAAGAGGTAGAGATTTAACAACAGGATTACCTAGAAATATGACAATAACATCAACACAAGTAGAAGAAGCAATAAAAGAATCAATAACAAAAATAGTTGATATAGTTAAATTGACTTTGGAAAAAACACCACCAGAATTAGCAGCAGATATTATGGAAAAAGGAATAGTACTTGCAGGTGGAGGAGCATTAATAAAAAATCTAGACAAATTATTAAGTACTGAAACAGGCATGCCTGTATATATTGCAGATGAACCATTAGACTGTGTCGTAAGAGGAGCAGGAAAAACATTAGAAGATATAGAACGTTTGGGTAGAGTATTAGTTAATGCTCGAAATAAAAAATACTAGTTTTAAAATAATTATAATTTTATCTGCGTCAAGTTCTATTTAAAACGCAGTTACATACAAAAGTATGCGCTTTTGATTTTTAAATAGAACTTTCCTTGCTAAAATTTAATTCTTTTAAAACTCAAGAATAGGAGTAGAAAATGTACAGAAACAAAAAAAGTGGAATTATAGGAATAGTTGTAACTGTAATAATTTTAATATTAATTGTAATATTTTCAAATGGTAAAAGTAATAGTAACTTTTTTGAAAATGCTGCAACTAATTTAGTTATGCCAATACAAAATGGTTTAACATATCTAAAAAACAAGTTAAGTGGTAATAGTACATTTTTCGCAGATATCAATAATTTAAAACAAGAAAATGAAAACTTACAAAAGAAAAATGATGAATTGGAACAATCATTACGAGAACTGGAAAATATAAGAACACAAAATGAAACATTAAAAGAATATTTGAATCTGACTGAAAAATATGGAGAATACAAAACAATACCAGGATATGTAATAAATAAAGACATAAGTAATTATTCAAAAACAATAGTTATAAATATAGGTAGTGATGATGGAGTAAAAGAAAATATGACAGTAATAGGAAATGAAGGTCTAGTTGGACATGTAATTTCAGTAACATCATCAACAGCAAAAGTTCAAACAATAATAGATACAGCAAGTTCTATAAGTTGTTCAATGAGTACAACCAAAGATAGTATAGTATGTAAAGGAACACTTGATGAAGAATCAGCATTAAAAGCAATGTATTTACCAACAGATGCAAATATAATTCAAGGTGATAGCGTAGAAACATCAGGACTTGGAGGAATATACCCAAAAGGAATACATGTAGGAACAATAAAAAAAGTTTCCAATAGTAAAAATATGACAGATAGATATGCAATAGTGGAAACAGCAGTTGATTTTAGCAAGTTGGATACGGTGCTTGTTGTTACGAACCAATAGAAAGGAAAATGTTAAAAAATGAAAAAAACGATAATTAATATAGTTTTAATATTAACAATACTAATTATATATTATTTGCAATCAAACTTTTTTACATGGTTTAACATAGCTGGAATATTACCCAATTTATTTATAATATTAACATTATTTATTGGATTATTTTCAACAAGAACAATGGGAACAATATATGGAATTGTAATAGGATTAATACTAGACTTACTATTAGGTAACAATGTTGGAGCAAATGCAGCAACATTAGGAATAATAGGATTTTTAGCAGGTGAATTTGACAGAAATTTTTCCAAAGATAGTAGAATGACAATAATGTTAATGGTACTTTGTGCTACAATCTTAGTAGAAAGTGCAAATTATTTATTAAGATATGTGATATTATCAATCAATGTAGAAATATGGAGTTTTATAACAATTTTAGTAATAGAAATAATATTTAATTGTATATTAACAATAATTTTATATCCATTAATACAAAAAGCAGGATATTATATAGAAAATGAATATAAAGGAAACAAAATTTTAACAAGATATTTTTAAAAAATAAGTTCAAAAACGTGGCAAACAAAAATAGAAGAAAAAAAGGAAGAAGGTGAAGGTTTGATAGGCAGAAGTTGGAAAAAGCCAAACATAAATCTAAGATTTAATTTATTAGTTGTATTTACATATATTGCAGGAATTATTTTAATAGTAAGACTATTTAACCTTCAAATTGTGCATGGAGCAGAATATAGAGAAGAATCAAATACACGATTAACAAGAGAAACAACAGTAGAAGCAGCAAGAGGAGCAATATTAGACAGAACAGGAACAACATTGGTAAGTTCAAACATGACTTTTTCTTTAGAACTATATAAAACTAAAATTGATAATAATGGATTAAATGATTCGATTTTAAATATTATACAAGTATTAGAAAAATATGATATTAGTTATCCAGATTCATTGCCAATAACAATAAACCCATATAATTATACAATATCTGAGAACACTCTAGCAAAATGGAAAAAAAGTAATAATTTAGATGAAAATGCAACAGCAGAAGAAGCATTTGAAAAATTAAAAAATAAATATGAAATAACTAATACAAACAATCTAGAAGAAATTAGAAAAATTATGAGAATTAGATACGAAATATCACAAAAAGGTTATAGTAGTACAAAATCAATAACACTAGCAAGTGGATTACCAAGAGAAGCAGTAGCAGAATTCAGCGAAAGTTCATCAAAATTTCCAGGAATAAATATAGTAGTAGATCCAGCAAGGGAATATACATCAGGAACATTAGCAGCACATATTTTAGGATATGCTTCACAAATAAGTTCAGAAGAATATCAATCAAGAAAAGATACATATACACAAAATGACATAATTGGAAAGACTGGAATTGAAGCAGTTTTTGAAGAATTTTTAAAGGGAAAAAATGGAACAAAACAAATAGATATGGATGTTGATGGAACAATAACAGGTGAATATACATCAAAAGAGGCAGTTGCGGGTTCAGATATAGTACTTACAATAGATGCAAACTTACAAAAAGTAACTGAAGATGCATTAGCAGCAAATATACAAAAAATTTCATCAGGTGGATTTGGAAAAAGGTATGATGCTAGAGCAGGTGCTTGTGTAGTTATGAATGTAAATAGTGGAGAAATCCTTGCAATGGCAAGTTATCCAACATATACCCCAGCAGATTTTGTTGGAGGTATCAGTACAGAAAATTGGAATAAATATAATAATGATACATCACATCCATTAGTAGATAAAGCTATACAAAATTCATATTCGCCAGGATCTACATTTAAAATGATAACAGCAATAGCAGGACTTGAATCAGGTGTAATAAATACAAATACAACAATAAATGATACAGGAAGATATACGAAATATAGAGATTATCAACCAGTTTGTTGGTATTATACAGATTATCATAGAGGACATGGATCATTAAATGTATCAGGAGCAATTGAAAAATCATGTAACTTCTTCTTCTATGAAACAGGTGACAGAATGGGAATAGACACACTTGCAAAATATGCAAAATATTTTGGATTAGGAACTAAAACAGGAATAGAATTACAAGGAGAAACATCAGGGCAATTAGCTAGTAAAGAAACAAAAAGTAAATTGCGTCCAAATAGTAGTGATGGTAATTGGAATCCAGGAGATACATTACAAGCCTCAATAGGACAAGGAGACAACGAATTTAGTCCATTACAAATGGCAAAATATATAAGCATACTTGCAAATGGAGGAAACAAAATAGAACCAACAATAATAAAAACAATAAGAAATGCAAATGGTTCAGAAAGCTCAAAAGAAGATATAAAGAAATTTGTAAATAATAAATTAGGAATTCAAGAAGAAGAAACAGAAGACTTACAAATACAACAAAAAAATCTAGATGCAGTACTAAAAGGTATGGAATCTGTTACACAAGATTCAGAAGGTACGGCATATGTAAGATTTAAAGATTTTGGTATAAGTGTAGGTGGTAAAACAGGTTCTGCAGAAGCACCAGGAAACAAAGTAAATGCATGGTTTGTAGGATTTGCACCATTTGAAAATCCGGAAATAGCAATAGTAGTTATGGTAGAAAATGGTGGGCATGGAAATTATACGGCAGAAGTAGTTAGAGACATTATGGAAGAATATTTTGGAATGAATACACAAACTGTAGAAGAAGATATGAGTGCTAAACCATATATACAAATAATGAATTAATAAAAAGGTTTATGGGTATCCTTTATAAAAACCCAAATTTATATTTAAGGATGTAAAAATGAGAAGTACTATTATAAGCATAAATTTAAGAAAAGATGAAATTGTAATAAAACTAAATGAAAGTGCAACACAAGAACAAATAGTAGAAGGATTAAAAAAGAAATTAACAGAATTAAAAAAACTATATAAAGACGAAAAAACCCCAATAAGAGTAACAGGAAAAATATTAAAAAATAAAGAAATAGATGAGATACAAGAATTAATAAAATCAAAAATTGATGTAGAAATAGAATTTGACAGTCCAAAAGGATTAGGATTATCAAATATTAAAAAAACATTTGAAAAAGAAATAGCAACATCTGAAACAAAGTTCCATAGAGGTTCATTACGTTCAGGTCAAAGATTAGAAACTGAAGGAAGTCTAGTAATACTTGGTGATGTAAACTCAGGAGCAGAAGTAATTGCATCAGATAATATTGTAGTGTTAGGAGCATTAAGAGGATTGGCACATGCAGGTGCAAAAGGAAATAAACAAGCAATTATAGCAGCAGGATTATTTGATGCTGTTCAAGTAAGAATTGCAAATGTTGTAAAAGAAATAAATAGAGATGAAGAACCATTACACAAGCAAGCATATATAAGTATTGTAGAAGGAAAAGTTATTATTGACTAATAAAATACTTATAAAAATTTAACTAAGTGATAATAAAATTAAGTAATAGTCCTTCAACTAATTAATAATAAAAGCAAAATGCAAAATAGAATTTCATCATGAACATCTTCTTTATAAAGAAAAAACAATAAACCTAGAATAATAAGGTCATCTAAATATAATTTAATACCCAGAAATTCAACTATGGGATGTTCCAAATCAGAGTTGAATAAAGATTCAAGATTAATATGGGCAAAATTATTATTATATTTATATGACCTTTTTTGTGTACCATTAAAGTTTCCTACATTAGAATTATTTTCATTATCATTATAATTAGCAGAATTTGAATCAGACAAATTGTTTACTAAATTATTAGAATAGCTATTATAAAGTTTAGGGGAATAATGGTTGCGTTTTAGATAATATGTATAATATGGATAATGATTATAATAAAACATATTATTTTTTCTCCGTATTAGAATTATTGTTAAAATTATTATCAGCCTTTAAAATTTCAGCAATTTTAGTAAAATTCATTAAATTAGCATATTGATCTAACTTTTCTTTTTTATTCTCTCTAAGGTAGGGCTTTAGGGAAGCAAGCAAATTGGAGCGTGGATCATTTGAATTATTCATTTTTTCCATAATATTTTTAGCTTTCATAATGGTATTTATATCAATTTTACCAAAATCAAAATTATTTAAATTATTAGATATTGTTGTGCTAGCATTATTATTACAAGCATTAGAACTGGTATTTGTGTTAGTGTTATCAGACTGAGGACTATTAGAATCACTATTATTTATCATTTTAGAAAAGTTGTCTAACATTTCTGGAGGAATATTGGACATTATCTTAGAAACATCACCATTTTTCATCATATCATTTAATTTATTAATAGTATTTTGGTCAATATTAAAATTATTACTCACATAAATCACCTCTATAAATTATATTCAAAATATTAAAAATATGTTACAAAATAGAAAAAAACATACGGAAAATAAGCAAAATTTACATAAACAGTAACTTTTTACAAAAAATGCAATTTAAAATTGGAAAAAGCTTGAAAAAACCATCTGTACAAGGTATAATATAAAAGAGAGTTATTGTAAACTAAGGAGGTTTATTATGAAAAGCAAGATATTTAAAACTATGGTTGTATTAATGATACTTGCAACATTAACCTTAACCAATTTTATTTATGTTGGTGCAGGGCTTTTTAGTTATGCTGCAAGTGATGTAGAAACAAACCATAAAAATGTTGAATTTACAACAAATTTAAAAGACGACAAAACTTTAACTTTAGGAGTCACAGTAAAAAATGAAGGATATTTTAATGGAGAAATTACAATAGAAAATAGTAATTTTAAATTAAAATCTTCAAACAGTGAATATGTAAATAAAGTTGAAGAAAATAAAATAGCATTAAATCAAATTAATGCTGGTACAAAAGCTCAAATAGAAGTAGAAATAGAACCTATAAAAGATGAGCAACTAAATGTAGGCTTATTAAGTGCTGAAACAAAAATAAATTTGAGTGGTACATATAAAGATAGAACAGAAAAAAATATTAACATTAAATCAACAAGAAATGTTAAATTAGACTATACTTATTCTAAAGAAGACAATGTAGAAAATGGTATAGATTTAATAACAAATAAAATAACTAATGTTAATGGTGAAGAAAAAAGAGTAATTCAACTTTCTTTAAATATGGGATTAAAATCAAATGAATATCCAACAAAAGAAATAAAAACAGAAATTACATTACCAGAAATTAATGGAGAAAAACCAACAGTAGTAGCAAAATCTAATTTTAATACTATGACAAATTTTGGATATAATTATGATGGAAATTCTAAAATAGAATTAAACTTTACAAATGAACCAAATTCAGAAAATAAAATATTATGGAAAAAACAAGGAACAGAAAATATAATCTTAACACTTGTTTATAATAAAGATGCAAAAGTAGAAGATACAAAAATTGCATTAAAAGAAGATGTAAAATTATATGATAATAATACATTAAGTGCGGAAAATGCTGTAATAATAGATAAACAAGAAAAAGATGCAATGATCCAAATATCAACTTCAAATACAGAAAATGTTATTTATAAAGGAAAATTAAATTCAAATATAGAACGTAATTATGCATCAAAAACAACAATAGAAGTAAATATAGCAAATGTAGGAACAGGAATTGATTTAAAAGAAAATGCTAGTAACTATGTTTTACCAGAAGACAAAACAGAAAAAGCAGAAGTAAAATATAATAAAACATATATAAATAAAGAAAATTTTGACAAAATATTAGGTCAAAATGGAACAATGACAATTTTAAATAAAAATAGTGAAGTTTTAACAACAATAACAAATGCAAGCCAAATTGACGAAAACGGAAATATAGTTGTTGACTATGGAGAAAAAGAAGTAACTTCAATAGAAGTAAAAACTTCTAAACCAGTAGCAGAAGGAAACTTAGAATTAAACCATGTAAAAACAATAGTACCACAAAATATAACAAAACAAGCTACATCAATAAATACACAAATAGAAGTAACATATGGAACAGAAACAACTCAAAAAGCAGAAAATAATATGACTCTAGAAAATGCTGTTACAGAAACTTCATTACAAGTAAGTAGAAATACATTATCAACAGTAGTAGCAAATAATGTGGAAATAAGAGCAATATTAAAATCAAATAATGAAAAATATAATTTGTATACAAATCCAAGTTTACAATTTGAACTACCAGAAGCAGTAGAAAGTGCAACAATAACAGGAATAGACTTAATTTATGAATCAGAATTAAAAATTAAAAATTACAATGTTAATGGTAAAACAATAACAGTAAACTTAGAAGGAACACAAACATCTTATAAAGAAGATGGAATAGAAGGTGCTATATTAGTATTAAATACAGAATTAAAACTAAATAGAAAAGCGCCAACACAAGACAGCAAAATAGTGATGACAGTAAATAATGGTGGAGAAACATCAACACAAGAAAGTGCAACAAAAGTAGTAGCACCAACAGATATGACTGTAATAAATAATATTAGTAGTTTAGGTGTAGAAACAATAGGACAAGAAGAAAGTACAAAAGCAACATTAGCAAGAGGAGAAAACAGCAAAGAATTAAACACCAATATAGAAGTTATAAATAATAATGAAAGTACTATGAAAAATGTAAAAATATTAGGTACTTTTGCAACAAAAAATAATGACAATAATATTAATACAAAAATAACACAAGGAATTCAAATTTCTGGTGTAGAAAATGCAAAAATATATTACTCAGAAAATGAAAATGCAACAACAGATTTACAAAATACAGAAAATGCATGGAAAGAAACAATTGAAGATGGAACAACAGTTAGAAAATATTTAGTAGAAGTTCCAGAAATGCAAACAGGATCTAGCGTAGAGGGAACATTTAAAACAGAGATACCACAAGCACTAGAATACAATCAACAAGCAAAACAAGGATATACAGTAAATTATGAAAATGCAACAACAGGTGCAACAAATGAGATAAAAGCAACTACAATAAATATGGAAACTGGAATTGGACCAAAAGTAGAAACAAAAATAACAGCTACTTCATTAGGAAATGAACTTACAGATACAAGTACAGTAAAAAATGGAGAAGTTATAAAATATAAAATAGCAGTTTCAAATGTTGGTAGTGAAGATGTAAAAGGTATAACAGTTCAAGGGACAGTACCAGAAGGAACAACTTTAGTAGAACCAGAAGCAAATTATGAATATACAGGATCTTCATATTATAAAGAATTAAACAGCAAAACTTATGAAACAAAAATAGATATGTTAAAAACAGGAGAAGTTATAACGAAAGAATATGAAGTAAGAGTAAAATCAGATACAGCAGTAGGAACAAAATTAATAGCAACAAATAATATAAAATATGGAGATGTAAGCAAAGAAGCAAAATCTCCAGCAGTAACAACACAAACAGGAAATATACGTGTAACTGTAAAAAGAGTAACAGATAGAAGAACAGACTTATATGAATCTGGAATGGTTCAATATTTTGCAATTATAGAAAATATATCAAACAAAACACAAAATGATGTAAAAGTAACAACAAATTTATCAAATTCATTATCAGTAAGCAGATTAATGTTAATTGATAATTTACCACAAGAAACTGTAAGTGATGAAGATGTAAACAATTCTTTACAAGATAGTGGTGTTGCAACAGAACAAAATGATTCGGAATTACAAGAAACAACAGATGAATTAGCAAAAGTTGAACAAATAGAATATAAAGATGAACTAAATGTTGGAACAATAGAACCAGGAAAAAATAAAGTATTAAGTTATGATTTAAATATCAATAAATTATCAAATGTAGATAATATAGACTTTTCAGTAGCAGTAAAAGCTGATGGAATAGATTACAACTCAAATACAGTAACAGATAATGTTACAAAAGCAACTGTAAGCATGTCAATGACAGCAAATCCTGAAACTAAATATTTAAAAGCAGGAGATACACTAGAATATACAATTACAGTAAAAAATACTGGAACTCAAAGAATAGATGGACTAGAATTAAAAGATGAAATTCCAGCAAGCTTAACAGTAAATAAAGTAACAATAGATGGAACAGAAGAAATAGCACTAAAAGAAGTAAATAAATTAGATATAACACTAAACATTGCAGCAGGTTCTGAAATGACAATAAAAGTAGAAACAATAGTTAATTATTCAGAATCAAGAACAGAAGCAGAAACTATAACAAATACAGCATATGCAGAGTTATTAGCAAATAAAGTAGCTACAACATCAGAAATTACACATATCATTGAAGCAAATACAAGTGATAACAACAATGGAAATAATGGAAACAATCAAGTTGATAATAATGATATAGCAAAAGGAACAGCAATAATAACTGGTACAGCTTGGGTAGACGAAGATGGAAATGGACAAAAAGATGACAATGAAAAATCATTATCAGGAATAAAAGTAAAATTATATAATACAGAAACTAATAACTTAGTAAAAGATGCAAATGGAAATACATTAGAAGCAACAACAAATGATAATGGTGTATATGTATTAAATAATATAGGAAATGGTAAATATATAGCAGTATTTGATTATAATACATCTGAATATGGATTAACTAAATACAAAGTATCAGGAACAACAGCAGATAAAACATCAAGTGCAATTCTAAAAAAATTAACAATAAACGGAAATGAGCAAGAAATAGCATCAACAGATATATTAGATGTAAATAATGCAAATGTTTCAGATATTAATATTGGATTAATTAAATTACAAGACTTTTCATTTAAATTAGATAAATTTGTTAACAAAGTAATTGTTCAAGACAGCACAGGAAGTACAGTTAAAGAATATGGTGATGAAACATTAGCAAGAGCAGAAATTGATGGAAAGAAAGTAAATGGAACAACAGTAGTTATTGAATATAAAATTAGAGTAACAAACATTGGTGAAGTAGATGGATATGTAAGAAAAATATCAGATTATGCACCAACAGATTTAAAATTCAATTCTGAATTAAATAAAGAATGGTATCAAACAACAGATGGAATAAGTACAACAGCATTAGCAAATCAAAAATTAGCAGCAGGACAAAGTGCAGAACTTACATTAACATTAACAAAAGCAATGACAGAAAATAATTTAGGATTAATAAACAACTCAGCAGAAATTACAGAAGTATATAATGACTTAGGATTAACAGATAAAAATTCAACACCAGGAAACAAAGTACAAGGTGAAAAAGACTATGGATCAGCAGACTTAATATTAGGTGTTAAAACTGGTGGAGAAGTATATGCAGGAATTACAATAGGAATAATTGCAATATTAGGAGTTATAGTATTTGCAATATTAAGAATAATAAAAAATAAAAAAGAAACAGAAACAAAAATATAGTATGGAAGGAGGGGAAGTAGAATGAGTAGAGTAAAGAAAAGTATAATAACAATTATAATGGCAATAGTAGCAATACTTGGAATAAGTACAATTTCAAAAGCATACTATGTAAATCAAAACTTAACATTAACATATAATGATTATCTTAATAATAAAAATATATTCTGTTTAGAGCGTGGACAAGCACTTGTTTCTAGAAAAATGTATTATAAAGTAGCATCACAAGTTAAAATAGAAGGAACAAAATCAACAGATCATACAGGAAAAACTATAAACAATTGGGCAAATGCTAAATTTGCATATATATTATCTAAAGATAATGGATCAGCTAAAAGTGCAGGACCAGTAGCAAATGCAATTTGGAATTATGGCTATACATGGATGGCAAATGTTGGACAATATCATGCTGGACTATATAATGGATTTGCCTCAAGCACAAAAGGAAGTCCAACTTGGTTGGATCAAGAATCAACAAATTATGCTAATAATTTAACAGCAGGTGACCAACAAATAAAAGACAATACAAATAAAAATAATGTAAAAGTTGTAGCATATAATAAAGATGGAAAAGCCTATATGAGAGTAGGACCATTTAATTGGACATTTGGTGGAAAAGTTACAGATGTAAATGTATATGACCAAAATGGACAATCAATAAGTGAAAAATTGTATAGTAGTTACTATGGAAATGAAGAAAGATTTTATGGTGTAGGAAATATAAAATCAGGTAGTGATTTCTATATCTCAGTACCATTAAATGAAAACACAACAAAAATAACAAAAATTAGTGGAAACTTACAAAGAGAAGTTAAAGCAGTAAATATTTGGTTCTTAGAATCAAATTATGCAGCATATCAAAACTTAATTGTAAGAGAACCATATACAACTACAGAAAATATACCATTTACATTTGATGAAAATATTTCAACACTAGGTGGTTTAAAAGTAATAAAAGTAAACAAAGATAATACAATTGTTAAATTAAAAGGTGTAGGATTTATAATCAAAAATAAACAATTAGACAAATATGTAAAACAAGAAAATGGAAAAATAACATTTGTAACAGATAAAAATCAAGCAACAGAATTTGTAACAAATCAAAATGGTGAATTCACTGTAGAAAATTTAGTTGTAGGAACATATGTAGCATATGAAACTAAAAATCCAAATTATGGTTATGAATTCTTAACAGAAGGACAACAAAAAGACATAGTAATTGATAAAACTTCAGAATTACAAATACCAAATAAACAAAGATGGGTAAAACTTTCTGGATATGTATGGTTAGATAAAATTTATGGAAAACAATCATTAAGAAATGATTTATTCAAAGATAATGACTATGACTCAAGTGATATGTTATTAGACGGAATTACAGTAAGAGTTATGGACAAAACAACAGGACAAATTGCTAAAGACAAAAATGGAAATGAATTAAAAGGAACTACAGCAAATGGAGGAGCTTATCTATTTACAGATGTAGAAATAGACAAATTAAATGATTACTATATCGAATTTGAATATGATGGATTAACATATACAAATGTTGTTCCACATATAGATAGAGATAATGGTTCAAAAGCAGCTGAAAGTTCAGCAAACAGAAATGCATTTAACAAAAACTTTAGTAGTGTAGAAGGAAAAACAGAAACAACAGGATTTACACGTGATAGTAATGGAAATGAAAAACATCAATTATCATATTTATTAAATCAAAATGAACATTCTTCAACATTAATAAATAATGGACAATATCCAATTACAGCACAAACATCTGAAACAGGATATTACATTAGAGATCACTTTACATATGGTCAAGAAGAAATAAAATATATCAACTTAGGACTATATGAAAGAGAACAACCAGATATGGCATTATTAAAAGATATTCAAAATGTTAGAGTAGCAGTTAATGGATATCAACATGTATACAATTATGCACAAAGATTTGTTAACCAAGGTGAATATGGAGACGGATTTAATGTAGGTGTTAAATTTGGAAACAAATATGGTTCAATGTCATATTCAAGAGCTGTATATAAAGCAGACTATGAATATACAAATGAACAAGATGCAAGTAAAGAATTAAAAGTTTATATCACATATAAACTACAAATGAAAAATGAATCATCTAACTTAATAACACAAATAAATAGTTTAGTAGACTACTATGATAGCAGATATAATCTAACAAAAGTAGGTACAGGATTAGATGATAATGGTGGTGTAACTGGAGAGGTTAACCATACAGAGTCTGATTATAATGCAAATTATAAAAAGACAATAATAAATGCAAATGCAAAAATAGATGCACAAAAAACATCAGATATATATGTAGAATTTGAATTAAATAGAGATGCAGTAATAAATATCTTAAGTGATAAAGAAAACTTAGACAATGTTGCAGAAATTAATTCATACTCAATATTTGATACAAATGGAAATGTATATGCAGGTATAGATAAAGATTCTAACCCAGGAAATGCAGTACCAGGAGAAGTAACATCATATCAAGATGATACAGACTCAGCTCCAGCATTAAAATTAGAAGTAGCAGATGCAAGAGAAATGTCTGGTAAAGTATTCTTAGATGCAACATCAGGAGAATTAATGACAGGAAAGGTAAGACAAGGAAATGGACAATATGATGATGGAGAAAAAGGAATACCAGGAGTTGCTGTAACATTAACAGAAAACACAGGAAGCGGAAAAGTATATACAGCAACAACAGATGAAAACGGAGACTTCTATATTAACAACTATATACCAGGTGATTACACATTAACATATACTTGGGGAGATCAAACATATACAGTACAAAACTACAAAGGAACAATATATGATGTCTCAAGAGATCAAAGTAATAAACAATGGTATAAAGAAAATGTTGACAAGAGATTAACAGATGCTTTAGATGATTATGAATTAAGACAAAGTATAGACAATGAAATTAAGAGCATCAGACATGATACAAAAACAACAATAGATAAAATGAATTCAACAACACCAACAATGGGAATAGGTGTAGAATATGAATCAACATATACAGCATCATCTGGTGACAGATATGTGTACAAAGTAAGCAATATAGACTTTGGTATAGTAGAAAGAGCAAGACAACAAATAGGATTAAATAAACGTGTTAAATCATTAAAAATAACACTTGCAAATGGTCAAGTAGTAACAGATATAACAATTGATGAAAATGGAAATATTACAGGGCAAAAAGACCATGTAATATACATGAAACCATCAGCAACAACAGACCCAAAGAACGGATTTGTTAGAGTAGAATTAGATAACGAATTAATCCAAGGTTCAACATTAGAAGTAAGTTACGAAATAAAAGCAACAAACGAAAGTGAAGTTGATTACTTATCAGAAGACTTCTATAAATATGGAAAAGTTGAAGGACCAGTTGTTACAATAACACCATCTGCAATAATAGATTACTTAGATAAAGATTGGGCATTTGATCAAGATAAGAATACAGCATGGAGTGTAAAAACATTAGAAGAAGCAAAAGGACTAGTAGCAGAAGTAGTATATAATAATTCTGAATCAACAATAAATAATAAGACAATATTATATACAACAAGCTTACAAGATAAAAAACTAGAGCCAACACAAACTGCAAGTGTAGACTTAAATGTATCTAAGGTATTATCAACAGCAGAAGATATATCATTAAACAATGAAACAGAGGTAACACATTTAGATAAAACAGGAGGATCAAAACCAAACTCAACACCAGGAAATTATGTACCAGGAACTGGAAAAACAGAATCAGATGATAGCACAGCAGAAACGGTAATAGTAACACCAGCAACAGGTGCAAATAGAAACTTTATAATACCAACAATAGTAGGAGCAATAGCATTAATAGTACTAGGTGGAGGAGTATTCTTAATTAAAAGAAAAGCATTAAAAAAATAATTTTCTAAATGATTTAAACAATATAAAAAATGGTAGATAACCAATATGGGTTTTCTACCATTTTTTGTACATTTGGATTTTCGTAATATACTACTAAAACAATCGTGTCTTACTTATGTGTTTATGATATAAAAACAAATATTTCCTTATTAATGGCAGAATTTGTAGTAATAGGTCAAAACATAGTAAATGCAATGACAAACGAAGAATTAGAAAATCAAAGCAATTCTACAAATGTATCAAATGTATATTTTGATGCATATTTTAAAGATGGAGAAAATACTACACATTCCAAAGAAAGTGATTTAGGTGAAGAAGAAACATTGATTGTAAATATAAATGTAAAAAATACGGGGAGCATAGAAAATGGAAAAATAAAAATAAACAACCCTAATTTCAAGATAGAAAAAGAAAAAATAAGCAATCAATATGTAAAAGATGTAAATTTAGAAACAAATGAAATAGAACTAAATAAAATAATTTACCAAAATGATGCAAAGATTGAAGTACCAGTGACATTTAAAAAACAAGTAATATTTACAGAATAAAAATGGAAACAACAAACTCATATTTTACAGATGAAAACTCAACAAAATATAATGCAAATAACATAAATATATTTAAGACAACATCAATTAATAAATCAAAATTTGTAGAATACTTTGGAACTGATGGTTATATAGACATTAAAGACAATAATGGAGTTGTAATACAAAGAATTGACAACAATACAGAAGCAGATGAAAATGGAATTATAGTAATAAATTATGATGGAGAAAAAACTGATATAAAAATTGAAACATTAAAACCAATAAAACAAGGTGAATTTACAATACAAAATACAAAAGCAATAAAAGGTGTAACAGGATATAGCAAAAATACATTAAAAAATATTAATAAATTATATACAAATGAAAAAATATCAACAGATACACAAAGTAGTGAAGCTGAAGCAAGTATAGATTTATTAGATACAAAAACAGAAGCAAAAGAAGATAACTTGGATAACTTTTTAGAAGTATTAAATCAAAAGAAATACATACGTTTATCAGGATATGTATGGGAGGACAAAAATGTTAGAGATAACCTGTACAATTCTAAAAATGACAAATTAGTTAAAAATGTAACAGTAAGATTAAAAGATAAAGATGGAAACATAGTAAACTTAAAACAAAAACAGGAGAAACAATAAATCATTTGAAAGTATTACCAGATTGTAGAGTATTTATAGAAGCTGATCAAGAAATAATACAAAGTGCAACATTAAAAGTAACTTATGCAATCTCAGTAAATAACAAAAAAGCGGAAATAGATTATAATAGCCAAGATTATTACATATATGGAACAGTAACAAATAATAACGAAGGTTGGAGGATAGCTACTATAACAAGATTATATGACTATTTATCAAATGAATTAGCATTTGACGATACAAATGCAGACAATACTTCAACATGGACAGATATAAAGATAAGTAGTGATATGGTTACAGAGGGATATTTATCAGAAGATGTATATAAAGAACTTAAAAAATATAATAGAATATTCCAAACCAACAGGTGAAAATAAAAATTATATACCTTATATAACCTTAGGCGTTAGCGTATTTGGTATACTTGCAGCAGGTATAGCTATTATAAAAAAGAAAGTCTTGTAACAAAAATGTAACTTAATTTTAAAAAATAGAATAAAAAAAGCTTGAATTAAGCTTCCCTAAAGGCAAATGATACAATTATTGTAACATTTGCCTTTTATGGAATTTATTGATATTGCAATTAATTTGAAAAGAACTTACTATATATATTAAGTATAAATATCTTTTTTGTGGAGGAGCAAAATGAAAAAGAAAATTTTTAAAATTTCAATTACATTATTATTAATATCAACTTTCATATTAACTGATTTTCTTTCTGTCGGATATGGAATTGTTAATGCTGTTTATGAAGAATTAGAAAATCAAAAAACAGTAACAAACGAAAAAAATGTAGAATTTAATGCATATTTTTTGAGTAATGGAAACAAAACACATCACAAAGAAAATAACTTAGATGAAAAAGACACACTTGTTTTAAATATAAATGTCAAAAATAAGGGTGTATTAAATGATGCAAAAATAAAAATAGAAAATGCTAACTTCGCGATAGAAAAAGTAGAAAATAAATACATAAAAGATATAAATACAGAAACAAAAGAAATTGAATTAAATCAAATAATTTATCAAAATGATGTACAAATAGAAATACCAATAAAATTTGAGAAACAATTAATATTTGGAGAAGATTATTTTGATAGAGAAGAGACAATCTCAATTTCAGGGAAATATACAAATGATTCAGAAAAAGATATTTCAGGAGAAGTAAAAATAAGAACATCTTGGAAACAAGAAACAGATATTAATTTAGAACAAGACATAAATAAATATATAGAATTAACAGACAAAAAAGTATTACTAGAACAAGATATACAAACACAAGTACAAGATGATAAATTGCCTAGAAAAAACGAAACATTAGAAATAACAGTACCAAATTTAAGTGATAATAAACCAAGCAATATATCAGTTCTAGTAAATGGAAACAAAATAGCAGAAGATAAAAAGAATTATGATGTAGACAAAAATATTTTGACAATAACAAATGAAACAAAAGGAATTTGGAGTTCAAATGTAAACAAATATAAAATTATATATGAATATGATGAAACAGATTTTACAGCTCAAAATATAACACTAAATACTAAAGTAAATACAGAAATGTATGTTCAAGGAGCAATAGAAAAAACAGATACCAGAGAAATTACATTAGAAGCAAAAGGAAATTTAGTAAGTGCAAGTAAATTTGCAACAGATTCAATCTACAAAGGATATATGTATGCCAATAGTAGTAACAGTACTACTTATAATGAAATAAATAAATTAGAAGTATCAAATAATACAGAAATAGATAATATAAAAATATTAGAAAATCAAGAAAACTTTGTTGATGAAAAAGAAAATAATTTTGATATTTCAAATAAAACAGTATATACACAAACAATATTTAATAAGCAAAATATAAGTGAACTATTTGGAGAAAATGGAACAATTACAATATATGATGAAAACAAAACAGTTTTAGCAACAGTAAATAACACATTACCAACAGATGAAAATGGAAATATTGTTATTAATTATGAAACACCAGCAAAAGGAATAGAAATAGAAACTACTGCTCCAACTTCAGTAGGAACATTAATAATAAAAAATACAAAAGCAATAGAAGGAAATACAGGCTATACAAAACAACAATTAAAAGGATTTAACAAATTAAGTACAAAAACTATTGTAGAAGCAAATACAAAGCAAGAAATAGCAGAAACAACAATAAATTTATTAGATACAAAAACAGAAGCAACAATAAGCATTAATAATGCAGAATTATCAACATTGCAAAAAAATGAAAATGTTCAATTATTAGCAACATTAAAAAGTAATAATGAACAATATGACTTATATAAAAATGCTACAGTAGAATTAGTATTTCCAAAAGAAATGAAAGTAACAGTAAAAAATATTACACAATTAAATGGACAAAACGAACTAAATATAGCTAATGCAAAGCAATATATTACAAATGAGGGAAATCAAGCAATAAGTTTTGAATTAACAGGAGAACAATCAACATTTATAAACAATATAAATTCAGGAATACAAATATCAATTACAGCAGATATAGAAATATCAAAAATAACACCAACAAAAACATCAGAAATTACAATGAATTATACAAATGAAAATAGAGCAGGAGAAAGCTTTAATACAAACACAACTGTAAAAATGAATTCTAAATATGGAGTATTATTAATAAATAATTTAACAGGATTTAACACACAAAATGATGTAATTGAAAATACAGATGATAAAGTAAAAACAGCAGTAATAGAGGATCATGCAGAAGCTAAACAAGCGCAAGGGATATTTGCATTATTAAATAATTATGAAAATGAAATTAGTAAAATATGTATAGTAGGAAATTTTTCAGACTCAGAGAATTCAAGAGAAATATTTGAGATGAACCTTGTTCAAGAATTGCAATTACAAGGAAAAAATGTAGTAATATCTTATTCAGAAAATGCTAATGAGGATAAAGATAGTTCAAACTGGAAAACAGATATAGATATAACAAAAGCAAAATCTTATAAAATAGATTTTGGAGAAGAAACAATAAAACAAGGAGAAGCAGTTGGATTTGAATATAAACTAGGAATTCCAGAAAATATAGAAAAAGGAAAAAGCAATACAAATAGTATAAAAGTTTTTTACCAATATGCAGGTGATGAAACACAAACAAGTTCAACAATATGTTTAAAAACAGGTGATGTTACAACACAAAATGGAATTGCAGAAAATACTTCAGTAAATGTAATAGCAAATGAAAATACAGAAAAATTATCAATAGAATTAGCAGGAAGAACAGGTGGAGAAACATTAAAAAATGGACAAGAAGTATATGAAGGCCAAGGAATAAAATATATCTTAAAATTAAAAAATAATTCATCAGAAGAAATCAAAAATATAAAAATGATAGCTACACAATCAAATGCAATATTCTATGACAAGAAAGTTTATACAGATGGATGGGACTCAATATCAGGTGATGAAAATGTTTCTTACACAAGAATTGAAGAAAATTCAAATTTAACAGAAAAACAAGAAATCATAGAAACTTTAAAACCAGGGGAAAGTGTAGAAATTTCATATAAATTTTCTGTAAAAGAAGTAGAAGACAATAATCAAACAACAACAGGAAACATAAAAATTACAGGAGATGGAATAGAAGAAAAAGAAATAGAAACACTAACAAATCCAATAAAACAAGGAAAATTAAAATTACAAATGAGAAGTAAATTTGAAGAAGAATATGATATATTAACAAATAGAGAATATCCGTTTTTTGTTGATATAAAAAATATATCAAATAGTACACAACAAAATGTAATAGTAAATATTCCTGTACCAGATGGATTTGACTTTAAAACAGATTCACTATTTATGCCAGATGAAAGCGAATATCAATTTGTAGAATATAAAAATAGAAATGTAAAATTAAAAATACCTACTATAGAAGCAGGAAAAACAATATCAATAAGATTAGGATTTCAAGTAAATCCTATGGATACAAGTATTAAGAGCAAAAGCTATCACTTTATATATAATGCAAGTTTAGGTGATGAAATATATACTTCTAATGAAATGGATAGAGTAATATATAATGCAGAGTCAGATATAACAGCTAAACAATATGGAAGTATAGATGGCGAGAAAGTCAAAAATGGAGATAAATTAACATATACTTGTGAAATAGAAAACAAAGGAACAAAAGCAAAACAACTTGATATTACAGACGATGTGCCAATTGGTGCAGACATACAAAGTGCAACAGCAAAATTATATACAAATGGAAAATTAATAAAAGAAGAAAATATAGATATAACAGAAAAATCACAAACTATAACATACAATTTATATTTAGAACAAGGACAAAAACTTGTATTTGAAATAAACACACTTATAAATACAGATGAAATATTTACAAAAGAAATAACAAATGAAATAAAAATAAATGGATTACTACAAGAGGTTTCTTGCAATTCAGTTACATATCAGGTAGTAGGAAAAGAAAATGTTAACCCAGATCCAGAAATGACATATAATATTTCAGGTGTAGCATGGATAGATGAAAACAAAAATGGATTAAGAGAAAGCACAGAAAAACTACTAAGCGGAATAGAAGTAATATTAGTAGATGAAGAAACAGGAAAAATAGCAACAAACTTTGAAAATAAAGAAATTACGGTAAAAACTGGAGAAGCAGGAGAATATGAATTTACAAATGTAAAACAAGGAAAATATATAGTTGTATTTAAATATGATACAAAAAATTATAGAGTTACAGAATACCAAAAACAAGGTATAAATGAAAAAGAAAATTCAGATGTTGTAAGTAATAATATAAATTTAAATGGACAAGAACAACAAGTTGCTATGACAAAAACATTAGAATTATCTACAGGCAATTTATCTAACATAGATGCAGGTTTTGTACAAGGAGAAAAATTTGATTTACGTTTAGACAAATACATTAGTAAAATTATAATTCAAGACAAAACAGGAACAACAGTAAAACAATATGATAATACTCAATTAGCTAAAATAGAACTAGATGGAAAGAAAATAGCTGGAACAACAGTAATTGTAGAATATAAATTACAAGTAACAAATGAAGGTGAAGTTGGTGGATATGTAAATGAAGTTTTTGATAATAAACCAAGTGATTTAGATTTCTCTTCAGCAATGAACAACAATTGGTATCAATCAACAAAAGGAGAATTATACACAAAAGAATTATCAAATCAAATGATAAATCCAGGAGAAACAAAAACATTAACATTAACACTTACAAAAACAATGAACTTAGATAATACAGGAACAAGTATAAATACAGCAGAGTTAAATAAAGTAAGTAATAATTATTCATTACAAGATATTGATTCAACACCAGGAAATAGGCAAACAGGAGAAGATGATATGAGTACAGCTCAATTAATTATCTCAGTAAAAACAGGTTCACCTGTAATGTATATTTCATTAATAATAATTATTATAGGAATAATTAGTGTAGGGGTATATTTGATAAAAAAAGAAGTGCTTATAGATGAATAAATTTTGAAGGAAAGGAGGAAAACGATGAGAAAAAAGATAATAACAAGTATAATAATATTTATAATGTTTGCTTTCATGGTAGTAACAACATCAAGAGCACAAACTATGGGAGAAATAATTAGACAAGCAGATAGTAATTTAGATAGATTTTTCTCTATGAATATAAGTGTATGGACAGATGGTAACACAGATACTTCTGGACCTAAAAGAGCATATTATTGTATGGATCCATTTGATCATGGAAATGCAAACCATAGAAATATGGCGACAGCAGTTGTTGATGTAGGAGCAAATGGAATGTCAAGTGTAAATGGTCTTAGTACTACAAACTCACAAGCAGCCAGATATGCAATGGAAGTATTATATTATGCTACAAAATCATACATAAATAGAGAACCTTGGGGACGTACAGGAACTAGCCCATATAGACTAATGATGATGCAAACATCTGCAATGTACTCAGGAACAATGGTAAATGCAGGATTATTTAATTCAAGTTTGCCATCAGGTGTTAGTGAAAGTTATATGATAGAACAATTTGGTAGAAACAAATACAAAACATTAAAAGCAGAAGGAACCGCATATGTTAATTCAACAACAAATTCTAATTTTAAAGATGCAAGTTCACCAAAGGTTCAGACAATAATAGAAGAAGGAGAATATGTATTTGTAGGACCATATAAAATACAAAATACAGGAGCAGGAAGTATAAGCAAAGCAGTTGTAACAAAAGAAGATGGTGGAACTTGTGAAGCAGATGGATGGGCAAGTTCAGCAAATCCAAATGGAGTAAACAAGATATCATCAATACCAAATGGTTCAACATTTTATTTAGCATTTAAAAGTAATAAGCCAGATAGTGCAAAAGAAGTAAAAATATATAAAAAAATAAATAATATTTTAAGAGCTAGAATGGTATTTTTTGCATCAGATGGTGGACAAAATATGGCTTCATATGGTGGTAGATTAACAGGCTCAACAGAGGTAAGCATTAATTTGCCAAGGGTATATTTTACAAATATAAAAATAACAAAAAAAGATCAAGATAGTGGAAAATTATTAAACAATGTTGGTTTTAAGGCTTATTGCAAAGACAGAGGTTGGGTTGTTGATGGAAGTCCAGCAACATATACTTCAGATGAAAGTAAAGCAACAATTTATGTAACAAAACAAGGTGTAGCAACAATAAGAAATATAAATAAAACAGGAGATTATACAATATATGAAGTAGTAAATCCAAACTTTGGATATAAAGAAGTTAGTGTATCAAGTCCAGAAGTAATGGGAAATATAAATATTTCTGCAGTAGGACAAGCAATAAATCAAACATATACAAACAAAAGATTATATGTAAAAATAAGTGGATATGTATGGGAAGATATAATATCTCAAAAAGCATCAATAAGAAATTATTTATGGAAAAATGATCAAAATGATCAAGAAGACAAAAGAGTAAATAATATAACAGTAACATTGAAAAAATCAGATGGAACAATTATAGACACAAAAACAACAAAAAAAATAAATAATACAAGTGGACAACAAGAATTAGGAGCATATCTTTTTGGTGATTACCAAAGAGACTCATCAGCTAAAAAAATACAAATAGAAGATTTAAATGGAGCATATATAGAATTTGAATATAATGGAATGTGCTATAAATCTGTACCAGTAAAAGCAACAGTAGCAAATGGAAGCAAAGCAACAGATGATAATTTAAGAAATGACTTTAATAATAATTATGCAACAATAGTAAAAAATGAATCTAGAAATGGTGAAAATAGAAAAGTATATAACTTAGATTATTCATATAGTGATCATGTAAGTACACTAAAATATGGTGGAAATTACATATATGGATATGATGGTCAAAAATATCCTGTAACAGGTGTAAGTAACCAATATATGCTAATAGCAAATACAAAAGATGCATCACCAGATAGACTGTTAGGACAATCTATTACGTTAGCACAATTATATTCTAATAATGTAGAAGAAATTCCAAACATAAATCTTGGATTATATGAAAGAGAAATGCCAGATTTAGCAATAATAGAAGACATAGAAAGTGCAAAAATACAATTAAATGGATATACACATACATATAAATATAATCAAAGATTTAATAATACAGCAGATGATGGATTTAATATGGCTGTAAAATTCGGAAATAAATGGGGTTCAGCGTCATATACAAGAGAAATGTATTCAGCAGATGTTTCATATAATCAACAAGATGGAAATGCTGGAAAATTACAAATGTATATAACATATAAAATAGCAATTAGAAATGAATCAACAAACTTATATACACAGGCAAATCAATTAGTAAACTATTTTGATAATAGATATGATATTGCAAGTATAATAACAGAAGATGGAGAAGACATAGCATATCAAGTAGATGAAAGCTATAATAATAATGGATATAAAAAGGTAGCAATAGGTGCTAACCAAAAAATCGCACCACAAAAACAAAAAATAGTTTATATACAATATAAATTAAAAAATGATGCAATAAATGCAGTGTTAAATGAGGATATAACTTTAAATTCTGTTACAGAAATAAGTTCATATTCAACATATTCAAATGAAGGATTTAGTAGTAGATATGCAGGAATAGATAAAGATTCTAATCCAGAAACAACAGAACCAACTAATAGAGATTCATTTGAAGATGATACAGACTCAGCACCATCATTTATAGTAAAAGTACAAGAAGGTGACACTAGAGTAATAAAAGGAACTGTATGGGAAGATGCCGCAATACAAGAATTACTAGACAAAGAAGGAAAAGATAGACAAAGAAAAGGTGACGGTATATATAATACACAAAATGGTTCTAAAGATGGAACAGTAGAAAAAGTTAAAGTAGAATTACTAGAGACAAATGAAAATGGAGAAATAAAAACATCAGAAGATGGAAATGCAGTTGTTGCAACTTTATACAAAAGAGAAAAAGATGAACAAGGAAAACCAAAAACACAAGAAGCATCACAATATACAACAGGAGAAGGAGCATATGAATTTAGCGGTGTAATTCCAGGAAATTATTTAATACGTTACACATATGGAAACAATAGTGTAATACACAAATATGATGGAACAACAGAAAATATCAAGATAATCAACTATAAATCAACTATTTATAGAGGTGGAAGCAAAAAATCAGCAAATGAAGTGGTAACAAACAAATATTGGTATAGAACAGAAACAGGAGATGCTACAAGACTATCAGATGCAAAAGATGACTTAGGAGTAAATACAGATGGAAGTAAATTTGATATAGTAGATACAAGAACAAAAGAAGAAACAATAACATATGGAACATCTACAGAACAAAATTTACAAGACATTGAAGCAAATACTCAAAAATTTGAGATAAAATTAGATTATGATGTAAACTTAGACAATATTAGTGAATTTGGTGCAAACTTGAAATTTATATTTGATAATATAGATTTTGGTATAATTCAAAGACCTATACAAGATGTTAGAATAGGAAAAGAAATATCACATGTAAAAGTTACTTTAGCAAATGGACAAGTAATAATCGATGGCGACCCAAGAACAGACGATTTACAACATGTAAAAGTATTACCAGATGGAAATATCCATGTAGAGATTGATACTGAATTAATGCAAGGTGCCACATTAGAAGTAGAATATGAAGTATCTGTAGACAATACAAGAGCTGAAATAGACTATAATGAAAAAGATTATTACATTTATGGAATAATAACAAATCCGAATAATTGGAAAATGGCAACAGTAAGTAAACTATATGACTATTTATCAAATGACTTAGACTTTAAAGACAGTAACTTAAAAGAAAATGGAGGTTCATGGACAGTTGTAAATAGTAGAGACTTAAGCAAAGGTGGTAATTTATCAGAAAAAGCATTTGAAGCTGTACGTAAATACAATAGAATATTCCAAACAGAAGAATTTGCAAATATGGAACCAGGACAAATAAAAACTGTAAAAATGTCAACATCAAGATTATTATCAAATAACGAAAATGACTATTCATTTGATAATGATGTAGAAACAAATGAGCTAAAAGAAAGAAAAATAAAAGACTCAATACCAGGAAATTATGTTCCATCAGAAAGTTCAACACATGAACAAGATGACAGCAATAAAAACATTGTAATTACGGTGCCAACTGGTGAAAATAAAGATTACTTGCCATATATAATTCTAACAATAAGTGCATTAATAATAATTAGCTCAGGTGTAGTGTTAATAAAGAAAAAAGTTCTTTAATAAAATAGTAAAAAATATCAAAATTTGATAAAAAGTAAAGAATAAAAAAGAGGGATGATTAGCTAATCATTCCTCTAATAGTCTTATACAAATAAGGCTTATATTCATCAATAGGTAAGGGTTCCTTGTATAAAATAGAATTAAAACAAGTAGAACCAACAAGTTCAATAATCATAAACAATGTAACATCAGGATTTTCAATCTTGATGTTATTTTCTTTTATACCTTTAATAAATAAATCATAAACAGAATTTTCAGAATCCATACTTTTATCATGCAAATTCAAAACAGTTTTATTAAAAACACCCCAAGACAAATTTTTAGAAATAAACTTTAAAAGCAAAGGATTTTTAGTTAATTCATCAATAACATAATTAATAATATAAATAATACTATCAGAAAAATCTGAAATATAATTTTTTCTTAAAGATTTTAGTGCATCTGAAAATAATTTTTGAGATTTTTGTACAATTAAAATATCCCTAATTTCATATTTATCCTTAAAATAAAGGTAAAAAGTACCTTTTGCAACACTGGCATTATCAACTATTTCTTGTATAGAGGTATCTTTGGTACCTTTTTCTGTAAATAATTTAAATGCTGTATTTAATAATCTATTTTGTTTTCCTTCTTTATCATTTTTCATAATTAATCACATTCTTTCCTATATATAATTAAAATTTAAATATTGTTCATAAAATTATCTATAGTTATTATGACATAAAATTGACTAATGGTCAATAAAATTATAAAAAAGTATTGACCGTTGGTCATAAAAGTGGTAATATATAGGAAGTGACCAACAGTCATAAAATCAAAAGAAAGGAAGACCAAAATGTTAAAAATAGCAGAAAAAATATGTAAACACAAAAAGATAATATTCATAATTGCAATGTTGTTATTAATTCCATCATTTATAGGAATGCAAGCAACAAGAGTTAATTATGATATATTAGCGTATTTACCAGATAATGTAGATACAGTTCAAGGTGAAAACATATTAACAAATGAATTTAATATGGGTTCATATTCAATTGTTATTACAGAAAACATGAGTACAAAAGATATACAAAAATTAGAGGATAAGTTTAAAAAATTAGATAATGTAGAAAAAGTAGCAAGTGTAGCAGATGTATTAGGATCAAATACACCAGAAGAAATGCTACCAGATGAGATAAAAAATATAGCATACAAAGATGGAGATACAGCAATTTTAGTAACATTTAAAGAAGGAATATCTTCAGACAAAACATTAGAATCAATAGAGCAATTGAGAAAAATTGCAGATAATCAATGTAAAATAAGTGGAATGTCAGCTTTAGTATTAGACACAAAAGACATTGCAAATTCAGAAATTATTGTATATGTGGTCATTGCAGTTATTTTATGTATGATAGTTTTACAATTTGCATTAGATTCATATTTAGCACCAGTATTTTTATTAGCAAGTATAGGAATTGCAATTCTATACAATATGGGTTCAAATATATTTTTAGGAGAAATATCTTATATTACAAAAGCAATTAGTGCTGTTTTACAATTAGGTGTAACAATGGATTTTGCAATATTCTTGTATCACAGTTATAAAGCAGAAAAAGAAAATTATAATAATAATGATGAAGCAATGGCACATGCAATATCAAAAACATTGATATCAGTAGTAGGAAGTTCATTAACTACAATAGCAGGATTTTTAGCACTTTGCAGTATGAACTTAACTTTAGGAAAAGACATAGGAATAGTAATGGCAAAAGGTGTATTTTTAGGAGTAGTATCAGTTGTTACAGTATTACCAGCAATGTTATTAATATTTGATAAAGCAATAGAAAAAACAAAACATAAAGAAATATTACCAAGATTTGAAAAATTAAAGAACTTTAATATAAAACACTATAAAGCAATAATAGTAACATTTTTAATAATATTACCAATAGCAATTTATGGATATTCAAATATCAGTGTATATTATGATTTAAACAAAACATTACCACAAACACTACCAAGTATAGAAGCAACAAATACACTAGAAGACAAATTCAATATGGTATCAACAGAACTTGCATTAGTAAGTAAAGACGTTCCAACTTACAAGGTAAATGAAATGTTAGACAAAATCCAGGATTTAGATGGAGTTGAATTTGCATTAGGATATTCTTCACTTGTTGATAATGGAATACCAGAAGAAATAATACCAGATAGCATAAAAGATATACTTCAAAATGACAAATACCAATTAGTTGTAATTAGTTCAAAATATGAACTTGCAACAGATGAATTAAATAATCAAGTTGATAAAATAAATTCAATAATTAAAGAATATGACAACAATGCCTTACTTGCAGGTGAAGGACCATTAATGAAAGACTTAGTAGAAATTAGTGATCATGATTTTAATAGTGTAAATAGTGTATCAATAGCAGTTATATTTATAATAATGATATTTGTATTAAAATCAATTTCATTACCAGTAATTTTAATGATGGTAATTGAATTTGCAATATTCCTAAACATGGGAATATCAACATATACAAATACAACATTACCATTTATAGCATCAATAGTAATAGGAACAATTCAATTAGGAGCAACAATAGATTATGCAATTTTGATAACAACAAAATATATCAATTATAGAAAAGAAGGAAAAGACAAAAAAGAAGCAGTGTCAGAAGCCTTAGGAACATCTATAAGCTCAATTATAGTTAGTGGATTATGTTTCTTTGGAGCAACATTTGGAGTTGGTGTCGTTTCTAAAATAGGAATGATTGGATCACTATGTACACTTATGTCAAGAGGAGCAATTATAAGTATGTGTACAGTAATTATGGTATTACCAGCATTCTTATTATTATTTGATAAAATTGTATGTAAGTCTACAGTGGGAATGAGGCAAATAAAAAATTAATTGTAATATTTTTTATAAAACACTAATTAATTTAATATATATTTTTTACTTGTAACTCTTGGGCTTCGTACAGACTGTAATTGTATAACAGTCTGTAACTTGTCGGTCCCCCCGAAATGTTACTTCATAAAAAATATATATTAAATAAATAGAAATTGGGATAAAATTTGGAAAGGAAGGATTCTAAAATGAAGAGTAATAAAGTAATTTCAAAAATAGTAGCAAGTACATTGTTATGCTCAATGGTAGGTTATACACTTCCTGTATTTGCATATACAAAAGATGAAACAGTATATTCAAAATTAGATAGTGAAGGGAAAAATTATAAAACAATAGTTAGTACACATATAGAAAATAGTGAATATGCTGATACAATAAATGATATGTCAGATTTACTAAATATAAAAAATACAAGTGGTGATGAAACATATACACAAGATGGTAATAAATTTGTATGGAATGCAAATAAAAATGATATTTATTATCAAGGTGAATCAGAAAAAGAATTACCAATAGAGTGTGAAGTAAAATATGAATTAGATGGAAAAGAAGTTTCTGCAAATGAAATTGCAGGAAAAAGTGGAAAAGTAAAAATAACTTTACAATATAAAAATAAAGAAGAAAGAACAATTAATATTAATGGTAAAGATGAAAAAATGTATGTGCCATTTGTAGTTGTTGCTGGAACTATTATAAAAAATGAAAATGCAAGAAATATAGAAATATCATCTGGTAAAGTAGTAGATGATGGAACAAAAACTGTAATAGTTGGTATGGCAATGCCAGGTTTACAAGAAAGTTTAGGAATTTCTAGTGATGAAATTGATATTCCAAATAATATAGAAATTACAATGGATGCAACAAATTTTGAAACAAGTAGTATAATGTCATATGTCACACCTAAAGTTATAGAAGAAGACGATTTAACAATATTTGACGATTTAGACGAAATGTATAATAAAGTAAATACTTTACAAAGTTCTATGAATCAAATTCAAGATGGGGCAAACACATTAAAAGATGGAACAACAGAATTAGAAGCAGGTGCAAATACTTTAAAGAATGGTGTTAATACAGCATATAGTGGAGCTCAAACAATAACATCAGAAGTAGAAAAATCAACACAAAGTTTAAAAAATGATAATTCAGAAGCTTTAGATAATGCAACTTTAGAATCAATAAAAAAACAAGCTGCTGAAAGCAGTAAATTAACAGATGAACAAAAGGCACAAATAAAAGCTCAAGCTCAATCAGGCGCAACATTAACACAAGAACAAAAAAATCAAATTTCTGCACAAGCTAAAGCAAAAGCAGTATTAACAGAAACACAAAAGACACAAATAACAGCAGTAGCAAAACAAGGAGCAGTATTAACAGATGCGCAAAAAGCACAAATAAAAACACAAGCTAAAGAAAAAGCAGTATTAACAGATGCACAAAAAACACAAATAATAGCAAATGCACAATCAGCATATCCAACAACACTAACAGAAACAGAAAAAGCATTAATACTAACAACAGCTCAAAATACAGCAACACAAACAGCAGTGGCAACAGCACTAGAAACAGCCCAAAGCACAGCAACCAAAACAGCAGTAGCAACAGCATTAAATGTAGCGCAACAAATAGCAACACAGACAGCTGAAACAACAGCATTAGAAACAGCACAACAAATAGCAACACAAACAGCAATAACAACAGCATTATCAACAGCTCAAAGTACAGCAACTACAACAGCAATGCAAACATCAACAACAGTTGCAAAACAAGTTGGAAATCAAGCTAAAAAAACATTTACAAATAAAGTAGTCTCACAAATGAGTACATTAGGAAATGGTTTAAATCAATTAACATCTGGCTTATCAGAATTAAATAATGGAGCTACAACATTAGCAAATGGAACAACTCAAATTAATGATGGAGCAACAACTCTAGCAGATGGAATAAAAACATTTAATGAAGAAGGAATCGAAAAAATCTGTAATTATATAAATGGAGATGCCAAAGATTTAACTACAAGAGTTGAGAAATTAACAGAATTATCTAAAGAATATAACAATTTTACAATGCTAGACGGAGAAAATTTAGGAGAAGTTAAATTTATTATGATTATTGATGCAGTAAAACAACAAACAGAAAATGAACAAAATAAAGAAGAAGCAATAGTAGAAGAAAATAAATAAAGATTTTTTAGAAAAGATGAACTTAAATGTTCATCTTTTTCTTTTAGAAAGAATGCTGTTTTTATATATCAATTTATATTGCTTTTTTCGGCAATATGTAATAAAATAAACAACGAATAATGTGATAATAAAAACGAAAATAAAAATATATATCATAAATTGTAAAAAAGTTTTTCTAGATAATAGACTAGAAAAGACAAAAACCACAAAGGACAAGTATTAAAATTAGCTTATCAAATAATAAGAGGTGGTAAGGATGTTTCAAAATATAAATGAAGATACAATAGAAATAAATAATAAAGCTGAAAAAGCAAAAAGAAATGTAAACATATTCTCAAATGTTTTAACAAAGGAAAATCTAGCAATATATGTGGTGGCATTTATGATGTCACTAGTAGGCATTGGTGGAGATTTTTCAATATTTAGTATAAGTGTGTTAGGTGCTTGTTTTGCATCATCTGTTCCAGCATTAGGGGTAGTGGCAGTTTCACTTTTAGGAAACTTTATTAAATTTGGTGTTGGTGGAGGATTAGGTTATTTTTTAACAACACTAGTTTTAATAATAACATTATTTATATTTAAACCACGTTATAATGAAGAAGAACGAAATGAGAAAATAAAAATAGGAAAAAACGTATTTATAGCAACATTACTAATTCAAATTGTAAAAATAGCAATGGCACAATTTACATTATATGATGTACTTGCATCAATAACATTATCAATAATAGCATTAGTATTTTATAAAATATTTGTAAATTCTATTGTAGTAGTTCAAGAATTTTACGAAAAAAGAGCATTTTCAATTGAAGAAGTTATAGGTGCTAGCTTAATGCTTGCAATAGCAGTTGGAGGAATTGGAGATTTTAGTGTAGCAGGATTTAGCATTAGAAATATATTAAGTATATTAATCGTTATGGTACTTGGCTGGAAAAATGGAATGTTAATAGGAACAACATCAGGTGTTACAATAGGTGTAACATTAGGAGTAATAACAAATTCAGAGCCAATTATGATAGCTGCATATGCAATTTCAGGAATGATAGCAGGTATATTAAATAGATTTGGGAAAATAGGTGTAGTTGTAGGGTTTGCACTTGGAAATATATTGTTAGCATATGTTGCAAATGGATATACAGTAGAATTAATACATTTTAAAGAAATACTAATTGCATCAATAGGATTACTTTTTGTTCCAAAAACATTACAAATTGATATAGAAGAATTTACAGGAAAATCAAAATTATTGCCTTCAATGTCAGATAGAGCATTGAACAAAAGCAAAGAAGTTGCAGAAAGTTTAAACAATGTATCAAATGCAATAAACGAAATGGCTACAACATATAGAGGACAAGACGATTTAGATGCAGTTGAAAAAGACAATATTAGTTCAGACGAAAATAAAGAAATTTTTATAGGTGAATTATTAAATAATTTAGAACCTTATAAAGACAATATGCTATATGACGATATTGCTAAAGCAGATGGAGAGATAGACAACGAGATTTTTGAATTATTATTAGAAAAGCAAGAAATAAGCAGAAAAGATTTATTACAAATATTTGCGAATTGTAATAGTTACATAGTAGGTGCAGAAGATAACAAAATAAGCAAACAATTAGAAGACAATATAATGCAAATTGTTAGAACTATAAATGTTTCATACAAAGTTGCAAAATCTAATTTTATCTGGAAGAAAAAAGAAGAACAAACTAAAAAGAACATTAGTAATCAATTAAAAAATGTATCTAATGCTATAAAAAGTATGGCAAAAGATATAGAAAAAGACATAAAAGCAGAAGAAAAATATCAAGCAGAAAGATTAGAAATAGTAGATTTATTAAGACAAAAAGAGATAGAAGTTCAAGATATAATGATAAAAAAAGATAATAGATTTATAGTTGAAATATATCTAACTAGATTACTTGAAAATACTAAACTAGAACAAATTGCAGAAATATTAACAAACATTTTAAAAGAACCAATTGTATTAAATGCTGAAGCAACAGTAGGCAAAAAAATAGTATATTTATCAGACGATAAATACATAATGGCAATTGGAATGGCACAAGAAACTAAAAACAACAGTAAACAATCAGGTGATAGTATATTAAATATACGTTTAAAAGATGGAAAATATTTAGTTGCAATTAGTGATGGAATGGGAAGTGGAAAAGAAGCTAAAAATAGTAGTAACCAAACATTACGACTATTAGAAAATTTGCTAGTATCAGGATTTGATAAAAAAGCATCTTTAGATTTAATAAATAATGCTTTAATGAATCAAAACAAAGAAACATTTGCAACTCTAGATATAGCAATTGTAGACTTATATGAAGGAAATGTCGAATTTATTAAAAGTGCAGCTTGTCCAACATATATAAAGAAAAATAAAAGAGTTCAAATGATAAAATCGAATTCATTGCCAACAGGAATATTAGAAGAAAGTAAATTAGAAACATTTGACAAAGATATAAATGATGGCGAAATTGTAGTGCTATGTTCAGATGGGATTCTAGATTCTAATGTAGAATATAAGAATAAGGAATTGTGGATAAAGTATTTGTTAGAAGATATAGAAACTACCAATACGCAAAAGATTGCTAATTTAATTTTGGAAGAGTCTGTTGATAATAATTATGGTATTGCAAAAGATGATATGAGTGTAGTTGCATTTAAATTTAGACAAAAGTAGTGTTTGTAATTATACATTTTAATTTAATACAAAAGAAGGCTTGAAATATAAGATTTTTATTACATTCCTCGGCTTATTACGAAATTTACGAAATTCTAACTTGTTTTTATGGAACCCTTCCATTAAAAATGAACTCTTTCCATAAAAGCTACGTAAGAATTTCTAAAATTTCTCTATGCACATTCGTCATTGCATTCAAATCTTATATTTCAAGTCTTTCTTATAATATTAAATTATTAAAACAAATTGCTAAATCAAAAGAAATATGATATAGTAATTTAGAAATAAATTAGGAGGAATAATTGCATTGAGTAGAGGAAGAAGATATGAAGAACCTAAATTAAATATGAAAAAAGTTTTTGCAGTTATAGTTGCAATAATAGTAATTATAATGTGTATTGTAATGTTAAAAGGAATTTTAAGTAAAGATACTAAACAAGGAAAAATAGTTAGCAAAGATTATTTTGCATCATATCAAAATAACAAATGGGGAGTAATTGATTCAAATGGAGATAATGTAATAGACCCTAGTTATGCAGAAATGATAATTGTTCCTAATAGTAAAAATGATGTATTTTTATGTACATATGATGTAGATTATGATAACAACACATATAAAACAAAGGCTTTAAATAGTGAAAATAAAGAAATTTTTACAGAATATGACCACGTTGAGGCAATATCAAATAAAGACACTGATAATAATTTATGGTATGAAAATGATGTTGTAAGAGTTGAAAAAAATGGTTTATATGGCTTAATAGATTTATCTGGAAAAGAATTATTGCAATGTGAATATGCCAAAATAGAAGCACTAGAAGGTGTGCAAAACACATTTAAAATTACTAAAGATGGTAAAGTAGGAATTGCAGACAATAAAGGAAATGTCTTAATAACACCATCATATGCTGAAATTACAAGTTTAGATAAAGACAAAAGCCAAGGATTTATAGTAAAAAGCAGTGATGGAAAATACGGAATAGTAGATACAGCTAATAAACAAGTTTTAGAAACAAAATATGATACAGTAGAAAAAATCTATAGAAATGATTATTATGTTGTAACAGAAAATGGAAAACAAGAAGTTGTAAAAAAAGCTGGAGATAAAGTTTTAAGTGGAAATTATGACAAAATTGAAGCTATATTACAAAATCCTGAAAATGGAATTATATATAAGCAAAAAGAAAAATACGGAATTATGAATTTATCAGGAGATGTAGTTATAAAACCAGAATATGAAAAGTTAAAAGAAGGAGCGTCTGGAAGTATTATAGCTAAAAAAGATTCAAAATATGGAATAATAGACTTACAAGGTAATCAAAAAGTAGAATTTAAATATCAAAATCTTTCATATAATGAAAAAGCAGATTTATATATAGCTGAAGACGACCAATATGAAAATGAAATTTTAGATAGCAATTACCAAGTAAAACAAACTGGATATTTAATAGAATTAAATACAGATAAAGGATATATGGAATTAAATCAAAATAATTCATATAAATATTACAACTTTAAATTTGAAGAACAAAATGCAGAAAACATATTTACATCAAATACATTATTTGCAAGCAAAAAAGATGGAAAATATGGATTTGTAGATAAAAATGGAAAAACAGTTGTAGATTATATTTATGATGATGTAACAAGCCAAAATAGTTATGGATATGCTGGAATTAAAAAAGACGGAAAATGGGGAGCAATTGATAAAGACGGAAAAGTAGTAAAAGAACCAACATATAATTTAGATGATTATTTAAAAATAGACTTTATTGGTGGATGGTATCTAGGAAAAGACATAAATATGAATTATTATAGAAAATAAGGTTATAGGTAATTCCTAAAAAACCTAAATATAGTAAATAAGGAACTAAAGAAAATGGAACTAAAGACGAACTATCAATATACATATTTTATACACCCTTTTGCAATAAAAGAGGGAAATTACCAAAAATATATATTAAAAATGTTAAAAGATAAAAATTGTAACTTAAAAACATTTCAAAAAGAAAAAGATTTGAGAACATATCAATACTTTTTGCCAGAAACAAGGAAATTTTTATTTTCAAGTTTTGGATTTGGAAAAGAAAAAATTAGAAAATTAGAAGAATTATCAATAGACACAAGAGCAGCATTACTTGCAAAATATCCTTGTAATATATTTGAATATTCAATACCAAAAGATATTCAAGGGAAAATAGATGATAAAAAAGGGATATTTTTTGCAATAACAAAAATTGATATTATATGTTTCAATACAGGAATATGTTTCTTATTAATGAAAACAAATATAGAAGATGACTATAATTTCGCAAATGTCTTAAATTTCAATTATAAATTTAGAGATATAAACCAAGAAGGAAATAATTTAGATGCATATGACAACATACGTTTACAAACAAATAGTTTTGAAAGTGCAGAAACATTTAGAAATTTCTTAAGAAGAATAACAGGTTCAAGTGTAGAGAGTCTAAAACTTGACATAGATACAGAAAGATTTTTAACATATTCATATATATGTATAGACCAATCAGCATGGGGAATTTCACACGAATTTGATGAAGTGAAACATTATTTTGATAAATATATCAACATATTACCAGCAGACGATATTAAGAATATTGAAAACAACAATAAGAAAATAATAACAATGTCAAAATGGAAATATGCAAAAATGTCACTAAACAAATTAGGCGTAATGCTATTTTCATCAAGTGAAGATATGAATAATTATACAATATTACCAAATGAATATGAAAACCAATATTTATACACATATATAATTAATTTGTATAAAAAAATATATCTAAAGAAAATAGCAGTAGAACTAAAAGACCCTAAAAAAGTGAAAAAAGCAAGGAAAAAATTTATTGAATTTACTAAAAAAATGTGGATACAAGAAATTACAGAAGACGAAATTGGAACAATGCTAAACCATAAAATACAAGAAACTTTAGAATTAGAAGAATTGTATAACGAAGTAAAAACAAAATATGATGTGCTATACAAAGATTTGAATATAGAAAAGAATAAAAGAGTTACAATTTTAATTGGTTTGGTGTTAGTGATTTCATTAGTGTTTAATGTGCTAAATTTTGTGATACTTGCTAAGAAATAAAATTTGAAATTGTTATAAGATAATGTTTTATTTAAGGAAAAACTTTTAAATATGAACTTTTCATTGCGTTCCTCGGCTTATTTTGAAATTTAAGAAATTCTAACTTGTTTTATGGCACCATTCCATTAAAAATGAACTCTTTCCATAAAAGCTGCGTAAGAATTTCTAAAGTTTCTCCATTCGCATTCGTAACTTCATTCAAAGTTTATATTTAAAAGCTTTTCCTAGAATATAAATTATTATTTTATAATTAATTAGAAAAGAGAAATGTAGTATGAAAATTAAATGTGGAGTAGATATAATTGAAATTTCTAGGGTAAAAGAAAGTATAGAAAGTTTAGGAGAAAGATTTATAAATAGGGTTTTTACAGAAAAAGAAATAGAATATTGTGAAAGTAAAAATGCTCAAAAGTATCAACACTATGCAGCAAGATTTGCTGCTAAAGAAGCGACATTTAAGGCCTTGTCTTGGAAGTTGGAAGATAAATATGCAATATGTTGGAAAGATATAGAAGTAGTAGACAATGAACAAGGAAGACCATCTTTAAATATAATAGGAATGAACTTAGATGACATAGAAAATATAGATATAAGTTTGTCACATTGCAAAGAATATGCTGTGGCAAATGTTACAGTTTTAACAAAAGCATAAAAAGTAAGATATAGTAATGAAAAATTTTTTCATTACTATATGTGTATTTGAACTAAAAGGAAAGGAATAGACTTTAATATGAAATTATTTGATTCACATGCTCATCTTGATGATGAAAAATTTGACGAAGATAGAGATACAATAATAGAAGAAATACATAAAAGTGATGTAGAAAAGTTTGTGTCAGCAGGATATAGCCTAGAAGGAAGTAAGAAAGCAATTGAACTATCCCAAAAGTATGATTTTATATATGCAACAGTAGGAATTTCGCCTAATGATATTCCACAAACTAAGGAAGAATTGTGGAAAATGTTAGAAGAAATAGAGAATTTAGGTAAAACAAAAAAAGTGGTTGCAATAGGAGAAATTGGATTAGATTATTATTGGAATAAAGAAAATAAGGAGTTACAAAAAGAAGCGTTTATAGAACAAATAAAAATAGCCAATAAGCTAGATTTACCAATAGTAATACATACAAGAGAAGCTGTAATGGATACATTACAAATATTAAAAGAAAATACAGTGAACAAAAAAGGAATTTTCCATTGTTGCCCTTTAAATAGAGAACTTGTAAAAGAAGCATTAAAATTAGATTTTTACATATCATTTTGTGGACCAGTAACATTTAAAAATTCCAAAAATGCAGCTGAAATAATAGAAATGGTACCAAATGATAAAATGCTAATTGAAACAGATAGTCCATATTTATCTCCAGAACCACTAAGAGGAAGAAGAAATGACCCAAGAAATGTAGAATATGTAGCACAAAAAATAGCAGATGTAAAAGGACTAGAAATAGAACAAATTGCTGATAGTACTTATAAAAATGCATTAAAAATATTTAATATAAATGAAAACTAATATTATTTTATTATTTATAATATTTGAGACAAAAGTAAAAGCCAAATAGAAATATAAATTTTCTATTTGGCTTTATATAATTATTTTAAAGATAAAATTTCTTTTTCAGTTAAACCTGTTACAATGGAAATTTGTTTTATAGGAATATTTTGGAGAATCATATTTTTGGCTATTTTTTTAATACCTATCTGTTCACCTCTTTTTATTCCACTTTCCATACCTTCATTCCAGCCTTGTTCTTTTGCATACCTCATTCCTGAATTATAGTCTCTCATTGCTCTATCTCGGGCTTCATATAGATTCCATGCTTCTTTGTCTGCACTTAGTTCTTCTAATACTTTTTCTGCTTTTTCGATCTCTTTTACTCTTTTCTCTATATCTTTCATCTTTTCCTTCCTTCCAGCAATAAAATATAACCATTGCTCTAATTTCGTTTTGGGCTCTGGTGCTTTTTTTATGAATTTAGGTAGTTCTATAAAATGCATTTCTAAATCTGTAGTTGCTATTTCATCTTCATCTGTATATCCCATATCTATGTATTCTTCTTTTTTAGTTTTCTCAAATTTCATATGTGCTATACTTCTATAACTATTTCTTTTGTAAAATTCAAATGCTAGTAAATTTATTCCTATAGATTTCTTTACTGCCTTATAGTCATCTCCTCGCCTCATCTCACTTGATAAATTTTTACTTATATAATATGTACTTCTATGATCTATATTCCATACGTTTTTTACTTGCATTTCTATATCACATATTATATCTTCATCAACTCGTACTTTTATATCCATAACACCTGCTTTATTGTCAAATGAATCCACTGGTAATTCTGTATTTTGAACCTGTACTTCTTTTATATCTATGTCTAAAATAGCTTCTAATAATGACTTTAGAATATCTTCATTTCCAGGTCTTGAAAATACTGCTTTAAATATTACATCAGATGTTAATGGCAATAATTTTTTCTTTTGATTAGTATCATTTCCCCCTAATGATATAATTTTATCGGTTTTATCTAACAATTTATTTTACCTCCTTAATTATACCAGAAGTAGTTAAATTAATCAACACTTATAAGTATATTTTTATATATTTATTTAAATACGATTATTTTTATTATAAAAAAGCTATCCTCCTTTCATTGATGAATTAGGTTCAGAATAAAACATTTAATGATTTTAAAAATTTAGATTATAAAAGTTTCAAATAGAAATTATCGATCATAAAATATGAATTTAAAAATAGATATAAGTTCGAATTAAATACAAATGATTAAATAATAAAAGATATAATATATTTCATATTAAAACTAAGTAAGATTAAAATTAATAAAAAATTAAATTGATTAAATTTGTTATGATAAAATATTTGAATAAAAATAATTGTATAAATGATATATCTATTAAAACATAAAATATCGAAATTTACAACAAAAAGTATTAAATATTTTAACTTTTCATCGCAAATTTCGACATTTTATCTACCACTCGATTTGCTCAACTGGTATTGGATTTTCATTTATTTCTATTTTTTCCAATGTTACATATTTATTTCCTTTATTTTACGCTTCTCTTCTCCAATAAAATAAATATTGTTGGGCTAAACCTGCTAAATTTCCAAACTTTTCTTTTGCAATTTTTTCAATCTGTTTTTTATTAACTTTTGTTTCATCTTCATTTTTTATGTATAAATCATTCATAACTCTTCTTACCCATACATCAATCGGAAAAACTTCAAATCTTTTTAAATCTGAAAATAATAATATACAATCTGCAACTTTAGGGCCAACACCTGATAATGTCAAAAGTTTTTCTCTTACTTCATGTGTATTATGGTTTGTTCTTAATTCTTCTAAATTGACTTGATTTTCTAAAATCATTTTAGTAGTTTCATATAATCGTATATCTCTAAAACCTAAGCCCAATTCTCTATATTCTTGGACTGTTACATCTTTTAATTGTTCTGGTGTTGGAAATGTATAATAAGATTTTTCTTTGTATATAATCTCGTTTCCATATTTTTTAGATAATCTTTCTATTATCCCTTTTATCCTTGGAATATTGTTATTTGCAGATATAATAAAAGATATAATTGTTTCCCATAAATCTTGATTTAAAATTCTTATTCCTTTACCATATTCAATACTAGTTTTCATATTTTGGTCTATTTTACTTAATGTTTCTTTTATTTTTTCATAATCTCTGTTTAAATCAAAATATTGTTTTACAATTTCCTCTATTTCTCCATCACACATTCCTTCAAATATGATGTCATTTCCTATTTTTGAAACATTTAAGACATTATTTTTAAATATTCCTGTGTAACTTTTGTCTTCTTGCTCATTCCATCTAAAGCATTGTCCACAATCAAATATATCTTTCAATTCAAATGAGTTTGCTTTTTTTAATATATATTTTTGTTCTTTCATATTTTTTATCCTTTCGGATTCATTATAACATATTTTTTTTAATTTTTGAACCCTTGTCCAACTACTTCTCTTGAATTTGTTATTACTATAAAACTTTTTGGATCTATTTCTTTAGCAATTATTTTTATTCTAGCAACATCTTTTCTATATACTGCACACATTAGTATCAATTTATTTTCATTTGTATACATACCTTTTCCATATAAACCTGTTGAACCTCTAGCTACTTTTTGGTCTATTTGTTTTGCAATTTCTTCACTTTTGTTAGAAACTATTATCATTAATTTTGTAAAATTAATTCCTTCGAAAAATATATCTATAATTTTTCCCATTATATATATTGCTATTGCTGAATACAATCCTATTTCTATTTCTTTGAAAAAAATTACATTTAACGCAATTATAATAATATCTATAATTACAATAATATTTCCGCTTCTAACGGTTGGTTTATATTTTTTTGCTATATAACTTATCAAATCACTTCCTCCTGTTGATGATTCTGATTTTAATAATAAAGTTGTTCCTAGTCCTAATAAAATTCCTCCATATATACAAGCTAGAAACCTGTCATTTGTTAGTGGTTCGATTTTATCTAATAAATCTATAAATACTGACATTGCAACGGTTCCTAATGTTGATTTTAAGAAAAACATTTTCCCTACTTTATACATTGAAAATAAAAATAGCGGAATATTTATTGCAATTATTACAATTCCCATTGGTATATTTAACAAATAATAAAATATTGTTGCAACACCTGCTATTCCTCCAGAAGAAAGTTGATTAGGCAATAAAAACAACGATACTCCTGCTGCCATAATTAGTGCACCTAGTATCGTTTCTAACATTTCTTTTAATATTTGTTTAAATTTATCGCTTTTACATTCTTTCATATAAAACTTGCATTCCCTTCTTCTCATAAAAAAATATATAGAAATTTAAAATTTAATTTTTACATTTTTGCCTATATACTTTATTAATATTATTGGTAATTTTAGTAAAATTTATAACTATTTATTTGCTTTTTTAATAGGTATAGCAACTTTTATATTTATTTGTTTTTAAGATTAATAATTCATACTTTTTTCTTCAAGTAATACATATTTTTTAACTTAATATGCTGCAAATGGAATAATTGTAGAAATTATTAAAATATCCTATAGGAGAATCTCAAACTTGCTTTGAGAGGTGCCTATAGGATATTTTTAGAATTACTAGATTATGAAATGCCGCCAAATATTAAGTTAAAAAATATGTATTACTTGAAGAAGATAATTATAAATAGTATAACTTTAAAACATAATATCTATTAATCTGTATAAGTTTCAGTTATTTCTATTTTTGACTTACCTTGTTTCATTTTAGGATCTTGTTTTAAAACAAGATTCACATCATATAACTCTTTAAGATTTTTGACATTTTCTTTTTTATGTCCAATAACATTATTAGCATCTACTGGATTTACGGTTACTTCTACTTCTTTTACTTTTACATTTAATCTTTTAATTTTTTCAACAATTGCATCATACCACATTGCAGATTCCACAAGTTGTCTAAATGCTGGATGATATGGTCCTGCAACTACTTCACTTTTTTCTGAGCCTGGTTCTGAAATTTCGTCTGTTGGTTGTAATCCAATTCGTATTATATCAATATTTTTATCATGAAATAATCTAACTATTTCTTTGCATACTTCAACTGCTTGTACCACTGTTAATGGTTTATATGTTCCTTTTTCTAGTTCTTTTTCTAATGGCGTATTTTTTATTACTAAAACTGGATAAATTCTAACCATTTTAGGTTTTAATTTTATTAGTTCTTTTGCTGTGTTTATTTCGTCTATTGTTGTACTTTCTGGTAATCCTACCATCATTTGTACACCTAGCCTAAATCCATTCCATCTTATTAGTTTTGCAGCTCTTTTTACATCTTCAAAAGTATGTCCTCTATTAATTCTTTTTAAGATATAGTTATTTGAAGATTGAACACCTAATTCTATTGTTTTAACTTTGTATTTTTTTAATCTTTTTAAAATATTTTTGTCGATTGCATCAGGTCTTGTAGAAACTCTTATACTTGATACTTGTCCACTTTTTACAAATTCACTTGCTACTTGTAATAGTCCTTCTTGTCTTTCTTCCTCTATTGCTGTAAAACTTTCTCCAAAAAAGGCTATTTCTATTTGTGCATTTTCTTTGTCTATGCTTTTTAGGTAATTTTCTATTATTTCTTTTGCTTTTTCTTTTGTCATATTACTTTTTTGACCACTTATTGATTTTTGATTACAAAATATGCAATCATTTGGACAACCTAAATGTGGTACAAATATTGGTATAATATACTGTTTTTTCATAGATTACCTCTTTCTTTTATAAATTTTCCAATGCTTTTTTAGCAGCTTGCATTTGTGCTTCTTTTTTGCTTTTACCTTCCCCCTTAGCCAAGAACTTTCCATCACATTCAACTTGAGCTTCAAAAGTTTTATCATGGTCTGGCCCTTTTTCATTTGTTATTGTATATTTAATATTAACATCACCATTTACTTGAAGTTTTTCTTGTAATACGGTTTTATAATCTTTATCTCCTACGTGTTTTGTAGCTTCTTCAATTGGTTCTTTTAAATTCTCTACTATAAATTTTTCTACTGGTTCTATTCCACCATCTTTGTACATTGCAGCAATTACTGCCTCTACACTATCAGCTAATATTGCTGTTCTTTGCCTTTCACCTGTTTTAATTTCAGATTTCCCTAAATACAAAAAATCACTAAAATTATGCAATTTTGCTACTTGGTACAAGCTTTTTTCACATACTACTGTTGCTCTAACTTTAGTCATTTCTCCTTCTTTTAGTTTTGGATAATTATTATATATGTATTTACTAGATAAAAATTCTAATATACTATCTCCTAAAAATTCTAGTTTCTCGTTACTTTCTACTCCATGTTCATATGCATAAGATGTGTGTGTTAATGCTTTTTTTAATAATGATATATTTTTGAATTTATATCCTATTTCTTTTTCTAATATTTCTAAATTCATTATTTTCACCTTCTTTCACATATTACTATTATATACCATTTTCTGGATTTTGCAAGTAAAAGATACTTTTTTAGCAACAATTTCTAGGAGTTTTTTGTTGAAATATGTAGACATTAAAAACTTGTTATTATATAATAGATGTGTATAAATTTATAAGGAGAGAGTATAAAGCTATGTTAGATGATAAAAATTCTTATAATTATCAAGACAGAAACTTATCTGATGTCTTTAAAGAATTGCAAGAAATAAAAAATAATCCTCAAGCTCAACAAGCTTATTCAAAACAAGCTAGTAAAACAAAAAAAGTTCATTCTAGAACTACTAACATTAATAAGGTTAAGTCTAGTCCTAGTAATTTTATTTCTATGTTAAAATCTAAATCTGAGCAGAATAGTAGATCAGTTAAAACTAATGATTTAAAATTGTCTCAAATAATTACAGGTTGTGGAATTGTAATTGTCTCAATGGCTATACTTTTCCCAAAAGATTTGTCATTTAAAGAAAGTTATGCAAAATCAGATACACAAGTTGCTGCTTCATATGAACTTAATAGACATAGATTAAACATGCAATCTATTATTTCTGAAAATGCTGGCATGGATAGAGTTAAAGAACAAGTTGTTGAAGATAGAGATGTAGAATTTGAAACAACTTATAGTGATAATGCATCTTTACCTAAGGGTGAGGAAGTTGTTAAACAAGAAGGTATCTTAGGAAAAGATAAAGTTACAGCAGTCAAAACTTATGAAAATGGTGAATTTGTAGAAGAAACTATTCTTGCAAAAGAAAAATTATCAGATCCTACTGCAAAAATAATAGATCGTGGTACATCTGAATTTTTAGCAAAACATAAAGTACATATTGGTGATACAATGTATTTTGTTGAGACAAGCAAATTAAAAGATAAAGCTGAAGACTCTGGTTCTGACTTAGCTGAAGTTAAAAAGAGTATAGATGTAAAATTGTTAGAATTACCTAGTGAAACTTGGGCAAAAGTTTCATTTGATGGAGTTGAAGGTTATATAAAAACTTCTAATCTAACATCTGCTTCAACTACACCTAATATTGTTGATAAAAATAGAGTTCAAAGAATTTTACTTAAAGTTAATATTGGAATGCAATTAAATAAAACAAGTGACTTAACATTAAGTGATTACAAAAAAATCTTTATAGGTTTATCTAATGATAAAAATAAGGTTTTTGAAAATAATTACAATGTATTTTACAATATGGAGAAAAAATACAATATTAATGGTATTTTCTTAGCATCAATGGCTATACATGAAAGTGCTTGGGGAACCTCTCAAATTTCTCAAGATAAAAAGAATTTATTTGGTTATGGTTCTTATGACTCAACGCCTTATGAATCTTCATTTGATTTTACAGATTATTCTGAAGGTATAGAAACAGTTGCAAAATCTTTAGTTAAATACTATTTAAATCCATCTGGAACTAAAATTTATGATGGAGAGTTAGCTGCTGGTTGGTATTATAATGGACCTACATTAGAGGGTGTAAATACTAGATATGCTAGTGATAGTGATTGGCACAATAAAGTATTTAATTATATGCAAATGTTATATAATAGATTAGATTCTTAAATGTAAAGGAAATGATTAACATATGAAAAATTTTAATTTTAAGATAAAAAATGTAAAACTTGCATTTGCCATATTAATAATTATAGCTATAGTTTTGTTATTATTTTATTATATATTTATATTTTCTTCATTGGCTTCTAAGCATAATTTTACTAACCAAATGATAGAAATAGCTGATGAGAATGAAAAAGCTGTTTTTGGCATTCAAAAAATATTTTTTTACAGTAGTGCCAATGCAGTCGATAATTCAGATAATCAATCATTAAGCAATATGTCTATTTCACAATTTTCTGATTTATCTATATATATTGATAATAGCTTATCTTCTAGTGATTTAACAGATGAAAATACTATAAAGGAGTTGTATATTGATAATATTTCAATATCAACAAATTCTCAAACTGGAACAAAAATCCTTAATTACAAAAATCCTTTAAATTCTGGTAAATATCAAGAAGTTGAGCAAGCCGAAAATAATAGAATTGATTTTAACATTATAAATACAAATAAAGAAAATGAAAGTAATGATTATGATAAACCAACATTTTACTCAGACTGTTCAAATCCTATTTCTTTAGGATATTTATATAAAGATTTATTAACAAATTATTCTGTTTCAGATAATTCTAAAACTATTTCATTTAATGGAAAAGTTTTAAAAGAAGCAAATATTTCTTTAGAAGATATTACACCAACATTAAATTTCACAATACATATTGTTAATAATTCTGGCGAGAAATTTGCTTATAACATGAATCTTACTGTTGATTTAAATGGTATTTATGATGGTTATTCATATAAAGGAAAAACTACATCAGGTACAGAATATCAATTTTTTAAAGAAATTAATAATTTATAAACTTTTAATTAGTTTAATACATTTTTTATTCGTAACTCCCAGCTGCATAAAAAATATATTAAACTAGAAAAAATATCTAATAATTAATAAAAACCGGAAGAAATATAAAATATTTCCTCTGGTTTTATTGTTTCTATTAAGAATTGCTACTTTCGGTTTTGTTTTCCTTTTTTTGTTTGATATATTCAATACCTACTACAATTGCTACAAATACTATTAAAATTCCTATTAGTACTCCTGCATTTTGCCATACCATTCCACTGTCTGTTTTAATTATTGCTTCTTTTATTAATCTAATACTATAATTCATTGGCATAAATGCATATATGTTTTGGAAGAATTTTGGCACTGTTTCTATTGGGAATGTTCCTCCACTTGCCGCTAATTGTAATACCAATAATAAGATACATAAGAATTTTCCTACATCTGCAAGATTTTCTATCAAGAATAATATTATACTTGTAAATGTCATTGATATTAGCATACATGTTCCATAATATAAAGCCATATTAGTTACACTATAACCTAGTCCTAATTTTAATATAAATCCTAATACTACACCTTGTGCTGCCGCGATTACCATATACATTGCTGTACGTAAGTATGGATTTTTTGCATTTTTACTCATTATTTTAAATCTGTTTTCTGGGTCATTATATAACATTACTAATGCTATTAATCCACCAACCCATAATGATATAGACATAAAGTATGGCGCAAATCCTAATCCATATGATGTTATCTTACCATAGTCTGATTCTTCTACTTTTACAGGTTCTTTTACATATGTATCTAAACCATCTAATTTGCTTAGTTCTGATTTTGTATCTGCAATTCCATTATTAATTTCATTTTCAAATGTTTTTGTTCCTTCTAATAATGTATTACTTCCTTCATATGCTTGGTTTGCTCCGCTATTTACTTGATTAATTCCATCTTTTACTTGTTTAGAACTTGTGCTTAATGTAGTTAATCCATCTTGTAATGAAGTGCTTCCTTCTTTAGCTGTTGCTAAACCTTGTTTTAATTCTAGCATTCCTGTATTTAAGCTTTGTATTCCTGATGATAATTCACTTAATTTTGATGTTTGGCTAGATAAAGTTTTTATACTAGTATTTAATTTGCTAGCTCCTGCTTTTAATTCGCTACCTTTTGTTTCTAATGTTTGTAATCCTGATAAATCAACTGATGATGAACTCATACTTTTTAATGTTGCCATTGCTTGTTGAAAATTTGCATCATTCATTGCTTCTGGATGTTGTGCTAAATATGCTTGTAAACTTGTTCCTAATGTTGTGGCTTGTGTTTTTGTTGTAGCAACTGAACTTTTTACTTTTGAAACTGCTCCACTTACACCATCTACATATGCTGATACACTTGAATTTAATGTATTTGCTCCACTTGCAAGGGCTTCTACTCCGCTACCTAATTTCGAAAAATCTTTTGTACTTTCAGCTAATTTGCTTGTTCCTGCATATAATGTATCTGCTCCACTTTGTAATTTTGCAAGTCCACTATTTAGGTCTGTACTTCCTTTTGATGCACTATCGACACCTTTGTCAAATGTTTGATAACTTGTAGCTAATGTATTTGTTCCATCTTTTAGAGTTCCCAATCCACTATTTAATTCTGATGTACCTGATGCTAATTGTGTTGCACCATCTGCTATTTCTTGCATTTTATCTGGTACACTTCTTAATTCATCAGCTAATGTAGTAACTACTTTTTGAACTACTTGACCTTTTACTTCTTTTTCCACTGAATTTACTACTTGATTTATCATTTGTGATGCTAAGTAGTTATTTTTTTGGTTTGGTGAATATGTTATTGTTGCCATTTGCCTATCACTATTTGCTGCATTATTTAATGTTTTAGTAAAATCTTTTGGAATAGTAATTGTTGCATAATAATCTTGATTTACTAATCCTTTTTGAGCTTCATCTGAATTTTTTAATTCTTTTATTGTCATAACATCTTTATCTTCTAGAGTTTTTACTAATTCATTCCCAATGTTGTCATTTCCATCACCTTCATCTAAATTGACAATCGCAATTTTCATGTCTTTTAAGTTACCATATGGATCCCAGAATGCTTTTAAATAGAAAAAGCTATACATTACTGGAATAATTATTATAGCTATTATGATAACCCATTTCATAATTTTTTTCTTATCCATTTTTACACTCCTTCTTTCTTTTTATATTAAAACAAAATAAATAGGCTTTTTATTAAAAACCTTTTCGTCATACTTCTCTCTATTTATTATTATAAATTGATTTTAGGATTTTGCAACTACACTTTAATCTCTTTTGTTAGTTTTTCTACATTTTAACTATATTGTATATACATTTGTATATTATCTTTACAAGTGTATAAAAACGAGTTATAATCTTTTTTGAAAAATAAATTAAAAGAGGTAGTATAGATGAAAGATTTAAGAGTACAAAGAACATACATTTTATTAAAAGAGGCTTTTTTTAAATTACTAGCTAAAAAGCCTTTCGAAGAAATCAAAGTTAATGACATATGTAATCTTGCTATGATACATAGAACAACTTTTTATCATCATTTTCAAGATAAATATGATTTACTAGAATTTTGCATTCAAGATGTTGAACAAGAATTAGTAACTAATATAACTAAAAAAAGTTATCAAAATATTCAAGAATTTTATTCTAATTTAGTAACTAGTTTATTAGAGTATATAGCTGATAAAAAAGATGTTTTTGTTAATATTTTAAAACATAATTCTAAAAGTTCTTTAACTGAAGTATTTTTAAATACTTGTGTTAATTACATATCTTCTAGGTTAAAAAAGGAATATCAACAAGGGATTTATCCTATTGCAGATATAGATGTTATATCTCATTTTTATTCAGGGGCTGTTCTTTCAACCATTGTATGGTGGCTTGAGTCTAATAGTTCTATGTCTGAAGCTGAACTTTGTGATATGATTATTAATTTAATTTTTAAAGTTCCTAAGAAATGAAAAAAACGATAAAATGCTAATTTTTAACATTTTATCGTTTTTTATTGGAGGCGACAGTCAGGTTGAGTGTATCCTGTATTCCTCTTGTATTCTGTACTTTTGTGTTGAAAAAACCTTATTTTAACACATTTTTAACCCAATAATTATTTTATATAACATATTGTAACACACTCTAAAAATTCATTGACAAATAATTTAATTAGGGTGTATAATATAGATAGAAAATGAGAACACAAATAATGTGTGTTACCTAAAAAGTTAAGTATACACCGCTAGCTCTGTGAAAGCGTATGTGGTGTATTTTTTATTGTTGCTTATTTGATAGTATTATGTATATAACACTTAATAAGGCAACGTTTATAGTTATTGAAATCATAAATCCTATTATTAAGAACATTAAAAAATCTAACATATAAACACCACCTCCAATCTCTCAACTATTGTTGAGGAATTAAAGGTAACACCCACATCTGCTTTTATCTCATTTCCTATGTAAATTATATTACAACATTTTTCTATAAAAAACAAGCGAACATTACAAACTTTTGCAAATTATTAATGCCTATCATTGTATCATATAAAATGTAATATTCATTAAGTAGTCTTAATATACTTCCCAAAATTCTTAAATATAGTTCCAAAATCATTTTATTTAGAAATACAACAAATTATACATCTATATACTAAAATTGAAAATAAGTTCTTTAAAAGATTTAATAATAATTATATATATTATAGTTTTTACTGTATATTCATTAATATATATTTTGAGATTATATTTTAAAATGGCAAATCTGCAAAGTCGGTATTATATTTTTCTAATCTTCCTTGTAAATTTTGTTTTATTATTTCTCGTTGTTTATAGTTACAATTATTTAACCAATCAATACTTTGTAATATTAAAGAAGTTGGAATAGTATAAATGTCATAACATTCGCCATCATATTGATTCCATCCAGTTGAGCTTTCGTTTACCTTTACCACTTTCCCAAAAAAGCATTCAGCAAAGTCCTTATTATTTAGTACTTTATCTTCTAGACAATATTTTACTGAAATAGCTTCTAATTTTTGAATAATTACATTTATTTCATTGACGTTTGTACCATATTCAACGCTTTCAATTGTTTCATCTAATTTTTCAACAATTTCTTTATAAATATCCTTTTCATCTTGACTAAAAATAGCCTTATTCCTAAGTTCTTTTTCAGACATTTTGTTTTGTACTTCAGCAAATGAATTTATTCTATTTGAAACATTATATTCTATCATTTCATTAAGTACGGAGAAATATCTAAAGTTTTTTATATTATTTTCTTCAATTATTTGTTTAATTAATTGACCTACAAAATAGATTTCAGTTTTATTATTATAAATTGGTTCATTATCATCTCTAGTATTCATTTCACTTGGTAGATTTGCAATCCAATTATTTTTATATAAAGTTAATGGGCTTACATTATTATCTGTAGAATATCTTTTTCCAAATCCAAAATCAATTATTTTCACAATACCATTTGAATTAATAAGAATATTATTGCTTCTTATATCACGATGGCACAGTTTATGTTGTTCCAAATAACAAAATCCACTTATTATTTGTTCAAAAATATTATTAAGTGTTTCCGTATTATTTCCTATATATTCATTTAAACTTTTAGCATTTTCAACATATTCCATAATTATATAGCCTACTTGTTCATTTGGATATATATAATTATTATATATTCTTACAATATTCGGATGAACAATTTTATTTAAAATTTTTACTTCAGAAATAAATTTATCAAAATATCGTTTTTTTTCGTTAGTATCGGTTATAGTTATACTAGGTTCATACTTCTTACAGGCATATAATTCATCAATAATTTCATCTTTAATTAAAACTGTTCTTGAAAAAGAACCTGCCCCTAGATTTTGAATAAATTTATAGTCTTTAGCTCTTATAAACGGTATTATATCCCCAGATTTTAATTCTTTTTTCATATTTTTCCCCCTATTTTATTTATATATCATAGATATTTCTTTTTTTCAATATACTACATATATAAGTCATGTATAATTTATGATATGATCACGGGAGTTTGACAGTTTTAAATTCAAAAAATCATTAAAAGCATTGAAATGTGTTACAAAATATGATATATTATTTTGGTAGATAATAAAACTGACAATACGTAAAAAATAGGAGGAAAATTATGGTTAAGTGTAAAACTAAAATTACTCAAAATGAATTAGATGCTTTAATAGAAATCCAATTATTAAGTAAAAAGAATAAAGAGAAAAGAAAGCTAGGTAGAATTGTATTTGTTGTATCAGCTATTCTGACGTTTTTGCTAGCGACCAAAAGTTATTTTCATTATAATTTCGTAAGAGCAGTGATTTTTGGTGTTTTTTGTATATTCTCTGTATTTATGGCGACAGTTGGGGCAACATTAAAACAAAAATTTATTTTAAAGAAAATGCAGAATAAAGCAGATGCAAAAATGAAATCGGGAGTAAGAGAATATGAATTCAGCGAAAAACGGAGTTACTATCGATTCTGAAACTGGACATACTAAAAGCAACTGGAATGCCTTTAAGTTATGGGGAATATATAAAAATTATATTTATGTGAGAAGAATTGATGATGGTATGATTCTTATAAATAAAAACGATTTATCAAATAGCGCGGCAGATGAATTAGAGGCTTTGCTGAATACAAATGTAAAAGAAGATTAAAAGAGGCCAATTATTGCTTAAAAATAAAATTTAATTGTACTAGAAATAGAATATTTATAGAATTAATATGAAGGATATTAAAAAAATAATTTGAATTTATGAGGTATTGAAATAATCAATACCCCTTTTTTATATTATAGGAAAGTGCTCATTTTGAACAAAAAACATAATAAGAAAAAAGGCATCAATAAAAGAAGCCTTCAAGAAAAAATAGACTCCTTTAAGGGGTAGTGACTGACAATTGTAAAAGTCAGTCGCAAAGGCCACTTCAGTGGTAGCCAGTAGAGAAGCCTTTTAGGCGTAAAGGAAAAACCACCAGCTAAGCTGGTGGAAATTTATTACATTATTGGAGGCGACACCCGGATTCGAACCGGGGATCGAGATTTTGCAGACCTGTGCCTTACCACTTGGCTATGTCGCCATAATTTTATTTACTTATAGAGTATATATTTTTTGGAGCAGGTAACGAGAATCGGACTCGTGACTAAACCTTGGCAAGGTCTCGTTTTACCACTAAACTATACCTGCATATTTCAGATTTTAACCTTCGCCTTGCCAAGGTTATTTTTTCTGATAAATATTATTTTTTAATTCTTTTATATACTATGCACTAGCATTTAAAATAATACCAAAAATCCACCATATTGTCAAGTATTATGGTGGATTTTCTTGTAAATCCTAAGTAAAATTCCCTTTTATATTTATAAGTATTTTCAATTCTAATATTTATTCTTTTTTACTACTTTTTGTTTTTCTTTTAGTTGTTTTCTTCTTTTTAGCTGATTCTTCTTTATTTTCTTCTGGTTTCCACTTTTCTCCTGGTTTTGGCTTATTCCAAGAAATAAAATCGCAAGTTTTAGGATTGTTTTCACAAATATAGTATTTTTTATTTCTTTTTGTTTTTCTTACTTGTACTTCCCCTCCACATTTTGGACAAGGTACGTTAATTGTTTCAACAATTGCTTTTGTGTTTTTACATTCTGGATATCCTGGACAAGCTAAGAATTTTCCAAACCTTCCATATTTATAAACCATCATTCTTCCACATTTATCACATTTTACATCAGATACTTCGTCTTTAATTTCAACATGTTCCAAGTTTTTTTCTGCCTCATCCAACTCTCCTTTAAATGGTCCATAAAAATCTCTTATCATTTGTTTCCATTCTTCTTTTCCCTCTGCAATATTATCAAATTGGCTTTCTATATCTGCTGTAAATTCCACATTTACAATGTCTTTAAAATTTTCTACTAACAATTTATTTACTATTCTTCCTAATTCTGTTGGAACCAATTGTTTTTGTTGTTTTTCTATATATCTTCTTTCCAAAATAGTCGTAATTGTTGGTGAATATGTACTTGGTCTTCCTATTCCTTTTTCCTCTAAAGCTTTTACTAAGCTTGCTTCTGTATATCTTGCAGGTGGCTCTGTAAAACTTTGTTTTGGATTTATTTTTATTTTTTCTACTTCTTGACCTTCTTTTAATTCTGGTAACATTCCAGCCTCTTGTTCTTCTTGGTCTGTTCCTTCTACATATAATACCATAAATCCTTTAAATTTAATGCTTTGGCCATTTGCTTTAAATGTGTAACCATCAGCATCTATTGTAACTGCCATTGTGTTATATATTGCTGATGACATTTGGCTTGCCATAAATCTATTATATATTAATTTATATAATTTATATTGATCTTTTGTTAATGAATCTTTTATTTGTTCTGGCTCTAGGTCTGCATATGTTGGTCTTATTGCTTCATGAGCATCTTGTGAATCTTTTTTTGCTTTATAATATCTATTTTCATAATATTGCTCTCCATAAGTATTTACTATATGCTCTTTTGCTGCCTGTCTTGCTACTTCTGAGATTCTTGTTGAGTCTGTTCTCATATATGTAATTAAACCAACTGAACCTTTTTCTGGTATTTTTACACCTTCATATAATCCTTGAGCTACTGACATTGTTTTCTTTAATGTGAATCCTAATTTTCTAGAAGCTTCTTGTTGCATTGTACTTGTTGTAAATGGTGGAGCTGCATTTCTCTTTTTCTCTCCTTTTTTTACTTCTTTTATAACATATTTTGCTTTTTCAATGTCTTCTAAAATTTTGTCAATTTCTTCTTTACTGTGTATTTCTATTTTTTTGTTGTTTTTCCCATAAAATCTAGCTTCAAATTGTTTTTTGCTTTCTTTATCTTTTAAATCTGCATATATATTCCAATATTCTTCTGGAACAAATTTTTCAATTTCTTCTTCTCTTTCAACTATTAGCTTTACTGCTACTGATTGAACACGTCCTGCAGATAATCCTCTTTTTACCTTTTTCCATAAAAGCGGACTTATTTGATATCCCACAATTCTGTCTAATACACGTCTTGCTTGTTGTGCATCTACTACATTTAAATCAATATTTCTTGGTTCTTTTATTGCTTTTTGCACAGCACCTTTAGTAATTTCGTTAAATGTTACTCTTACTATTTTATCATGTTCTTCTTTTAATATATAATCCAAATGCCATGCTATTGCTTCTCCCTCACGGTCAGGGTCAGTTGCAAGATAAATTTTCTTTGCATTTTTTGCATCTTTTTTTAGTGCTTTTATTAAATCTCCCTTTCCACGTATATTTATATATTCTGGTTCAAAATCGTTTTCTAAATCTACACCTAATTTTGATTTAGGTAAATCTCTTATATGTCCCATTGAGGCAACTACTTTTGTACTTCCTCCTAAGAATTTTTTAATAGTGTTAGCTTTTGCTGGTGATTCCACTATTATTAACTTGTCTGCCATATACTCCTCCTTGTTTCTCCTTTTATTTACTATATGTTATTCTAGCTTAATTTACTATATTTTGCAAGTTTTTGGCTTATTTTCCTCTATTTTATATTATTTCTTACATTCTAATTTAGATTAAAAATATTTTTGATCTTGTAAAAGATCTTGCATTATATCTTGTACTCCAATTGGTGTTACTTCATTTCTTTTTAATACTTCCAAAATTTGATTGGTTTTTTCTTCATTATCTGATAAATGTTTAATTTCCTTATTCTCAGTTTTAATATCATCCTTTATATATTCAGTTTTTACTATTTTTATTCCATATTTAGCATTATCTTTATTTATAAATTCATCTTCATTTATAATTTTATAATATTCTAATTTTATTGGATTTACTATTCCAGCTTCTTCTAAATTTTCCTTTTTTATAAATGTTCCTCCAAAAAATATATTCATATGTACCAACATCTCACTTTCGTTTTCTTTTGTAATTTTTCTTATTATAATACTACTCATTCACATTATTTTCAAGCTATTTTCGTCGCAACATTCTACATATTTCGATGGATTTTTTAATTTTATAGTTTTATAATATATATTAATAATTAATTATTTTTTATTTTCCCTTATTTATATATATATAATGAAAATAGTAGTAATTTTAGTTACTACTATTTTTCTTATTAATTTTCTTTTATATTTCTTGGCTTTCTACTTGGTTTTTGCTTACTTCTTCCACATTATTATTTTCTTTTAACGTTTTATATAGTTCCACTGATGTTGCTATTTTATATGGATTTACATATAGAATATCTAGTAATCCAAAAGTTACTGTTGATAATATTTCCCATAATATAAATGATAAATCTAATATAAATGTTTTCCATTTATTTCCCTTCATCATTTGTTTTGATCTTGCAAATGCTTCTTTTTTGTTCATATCAGGATTTTCTGCTAATAAATAAGGTATCATTCTATATTCATATGTTTTTATTATTCCTCCTATAATTGTCAAATACCATAAAAAATTATAAAAATTTTTGAAGAACATTATTACTGCTACATTACTCCAGTTTTTTCTTTTAAAAATCTCCTTCATGACTCCCATTTTAGTATTTTCCTTTTCACTTGCAATTATAAAATATCTTCTTTCTGCAACTAATAATGGTTCTGCTAATAAAATTATATATAAAATTGCAATTATTGCAATAAGTACATATGCTATTCCTAATAAATTTTGATTCATTATAAATAATTCAATTGCGTCCCAAATTTTGTATATATATTTTTGAGATTTTGTAAGACTATTTAAATTAGATGTAATTGTATTTACCATTTTTAATTGATTTTCTGTTAAGTTTTTTGTTATTTCTTCAATTTTTTCTTGTTTTTCTTGAATTTCTGCTATATTATCTTTTGAAATTTCATTTTCTATTAAGTATTGATTTTGAGTTATTACATAATCTGGTAAAACAGAATCCCCACTTTGCCAAATTCCTGTTATAGAATTACCATATTCTCCTGTTAATATTGTTATTACAAAACATAATACTACTGCTGTCCAATAATTATTTTTGACTGTTTTTTTAGCTTTATCTTTTAAATTTTTTCTTTTCCACATTATTAATTCTCCTAATAATTTATTATCATTTGATAATACAATTATTATAAACTATCAATATTATTTAAGCAAGTAATTTCTTGTATTCTTTATAATTTGGCATGTTTTTTTCTACTAGATTCCAGAAATTCTTAGAATGGTTCATATATATTAAGTGACACATTTCGTGTAACACAACATACTCTACTGCTTTTTCATTTTTATTAGCTAATTTGCTATTTATTGAAATATTTTTATTGCTAGAGCAACTTCCCCAAGCATAATTTAATGGCTTTATTCTTACTTTTTCAGGTGTTACTTTTAATATTGTTGAATATTTTTTTATATATTTTTCTACCAATATCACTAAGTTTTCTATATCTTCTTTAGAGATATTTTCATTACTTTCTTTTTCTATATTTTCTTGGTTTTCTTTTAATTTTATAAATATCCATTTTTTCTTTTTTTCAATAAATTCTGTTATTTTTTCTTCTTTTAGTCTAAGTGGTGATTTTACCAATACTTTTCCATTTTTTATGTGTATATATAAATTTTTTATTTTATCTCTTTTTAAAATATATTGTATTTTTTCTCCATTGTAGTCTATTTCCTTTATACTTTCTTCTACTTGTCTCATTGCTTTATATCCTTTATTTTTTTATTTAAACTTTATCTTTGTATTCATTTTGCCTGCTCTAGTTACTGTATTATAGCCATATTTGTTTTTTAAGTCATCTATTACTTTATCTAAATTTTCTTGTTTTTTATTTTCATTTGTCGAGAATAATGACATTTGCATATTTTCTTTTTCAACTAAATTATCTACTCTTAATCCAATAAGTCTAATTGCCATTGGTTTATGAAACATCTGAACTAATAGTTCTTTTGCTTTTGCATAAATTTCTTTTGTTGATGACGTAGGTGCAAGTAATTTTTGTTGATGTGATTTGTCTTCAAAGTCTTTTGTTCTTAATTGCACACTTACTGTATTTGCTAGTAAATCATATTTTCTCAATCTATATGTGACTTGTTCTGCTAATGCTAATAATATTTCTTCTAATTTTTCTATTTCTCTTGCATTTTCTGGTAATGTTATTGAATTTCCAATTCCCTTTGGTTTTTCTTTTTGATAATGTACTTCTGAGTTATCTATTCCATTTGCATATTCCCACATTTGAATCCCATGTTTTCCAAACTTTTTGCTTATCAATCTTTGGTCACATTTTGCCAATTCTCCTATTGTTTTTATTTGCATATTATACAATTTAGGGACTGTTTTTTTGCCCAACATAAATAATTCAGATACTGGTAATGTCCACATTTTTGTTTTTATTTCATTTTCAAACAATGTGTGTACTCTATCTGGCTTTGTAAAGTCTGATGCCATTTTTGCTAAAAGTTTGTTATGTGCAACACCAACATTAACAGTAAAACCAAGCTCTTCTTTTACTCTTCTATTTATTTCTTTTCCTTTATTTAATAATGTATCTTTCATTAAATATTCTGTCATATCTAAAAAACATTCATCTATGCTAAATCTCTCGATTTTGTCTGTATATTGTAATAATAAATTATATAATTCTTCTGAATATTTTTTATATATTTTAAAATCTGATTGAAATATTTGTATATTAGGACATTTTATTCTTGCTTGATATATTGTGTCTGCTGTTTTTATTCCACATTCTTTTGCTTTCATACTTTTAGCTAACACTATACCTGACCTTTTAGTTTCATCTCCACCTATTATTGCAGGTATTTCTCTTATATCTACTTTGCTTCCATTTTTTAGCATTTCTACTGCTGTCCAACTTAAAAATGCATTATTAACATCTACGTGTAATATTTGTCTTTCCATAATATCACCGCTTTCATTATAGAATGTTTGTTCGTTTTTGTCAACTTTTTTAACAAATTTGTTATACATTTTTTAGTAGTTTCATTGTGCAATTTTAAGCAATTTTGTTGTGCAAATTTCAGTGCAATATAATAAAAACTCTGCTAGTTTTTTCTAAGCAGAGCCTTGTATTTTTCTTTTTTGAACTTTATATGTTATTTTTGCAACAAAATTTGATGGTGCTATTTTCGCTCCAAATCTTGCTAGTTTTACATCAATTCCAGGTACTATATAAAACTTACCTTTTTCTAATTTTCTAATTGCATATTTTGCAACCTGCATACTATTAGCCTCTCTTAAGCTAAATTTTACATTTGCAACTTTGTTAAAATTTGTTTCTACTGGTCCTGGACATAATATGCTTATTTGTACTTTTGATTTTTCCTTTTTTAATTCTTCTCTTATTGCCTCTGATATCCTAACAATATAATTTTTTGTAGCATAATATGTTGCCATTAATGGGCCTGGCATAAATCCTGCTATTGATGCTACATTTAATATTTTTCCGCTATTTTTCTTTTTCATTTCTTTTAAATATAATTTAGTTAAAATATGGTATGCAATTACATTTGTTTTTATCATTGAAATATCTTTGTTTAAATCTGTTTCACTAAATCTTCCACAATCTCCAAAGCCTGCATTATTAATTAGTATATCAATATCTTTTACTTTATTTGCTAATTCTATGCAATTTTGTTCTTCACTTAAATCCATTTGAATTATTTCAATTTTGTTGGTTGCTTTTTTGCTATTTTTATATGCTTTTTCTATTTTGTTGGTTGCTTTTTTGCTATTTTTATATGCTTTTTCTATTTTATTATTTTCAATTGTTGGTTCGTTTTGAACTGATTTTTCCAACTCTTTTTTGGTTTGTTCTAATTTTTCTATGTCTCTTGCTACTAATACTAAATTATATCCTTTTTGATTTAGTATTTTTGCCATATCTTTTCCTATTCCAGAAGATGCTCCTGTTATTAAAGCTTTCATAAAAAATTCTTTCCCTTCTTTTAACCAATAATTTTCCCTCCACCTAAAACAATGTCGCCTATGTAAAATACTGCAGATTGACCTGGTGTAATTCTAGCCACTGGTTCTTCAAAAGTTACTTTTATTGTGTTCTTATCTTGCATTTCTATTGTTGCATTTTCTTCTTTGCTTGAATATCTAGTTTTTACTGATACTTTAATTGGTTCTTTTATTTCGTCTACTAATAATAAATTTATATCATTTACTAGCATTTCTGTTTTATATATATCAGCTTTTGTTCCAACAATTAGTTCATTTTTTGCTTTATTAAATCCTATTACAAAAAGTGGTTCTTTATAGCTTATTCCAAGTCCTTTTCTTTGACCTATAGTGTAATGATATAAGCCATTATGTTTTCCTAATATTGTTCCATCTTTTGTAACAATATTTCCTTCTTTAGGTTTTAGAGTTGAATTTGTTTCTAGAAATTTTGCATAATCACCATCTGGAACAAAGCATATATCTTCACTGTCTGGCTTGTTTGCAACTTTTAAATTGTTTTCTCTTGCTATTTCTCTTATTTCATCTTTACTTTCAAAATTAGCAAGTGGAAAAACTACATGGCTTATTAAATCTTTAGGAATATTCCATAATACATAACTTTGGTCTTTTTTTCCTGCATTTGATTTTTTTAATACCCATCTTCTATATTCTTCACTATATTCTGTTTTTGCATAATGACCTGTTGCTATATATTCACATCCTAGTTCTTTTGCTTTTTCCCACATATATCCAAACTTCATATATTTATTACATTCAATACAAGGGTTTGGGGTTTTACAATTTGCATAACAATTTATAAAATCTTTTATAACATATTTTGCAAATTGTGGCTTACAATCATCTGTAAAGTGTGGCATTCCTATTGAATTACACACATTTTTTGCATCTATATATGTATTTATATTACAGCAACTACTTCCTGCAAATAGTTCTAATGTTATTCCTATTGGTTCATATCCTTGCTGTTTTAAAAGCAATGCAGATACTGAGCTGTCAACTCCTCCACTCATTCCTAATAATACTTTTTTATTTTCCATTTATTGGCCCTCTCTTAACTTCATATCTTTAGTTGGAAAAGAATTAAATTTTGGCAAGGAAAGTTTTATTTAAAAGGCAAAGGCGCATACATTTGTATGTAACTGCGTTTTAAATGAAATTTGACATAGCCAAAATTGTAATTATTTTTCAACACTGTTACTCTTGTCTAAAATATCCTCCATAGTATGCCAAGCAAGCAACGCACACTTCACCCTAGCTGGCATATTTGCAATATTTCTAAAAGCAATTGCATCTTCCAATTTTTCTAATTCTTTTTCATCTGTTATTTCCCTTTTTATCATTTCTATAAAAGTTTCTATTATCTCTTTCGCTTGTTCAATTGTTTTTCCTCTTAGAGTATCAATCATAATAGAAGTAGATGCTTGAGAAATAGCACAACCATGACCAGTAAATGCCATATCTTCTATTACATCTCCATCTAGTTTTAATTCTATTGATATTTCGTCTCCACAATTAGGATTATGCCCTAATTCGCAATAATCTGCATCATCTAGCTTTTTCTTGTTATATGAATTCATACTATGTTCCATAATTAAATCATTATATACTTCTTCTAAATTATCCATTTTGAATTCCTCTCTCTATTTATTTAGTATTAACTTACAGATATAATTTTATATGAAATGACGAATGTGCATGAAAAAGCTTTAAAAATTCTTATGTAATTTTATGGAAAGAGTTCTTTTTTAATTGAAGGGTGCCATAAAATAAATTAGAATTTTTTAAGATTTGCAGTAATCCGAGGAATGTAATAAAAAATTTATATCTGTACGTTGCAACAACTGTGAAATGATTTTTTGCTCCGTCCCCAAAATCATTTTATGAACTTTTTGAACATATCATAAGCCTTATCCAAACCATGCACAAGTTTATCTATATCTTCTTTTGTATTATAAAAATACAAACTAGCTCTACAAGTTGAATCTATTCCTAAAGACCTCAATAATGGTTGTGCACAATGATTTCCAGACCTTACATACACGTTTTCTGTATCTAATATTGAAGCTACATCATGTGGGTGCACACCTTTTATATTAAATGAAAATACTGAAGAATGATTTTCCTTGTTTGGTGTTAAATACAAGTCCAAATAATCTAATTTTGATAATTTTTCTCTTGCATATTCTGTTAGTTCTTTTTCCACTTCCGCAATTTTATCATAACCAATTTCATTTATATAATCTATTGCTGCACCTAAACCTATTACACCTTCTACATTTTGTGTTCCTGCTTCAAATTTATTTGGTAATGGTGCAAATGTTGTTTTTTGTTCATACACGTATTCTATCATATCTCCACCCATTAAAAATGGCTTCATTTTTTGTAATAATTCTTTTTTTCCATATAATACGCCTATTCCTAAAGGTGCTAACATTTTATGTCCTGAAAATACTAAAAAGTCTGCATCTAAGTCTTGTACATCTATTTTCATATGTGGAATACTTTGTGATGCATCAACTATTACTATTGCTCCTTTTTTATGTGCATATTTTATTATTTCTTTTACAGGATTTATAGTTCCTAAAACATTTGATATATGTGTAATTCCAACAATTTTGGTTTTGTCTGTAATTTTACTTTCAATTTCTTCTTTTGATATTTCAAAATTATCATTTATATACATATATTTTAATGTACTTCCTGTTTTGTTAGTTACATATTGCCAAGGAACCAAATTAGAATGATGTTCCATTATTGAGATTACAACTTCATCTTCTTTTTCTAGGTTATCTAATCCATATGAATATGCTAATAAATTTAAGCTTTCAGTTGCATTTTTAGAAAATATTATTTCTTCTGGATAACGTGCATTTATAAATTTTGCTATTTTCCCTCTTGTACTTTCATATGCTTCTGTTGCCTCTATACTTAAGCTGTATGCACCTCTGTGTGGATTAGCATTTTCATGTTCATAAAAACTTTCAACTGCATCTAATACTTTTTGTGGTTTTTGTGTTGTTGCTCCACTGTCTAAATAAGCCATATCTCTATTTTTTAAAATTGGAAAATCTTCTTTTCTCATTAATCTAATCTCCTATCTATTTCTTCTATAACTTCTTGCTTTAGTTTTTCGTCATTTACTTTTTCTATTAAATCATAAAATTTTGCTTTTACTATTAATTTTATAGCCTCATTTCTACTAAGACCTCTACTCATAATGTAAAATAATTCTTTTTCATCTGCTTTACCTGAAGATGTACTATGTTCTCCATCAACATCTTCTTCTGTACATAATAACATTGGTAAAGCAAGTGATTTAGCTTTATCTGATAATAACATACAAGCTTCGTTTTCGGTTCCTTTAGCTTTTTTTGAACCTTTTTTGAAATCAATTGTTCCTTTAAAATTTTTCTTACTTTCGTCTTTTAAGGCTCCTTGTAATTCCATATTCATTTTAGTTTTTGGCCCTCTTAATTCAGCTATATAATTAATATCTTTTACTTGGTCTTTAGCTCCTAAATATACTGTATTTATTTCGTTTTCTGCTTTTTCTCCAATTAAATTTGAATAATAATTTGTAACACTATATTTTCCGCCAAAATCCATTACTGTATAATGCACATTTGCACTATTTTTTATTTCATTTTCTACAGCTTCTAAATGGGTACTAGCTATATTTAAGAAATTTACAATTGTCACATTTACATTTGCATTATCATTTGCTATTACTTTTATTTTTCCATTATGATAACATTCTTTTTCTGTATTTGTTCTATATTCAATTATAATATTTGCATCTTCTTTTAAATTAAATTCTATATTATTTATTAAATATTTATTTTGTTCGTCAAATGTATATATAATTTTAATATTTTCTTTTTTATCTGTTTTTATACTAATTTTACTATTTGTTAATTTTGTAATTTCCGCTTCTTGTTCTTCACCAATTCCATAAGTAAATGGTAGGTTTTCCACAGTTTCCTCACAATTTGTGGATTGTGTAGTAATTTGCACATTTTTAAATTCATTTATTTTTTCTGGAATTTCTGGAGCATTTATTGTAATATTATTTATTTTAAAATTTCTTGATGTTCGTATTGGTGTTTCATTTATTTTTATTGTATTCATTATCCTATGCTCCCTTCTAATTCTAGATTTATTAAGTTATTCATTTCTACTGCATATTCTACAGGTAATTCTTTTGATATTGGATATGCAAATCCTCTTACTATCATTGCTTTTGCGTCTTCTTCTGATAATCCTCTTGACATTAAATAAAATATTTCTTTGTCACTTATTTTTCCTATTTTAGCCTCATGTGAAAATTCAACTTCGTCTGTTTTTATGTCATTTACTGGTATTGTATCTGACCTTGATATATCGTCTAACATTAACGATTCACAGCTTACACTACATTTTGAATTTTTTGCATTTTCATTTATACGTACTAAAGCTCTATATGTACAAGCTCCTCCATCTTTTGAAATTGATTTTGAATTTACAACTGATGATGTGTTTGGTGCATTATGAATTACTTTGAAACCTGTATCTAAGTTTTGATTTCCTCCTGCAAATGTTATTCCAGTGTATTCTGTTTTAGCTCCTTCTCCATTTAATATGCTCATTGGATATAACATTGATACTTTTGAACCAAATGAACCTGTAACCCAATCAACTTGACCATTTTTTCCTACTATAGCTTTTTTTGTATTTAAGTTCATCATGTTTTTAGACCAGTTTTCTATTGTTGAATATCTTAAATATGCGTCATCTCCAACATATAGTTCAACACATCCTGCATGTAAGTTTACTTTATTATATTTTGGTGCTGAACATCCTTCTATAAAGTGAAGTTTTGCTCCTTTTTCTACTATAATCATTGTATGTTCAAATTGACCAGATTCTGGTGAATTTAGTCTAAAATATGATTGTAATGGAATTCCTACATCTACCCCTTCTGGAACATATACAAATGAGCCTCCTGACCATACAGCTGCATGTAATGCAACAAATTTATGGTCTGTTATTGGAACACATTTCATAAAATGTTTTTTCACTATTTCTGGGTATTCTCTTACAGCTGTTTCCATATCTGTGTATATTACGCCTTTTTTCTTTAAGTCTTCTTTCATACTATGGTAAACAACTTCTGAATCATATTGTGCACCAACACCTGCTAAAGATTTCTTTTCAGCTTCTGGAATTCCTAGTTTGTCAAATGTATCTTTTATTTCTTCTGGTACATCTTCCCAATTATGATTCAATTTTGTTTTTGGTCTTACATATGTTGCAATTTCCTCCATATTTAATTCTGATAAATCTGGTCCCCAAGTTGGTAATTCTAATTTCTCATATGCTTCTAATGCTTTTAGTCTAATTTCTCTCATCCAATCTGGATCATTTTTTTGTTTTGATATTTCCTCTACTATTTCTCTATTTAATCCTTTTTCCATTTTGAAGTCATAGTCATCTTTGTTTTTTATATCATATATATTTCTGTTGACATCTTCTATTTGAGTTTTTGCCATTATATATAAACTCCTTGTTTAACATATTTAGGTTTTGTCTGGTTCCTATAAACCATTTACTAATTTTGCTATTGCCATAATTTTTTCTGTTATTTTTTTACATTATTATATTTTTTATTATCCTAATTTTTTATATTTTTCATATCCGTTTTCTTCGATTTCTTTTGCTAGGCTTGCATCACCTGTTTTAACGATTTTTCCATTTACTAAAATGTGCACATAATCTACTTTTAAATTCTCTAAAATACGTGTATTATGTGTGATTATCATTACTGAATTTTCTTCGTTATGATACATTTGTATTCCTTTTGATACAGTTCTTATTGCATCTACATCAAGCCCTGAGTCTGTTTCGTCTAATATTGCAAGTTTTGGCTTTAATACAAGCATTTGTAAAATCTCATTTTTCTTTTTTTCTCCACCAGAAAATCCTACATTTAAGTTTCTTTGTATCAAATGTGGGTTCATGTTTAATTCTTCTACATCTTTTTCTATTTCTTTTTTTAATTCAAAAACTTTTACTGGTTTTCCTGTTATTTTATTTTTTGCATATTTTAAGAAATTCATTGTTGAAATTCCTGGTATTTCTTCTGGTGATTGAAATGACATAAATACACCTTTTTGTGCAATTTCATGTGTTGGTGTTTTGGTTATATCTTCACCTTCAAATTCAACATTTCCCTCTATTTTTTTGTATTCTGGATTGTTTAATATAACATTTGCAAGTGTTGATTTTCCAGCTCCATTAGGTCCCATTATAACATGTGTTTCACCTTTTTTTATTTCTAAGTTTAGTCCTTTTAATATCTCTTTTTCTCCTGCATTTACATATAAATCATTTATTTTTAATAATGTTTCCATTTTAAAATTCATTCCTTTCTTGCTTTTTATAAAGACCTCTATAATAATAAAATTTTATTTACTTTTATCTATTGTTCTTTTTTTATAAAATCTGCTAAAGTAATACTATCTATATAATCATTAATTACTTTGTCTAGTCCTTCCCAGAAAAATAGTGTTTTACAGTCTCCTTTTTTATTACATTCGCCATCTTCTGATAAGCACATTATTGGTGCTAAATCTCCTTCTGATGCTCGTAATATATCTCCTATTGTATATTGTTCTGGTTTTCTTGCTAATTTATATCCTCCATTATTTCCTCTGGCAGTTTTTAAATCTCCTGCTTTGTTTAATAATGCTACTATTTGTTCTGCATATTTGATAGATATTCCTTGTCTTTTGGATATATCTTTTAAGGAAATAAAGTTTCCACCATTGTTTTCTGCAAGGTCTATCATTACTCTTAATGCATATCTTCCTTTTGTGGATATTTTCATAATAAATCCCCTTTCCTGTAATGAACACATTTTAGTTTAATAAGATTATTCTTTTCTAACTTTCTACACTAGTTCATTTTTAAAGCGTTTATATTATACTACTATTTTAGTAGGAATTCAATATATTTACATAAAAATATTAAATTACACATGCATGTTTTTTAATGTCAATATTATTTTTCAATTTTTTTAATTAATAACATATATAAAAAATAAAAACTTGATAATTATAGCTAGTTTATAGCTTATATTATCAAGTCTTTATCTTTATATATGTTTTTTTACTTCATTATATATTTCTTGGTGTATGTCCTCAATTGTCCTTATTTCATTATTTTTTACACATTTTATTTCATACCAATTATATTTTTTAGAAACGTCGCAAGCTGCTTCATATGCATCTTTTAAATGATTTATATCTCTTTCGTGTATATCTTTTTTCTCTTGGTGTGTGAATTTATTTTCTCTATTCTTCATAAGTTCTATTGATTTTTCTACTGGCATATTCAAAAAAAATACTTCATTTGGTACTGGCAATCCATATAAGTTAAATTCAAAATCCCATAACCAATTTAAAAATTTTTCTCTTTCTTTTTCGTCTTTTATTTTTCCTGCTTGGTGAACCATATTAGCAGTTGTATATCTATCTGCTAGTATTATTCCTCCATCTTCATAATATTTTTTATATCCTTTTTGGAATGTTGCATATCTATCTGCTGCATAAAATGTTGATGCAATATATGGGCTTATTTCTTTTGCATTTTCTCCAAATTCTCCAGATAAATACATTTTTACTAATGATGAACTTGGACTATCATAATTTGGAAAGCTTACTACTTTATAATCTATTCCATCCTTTGTTAAACTTTCTTGTAATTTTTGAAATTGTGTTTGTTTCCCACTTCCGTCTGTTCCATCTATAACAAATAATTTTCCCATCTCTATATTTCTCCTTTTCAAAGTACTATTTTTAGTAAACTATCAAGATATATGTACTTTGTTTCTTAGTTTCTTTCTTCTTTTTTTACTTCAGTTTCTTCATTAGTTTCTTCTGAATTTTTTCTATTTTTTTCTAACATCTTATTTATTGAATTTAATATGTCATCTGCATTTTCGTCAAAATCATCTCTCATTAAATTTAGCATTTTACTTCCTCCTTATTTTAATATAAAACTTTTTTTCTCTAATAAATATATAACATTTTTATTTAATTATCAATATGATTTTTTGTAATTTTATATAAAAAATATTTATGCAAAATCTAAGAAACAAACTATTCTCTTTTTAGTAACTTTTATTAATATCTAGACTTTTTATGTTTTTTATTATAGACTTATGTGTATATAAATTTAGAAAGGGAGCAATATTTAATATTGCTTATGTGAATATATTATGAAAGATTCTTTTAAAAATTGTGCAATGACACCTTTTAATTCTAAATGGGAAAATGTTATTTCTAGATTATCTCCTTTAGAAAAACGCTATGATGATATAAGAACTGAATTTGATCGTGACTATACTCGTATTATTCATTCAAATGCTTATAGAAGATTAAAGCATAAAACTCAAGTATTTTTTTCTCCTGAAAATGATCATATTTGTACAAGGATAGAACATGTTACTCATGTTGATTCTATTAGTTATACTATTGCAAGTTATTTAGGATTAAATACTGAATTAACAAAAGCAATTGCTGTTGCTCATGATTTAGGACATAGTCCTTTTGGACATGAAGGAGAAAAAATTCTTTCCAAAATTTCTCAAAGAGATTTAAAAACTTCTTTTTGGCATGAGAAAAATGGGGTACACCTTGTTGATTCAATAGAACTTTTAGAAGGTCATGATGGATATAAGAAAAATTTAAATCTATGTTATGGAGTTCGTGATGGAATAATTTCTCATTGTGGTGAAATTGATGAAAACTCTTTAAAACCACGTGATAAATTTATAGATTTAAACGACTATATTCATCCTAATCAATATTCACCATATACTTGGGAAGGTTGTGTTGTAAAAATTGCAGATAAAATTTCTTATATTGGTAGAGATATAGAAGATGCAATATCTTTGGGGATTTTAGATAATCATTTAGATGAGCTTTATGATGTTTTAAATTATAATTCATCTGAAAGTCTAAATAATAGTACTATTATAAACTATCTTGTTTGTGATTTGTGTAAGAATTCGTCTCCTGATAATGGCTTATGTTTTTCAGATGATGCATTTAATTTACTAAATAAAGTTAAAGATTTTAATTATAAACATATATATTTTAGTAATAAAATTCGTAATTCTGTTCCATATTTCGAATTAGTTATTAATAAAATTTATGATATACTTTATGATTGTTTTGACGAAAAATCTACTTTACAAAATTTATATAATTTAAAACACTCTTATCCTAAACTTATAACTAGTTTCTACAATTTTATAGAAAATTATTGTAGTTTTGCTGATAGAAATAAATTAAAATTAAACAATACTATTGTTTTTGATATTTCTAAAAAAGACGATTTCTGTAAAGCTCTATTGTCTTATATTTCTGGTATGACTGATAATTTTGCAATAGACATTTATAATGAAATAATTAGATTTTAGTATTTATAAATTATAATTACTGAAAAGCTTGTTTTATTTGTTTAATTTTATAATTACTATTATTTATTAATATTTCTATAACATCATATCTACTTGGAATATCATATAATCCATACATATAATTATAATATGAAGCAACTGATTTAATATGTTTTTGTTTTATTTTTGAAACCGAATCTCTTGGTTCCCCATATTTTGAACCTGTTCTAGTTTTAACTTCTACAAAAACTATTTCTTCTGTTGTTTCATCATATACTATTATATCTATCTCACCTTGTTTACATCTAAAATTTTTTTCTATTATTCTATATTTATTTTTTTGAAAATATTGTACCGCTATATTTTCTCCATCAACACCTAATTCATGTTGTTTATACATATATATCCTCCATTTCTTTTTTGTATATATTGATTTATTTCTAATATTAATAAGTTTTCATTTATTTTATTTATTGGCATTTGTACTTTTTGACATATATCATTTATTGATACTATTTTCTCACTACCACTATTGTTCAAAATATTATAAATGCATTCTTGTTCTTTGTTTTCAAATTTTATTTTTGATTTAATTTTTTCATTTATCTTCGTTTCATATTCCTGTATTTCCTTATATTTTAGAAATTCAAATTCATCTATTATTTCTTTAGTTTTTGTTATTAATATAGCACCTTTTCTTATTAATCTATTTGTTCCTACTCCATGTTTGTCATTTATTTCATGTGGTATTACAAATACCTTTTTTCCCTGTTTTTGGGCAAGTGATGCTGTTACACTTGTTCCACTCCTGTGTCCTGCTTCAACTACTAATACTCCTATTGATAAGCCACTTACAATCCTATTTCGTTCCAAAAATCTTGAAGAACATGGTTCAATATTAGGTTTATATTCGCTTATTATTAATCCTTTATTTTCTAATATTTCTTTATATAAATTTGTATTTTCTTTTGGAAATATATTATTTAATCCACTTCCTAATACTGCTATTGTTTTTCCTTTAGCCCTTAACGTTCCTTTATGAGCTTCACTATCAATTCCTTTTGCCATACCACTTATAATGATTATTCCTTGGTTTGATAATTCAATTGCAAATTTTTGTGCTAATTTTTTACCATTTTCTGAACAATTTCTTGAACCTATTATTGCAATACAATTTTTATTTAATAATTCTATATTTCCTTCTACATATAACTGTTTTGGTGGATTATCTATTTTTAATAAACTTTTTGGATATTTTTTATCATTAATTGTTATTTTTTGCATTTATTTTAACTCCAATATTTTCTGTCTAAATTTCTATATTGTATTGCTTCTGCTATATGACTTATTTCTATTTTTTCTTTTTCTTCTAAATCAGCTATGGTTCTAGCTATTTTTAAAATTTTATTATATCCTCTTGCACTAAGTCCTAAATTTTTAAAAGCCTTTTCTAATAATTCTTTACTTTTATCATCTATTTTACAATATTTTTCTATTAAACTAGGAGTTAGCTCTGCATTTGAATAAATTTTATATTTTTTGTATCTTTCTATTTGCCTGTTTCTTGCTTTATTCACTCTTCCCCTTATCTCATCTGATGTTTCTAATTTTACTTGGTTTTCTAATTGAGTGTATTCCACATTTTCTACTTCTATATGTAAATCAATTCTGTCTAAAAGTGGACCACTAATTTTGCTTATATATTTCTTTATTTGTTCCGGTTTACATGTACATTTTTTCACATTTGATCCATAATAGCCACATGGACATGGATTCATACTGGCTATAAAAATAAAATTACATGGATATGTTATTACTGAATTTGTTCTACTGATAGTGACTTGTTTATCTTCCAATGGTCCTCTTAATGTTTCTAATACATTTTTGTCAAATTCTGTTAATTCATCTAAAAATAGAACACCATAATGGGCTAAACTTATTTCTCCGTGGTTTTGGTATTCTTCCTCCTCCAATTAAGGATGCAATAGTTATGTTATGATGTGGACTTCTAAATGGCCTTTGCTGTATTAATGGATTTTCTTGATTTGCTAGTCCTGAAATACTATATATTTTTGTTGTTTCTAATGATTCTTCAAAGTTCATATCAGGAAGTATTGAAGGTAATCTTTTAGCTAACATTGTTTTTCCTACCCCAGGGCTTCCTATTAAACAGCAGTTATGTCCTCCTGCTGCTACGATTTCCAAAGCTCTTTTTACACTTTCTTGTCCTTTAACTTCTGAAAAATCAACTTCATATTTATTTTCAGTTTTTACATCTATTTTTCTTTTTTCTACTTCTTTTAATTTTTGGTTTCCATTTAAATATTCAATTAGTTCATTTAAATATTCTACTGGTAATATTTGTATTCCATCTATTATAGATGCTTCTTTTATATTTTCTTTTGGAAGTATAATTCTTTTTATTCCTAGTCTTTTAGCTTCTATAACTATTGCTAAAATTCCATTTACTTTTTCGATTTTTCCATTTAATGATAATTCCCCAATAAAAGCTGTTTCTTTTAAAAATTTATTTAAATCTTTATTTTTGATTTCCTTATTAGAAATTAAAACTCCAATTGCTATTGGTAAATCAAATTTTGATCCTTCTTTTCTTGTATTTGCAGGTGCTAAATTTATAATAATTTTTTTACTATTTAAATGTATTCCTGTATTTTTTATTGCCGTTTTTACTCTTTCTTTTGATTCTTTTACACTCATATCTGGTAAACCAACAATTTCAAAATATGGTAATCCATCTGATATATCTACTTGAATAGAAACTAGATATCCGTCTAAACCATTTAGTGCTATGCTTTGTACTATTGATAACATTTTTTCCTTTCTTACATGTTTAGATTTCTGAGGCCACTATATGTTATTATCTAAAATGGGGATTTAGAGAAATTATACGATTAAAATCGGGGGATAGTAATTTTAAGATCTTTGATTTAAACAATTACATGTTTACTTAATAATAGGGGTACATATAATGACCTCAGAAATCTAAACACATATATAATTTTTATTTTGGATTTTGTTTCGATTAAAATTCGAATGACTAAATAAATTTGATTTAAATTTTGTTTATCATACTCTCGTTTTTTTATTTTGTCAATATCTTTTTAAAAAATATTTACAATTTTTTCAATTTTTTGTAATTTTTTAACTTTTTTTGCATTATTCAGATTTTTCGACATTTTTTTCACTTTTTATTTGTTATACTTTTCCTATTAAATCAATAAAAAGGGGGGTTCTTTATGGAGAAACTAATAGGAAAAGTTACAGTTTCTGTATTCAAAAATGAAGATGGCACTACTTCTTTTATTGTTTCATCAGATGAAGAAGTATTACCTGTTTCGTACGTTATTGAAGACATTTTAAAATTATATTAAAACAAATTTAAAGTGAACTAAGATTATTAATTCTAACCGTTTTTGTTCACTTTATTTTTCTAATATTTTTATTCTAACCCATAATTTCCTGTTGTAAAATCTCTAAACAAATTCACTTCTGGTGAATAATATGTGAATAAAATAAAGCAAAATAATAAAAATACTAATATTATTATTGCCAATATTTTTGTTTTTTCATTACTCTCATTTTTTCTTGTCATTAGTTTATATGCAACACATTCTCCAATAATAATGCTTAAAATAAATATTAATATATCTATAAAAAATATACCTGCACCTATAATTCCTGTATATGTAAAATATGCTACTATTATGAAGAAAATTGCTACAAATATCCCTATGGTTTTTGCCTCTAAATAATTGTTAACTCTATTTTTTACTATAAAATATTCTATAATTGCAAATATTCCCATTGGATAAAATACTAATTTTAGGTGTTCCCATATGCTTTCATTTACTGGAACAAATGCTGCTATTATTTTATTTTCTCCTGTCCATTGATATACAAAATGAAACAGAGTTCCACATATTATGCTAAATATTATTGCTACTATTTGTATTTGTAATACTTTACTTTTCTTAACTTTTGTTAATATTGATTCCATATAAAAAAGCCCTCCTTATATCTATTTATTAATTTTTATGTAGATATAACTTGGACTTATTCTTATCTTTCAATATTTTCTATTATTAATTTATTTTCTTCATCTTTTTCTTTTAATTCTTTTCCCTTATAAGATATAATCTTGTATTCATTTTTATTGTTAAATTTAAATTTTAATACTTTTGTAAAATTACTTTTTGATGGCTTTCCAATTTCTTCTATTTCTAGACTACCTTTAGTTTTGCTTAATGTTTTAAAAGTATTCATAAATCCCATACCTGTTCCGCCTTCACTCTTATGTGTTGTTATTGGAATTTTCCCTAAGTTTAATAGTGTATTAAATTCAAACTCAATACCACTATCATAAAAATATACTCCATATATACCATCTATTTTTCCAATTTTTACCAATATACTTTTATTAATGTTTTCACAATGATTTATTGCTATAATTGCATCTTTTATGTGATCTGCAAGTAAAATTTCTAAATCTTCTTTAGGAATATAATTATTAATCATATGATATATATTACCATTTATTTGTAGTTGAAATTCAATATCATTTTCTACACATTTCGCTTGCATGCAATCAAGCATATCATCTACTATTTCTATTCCAGTTTTCTCAAGTTCTATTTTTGTTTTCTTTCTTAAATCTTTTGTTATATTATCTATTTGAGCATTTATTGAGATTTCATCTGCAAATTCTGTATTTTTAGATAACTTTTCTAGCTTATGTTTTAATGAATCTTGTCTATGAGCTATTGAATGACTTATTTCACTAAAGCTTAAATTTTCAGCTTCTAGTTTTTTTACTTCTTCTGTCTTATCTGCTAGATCTTTTTGTGTTTTCTCTAATACTTTTTCTAACATTTGTTGTTTATAATATAATTGTAATGATTTCCATATTGTTATAAACATTACTATTGCAAATATAATTAGCATTACTCCAAATTTAGAAGTTATACCTTCTTGATAATTTGAAATTATAACTATTAAGAATAATATTGCACTACTAGCATTTAATAATAATAAATTTATATATTCGTCATTTTTCCATTTCTTTAGGAATGTTATTCCATTACGAATTCTTTTAATTTTCCAAAATAGAAATAGTAGTATAGCCTGAACTAATGCAATTAATATGAATGCTAAATATCTATTTTCTATATTTAGTAGTTTCATTGGAAAATATATAAATGTCGATGCAATATAGAATAAAATTTGATTTATTGAAATTGACACTGCAGATATTAGCATCGAGTACATTATTTTAAACTTATATATAATAGTATAAATTATGCTTATACAGATCAAAGTAAAGATAGTTGTATTTATTTCTCTGTTTAATAACATGCTCATACAAATATAGAGAATTGCCGTTATTATATACATTATTGCCCACTTATAATTTATTTTTTCTTCTAAATTTAATACTTTTTTATTGCTATATGATGTAAATAAACTCATCACTAACATTTTGATACACAACATTTCTTTTTCCTCCACGTTTTATTATATAAAAAAAGAGAAAAGAATTCAATATTCTTTTCTCTTTTTTAATTTTAAATTCTATTTAAACCAATAGCTAATCCATTTCCAGTAATCTTCCCAACTCATATTTTCCACCACCTTTTTATTAGTTTTTTAATCTTTTGTCTGTCTCTTCTTGTCTAATAAAAAGATACCAATTATTTGCTTAAAATAACTGGTATTTGGTGATAGAGAAAACTGGTTGAAAATAAAAAAATCTAGTATTTTTTAAATACTAGATTTCTTTTCTTATTTTCTCTGCATAATGATAAATTAATTCCATAGGTGTTGGTTCACCTGTTTTATAATTTACTACTGCTGTATAATTTTTCATCAATTCATCTAATGGCGTTTTAGCCCATGCATGTGATATTGCATTTTGAATTCCATTAGTAATTGTACTTTCTGTTCTTTGATGCTTTTTAGTCAAATATCTTATTACATTTATGTCGCTATCTTCATTTTGCACTAAAAACATAATTGCATCATGGATATATCTTCTGCCTTTCATTTTTGCTGTTATTCCTATCAAGTCTAACTCTCTGTCTATACTTTTTGATATTTTATTTTCCAAATCTTGTTTTTCTAATTCATATGTTTCTGGTAGTTCTTCTATTTCTTCTTTCCTATAAGTTAAGAGCGTATTAAATACATTTTCACTAGAATAGTTTGCTTGTTCTTTATACATTATTAAATCTACATTATCTCTATGAAGTATTTCATATGTTCTTTTTGACTTTACATGTGTAGTAACAATAATAACTGGTTCATAATTTGGACTAATCTTTCTCAGTTTTGAAACAATTCCCATTGAACTCACATTTCCATTACTACTATTATTCAATTCTAAGTCTAATATAATTCCTTCTGGCCTTTTTTCTTTTGCATACTCTAAACCATCAATATCTGAATCTGTTATTTTTACTATTTGTATATCATTTCTTCTTTTAGCACATTCTCTAAATTTATTGCATGCATTCACATCATCTTCTATTATTAATATTGTCATAGGCTTAAAATTCATAATTTCTCTCCCCTTTTTGACATAATATATCATAATTTATCATAAAATACCACATTTTACCATCAGATTATATCAAGTTATTTCCTTTTTCTTCCTGTAAAATGAACGAAAAGTATATGAGGTGACATTCGTAAAAATGAATACTAGTATTGAAATGGACGAAAAAGTCGAAAGAGGAAAACGTATTAAAGATATCAGGGAAAACGAATTACACATGACAAAAATTCAACTTGGAAAAGAAATTGGTATTTCAGGACAATTTTTAGGATTAATAGAAAATGGTAGAGGAAATCTTGTTTATCCTTCTTTAAAAAAATTAATGAATATTAGTGGACATTCTGCTGATTACATTTTATTTGGATTAGATGACTCTATAATTAGTAATACTCAGAAAATTTTAGATAAATACCAAGATAAACAAATTATTGAAAGTATAAAATTAATTGAAAATATTTCAATTTTTATGAAAAATTTATAATTATATACACTTAAATTAGTTTTTAATTTTCTAATTAATAATTCTTTTATTAATTAGTTAAACATATATTTGCAATCCAAGAAAGGTACAACATAAGTTGTACCTTTCTTGCTTTCTATTTTTCTGATATTTCTGTAGGCATATTTTCATATAATGGAATTATAAAGTTTAAATTACTATCAACTGTATCTGATGCTTTATATATTTTTAGCATACTTTTTGCTTCTGACTGTGGTGCCATTAAATTTTGCATATATTGATTTTTGTATAATGAATTATCACCATTTACAACATCAAATTTTTGTAAATATAATGTGTTTTGTCCTTTATTTATATAATCTTCTTTTACATATTCAATTCCACCAACAATTGCTTTTTCTAACGAATCCCATCCCTGTTCATATGCATATTGGGCTGCATTGCTTAATATTTCCGAACTTGAATTTCCTTTTGCACCTATATTAAATGGATTATAAACTATATTTTCTTCATTATATTGATATCCTTTGGACAATACAGTTCCTTTTTTTCCTTGTTCTTGAATCAATCGTGAAGCTACAAAATATGGATCTATATTAGCCTTTTCGCCAGCTTCTATCAATGCTTTTTGAACAGCTTCGTTATCTAAAAATGTATTTTTAGTTATTACTTTTAGCCCTTTTTCAGTTTGTGCATTTTTTACATATTTTAATTCTATAAATTGAAATATATTATCATCATTTAATATGTTTCTAGGATCCATTTGACATTTTATTGCTTTATCAGATGCACATAGCCATGTTCCATTATCAAATTTTTTATCTTTATCAATCTCACATTTCCAATCTTCTGGATAATCATTTGAATCTGGTATTAAATTAGTTGGATATTTTACATTATCTTTATGCCCTTCATTTTCTATTACTTCTTCCCAATTCAATTTTGTATAAAATAGTGTAAATTCCCAATTTGGATGTAATTCTTTTAAATTATCTATTAATTCTTTATAGCCTGGATATCTTACTTCATTTAAATTTTTTCCATCATATGCTACATATTTTTGTTCTTTGTTTTCTTTAAACAGCATATTTATTCCAGTAATTATTCCTATTAATATTAATATACCAGCAACTATTTTTATTGTTTTTTGTGGATTATCTTTTATTATTTTTATAATTTTTCTTATGCAATTATTTATTTTATCTTTATATCTTTTCATGTTTTTAATTATAACATATTTTTTCTTAAAAATAACATTCTTTTTCTAAATTTATTTCTCCTATATGAACATTTTTTCTTTTACAGTCATTGTTCTTTTGTTGTTTCTATTATTTATATATCTTTTGTATTGTGTTTCCATAAAATTTTTCAAAAATAATTTATCATTTCATCCAATGCTTTAACACTACTCGATATGTTACTAATGAAGATCTTATTTTTGCATATCTTGTATCCCAAGAATGGATGAAAATAGTATATCCTGAATTTTCGTAATTTTATTAAGTTAAAACACAGCAAGTGATAATTCACTTACTGTGTTTTTTTATTTTGATAACATTTCCAATATTTCTTTTTTATCAACAACACCTACTGATCTAGAAACTTCTTTACCACCTTTTATAACAACCAATGTTGGTATTGACATTACTTTATAGTCTAATGCTATATTAGGATTTTCATCTACATTGACTTTAGCTACTTTTATATCATCATTTTCTTGTGCTATCTCGTCAACAATTGGCGCTAACATTTTACATGGTCCACACCAATCCGCATAAAAATCAACTAGTACTGACATTTCACTTTGTAGTACTTCTGTTTTAAAATTATCGTTTGTTATTTTTTCAATTTTCATTTATCTTACCTCCATATACATTTTTATTTTATTATTTGCTATTTTTTATATACTATATACATAATTTTAAATTTATGCAATATATTTTTTTATATTGTAATATTTTTTAATATTTTTCATATAATATATAAATGAGTTATAGTTTTCATGGTAATTTTGAAAAAACTATTGACAAAATTAATATCTAGGTTGTATAATTAATTTGTTGAAACATCGCGGGGTGGAGCAGTTGGCAGCTCGTCGGGCTCATAACCCGAAGGTCGTAAGTTCGAGTCTTACCCCCGCAACCACAAAGTTTAAAAACAAACTTTTACTTTTGGGTAGATGGTTTTGCAATATCTTGCAGTTTACCAGAAAAGTAATAAGTAGTGTAAAAATAAGTTAAATAATTATTTATTTAGCTTATTTTTTTTTTGCGTAAAATATTATTAGAATAATATAATAGGAGGAATTAGAAATGAAAGAGAAAATAGATAAAACAACAGCATTAATAAGATTATTGGAACATAATGAAGCAATTAGCATAATAGGTAAGAATAATCAAAGGATTAATAGCTTAAAAGATTTAAAAGGAAATTTTAAAAATATTATTGATTTATCTTATTCAATAAACATACTTTTAGATAGTTCAAATATAGAAGGATTTGATTTCTTAATTATGACGGTTTCTGATATAACAAAAATAGAAGAAACTTTGACTGATTTGTTAGAAAAGCTAAAGGTATCACAAAATTTATAAACAAGAAGGTCAAGAAAAATGTTAAGAGTAGTTGAATTAAAAGAAACAGTATTAGATAGCTCTGTATATGAAAATGCCTATAAAATAAAAGATTTGTCAGAACATATTATAGAAGAACTGCAATTACATCCTGAAATAAACAAAGATGATTATAATTATTTAGAAATAGTATTAGAAAAGACCAAAACAAATTTACAAAAATCATATATGGTTATGAAACTATAAAAGTGCTAAAACACCTGGAATGACTGAATTACCACCTTTACCAAATTCAAAAGATGTAGTAAAATTATTATAATATTAGAATATCTAATATATATAACATATATACAATGTTGTGGAGGTGGTAAAAATGTGTTTAAAAACGAATTTGGTGTGTCAAAATAATAATTTAGAACAAGATGTAATACAACAAGCAAAAGAAATAATAAACTTATTGGAAAACGGTAGACAAAAGGAACAGCTACTAAAATATGAAGTTGTAAGGCAACAAGGCTATTACAATATGTTTGACCCACGAGCAAGAAAATTAACAGGGCTTTCTGAAAAAGAATATATTAATATTCAAAACCATTATTCTGAATTAATGCAGAAATATCCTAATGTAAAAGAACAAGCTAGGAAAAACTTAGGTTATATGAAGTCAGCTGCTATTGCAAAAGTAATCGCTCTAAATGGCTGTAAGAAATGTAAAAGAATAGTAAGTAACAAATTAGATGTAACACTAAAAGATTTATGTGAGAATTGTAGAAAAATAGTAAAACCTTACATTACTCAATAAATTAAGTGGAACATCTAATTTTTTGTAGGTAAAGAGGTGTGAAATGGAATTTATAAAATATAATAATAATCCCAAAAATAAAAAAACTGGCGACTGTGTAATTAGAGCAATAGCAACAGCAACAAATAGTAGTTGGGAATATGTATATATTAAATTAGCTGAACTAGGAATAAGAAAAGGGTTAATTATTAATGACCCTAATAATTGGCAGAAATATTTAGAAATATTAGGGTATGAAAAACAAAAAATGCCACGAAGATCCGACAGGACAAGATATACTTTAGAAGAATTTGCAACAGAGATAGCAGAAGAAAACAAAATATATCTTGTAAGGTTGGCTGGTCATCTTACAGTTATAAAAAATAAAAATTTAATTGATACATGGAATTGTAGTTATAAATCAGTTGGAAACTATTGGATAGTGGTGTAATACAAAGAAAGGAACTTTGGAATCTTGAAAATGATAAAAATTTTAGTAGTAGAACCAAATAAAAAAATGTATGAAAAAACGATAAAAAATACAATAAATGAAATTTATGGGTTGGTATTTTATCCATACGAAGAAATAGAAATACAAAAAGATGTATTTGTAATTTATAGTAAAGAAGCAACACTACTAAGGGATAAAATGTTCAAAGAGAATAGAAAAATCAATAATATTGATATTTTTGGAACTTTTGTAATAGTAGCAAAGAAAAACAACAAACTAATATCTTTAACAGATTATCAAGTACAAGAAATTAAAAATTTATTTTTAGAAAGGTAATAAAATATGATAATTAGAAGTACATTGAAAACAAATCTATATACAGAAATCTTAGAAAGGTACTTTGATGATGGACGGACCTTTTGTTTTAACATATTATAATTCCAAAAAGGAATTTAAAGATTTTAAAAAATATGTTAAGGAATTGGAAAATTATAATCCACATTTTGATAACAGAAAAGAGATAAAAAGTAAAATCGGAAATGTAGTAAAACAAAATTTTAACAATTATATTAATAGCATAGAAACAAATAGTAAATGGCATACAAAATCGTTTAATATTAGAAGATTAAATACATATAAAAATTTTATTTTGGAAAACATTGAAATAAAAATAGTAGATTTAATGGCAGATATTTCATTAAATAAAGAAGTGGTATTTTATATATCTCAAGCCAGACAATATATAACATTGTAAAGGTGGGATTGAATATGGAAGAAAAACAAAAATGTAAATATTGTAACAAAGAAATAAATGGATATGTAGAGACATCAAGATTAGACCCAAGAATAAAATTATGTAGTAATTGTTACTATATGGAAATGTTTGAAATGGCAATTACAAAAATAGTATCAGAAAGTGAGAAAAATAAGTGAAAGATTTAATTGAAATAATAAAAATGGTGGCACAACAATATAAAAATATTAAGCTTGATATAATAGAAAATAAACTAAAATTAAAATTTTATATAATGAATAACATATATAAAACATTAGAAATAACACAAGAAAAGGGTAAATTAAAAGTGCTAATAGTAGAAGATAAAATTACAAAAATTATGAAGTTAGAGGAATTAAAAGAATTGATTTTAATTTTATATAAACAAAGTAATGCTAGAGAATACAGCAAAGAAGAAATTAAACTAATAAAACAAAAATATGTGCCTGGTACTAAAATTGAGTTAATAAAAATGTACGATTACATAAAACCAATTCCACCAATGACAAGAGGTATGGTTGATTTTGTAGATGACTTAGGGACAATTCATGTGATATGGGAAAATGGTAGTAATTTAGGTTTAGTAGTTGGAACAGATATATTTAAAACAATATGTCCATTATGCAACCAAGAAATAAAATAATAATTAAAAACAATTTAAAATAGTTTTACTATTTATGATATAAAATTATACAGTAAATATATAAAAACGTGAATATGACAGTATTACGGTACAAATTGAAGTATAAAATTAGGAGGAGTAAATGAATAAAAATGAAGAATTAAAAGAAAAAATCAAAAATATGGAAACAGAAGATTTAATGAAAGCTTTGGTAAATAAAATGGGTTATGAATTTTCAAACGAAACTATTATTAGTGAAAAAGCTGATAACTATAATGAAGAAAAAGAAGATTTGTATACAGGTTATTTGCTAGGGTTTGATGAAGTATTTGAAACACATACACAAGAAAGATTAAAAGAAACACCATTACTTATGGACCTATTTCAAAATTTTATACAAGAATTATACAAGCCAAGTAAATTATATAACATTGCAATAGAAATAAAAAGTAGAATAAATGAAGAACTAAAAAATACATTAGATGTTGACCAAAGAAAGTTACTTGAACAATGGCAGTTTTGTGAAGATAGAATACTAGATGATATGATAGAACAAGCATTTATATATGGTTATGCAATGTCAGCACAGCTAAGATATGAAGCAATAAAGAAATATCCATACAAAAAAGAGTAGTATTATGTGTGCTACTCTTTGGAACTAGAACTATTATTTACAAGAAATTGTAAATAACGGTCAAAACATTTTTGATCTTCATTTGATAATGAATTATATTTATTTAAAATATCAGCATTTTTTACATTATTATTTTGAGCAAGATATTTAATTGGTGTAGTAATATCAGTTAATCCTAAAAGATAATCAGTAGAACAGTTAAAATACTGAGCAATTTTTATTATCATATTAGGTTGAGGGAAAGAACTGCCAACTTCGTAACGAGAAATAAGTTCTTGACTAACATTTAAGTCAATACTTAATTTTAATTGTGTTATATTTTTGGATTCTCTTAATTTCTTTAGATTTTCTAATTTATCTATAACTTTATTATCGTTCATAAAACCCCTCCATCAAACTATAAGTATTATATTAGTTATTTTTGCCAACGACAGCAAAAACATTAATATTTTCTATGAGTAATACTTGTACAAAATATGAATTAGTGCTATACTGGAAATAAAGTATTATTTTGTCAAAAAAGACAAAAAAATGAAAGGAGTATAAATATGGGAAAGTTGGAAAAATTAGAACAACTACAAAAATTAAAAGAAAGTGGTAGCCTAACAGAGGAAGAATTTAAGCAAGAAAAAGAAAAGCTGTTAAGTGGAGAAAACAAGAAAAGTAAAAAAGTAATTATTATTATTTTGACAGTTGTACTATTAGTTTGCATTGTAGGTGGAATATATTATTTTATATCAAATAAATCTGCTGAAACAAGTTCAAGTGGTAACTCAAAAAAAGATGAAAGTGGATTTGAGCAAGCAAGTAAAAATAAGCAAGCAAGTGAAACAAAAAATTTGAGTTTTAGCAGTATGAGTGCAGATGATGAAGGACTTAGCGACACTCAAAAAGATATAGTTAATTATTTTGATTACGATTATTTTTCATTTTATAGTAAAGATTTACAAAGGTATCCTCAAATATTTAATAATGCCAAAGTCCAAACAATAGGTGTTGTTGTAAAAGTATTAGAGTCTTCAAATGATGAATTCAAAGTTGTAGTTGCCCAAGGTGGTGGAAAAACTATGAGTGGAAGAAGTGAAGATGACTCTCCAAGAATATACGATGAAGGATTAGGAAGTCAATCAATTGATGACATTGATACAAACATATTATTTGTTTTAAGTGGAAAACAATTAGAAGAAAGATTGTTAAAAGGTGATGTCATACAAATGTATGGAAGATATGAAAATGTATCAAATTTCGAAATTGATGGCAAGACATATGAGTTACCACTTGTAAATTCAATTACAACATATAGATTATCTGATAACGATGGTAAATTTAAAGAGCAAAAAGTAAAAAATATAGCAGAATATATTTTTTCTAAAGATATAAAATTTTCAAAAATTGGTTCGGGAGTAGAAGGAACATCTTATAATGTAGTTTTAGATAATCAATCTAATGGAAACTTTAAAGCCTTTATTATGGGTAATGAAGGTGGTCCTATACTTTATGATTCAGATTACAATAATCTTAGTTACAATATTACAAAAAAATTATGGGTAGGAGCAGATTTTGAAAATTATTTCGTAACAACATATGATGAAGGAACTAAACATGCATACTTAGAAGCTTTTAATAAAGATTTGAAAAAAATTTGGCCTTTGGAATTTGATATAAAAGATAATAGTACCTATAGTCAAATGCCAATAGATTTTACAAAATCTAAAATAGCAATAGTAGTGGATAATGATTTATATATAATTAATGCAGAAACAGGAGAATTTTTAACCAAACCAATACTTGTAGGTAATAAAGTAAAAGTTAATATAGTAGATGATGGTATAATATTAATAGGAAACTCTAATAAAGATACAATTATGAAAGTATCATTTGACGGAGAAATTTTAGAAAGACAAGATGCAGATTCTAGTTTATCTACTATTAATTCAGCATATACCCAAATGATTGATAATAAAATGGTAATATGCTTAGAAGGTGATTCATTAGTAAGAAAATTTATAATTATTGATGAAAATGGTCATATAGAATCAAATTCAAAAGATTTGGAATATGGAGAATAATTAGTAAATAGAAAAAAGTTCGCTTAAAATATTATAAAGCGAACTTTTTGACTTGTGAAATTTAAAATATGGTTATAAAATTAAATTGCTACAATACTAAATATTTGTCTGCCATTATTACTAGCCCCTTATTAAATCTAGTAATACCTACAATACTAAAATGTATTGTAGCATTTATTATATATGAAAAAAAGGAATCAAAATGAAAACAAATTTAGAAATGCTAGATAAGATAGTAAACTTAAATAACCCAAAGTTACTTATGATTTGTGGAAAAAACGATATTGAAAAAATATTTAATATAAATTTAGTATCAACAATTACTTTAGAGCAACAAAGTCCAACAGCTATATTCTATAATAAAAAAAATGAAAATTTAGAAGATACTACAAGCATACAGGATAAAATATTATCAAATTATTATCACATAGATATACAAGAAATTAGTAATTATAGGTTAGCAGAAAGTTGTAACGTAAGAGAAAATTATAACTGGACACAAAACGAATATGTGTACTTAGATGGTGGAGATCTAAAACTAAAGATACCCAATAAAGAAAATCAAGATAAATTGAAATATAGATATGAAGAAATAGAAAAGTCAAATTTATATATTAATGCCATAGAAACAACTACATTAGAAGATTTAAAAACAAAATGCAGAAAGCTAAAACAAAAAAATGATGTAAAATTAATCATTATCAACGATTTAGAAATACTTAAGACTTACAATGTAATAGCTGTTAAAGAATTAAAACAGCTATCTATTGAACTTGGTATTGTAATAATAGTTAGTTCCCCTATCATATTAAATTTGGAAATACCATTAGAAAAACAGATAAGAGATACAGAAAAGATAGTAGAAAATAGCGATATAGTTATATATATGAATAAGCCAAATACCAAATTAGAAGAAATAATAAAAATAGTAATAGCAAAGAACAATGGTGGAAAAACTGGAATTATTGAAGTCGCATATATTGATAAATACTGTAAGATTTGTAATTTGGCTAAGATATAAAATAAAAAAGGAGAAACTAAATGAGTTGTTTTATAACGTGTAGAAGAATTGTCATAGGAAAAACAAAAAAGAAAGCACTAATAACAGTATGTAAAAATTGTAATGATTATGGAATACCACATTTTAACTATATTTCAAAAAAATACGAAGTAACATTTAGCCTTTTATCTTCTGAATTCGTAGATACATTCGAAAATATAGAATTAGAAGATAGAACAGATACGGAAGAATTTTTGAATACAATAGTAGATATAACAGATGTGAAAAAAACAAATAGAACAATTAGAAAGTTAAATAAACAATTTTTTAGAAAACAAAAAATAAGAAAAATAAAATATGCAAATATATATGAAACTCTAAATGAGGGCAATAAATATTTTGAAGTAGACATTGCAGATATTGAGCCAGATATGACATATTGGGAATTAATAGTAAAATTATGGAATAAAAATAACGAAGAAAAAACACCAACTAATTTACTAAAGCCATATTACAGAAATTTTATAGAATATATTGACACAGCAACTTTTGGACTTAAAAAACATTTAAACGGTGGAACGTGTTACACTAAACAAGACCAAGAAAGAACACCACATTTTATTTATAAAGTACCAACAGGAGAAGAATTTGCAATTTTATTTGAAAAGGCAGAATACTTACAACCAACACCAAGAAAACTAACACAAAAGGAATTAGATGTATTGGTAAAGTTTCTAAATACAGAATATAAAATCCAAGAAGAAGTAGAAACTTATTGGCAGTCCGGTGTATGGTTATGGAATAACCAAAATTATGAGTATAACGAATATTCTCCAAAGTGGTTTCCAAAATATAAGAAAATAGCTGATAATGTGAAAATGCCTGATTATACCAAATTAAATAATTAAATGAAAAATTACAGTAATGTAACTTTATTGTTTTAAAATAAAAACACGTTAAAATTGATTTTGGTACGTTGAAAAGTATTGAAAATCCATATTAAGTATTGATTTTTATTTCATTTTTATATTTATAATATGTGTTACGTGAAATCCCTATTAATTTCAAACACTCTACATCAGACAAAACACCATTGAAGTCCTTAGAATATTTCTTGATTAAAGATTTAGATTCTAAGGATTTTTTTGTAGTTAATTTTGCCCCTTTAGGAGTTCCAATCCTTTTTCCAGCTAGTTTTGCAGTTTCTATTCCTTCACTGGTACGAATATGTAAATCTTCAAGTTCTTTTTGTGCTTGTTCAAAAACTTTACGAATTTGTTCTTTGGCTAAGGCTATTGTGTAATCATTTAATGCTTGAATAATAGCATTTATAAATTTATCAGTAGCTTGGTTTCCTGTTTGCACTTGAAGTTTTATTTGATTATCTAAAGCATTTTTAAAGACTTCCGTATTTATTTGTGGCTCTTTTAAAAATTCAATACTAACATTATGCTTAAATAAATCTTCGTATAAATTACAACCACCCTCACTATTCCTGCTCATTCTACTAGCACTATCAAATACCAACTTATACTTTTTATTTTGTTTATTCATTTTGACTTCTGCTATAATTTTTTCAAAATCTTTATATCCAATAACTTTAGCACCACTGCAAGTAATTTTTATTATTTTTGCATTAGGATATAGTTTCTTTATATTTCTAATTTGCCTTTGTATATTTTGAGTTGGTCTACTTATCCTTGCAATTCCTATAACTTCTTCCATATCTACCCTCTCCCCTATCAGTACAAAAAATAACGAACATTATTTTTAATACTAATTATAATACCGATTTTTTGAAATCACAAGAACGGTTTTAAGATTTTTTTTACTAAGGTTAGATTTAATACTAATTAATGATAAATAAAACATATTATATTAGAAAACAAACTATAAGAATTTTGCAAATGTCTTTATTAAAAGAATTTTTTCATTATCGGATAATACTTTTGGTACATTTATTTTCCCCCAACTATTGTGCTTGTGACTATTACAATAAAGGTTATGAATAATTTTTTCGATCAAATTTCTTAAATCATAATTTTCAATACCTTGTATTTTCATTTCATTTTGAGAAGGTGCTTTATATGTAAAATAATGGGTATTTTCTAAAAGATAACAAAAATTTATTTCCAAAATATTACTAATATTGAGCAATGTTTCAATATCTAACTTTTTAGTTTCACCATTTTCTATGCGTTTAACCGTACGCTCTGAAACGCCTAGTTTATCAGCTAACATTTTTTGAGTATATATTTTTTTGATTTCTCTATTACTTTCTTCATCGAATTTGCCTACTTTAGATTTTTCTTTAACTATATATGTTTTTTTTCTCCTATATTTAGCTATATTTTCTCCGATTATTTTCAATATTGTATTAGAATTTTCATCTGTTTTCATAATATCACCCATAGAATAATATCACAAAAACAAAATAGTGTCAATTATTGTCAAAATAATATACATAAAATTACAAAAGTAACAATAGTTTTGAAGGCGAAAAATGAAATGTAACCTTGTAAACATACTGTAGCAATGAAAACAAGATTTATTAATACTTATATGTTAATTATAGTGAAGGAGTGATGCAATATGAGTGTATTGATATTAAAAAATTAATTTTTTAAAAAAGGAGGCAAAAAATGCAACATACAGAATACAAAGTAACAAAAAAAGGAGGAGTCCAATTTATGGAAGAAATAAAAAGCAGTAACGATGAAGTTACAAAAAATCATTTACACAATGTAGATATTCCAGAAGAAACTTTAAGAAAGGAATATCCACAAACATTTCAAGAAGATGAAGATAAAGAACAACAAGAATTTGAAAAAAAAATGGGAGAAAATATGAAATATGTAGAAATGCTTAAAAATAGTCCATATTATTTTAGTAAAAATGGATTAGAGAGAGACCTTAAGGGATGGGGAGCAAAAAGCAAATTATCAAATGTTTTAGTTATACCCATAAAAAAAATAAATATAGATGATGGTACTAATTTCAAGAGCTATATAGAGCTAAAAGCTTTTATAAATACTGGTGAAGAATTACCAAGTATTAAAGTTCCAATAGAACAAATAGAAAGAAATAATTTCTATAATAACCCTATATGGGGAATTAAAGTAATATTTGCAAAGTCTTCATATAAGGAAGAACAAAGAAATTGCATAAAAGTATTAGGCAAAAATTTAAAAGAAGAAACCATATTTGGTTTTACAGGAATGAAAGAAATAAATGGAGAAACTGTTTTTCTCCATAGTGGCGGAGCTATTGGAACCTCTAAAAATATAAAAGTAGAATTAGGAGATGAGGTTTTGAACAGATATAAATTTACAGATAAGCAGTTTAACAAACAAGATGCTTTTAAGGTTGCATTTGCTTGTCTTGAAACAGCACCTTTAAAAATTACCGTGCCACTCTTTTCAATAGAATTTTTAGCACCATTATCAAGTACTTTTGATAAGGTAGGAATTCCAACAGGATTTTTAACGTGGGTACAAGGGCCCCAACAATGTAAAAAAACATCAATTGTGAGTGCATTTAATAGTTTCTTTGGAAATTTTGATAGAAACCATGCTCCGCTGAGTTTCCTTGATGGTGTACCAAGTATAATTAATAAAGCTGCTAAATTAAGAGATATTCCATCACTTTGTGATGACTATTTCCCATCTGCAGATAAACAAGAAGCTACACATATGCAAAAAGTAGCACAAACATTAATTTCGTTAAGTTTCGATAGACTTACCGGTAGTAGAAGTAAATCCAATGGTACATTAAGAAAGAATCCAAGACAAAATTCAATGGTAATAGGAACAGGCGAATTTTTTCCTGAACTAGGCCAAAGTAGAACTTCTAGAGTATTATTCTTAAATCTGGATAAAACAGATGTGAATAATGAAAAATTAAGATATATTCAAACGCATCAAGAGGAATTACAATTCATTATGAAGTGGTATATTCAAGATTTCATTTCTGATTTTAGTAATAAAGAGGAAGAAATAATAACAACATTTAGTGAGAAAACAACAGAAGCAAGTGAGGATATTTCTTTTAGAACAGCAGAAATGATTGCTAGTTTATATGTCGGATATAAAATGTTCTTAAACTTTTCTTTTAAAAATAAAGTAATAAGTTCAGAAGAAAAGGAAAAGAAATTAAACGAAGCTTGGTCATACTTAATGTTAGTTGGAAAAGAACAAAATGAAACAGTTGAAAAAATTTCTCCAACTAATATGGTTATGGAAGCAATAGAAGCATTAATAAGTATAAAAAAAATATATGTTGTAGATATAAAAAGTGCGCCATATATTAAGCCAAAAGACATTTATAAACCGGAATTTATAGGTTTTTATGATGAAGAAAGAAGTACAAATTTTGTATTTCCTGAAATATTATATAAAAAAATACGAGATTTTTATAAGCAACAGGGAGTCGATTTTCCGTTTAATCAAGCAACAATTTGTAAAGAATTAAAAAATAGTGGTTATTTATATATGACACCAAAACAAGTAAGACCTCAAATAAGAATAAATAATCCCATTACAAAAAGAGAACAAAGTACAATAGGTATTTTACAAGAAAAATTATACATACCTTGTATTTATAATGAAAACGGAGAACTTAAAGAGAAATAACAAAAATAAATGTAAGTTTTAAATTTACTGTAAGTTGTCAATACAAGTAATATCAGTTAATGTGAGACAACTTACAGAACTTACGTAAAATAAAGGAGAACAAAAAATGAATAAATTAACACAACAAAATTATAAAAAAATAAAACTTTTGAATTTAAAATCAGTTGAGATAATGCAGAATTTTTTAATTTTATTAAATTTAACATTATATGACTTTGTTACAGAACCTGGTGGAATAAATAACATTGGAAAAATAAATGAGTTAAAAAAGATTATTGATGCCCAAAGTTGTATGAATTTTAAAAAGATTGAAAAACTAATTGAATTAGGAAAGATAAAATATATAGATAGTACAAATTCTACTTGTATAAGATATTATTATGAAGATGCCTATCGCACTATAACAATGCCTGTTACACAACAAATACAAATTCTAAAAAAATTCACAAAAAAGATGATTAAACTAATTCAATTTCCAATTTTAAGAAAAGAATTTGAAAATATAAGGACAAGAACTATAAGAGATTTAAAAAAACTTGAAAAAGTACAAAATGAAATAACAGCACAAAAATGAGTTAGCTTAATATAAATATAAATATAAATATACCACAAAGGTGACTAAAAGATAAACAAGAAATCTTGTTTGATTTTAGTTACCGTAAACGGTTGAAAAAACCACAAAAATCAGTAAGTTTAGGAGAAAAAATATGATAGATAGCTTGAATTTAATAATAAAAATTAGGTACATAAATTTTGAATATTTAAAAGATTTAGGAATAGAATTTCGATATTTTTCTGATTTCAATATAAAGTTTAAATATAAAAATATTGAATTCAAATATAATACCTTACGACATTATTTATTAATATTAGCAAATCCACATAAAGTCTTAAACAAAAGAGATATATTAATAAGTGATAAAGAAGAATATAAAAATAAAATCCATAAGATTATAAGAGAAGTAATTCCAACACAGAAAATAAATATAGAAGTTAATAGAATTGATTATTGTGTAGATATTCAAGTGGGAGAAAGAATTTGGGAATATTGTAAAATATTAAACAAACATTCTAAAGAATTTTATTATATGAAACAAACGAATAAATATGCAACATCAAAATACTTAACAAATAAAAGAGGACAAAGACATTTGAATTTTTATAATAGATTTGCTAAAACTCTAAATAAAGAAGATAACGGAATATTAAGATTAGAAATTCAAAATAATCCTCAAAAAATAAAAAGAGAATATGAGAAAAATCAGATACCAAAAACAATAGATTATTACTGGAGTATTGAAGCTATGGAACAATATTATTTTGATGTTTTGAAATCATATTTATTTACAGGGGATTATTTTAAAAGAAATCTATGTAAGAAAATAATTGACAATTCTAATGAAAAAAGCCTAAATAAAAAAAGGTTAAATAAATTTTTACTTATGGAAAGTAGATATGGAATAGATGGTATAGTAAAAAATAAAATGTTTTCTTACGATACTAAAAGAAAATATATACAAATTCTAAATAGATTAAATATAAATCCAATTACTATACCAAACAATTTCAAATACGATTACTTAGAAAATTTACTAAAGTTGGCAAAGAAAACAGCAAATGAAAAATATTTTAAGTAAAGTATGTAAAAAAAATACCTTTACCCATATTAAAAGATGTATATAAAAAAACAAAAATGATAGTGAAAGTCTAATTAGTTAAAAACAGCTATTTTTAGGCCTTTACAGAACAATTAATCGAATATATTATAGTAAGGAGAACATTATGGAAACAGTGAAAATAGATGTTAAAAATTTAGAAATCAGTGAAGAACAAGCAGAAACATTTGCGTATAACATATTTAGAGATATTGGCGAATATATAAAACAACATACAGATGAATTTATATCTTGGAATACAAAAAATAATATATCTAAATGCCCACTTCACTTATAAAAAATTTAAGTTTTGGCGAACAGTAGCCTAACATTAAATTACAAAGATACTTAGGAGGATACAATGAATGTAGTTATTTATGCACGATTTAGTAGTTCAAAGCAAAATGAAACAAGTATTGAAGCCCAATTAAAAGAATGCAACGAATTTTGCAAAAGAAATGAATATACAGTAATAAACGAATATATAGATAGAGCAATAAGTGGAAAGACTGACCATAGACCTGATTTTCAAAAAATGATAGCAGATAGTAGTAAAAAAACATTTAATGGAATTGTAGTATATCAATTAGACCGTTTTGCACGTAATAGGTATGATAGTGCAACGTACAAAGCCAAATTAAAAAAGAACGGTGTTAAAGTATATTCCGCAAAAGAAAATATAACAGACGATGCAAGTGGAATTTTAGTAGAATCTGTTTTAGAGGGTATGGCAGAATATTATTCAGCAGAATTATCACAAAAAGTAAAACGTAATCTAAGGCTTAATGCTTCAAAGGGATTTTTTAATGGTGGGTATCCTCCATTAGGCTACAAAGTAGTTCCAGTCCAATTTGGAACATATACCAAAAGGAAATTAGAAATTGATGAAGAAACAGCACCTATTGTAAAGGAGATTTTCGAAATGAGGGCAAATGATACAAATATTTTAGATATTGTTGATGAACTTAATCAGAAAGGATACAAAACAATACAAGGCAAAGAATTCAAAAAAACATCTTTACAGCAAATTCTAAAAAATAAAAGATATATTGGAACAAACATATATAATGATGAAGAATTTCCTAATACCATACCAGCCATTATTGATAAAAAGCTATTTCAAGAAGTACAGAAAATAATAGAAAAGCATAAATATGCACCTTCCATTTCAAAAGCTAAAGAAGAATACATTTTAACGACAAAATTATTTTGCGGTAATTGTAAAGAACCAATGACTGGAACTTGTGGTACTTCGCAAACAGGAATTGTATATAATTATTATATTTGCAATGGAACAAAGAAGAAAAAATGTAATAAAAAAAATGTTCCAAAATATTATATTGAAAATCTTGTTATACAAAAATGTAAAGAATTGCTGACAGATAAAAATATTGCACATATTGCAAAAAAGGTATATGATATATGTAACAAGGAAAATGCCAAAAATTGTTTAGTAAAATCATTAGAAAAAGAAATACGTGTTTTGACCAAAAATATAGAAAACCTAATAGTAGCTTTAGAAAATGGGCAAAATGTAGATTTAATTAATGATAGATTAACACAAAAAAGAACAGAATTGGAGACAGCTACTAAACAATTAGAAGTTGAAAAGTCAAAGATGATAATTTTGAGCGAAGAAATGATTACATTTTTTCTATTAAAATTAAAAAATAGTAATTTTGATAATATAAAATACAAAAAAATGTTAGTTAATATTTTTGTTAATAGAATATATTTATACGATGATAGATTAGATATAATCTTCAATGTAGCAGATAAAAAAACACGTGTAAACAATGTTCTATTAACTGATATAGAAACTAACTTAAAAAAATCCCCGAGTTTGTTTTTTAACAACTTGGGGCAACCATTAGAATAATCGTTATAAATAGCTTGTATCAATAGATACAAGCTATTTTATCTTATCTTTCAACAATTTGATTTAATGAATCTATTTTCTTATTAATTCCTTTTTCTATTGACATTTTTATTATTCTTTCTAAGTGTTCTGGTTCTGGATAATCTTTTTCATCTAAAGCTGCTAATACAAATTTATCTCTTACACTAAATCTCTTAATCTTTCCTGTTTCATCATCAACTATTCTTTCAAGATTGTCTAATAACATTCCCATGTCCATTTCAAATCCATGTTGTTTAGCAAATATATCTGCAAATGTTAATGTTGCTCTTGTATTGCCATCTCTAAAAGGATGTACTCTCCATATTTGTGCTAAACATTTTGTGAACTTTTTGTGATATTTCATCTATATTCATTTCTTTCCAATTATAGCTATTTATTTCTTCCATGTGTCTTTTCAATTTTTTAGGTATTTCATTTGGCATCGCATATTCTAAACTTGCACCTGGCAATACTACTTCCATTTTTTCCATAGGTATTGTTCTATATTCTCCTGCCCATTCAAAAATATCCTCAAATATATGTTTATGTATCTTCTTTAATAATTTTTCATCACATTTATTTATCACTTCTTCATGTGCATTCATCAATTTTACATACGCTATATCTGTTTCTGCCCTTTTTAATTCTTCATAATCAGTTATTCCTAGTAAATTTTTTAATGTTCCATCTTCTAATATATATGGATCTTTCATATTAATTTTCCTCTTTCTTTTTATACTTTTCTATGACTTGTTTTTGAACTTCTTCTAGCTCTATTTCACCATTTATATACTTTTTTACCATTTCAACTACTTCATTAGATGGCCTTTCATTAGCAGCTATAGATATACCAAATGCTTTTTTAGCTATATTTTTTCTTTCTTCTTTAGTTGTATCTTTAATTAAATAATTCATATTTTTATTTTCCTTTTATCTTTTTGAATATTTTATCATATTTTTATATTTCTATCAAATCTTTTATTTTTTCGTATTTGCTTTCTCCTATTCCATTTACATTTTTTATATCTTCTTTGTTTTTAAACTTTTCCTTTTCCTTTCTATACTGTATTATTTTTTCTGCTGTTGACACTCCAATTCCTGGTAATGTGTCCAATTGTTCTTTAGTTGCAGTATTTATATTTATTTTTGAATTATTTGATTTGGTTAAATTGTTAATATTTGAAGTATTTGTTTCTCTTGTACTATATTTAGCTTGGGTTATTGTTTCATTTTTGTTAACAACTACATTATTCTCTTTTTCTTCTATTTCTTTTTTAGTTGGTATATAAATTTTTACACCATCTTCTAGTAGATGTGCCAGATTTATTTCTTTTGTGTATGCTTCTTCTGTAAAGCCTCCTGTTTTTTCAATTGCATCTACTATTCTAGCACCTTCATCTAATTCTATTACTCCTTCTTGATTTACTGCCCCAGATACATGCACTTTTATTTTTGTTTTTTCGGCTTGTTTTAAATTGCCTTCTTCTTTTTGCTCATTTGGAATATTATTTTCCAATTCTAAATTTGACATTTCATATTCTGTATTTTCTTTTGAATATGCATAATAACTTATTCCTGTTGCCAAAATAGCTATTATAGAAATTAATATTATTTTCTGTTTTTTGTTAATTTTTCTTAAATATCTTTTCATATCTTTTATTGTATTCCTCCTTTTATTTTATATTTTTTCTATTGAATTTTTTGTCGAAATAGGATATATTATGTTAGAATTAATATAGGAGATTGAAAAATGAATTTTAAAATTATGAATAAAAAGCTTTTATATAAGTTATGTATTTTGTTATTTGCATATAGTATTTTCATGTTTTTTAATAACTTTATATTTGGTAATTATGTTTTTGCAGATGATTTTACATCTGCATTAGATATTAATGCTTCTTCTGCTTTATTAGTAGATAACAAAACAAATAAAATTTTATATAGTAAAAATGAAAATAAAAAAATGTTTCCAGCAAGTACTACTAAAATTGTTACAGCCATTTTAGTTTTAGAAAATCATAGTTTAGATGAAAAAGTTACTGCCAGTTATGATGCTGTTATGTCTATTCCAAGTGGATATTCTACTGCTGATATTCAAATTGAAGAAGAATTAACAGTTGAACAATTGCTGGAACTTTTACTTGTACATTCTGCAAATGATGCTGCAAATGTATTGGCTGAATATGCCGGTGGTTCTGTTAGTAGTTTTGTTTCTATGATGAATACTAAAGCTAATGAACTTGGATTATCTAATACACATTTTACAAATCCTTATGGATTACAAGATGATAATCATTATACAACAGCCCATGATTTAGCAATTATTATGCAATATTGCTTAAAAAATGATGCTTTTAGAAAAATTGCTGGTCAAGCATCTTGTGCTATTCCTGCAACAAATAAATCTAATCCAAGAAAATATGATTCAACTAATGAGCTTTTAATTGCTGGAAACTCAAATTATTATTCCAATTTAATTGCAGGGAAAACAGGATATACCTCTAAAGCTGGTGGTTGTTTGGTCTCAGCCGCATATAATAATAATTTAGAATTAATTGGAGTTATATTAAACAGTAATAACAGATTTAAAGACACACGTTCTTTATATAATTATGGATATAAAAATTTTTCTATTAAAAATATTGTTAATGAAAAAGATATTATAACTAATATTGAAGTAAAAAATGCTACAAAAAACACTAAAAGCCTAAATTTATTAGTATCAGAAGATATTCCTGTTTTAGCTAATAATTCTGATGATTTAACTACTATACAACCTGAAATTTCTTTAAATAATAATATTGAAGCACCAATTGAAGAAGGTCAAGCAATAGGTAAAGTCTCTTATACTGTAAATGGAATAACCTATACAACTAATTTGATTGCTGCTAACAATGTTGAAAAGTTTAAATTGTTTACTTATATTTTATATGGATTTGGATTTTTAATTTTGATATTAATTATTTATAGATTTTTTAAAAACCCTAAAAAAACTATTAGAAGAAGATAAAATTTTAGATTTAAAATGAATTATTGAATATATTGATATTGTTTGAAATTCATTGCTTTATATATTTGCAAAAAGATAAGTTACTTTTTATAAAAGTTCCATTTAAAACTTAATGAATTTTTATAAATTATAGTAACTTATCTTTTGTTTTTTATAAATTTTATATTAATAATCTTTTCCAATTATTACTACAACATTTACTTTACTAGAACTTGATTCACTATCTTGAATATATCCTGTTCCTAATGTTGTTTTTATACTATTTAATATACTATCAGATGTGCTCTTTTTATTCATAATTACAGTTTTTGCTGTTGTATTTGTACTTCCTGTTCTTGATATTTTAAATCCTGCACCTTCAAGTTGATCTACAACTTTTTGTAAATTTGAACTTACTCCACTACCATTTAATACTTCTATTTTTATATTTGATTTACTATTTGCTGAAGTTTGGCTTCCTGTAGTATTTGAACTTGAAGTTGTACTATTTGATGTTGTATTACTTGAATTTGATATATTTGTCTCTTCTTCCAAGCTTTCTTCATCACCTTCTATATTATAAAACATTTTTTGAACCATTTCCTTTGCAGCTACTTTATCTACTACAAATATACTTACATTATTAGTTTGTTTTAGACTTGGCACTGTTCCTGGTAATGAATCTGTTTCTAAATTATCTGTATTAAATTCTACAACATATGGTATATAATCTTTTGCAGCATTAAAATCTATATTTGTTATTACATTTTCCCCAGCTATATCTAATATTTTTCCTATTTTTGTTATATTTTCAACTTTAGCTGTTTGTTTTACTACTTGCATAATAAATTCTCTTTGAGTTCTCATTCTTCCTAAGTCATTATCACCATATTCTGTTGGATATGATGTACCATTATTATTATGTCTAAAACGAACTAATTGTTCTGCTTTATCCCCATCTAATTCTTGTTCCCCTGCTTTTAAATGAATATGCAAATCTTGTTTTGTATCATCATAATCCATATCTATTGGAACATTAAATGTTACTCCTCCAATTGCATCAACTAATTTTATAAATGCTTCTGTTTTTACTATTGCATAATATTGTATATTTAATCCAGTTAAATTATTTACAGCATCTAATACAGTTTGAGGATCTTCTTTTCTGCTATATAATGAATTTATTTTTTCATATGCAGTTGCTTTTGCTGGATTTTTTCCAGTATAACTATCTCTAGGCACTGAAATTAATGCAGCTTTTTGTGTTTTTGGATTATATGATGCAACCATTATTGTATCTGTTAATAATGATCCTTTTTCATCTGTACTAATACCAAGTATTAAACATTGGAATTCTCCAACATCTTTTTTAGTATCTAATACTGTTGTTAAAACTCCTTTAGCTCCTCCTCCATTTTTATGCACATTATATGCAAAAACTCCTCCTGCAATTGCTACTATTATTACTATTATTAAAAGCACTTTAGGCCAGACTTTCTTTTTAGGTTTATTTGCTTTTTTTCTATTTACATTTTTTCTATTATCTATATTTTTTCTTGTATTATTTCTTTGATTACTATTTCTGGTTCTTTTGTTTGAACTATTTTTTTCCAAAATACTCACTCCTAAAATCAATTGTTATTAGTATAGCAAATTTTGTCTTAAAAGGCAATAAATCTATTTATTTTTTTACAAAAAATTTAAAAACTAATCGTTTATAACTAATCGATTAGTTTCTTGTTTTAAAATGTTACTTACTAACAAAAAATACATTTAAAATATTATTTTCCATCATAGTTTTTGCTAAATATGTATCCTCTACCATTTGAGCTAGTTTGTTTTTAGGATTTACAGCTATTATTAAGCTTATTACCATTAATATTGCATAAGTAATTATAATTCCTCTTATTACTCCATATATCGCTCCACCTAACTTGTTTGCTTGGTCTAATATTGGTAATTTAGCAATTGCATTTGCTACTGTACTTACTAACATTAAGCAAACTCTTAAAACTAAGAATAAGACTATCATTGTTCCTAAGTATACTATATTATATGCCAATTGTTTTGATACTTCTGGCAACATTCCATTTTTTGCACTTTCTATCAAATCTTTTGTTAGTTCATTTTCCATACTATCATTATTTGCAATATTTTCTATGTTGTTTTGTATTGTTGCTTGAATTGTTTCATCTATTTCGGTTGTATTAATTACTATATTTCCTATTGGTCTATATAATACAAATGAAATTAATAGAGCTAATACAAATGCAAAAAGATGTATTCCTAAAGATATTAGGCCTTTTTTATATCCTCCAATTACTGATAATAAAATAAACCCAAGAATTATTATATCAATTATTCCCCACATAATTTTCCTCCTATAAATTTATTATTTCTATTTTATCTCTATATACAATTCCTGCAATATTGTTAGATACTACTACATTTGTTATTTCTTGGTTTGCAACATATCTTTTTACTAGCCATCCACCTGTATTTATAAATTCAATATCTGTTCCAAGATTTAATGCTATGATATCTACATTGGTAAAAATCTCTTTTGCAACATAATTTACTGTGTATTGCTTTGAATTTTTATTATCTATATTTATAATGTTTACAACTGAGTCAGCTGTAAATAACCCTGATGATTTTTCTTCTACATAACATATATTATTATCTATTTCTATTGATTGGAAAGACATCTTTTTGTCTTTAGTTTCTACCAATGTATTTTCTTGACCATTTTCTATTACTGATATTCCATCTGTGTACATACATACTAATTTGTTTTTATCTTGATATCTTATGTTTGTTATTAATTTTCCACTTGTACTTGAATATGTTTTTTCTAGATAATCTTCTGCATTTTTTTCTGCTTTGTCAATAGAAATTATCTTTATATTTGATTGAATTGTAGTTTTGGATGTGTCTATTTCTGCTATTGCTAAGTATTTATTGTCATTTGATATATTTACATCTACTGCTCTTGTGCTAGATAAATATTGTGTAAACATTGCTTTTCCTGATGGATTATACATTTTTATTACTGTTTTATTAAGTGTTCCTGTTATTACTACTGCCACATATCCATTTTTATTTACAAATATTTGTGATATATTTCCCTCTATTGTTGTATCCCAAGATACATCTTTATCTGTTACCAAATATATTCTTTGTCCTTGTTTTTCAGCTATTGCTAAAAATCTATTTGCTGAGCTATATATAGGGTTTGATATTTGTACATCTAGTTCTTTTTCTTTATTACCACTATTCGAATATATTGTAAATTTTGCTTGATCTAATATTCCTATATATTTATTAAATGCATAAACATTAGCATTTTGTCCTTCTTTTAAATCAATTGTAGCTACACTATCTTGTAATACTTCTTTTCTAAGTATAAATTTATCTATCCAACCTCTTATTCCACTGTTTGTGCAATAAGTTCCTATCAAAATTATAAGTAACACAATAAATATGATAATTATTGTTGTTATAACTATCTTTTTTCTATTAATCATTTTAAATCCTAAATTTGGTTCATGTTCTTTCCAAACATCTTTCATTTTAACTTTTTTCCTCCTACCAGAGTTTATCTTTTCTTTCGATTTTAATATCTTAATTTTACTATACACATAAATAAAAAGCAAGAAATTTTCTTGCTTTTTATTCAGTCTCTTTAATTGCTATTTAATAAATATTTTACAACTTTTTTATTTTTTTCTTCTTCTAACTTGCCATACAATAATACCTGCTATTATTATTAATACTGGTACAGCAAATATTATGCATTTAATTATTGTATCTTGCTTGTCTGTTGCTGTATATGTTACTGTTCCTGTATCTTTTCTTGCTGTTATATCTTCTTCTCTATCAACTAAATATGATATTGAATCCATTACAACTTCTTTATTATATCCAAGTTGAACTGCTGAATATTGTGAATTTTGGCTTAGTTGATAATCTGTTGCAAAGTAATTTTCTCCATATATTATCAATTTAGATTTTATTTCTTGTTCATTTGTTTCCTCATTAGCTGCTTTTATTGTTTTATCTAATTCAGCTCCTACAACAAAACTTCCTGTTTCATCACTACTTGTTGCTGATGATTGTTGGTTATTAAAGTCTTTTCTAAAATATGCTCCTTCACTTGTATTTGCTAATTCTGTTTTTGTTACATTTAATTCTGTTAATTTGTCTGAATCAGCTATATTTATTTTTGTTGCATTTATAAATATTGGACCTGTTGTATTATGTATGCTTTTTGTACTGTCTGAATATTGTATTTCTGGAATTATAATATCAGGTGAATTTGACATCATTCTGCTTGAATCTGTTTCTCTTATTATTCCTGTTTCAAATGGATTTACACCATATAATGCCAATATTTTATTAACATTTGTTAAATCTGTTTTTGCTGTTTGTGCTGCATTTAACCATAAAATATTTTTTCCTGAATTTATATAATCTGTTATTGCTGTTGTTGCAACATCATCAAAATCTTTTAAAGGTGTTGTAATTACTAATGTATCACAATCATCTGGAACTTTTCCAGTTGTTAAAATATTTAATGTATCTATTTCATTAATTTCATTTGCAAGCAACATTTTTAAATATGTCATATTTTGTGATAGTGAAAAATCACTATATCCTTCTAAGAAATATACTTTTGGAACTTTATCTGTTGATACAGAAACTATTGCTCCTGTTAGTTTTTGTTCTGCTACACTTACTGTTTCATATGTTGATGTATCATAACTTACTAAATCTTGTGATGTTAATACTTTTGATTTTTCTCCACATTCTACAATAATTCCTTGTGACCCACTTTCTATTCCATATTTTTGTGTTAAATCTGGTCTATTATTTGCATCTACGGCTTCTGCTGTAATTTTGTCATTTACTTTGTTATATTGTTTTGCTAAATCTAAATTAGAATCTGAATCTGTATATCCTACAAAATAAATATTTATAGTTTTATCGATATTTTTTACTTTTTCTTTACTTTCATCTGTTAATGTATATAACTTTTCTTGAGTAAAATCTAATGGTGTTAAGTTTAGTTTTTGCATTCCTAAATTTAATGCCATAAATATTGCAACTAATGCAACTACTAATATTGCTGTTTTTGTTCCATTAATTAACCATTTTTTCTTTATAATTTCTATAAATTTATTTGGTTTTTTATCTTTATTTTTTAAAGCTTTTTTCTCTGCTTTATTCTTTTTAGCCTCAGCTTTTTTAGCCATTTTATCAGCTTTGTTTTTTGCTTTTTGCTCTTTACTTTCTTTTTCCAATGTTCTTACCTCCTATCTTACACTTTTTCTTCTTTGCATAAATATTACTGTAAGTAATAAGCATAAAACTGTAAAACTTATATACATTACAGTATCTGCAATGTCAATTTGTCCTTCTGGAAATTTAGAAAACATATTTATCAATGAGAAATTTGTAAATATGCTACTAAATTGTGGTAAAAACCAAGTTAAAATGAAAAATCCTATTGTAATTACACCTGCAATTATTTGATTTTCTGTAATGCTTGAAGCAAAAATACCAAATGAGATATAACTCATTGCTAATAATAAAAATCCCAATAATGTAACCAATGCTGTTGTTATATGTGGTTTTCCAAAGAAACATAGTATTCCAAAATATAAAAATGTACAAATTTCTGTTATTAAAACTATTAATGTTGCTGCTATAAATTTTCCTAATACTAATTTTGTAATACTAAGTGGTGATGTCAATAGCAATTGTTCTGTTCCGTTTTTTCTTTCTTCTGCAATTGATCTCATTGTAAGTACAGGTACTATAAATGTTAATATTGTTGCACCTGAGTAAAATATATATTCAAAGTTTGTGCTTTGATATTTAAAAACATCTACATAGAAAAATATACTAAACATTAGTAAAAATAATCCTATAAACACATATCCTACTGGTGAATAAAAATATGTTTTTAACTCTTTTTTTATGACTGCTAACATTAGTTTTTACCTCCTTCAATGATTTTCATAAATGCATCTTCTAATGTACTATCTGCTTTTTTCATTTCAAATATTGTGATATTTTCTTTTGCAAGTTCTGTAAATAATACTTTTCTTAGATCCACATTTTCTTTTGATTCAACCATATATTGTTTTGTTCCATCTTCTAGTTCTTCTATTAATTCAAATTTTTGTGCACCTTCTATTTTGTCTTTCATATCTTTCATTTTGTCTTCAGGGTCTTCTACTGTTACATAAATACAATTTTTATTTAATACTTTATTTTCTAAGTTTTCTGGTGTATCTATTGCAACTAGTTTTCCTTTATTTATAATAATTACTTTATTACAAATTTGACTTACTTCTGATAAAATATGTGAGCTTAAAATTACTGTATGTGTTTTTCCAAGTTCTTTTATTAAATTTCTAATTTCTGTTATTTGTTTAGGGTCTAATCCAACTGTTGGTTCGTCTAAAATTAGTATTTTAGGTGCTCCAACTAGAGCTCCTGCCATACCAGTTCTTTGTTTATATCCTCTTGAAAGATTTCTAATAAGCTTTTTCTCTACATCTTTCAAACCTGTTTTTTCTATTATTTTTTCTACTTCTTCTTTTCTTGTTTTTCTATCCACTTTTTTTATTTCTGCCATATATGTAACAAATTCTTTTACTGTTAAATCTGTATAAAGTGGTACTCCTTCTGGCATATAGCCAATTTCTTTTTTAGCTTTCTTTGGTTTTTTTAACATATCAAAACCATCTACAACAATTTCTCCACTTGTTTGTTCAATAAATCCTGTTAACATATTCATTGTTGTACTTTTTCCCGCACCATTTGGTCCGTAATAGGCCTACTATTTCGCCTTCTTTAATTGTAAAACTTATGTTGTCTACGGCTGTAAATTTTCCATACTTTTTTGTAACATTTTTTACCTCTATCACAAAAAATTCCTCCTTTTGTTATGTATTAATTCGTCTACAATATTATCATTATATAGATTTAATGTAAAGTATTTCACAAAAAATTCACATTACGGATGCTTGGGTTTGAGAGATTTTATTTTTTCAAATGAAATTTTCGGTATTTAAAGGTTTTGTTTTTAATATTAATTTAGGTATTGACAACATTTTCTTTTTGTGCTATTATAATAAATGTCATTTGACATGGGTCAGTAGCTCAGCTGGATAGAGCACAGGCCTTCTAAGCCTGGGGTCGGGGGTTCGAGACCCTCCTGGCTCACCATACACGAAAAGTCATACAAGTATTGAAATATCAATGTTTCGTATGACTCTTTTTTTGTAAAGTAATGCAATTGTAATGCAATAGCTATAATTTTTATTAAAAGCCATACAGTATTGAATTATCAATATCTGTATGGCTTTTTAGTGATTACTGTATATATACAATAATATAAATTAATACTATAAAGGAACAATTTATGAAACTTTTTCGATATTCGTATTTATATCAGTCATTTGACTTATATAATCTACTTCAAATTTTTTTATTTCTTTTATTCCTTGTATTGCTACTTTTATCTCTATATCTGTTGGTTTATTTGTTACTAATATTTGTAGAAAATTTATCAATCCTTTTTGTTTTACTAATTTTGTTACAACTATAATAAAAATTATTTCAATAATATTTATTACAAAATATTGTTTATCCCAAAATGCTATTTTTAAATCTATCATAGTAAAAATTATAATTTTACAAATTAAATTCATACTACTACACTTGTTACTAAATCTTGATTCTTTTTTGGAATCTTTAAATGTTGGTATCTTCTTGCTTCTAAAATATGCATTTATTGCCATATGTTCTGCTGCATGGAAACTTCCTAATCTTTCATAACCTTTACATTTAAATTTTATTTTATATACTATTTTTATAAAATATTTTAAATCTTCTAGTATAAAAGCAAGAAAGAAAATTATCGCTGTAGTAACATAAATATTTTTTAGCAGTATTGATGTTCCTATTAATATAATCTTTAGTATTTTCTTTCGTTTCCGCTTTTCTTTTATTATTTCTTCTATTTTATTAGCATTTATAAATTCAATCTCAATTTTGTCATCTTGATTTATACTACTTTTTACTGCAATTTTAGGAAACATTAATGAATAAAAAATTATTCCATCATTTTGTGCTTCTGCCATTTTAGGATAGTATGTGTTGCTTATTTTTTTATCATACCGTTGTTTCATATCTATTTCTCCTTTTTCCATTTTTTGTAAATTTATTTTATCACTTTTATATGGATTTGACAACACCTTTCCCCTAGAGTATAATGCAGTTAAATAAATTTTTTAGGAGGCACAATTATGTTGTTAAAAGATGTATTAAAAAATATAGAAATACTTGAGCATAAAGGAAATTTAGATATTGATATTACTAATATTTCATCTGATTCAAGATTAATTAAGCAAAATGGTTTCTTTTTTGCTATTACTGGTTATAAATTAAAAGGAACAGATTTTATAGAAAGTGCTATAAAAAATGGTGCAACTGCTATTGCTGTAGAATCTGATGTTGATTTAGATTCTTTAAATTATGAAAACATTACATTTATAAAACTTGACAATATAAGAAGAAATTTAGCATTATGTAGTTGTAATTTGTATGACAATCCTTCAAGAAAACTAAAAATTATTGGAGTTACTGGAACAAAGGGAAAAACAACTTCTACATTTATGATTAAATCTATTCTACAAAAACATGGTTATAAAGTAGGTTTAATTGGTAGTATTGCTTGCTATATAAATGATGAAATGCTTGAAGTTCTTGATAGAACTACACAAGAAAGTTATAAAATTCAAGAATATTTGGATATGATGGTCAAGAAAAATGTTGATGTTGTTATTCTTGAAGTTTCTTCACAAGCTATGAAACTGGATAGAGTTGTTGGTTGTGATTTTGATATTGCTTTATTCACTAATTTAAGTGAAGACCACATCAGTCCAAATGAACATCCTACAATGGAAGATTATTTTGAAGCTAAACTTTCTTTATTAAAAATGTCTCCTGTTTGTGTTGTAAATTTGGATAATGAATATACTGCAAAAATTCCTGAATTATTACCTAATAAAAAAATAATTACTTTTGGTGTTGATAATAAAGCTGATATCATGGCTAAAGATTTTAGTTATACAAATCATTCTGTTGATTTTTCTTTAATAACACCTGAATATACTAAAGAAGTAACAGTTTCAATTCCAGGTAAATATATGGCTTATAATGCTCTTGGTGCAATTACTGTTGCGAGATATTTTGGAGCAACATATGAAGATATAAAATCAGGCTTAAATCCATTCCATGTTTTTGGTAGAAGTGAAATGGTTCCTAATAAATTAGGTTATAAAATTATGATAGATTATGCACATACACCATCTAGCTTAGAATCAATTTTACAAACTGTAAAGCCATATACAAAAGGTAAAGTTATTTGTACTTGGGGTGTTGGTGGAGATAGAGACCGTGCTAAACGTCCTATAATGGGTGAAATATCTGGTACTTTAGCAGATTTCACTGTACTTACAGCAGATCAAGTAAGAACTGAAAATCCAATGCAAATTATGTCTGATATAGAAGTTGGATTAAAAAAATCTGGTGGAAAGTATAAAATTATTTTGAATAGAACTGAAGCTTTAAGATATGCACTTCATATGATGACTAAAGATGATATTCTAGTAATTCCTGGATTAGGAAATGACCTTTATATTGAATATATGGGTGTAAAATATCCTTACAATGAACGTATTATTTTGGCAGGTCTTATTGATGAAATGTTAGACCCAGAACATAAAGAAATAGTAAAAACTCAAAATGATATCTTTTAATTATAAAAAGAGCCTATACTTTTGAAGTATAAGCTCTTTAATCTTATCTATTGATTTTATACTAAAATTCATAATCTATTGCTTGCCTATTTATTCTTATTTTTTTACACAATGTTGAAACTTTTACATGTTCTGGATTTGTTTTATATTTTTCTAAATCTTCCATTGTCTCGAATTCTGAAATTAAAATTGCATCATATTCATTTTTAGGATTAGTGTTTATTCCTGTTTCAATACTTTTTATTTCTGGTATTATTCCCTTTAATTGTTCTAGTTCATTTAAAAACTTCTTCATATTCTCTTCTTCGTTTTCTTTAAATTTCCACATTACAATATGTTTTATCATTTTGGCTTCCTTTCATAAATTCTTTTATAAATTAAAGCACTTAAAAATAAGTGCTTTAACAATTTTCCAAATATTGAATTTGGTGCACCAAGAGGGATTCGAACCCCCGACCTCTCGGTTCGTAGCCGAGTACTCTATCCAACTAAGCTATTGGTGCAAAAATAAAAAGAATTACGTTAAATTAACGTAATTCCTTTATGGTCGAGGTGACAGGGATCGAACCTGCGACCTCATGGTCCCAAACCACGCGCGCTACCAACTGCGCTACACCTCGATTTATCGTTAATAATTAACGCTTTTATATAATAGCATATATTTTTTAAATTTGCAAGAGTTTTATAAAAATTAGTAAAATTTTTTCCCAATTTTTTTGTAGAAGTGGATTATAAGTGAATTATAAAAGTAAAATTTCTTATTTTATGGACTTTTAACTTCTTTTATGCTACAATAGTCATTACGTAACATATCGATTATACAAAAGCAAGAGGAGGAAAGGATATGAAGGGAGTAGTTAATGGTTATACGATTCAACGGTTTAGCTCATGTGGTCGAAATGGTATATTCATTCATTATTTAAAGGATGGTAACATTTTTACACATTCTAAATATTATGATGTTGATAACGATAAGATATTAGAGGTTCGGAAACGACTGAATGATTATACTTCAATAAATCAAAAAGAAACTGAACTTTGTCGAACGCTCACTTTAGTCACTATGATTGATACTGTAGAAAATATTATATTCGACAGATATCCACGAAAAGCCAAATAAACTTGTTTATAGGGAACTGCGGTTATTGCAGTTCCCTATTTCTTTTACTTTTTATTATTTTTAATAGTTTTATTCTAACGGAAACCTCCTCCGGCCTCCTCCTCCACCGAAAGAGCCTCCTCCTCCGCCTCCTGATGAAAATCCTCCTCCACCAGAAGAATAGTTATTTGCTCTTGTTTCGGCACTCTTTGCAGAAGAAATGCCATAAGCTGCATATGAATTTATAAAAATTATATTATCATATGAATCAAAATGTGACTGTTCGATTATTTCTGGATATATATCTTTAAAGTCTTTTGAGACCTTTTTAGCAATTCCCATCATTTGTGCATATATCAAATATTCTTCAAATAGTTTTACCTCAATAGGTTCTCTATCTTTTATAAGTGTATATTCTTTTAAATATCTTTTTAAACCTGCAATTTGCAATGCTTTTTCTTTTAATTCTGGAGTAGCTTCATAATATTCTCTTACAAAAAATTTAAAATATGTTTTTTCTTTTTCTATAATTAAACCTTCTACAATTAGTTCATCTCTAGTCTTTATTAGAATATTATCAAACCATTCTAATATTTTAGAATAATTTTTATCACACCATTTTTCAAATTCTTTTTTCTCTAAAATTCCGTCTTTGCTAGCTTCTAATAACATTTTAAATAATTCTTTTTCTTGTTGATTTTTGATATTTTCATCTAAATTAGTTTCATTTAAAATTATAGATATATTTTCTTTTTTAAAAACACCATTTGCATCAACTTTTTTTACTTTTACAATGTTATCTTTTAGCCATTTTAAAATAATAGCACCTAATATATCAGTTTTATTTTTAGAAATTCCATAACTATAACTAATATAATTAGCTTTGAAAATATTATTATTACAAGGTATATCTCTAAAATATGGTACATCTTTTGGAATCTTTTTTCCTTCTGTTCCAAATTTTAATTCATTTATTTTCAAGTTTTTCTGCGTAGCAATCGCAATAATAATAAATACTATAAATGGTGCTATACTAAGTATAAAGCCTATTAAGCTAACGATAATTTCAACACCGCTTGTTTTTCTACTATATTGAGTAGCTCCTTGTTCTGCCATATTATAATAATCTTCAAAATTATTATTATAATTATTACTCGTAACATTAAATGTATTGTTAGGAAATTTTACTAGCATAGTCATATATTCATTTTTGTCTAATCTTCCTTTTGATTCCATTTCTATATATCCATCATAAACATAAGCTGTTCCACCATAATTTCCATATCCCCAAACGTCAATATTATTTGGAATACTAAAGTCTGTATATATTTTTATATATGCATCTCCAATTGTGTTTGAAAAATCATATGGAATAAATGTCCAATATAGCATTTGTGAATCATTTAAATTTGCAATAAAATTACTAATATTATATTTCACTATATATGTATGTGCACTATATGAACTGATTCCCCAACATAATTCAACACCATTTGATATTGTATTAATACCACATTTATATGCTTTTTCTTCTAAAGACTTTGATGTATCCCATGTAGTCAATGATTGATAATCAGTGTCATCTTCACTAACAGTTAAATTCGAAATTTCAGAATTTCCTAAATTATAATATGGATGATATACTTCTGTTCCAGAATCTGTGTAACAGTTCCATATTTCTGTAATTGATGCATTTCCATTGTTGTCTATATAAATATCCATAGAAATTTTTTCTATGTAGTTTGCTTCTACTCTTTTAGAAGCACTAAATACGAGTAATGTAAAAATGAAAATAAAAAATATTTTTAAAGTTTTTTTCATTTTAATAAATCCCCTTTTATTAAAAAAATTTATTTTTCTAATTATCACATAACATATTTAAAAATAGAACTAGATTTGCTCTTTTTTGAAGAAATCTAGTTCAATAAACAAAAAATAAACATATAAATATATGATTTATTCTACAAGCATTGTAGCAAAAAAATATCTACAAGTCAACAAGAACAAAGAATAATTATAAAAAAGAGTGGCAAAATAAAAAATATAATGATATACTGTCAAAGAAAAAATAAAAGAGTGAAAGGAATGTGATTTTAATGGGTGAATTAAAAGAAAAACTTTTTAAAAATAATAAAAGTGGATGGGAAAATGTAGATGAAGAAAAAAGAAGTAAAATAGAAGATGTTTCTAGTAAATACATGTCTTTTCTAAATAAAGCAAAAACAGAAAGAGAATTTATAAAAAGAGCAAGAGAATTAGCAAATAGTAATGGATATAAAGACATTATGGAATTTGAATCATTAAAACCAGGTGATAAAATCTATTTTGTAAATAGAGAAAAAAGTATGTATTTAGCAATTATAGGAGAAAATTCAATTGAAAATGGAATTCATATAATTGGTTCACATGTAGATTCTCCAAGATTAGATTTAAAGCCAAATCCTTTATATGAAGATACAGGTTTAGCATATTTAAAAACACATTATTATGGCGGAATTAAAAAATATCAATGGACAACTATTCCACTTAGCATGCATGGTGTTATAGTAAAAACAAATGGAGAAAAAATTGAAATTAATATTGGTGAAGATGAAGCAGATCCTATATTTACAATTACAGATTTATTACCACATTTAGCTCAAGATCAAATGAATAAAAAATTAAGTAGAGGTATAGATGGTGAAGATCTAAATCTTTTAATTGGAAGTATTCCATACAATACTGATAAAGATGGCGAAAAAGTTAAATTAAATATTTTAAATATTTTAAACCAAAAATATGGAATTACAGAACAAGATTTAGCGAGTTCAGAATTAGAATTAGTTCCAGCATTTAAAGCTAGAACACTAGGTTTGGATGGTAGTATGATTGCAGCATATGGTCAAGATGATAAAGTTTGTGCATATACTTCTCTTCATGCAATAATGGAATTAGAACATGTTAAAAATACAGCTGTATGTATTCTAGCTGATAAAGAAGAAATCGGAAGCATTGGAAATACAGGTATGGAATCACATATGTTTGATTTCTTTATTTCAGAAATTTTAAATAAATTAGGTGTTAATAGACCAAATTTATTAGACAAAGTATTTTGTTTTTCTAAAATGTTATCATCAGATGTTGATGCAGGTTTTGATCCAATTTATGCTTCAGTATCTGATAAACTAAATGCAGGATTTTTAGGAAATGGTATTAGTTTAAATAAATATACGGGTGCAAGAGGTAAATCAGGTGCTTCTGATGCAAATGCAGAATATGTAGCTTGGGTAAGAAATATATTAGAAAAAAATGATATTAGATATCAAATTGCTGAGTTAGGAAAAGTAGATATCGGTGGTGGCGGAACAATCGCATATATTATTGCTAATAAAGGGGCAGATGTAATAGATTGTGGTGTTCCAGTCTTATCAATGCATGCACCATATGAAGTTACAAGTAAATATGATGTTTATTCTGCTTATAAAACATATAAAGCTTTTTGGAACGAATAGATTTTAAATAAAAAAGAATGAAATTTATAAAATAATTTCATTCTTTTTTGATCTCTATTTTTTTATTTTTTTAATTTCATCTATTATATTAGAAGCGCATATTTTTTCATCTTCAGATAATTCTTCAATTTTGTCTGATAATTCTATACTAGATAATACTTCTGGATTTTTTATAAAAGATTTATATATCGTATTAGGAGTAATACCTAATATGTTAATATATTTAATCAATGTTTGCGTTTTTATTCCACTTTTTCCAGTTTCTATTTTTGATATATATTTAACAGATATTCCTATTTTTTCTGCTAAATCTTCTTGAGTTAGCCCTAATTTCAATCTATGATTTTTTAAAATTTCTCCCCAATTTTTATCAATGTCTGATTTAGAAACAGAATCCATATCTATCCCTCCATGTAATGTTCAACTCTAATTAATAGTATAACAACCCTGAAAGATTTATAAAACACAGTAACACTATGGGTAAATTAGAACTAGTAATAATGTCAAAAATGCTTGCAAAACCACTTGCAATAGTAATTAATATATGATAGTATTAAAAAAGCCAAGTCATACTATTAGTTATACCTTAAAAATCAAAAAATTATTCAAAAAAGAGGAAAATAAAATGATAAAAGAAGAAGATTACATGGAATTCTTAAAAATGATTATAAGTTGTATTAGCCAAGGCGATTATTTTGCAGTAAAAGAATTATCTAACTTAGAGTTAGAAAAATTGAAAAAAAGTCAAAATTTGAATTAATAAATATTTCCCAAAATAAAAGATTGGAAATACTTAATCACAGCATCTTTATAAATGTGATTAGCTTTCCAATCTTTTTATTTTACAATACAGAATTTATATCTTTTTCATTAATATATCCATATTCCACCATTTTATTTAATACATATTTTTGCCTTTTTTTAGCTAGATCAGGGTTAACACTTGGTGAATATACAGATGGCGCATTTGGAACACCTGCTAGCATTGCAGCTTCTGTTAAAGTTAAATCTTTAGGAGATTTTTTGTAATATCCATAACTTGCATCATAAATTCCATAATATCCATCTCCAAAATAGCAAGTATTAACGTAAATTTCTAATATTTCATCTTTACTATAATTTTTTTCTAATTCAAATGAAGCAAAAAGTTCACCAAGTTTTCTAGAAATACTGGCTTCTTGTGAAAATACAACATTTTTAGCCACTTGTTGAGTTATTGTACTTCCACCTTCTTGAAGCTCTTTTGCTTTTATATTATTAAATACTGCCCTTCCTATTCCAATAATATCAATAGCTCCGTGGTCATAAAATCTATGATCTTCTGCTGCAATAACTGCATTAACATAGTTTTTTGATAAATCATCAATTTTTGTATAATTTTCTTTGTTTGTTATTTCTTCAATTCTACTTAATAATGGCTTTTCTTTTACTGCCTGATTATATGTACTATATCCTATAATACAGCATATAGAAGCACCTATCAAAATAATTATAAACAAAAATTTAATCAATTTTCTAAAAAGTTTCATTTAAATCACCTTCTTTAGTTAAATAATTTATACCAATTAAACTTTTATTGTATTATATACTAAAAAACGTTTAAAAGAAATATCCTTGCTAAAAATTTAAAATAATCACAAAACATAATATATATGAATAAAATGGTATAAAGATTTTTAAAAGGAGTTTATTATGGGTAAATTGGATTTTACAAAAATGCATGGCATTGGAAATGATTATATTTACATAGATGTTGCTAAAAATAAAGATTTAAAAGAAATTTTTACAAGATATTCTATTGGAGCATTGGTTCGATATTTAAGTAATAGAAATTTTGGGATAGGTGGAGATGGTGTAATATTTATAGAAAAAAGCATGATCGCAGATTTTAAAATGAGAATATTTAATAGTGATGGTACAGAAGCAGAAATGTGTGGAAATGGAATTAGATGTTTTGCTAAATATATTTATGATCAAAAATTAACTGAAAAAGATATTTTAAAAATAGAAACATTATCAGGAATTAAAGAGGTTAAAAAAGAAAAACATATACTAGAACCAAGTAAAGAAACAATTGAACAATATGTTGTAAACATGGGAAAGCCTATTATCTCTGGAAATTTGAGTATATCTGTATTAGATAAGAATATACAATTAACAAAGATTTTAATAGGTAATCCTCATGCAGTAATATTCACAAAAGATATCGAAAATATTCCAATAAAAAAATATGGGCCATTAATAGAAAACCATAAATATTTCCCTCAAAAAACAAATGTAGAATTTATAGAAATATTAGAAAATAATTTAATAAAAATGAGAGTATGGGAACGAGGATCAGGTGAAACTTTTGCTTGTGGTACAGGAAGCTGTGCAGCGGTAGTTGCAGGTGTATCAAATAATTTGATAAAAAGGGATGTAAAAGTTTTATTAAAAGGTGGAGAATTAGATATTAATTGGGATAAAAAAACAAATAATATATATATGAAAGGTATAGCAACAAAAGTATATGATGGAATTATGGAAATATGATTTTAGGGCAGTATTTTTCTCTGCCCTAAAAATCATTGTTGAACTATTTCATATTTTTGATATAATTGGTCTATACTAAATTATTAGGAGGATTATAATTAAACTATGAGTGATAATTTGTCTACTACTGATAGAGCTTGGATTGAATTAAATATGAGTAATTTGGAAAATAATATTAATGAATTTAAAAGTATTATTCCTAAAACAACTGAAATAATGGCTGTTGTAAAAGCTAATGCATATGGTCATGGAGCAATTCCAATTTCTAAATTTTTAAACAGTGTTGGTATTAATAATTTTGCAGTTGCAACTTTACAAGAAGGTATTGAACTACGAAAATCTGGTATTACTGGCAACATTCTTATTTTGGGATATACTGATATAAGTGAAATAGAATATGTAATTAAATATAATTTAATTCAAACAATTATTGATTTTTCTTATGCCCAAAAGATTAATTCTCTTAAATTAGAAAGCAAAGTTAATGTTCATTTAAAAATTAATACTGGTTTAAATAGAATTGGTGAAAATTACAACAATACCGATAATTTTATAAAAATGTTTAATATGTCAAATTTGAGTATTTTAGGGTGTTTTTCACATTTAGGTGTTGCTGATAGTTTAGATTTTGATGATGTTGAGTTTACCAAAAAGCAAATTTCAAATTTTGATTATTGTATTAATAAATTAAAAGATGCTGGATATAATCCTGGAAAACTTCATATTCAAAACACATATGGTACATTAAATTACAGTAATTTGCGTTATGATTATGTTCGTATTGGAATTGGTATGTATGGGATTTTTAATAATATTTCTCATAAAAATAATTCTAAAATACCTATAAATTTAAAGCCTGTTTTATCTTTAAAGTCTCATATTTCATCAATCCATAAAATTCATAAAAATGATTCTGTAAGTTATGGTAGAAAATATGTTGCTACTAAAGATACTACAATTGCTACTGTTGCTATTGGCTATGCAGATGGATATCCTAGAGCATTATCTAATAAAAATATTAATGTTTTAGTTAATAACAATTTTGCCAAAATTATTGGCACTATTTGTATGGACCAATTAATTATCGATATTTCAGATATCCCTAATATTTCAGTTGGTGATATAGTCACTCTAATTGGCGATAATGATAAAATTTCTGTAGAAAATCTTTCTTATAAATCTAATTCGATTTCTAATGAACTTTTATGTAGATTTGGCACACGTGTGCCAAGGGTAAATATTATTTGAATTTTTTATAATTTTATAATATAATAATATTAATTATGTAACTTTAAAAACTACATTGCAAATGCAAAGGAGGAATAACTTTTATGTCTAAATTCGTTTTAAAAAATGAAGTAGTTGATAATATTTTTTATAAGACAGAAAATATTATTGTTCAGAGAACACAAGAAGGAAAAAAGAATAAACGGTGTTACCTTATAGGGAATGGAATTTCTCTTAGTATAAATGATCAAAATATTGTTACAAATCATGATCCATTTATGACTAAGTTTGTTCCTAAAATTCAAAAGTGCTTTTCTGCTTATACCTTTTATTTTCCTTTTGAATGTTCAGGGTTGGCAGAAGCAAGTAAAGATCTTTCAGTCTTTATTGTTGAATTATCTTCATTATATGAAGAAGTCTTTTTAGTAGGTCATTCAAAATGTGGCTTATGCTTATATAATTCTGCACAATATTGTGAAGCTGAAAATATAACGCTTATAACTGTCTCCACACCATTTAGGGGAACTTTTATCGCAGATAAAGAAGCCGTTGAGCAGAAATTACGCTTTTTCCCCTTGAAGAAAATCTATAACATGATTTTTAGTAATCATAACGTAGATCAAGACTTGATACCTGATTCTGTTTTTCTTAAAAGTATACAAGGACAACACATACGGTATATTCATCACATAAATTTTGTCTCTTCTTTAAAAGCTATTTCAAAATGCAAAACCTTTACAGATTTTATTTTATATTTGGTAGATAAGCTTTTAGGAGTTAGTGGTGATGGTATAGTACCTTTAAGTTCTCAAAAAATTTATGGTGTTATCCCTGTATATCTATCATATTCACATGCTACTTCATTAGATCTTGCTTTAAAAACTATAAATAATGAAGAAGCAAACAATTAGTTTAAAGTTATTCACTACCAGTAATACTTTTATTGTATTACTGTTTTCTTATTTTTATATTATTCTTTGTTCCTATTATTTATTTTTTGTATAAGTATTGACAAACTGGGGAAATTTATGTAAAATAGCATATGTGAATTTAAATATATATTGCGTTTGTACAGTACAAAGCTTTTAGAAGTTACTTAGATAAGAGAGAAAGGCCACCGGCTGAGAGCCTTTTAAGGTCAACCTAAAATGTGAAACATATTGGAGCAATTTTTATAAAGTGGAAAATTTATATTTTATTTGTAAATTTTCAAGCTGGGTGGTACCGCGGAAATTATTTCGTCCCTGCAAGTAATTGCAAGGGGCTTTTTTGTTGCCCTTTAGGAATATACAAATAGCCCTAAAAATAAGGAGGATTTGATTATTATGTCAGACTACAAAATTTTAAAATGTGATGCCATTTCTCTTGATCATGTTGGAGAAAAAGTGCAAATTCGTGGTTGGGTTCAAACCATAAGAGATTTAGGAGGTCTAGTTTTTCTAGATATTAGAGATATGTATGGAATTACTCAAGTAGTAACTTCTGGTGAAGCTAAAGATGTTGATTTTGCTTCACATATACCTGTTGAATCTACTGTTGCTGTATCAGGTACAGTAAAAAAACGTGATGAAGAAACTGTAAACCCAAAATTAAAAACTGGTTTAGTTGAAATTAAAATTGAAAGTATTGAAATATTAGGTAAAAGAACTGCAAATCTACCATTTGAAGTAAATACAAATCAGGATATTAGAGAAGACCTAAGACTTCAATATAGATTTTTAGATTTAAGAAATGATAAATTAAAAAATAACTTAATATTACGTGCAAAAATCCTACAATTTCTAAGAAATCAAATGATAGAAAGAAATTTTTTAGAAGTTCAAACACCTATACTTGCAAACTCTTCACCAGAAGGAGCTAGAGATTATTTAGTACCAAGTAGATTACATCCTGGTAAATTTTATGCTTTACCTCAAGCACCTCAACAATTTAAGCAATTGTTAATGGTTTCTGGTATTGATAAATATTTCCAAATAGCACCTTGTTTTAGAGACGAAGACGCCAGAGCTGATAGAACTCCAGGAGAATTTTATCAATTAGATATGGAAATGAGTTTTGCAACTCAAGAAGATATTATAAATACAATGGAACCCGTAATTTATAATACATTTAAAGAATTTTCTGATAAAAAAATTACAGACTGTCCTTTTAAAAGAATCACATATAAAGAAGCAATGCTTAAATATGGTACAGATAAACCAGATTTAAGAAATCCTTTAGAAATTGTTGATTGTACAGATGTTTTTGCTACATTAGAGTTAAATGCATTTAAACGTCAAATTGTTCGTGTTATTGCTACACATGATGTTGCAGATAGACCAAGAAGCTTTTTTGAAGATATGACTAATTTTGCAATAAAAGACTTAAAAGCTAAAGGTTTAGCTTGGCTTCGTATTTTAGATGATGGTTCATTCCAAGGACCTATTGCTAAATTTATTACAGAAGAAGCAAAACAAACTATGTTAGAACGTACAAATTCTAAACCTGGTGATTGTTTATTCTTTATAGCAGAAGTACCTGGTGTTGTTGAAAAACTTGCAGGTCAAGTTAGATCTGAACTTGGTAAGAGATTAGGATTAATTGATAATAATCGCTTCGACTTCTGTTGGATTGTTGACTTCCCTATGTTTGAATTAGGAGATAATGGAAATTTAACATTTAGCCATAACCCATTTTCTATGCCACAAGGTGGATTAGAAGCATTGGAAAATCAAGATCCATTAGAAATTTTAGCATATCAATATGACTTAGTATGTAATGGTATAGAACTTGCTTCTGGTGCAGTTAGAAACCATGATATAAATATAATGTTAAAAGCTTTTGAAATGGCTGGATACACTGAAGCAGAAGTAAAAACAAAATTTGGTGCATTGTTTACAGCTTTCCAATATGGTGCTCCTCCACATGCTGGTATGGCTCCCGGAATTGATAGAATGATTATGCTTTTAGCAGATGAAGAATCTATAAGGGATATAATTGCATTCCCTCTAAATAGTAAGTCTGAAGACTTAATGATGGGCGCTCCTAGTGTTGTAAAAAGAAACTTACTAAGAGATGTGTATATTGAAACATTAAAATAATTTCATGTTTGGAACAAAAAATCATTTTTTTATCACTCCTATAATATATTGTAATGGGAGTGATTTTTTTGTTTATCCATACTTTTAAAATAAATTTGAAATTAGTAACATTTATATTAATTACTGTAATTTTACTTTCATCCATTTTTATTTTTTATTCTTTTGCTACTGATATCACTCAAGAAGATGCAAATAAAAAAGATTTCATTAAATGGGTTGATTTTAATGTATCTTATGATGCTCTTAAATTAACAGCGAAACTTGATATAAAATCACACACTGAAAATAGTAGTACTACATATAATTGGATTGAACTTCTTGCTTATTTTGCATGTCAGAATGGTGGCAATTTTAAAAATTTTAAAAAAGCAGATTTAGATAAACTAACTGAAAAATTGAAAAATGGTGAAACAATTGAATCTTTGACACAAAATTTAAAACTTTACAATTATTATTACGAAAGTTATTCTGCTGTTTTATCTGAATTTATAGGTACATATTCTTTTACAAATTCTGATGGTACAATTGCTGAAAAATATGGTATAAAAGCTTTTTCTCCTATTGCAAAAAATTATTATTTTACACATTATGACGATTTTGGAAATAGCAGATCTTACGGGTTTAAAAGAGTTCATCTTGGAAATGATCTTTTAGGTAGTATTGGTACTCCTATTATAGCTGTTGAATCTGGTATTGTAGAACATTTAGGTTGGAATCAATATGGTGGTTGGCGAATTGGAATTAGAAGTTTTGATACAAAAAGATATTACTATTATGCTCATTTAAGAAAAAATCATCCTTATGCTGAAAATTTGTCTGAAGGTATGACTATTCAAGCTGGTGATGTAATTGGATATATGGGAATGACAGGTTATAGCATAAAAGAAAATGTAAATAATGTAAATATTCCTCATTTGCATTTTGGCATGCAACTTATTTTTGATGATTCTCAAGTTGATAGTCCTAACGAAATTTGGATTGATGTTTATCAAATTATAGAGTTTCTAAAGCAAAATCAATCTGAAGTTTATATGTCTAACAAGGAAACTAAAGATTACTCTAGGAAATAACACTTTTATGTTTTATTTCCTAGAGTAATTTTTATTTCTTTGCTTACTTTTCCTTTTGTTATTTTTAATGTTATTTCATCACCTGGTGATTTTGTATAAATATATTCTCTTAAATCATTCATTGTATTTAATTCAACATTATCTATATTTGTTATAATGTTTCCTTCTTTTAATTCTGTAGTATCTGCTGGCCCATTTTTAGTAATTTGTGCTACATATATTCCTTTATCAAATGTTGCCATTTTTGCATTATTTAAATATGGTATTACTTCTTTGTCATATGCATATATTCCAATTGTGGCTTCTTCAAAGGTTCCTGTCGTTTTAAATTTTTCTATTATTGGTTTTATTATATTTATTGGTATTGCAAACCCTATCCCCTCTGCTGATGATATTTTTACTGTATTTATTCCTATTATATCTCCATTTGGATATATTAGTGGTCCTCCGCTATTTCCTGGGTTTATTGTGGCATCTGTTTGGATTAAGTCTGTCATATATGATGATTTATCATTTTCATCTATTTTTATTGTTCTGTTTTTTGCACTTACAATTCCTGATGTAACTGTTCTCCTAAATTCATAACCTATTGGATTTCCTATTGCATATACAGTTTCCCCTACTCGTATTTTACTTGAATCTCCCAATATCATACATGGTAAATTTTTAGCTTCTATTTTTATAATTGATAAATCTAAATTCGTATCACTCCATGCAACTGTTCCATCATAATTTGTACCATTTTCGAGTGTTATATAACACTTACTGTACTTTTCTCCTGTTACATGTGCATTGCTTACAATATATCCATCTTCTGAAACTATAAAGCCTGTCCCAAGTCCTAATTCACTTTCCTGATTTTTAGAAAAAATACTACTTCCTAAGTTTTTTAATTTTGATATTCCAACTACTTTTTTAGTTGAATCTTCTATTACATCTGCTATTTTTTTGCTGTTTTCTTCTATGTTTTCCACAGTTTGTGCATTTGTTGTGGATTGTGTTCTTGTTGCTGTGTAATTTTCGTTGTTTATTTCTATATCTTGATATGTAATATACAAATAAGAGCCAATAATGCTGAAAAATATTGTTAAAATTATTGCTATTAATACCTTTGTAAAAATATTCTTTTTTCTTCTTTTCAAAACATTCACCTCTAAAATATTATTTCCTATAATATCCTTTCTTATACTTGCTTTTTTTTTATTTTATATGTATAATTTTGTAAAAAAATGATATATAAAGGTGAAAAAAATGAAAAAGGATGTTTATGAATTAACTAACCCACAAAAAAGTATTTGGTCTATTGAACAATTTTACAAAGGTACCTCTGTAAATAGTATCTGTGGTACTGTTATTTTTGACGAAATAGTTGATTTTGATAAATTAAAATCTTCTATTAAACATGTCGGTTTAAATAACAAAAATTTTGGTTTGAATTTTGTTGTTGAAAATAATATACCTAAACAATTTTTTACAGATATTGATTTTGAAATTGAAACTATTGAGCTTAAAAACAGAGATGACTTAGACTCATTTAGAGATGAGATATTAAGTAAACCTATAGATGTACAAGGAAAACAACTTTTTAATTTCTATGTTTTTAAATTTTCTAATAATTATGGTGGCTTTGTGCTTAATATACACCATTTAATTTCTGATGGCTGGTCATTAGGACTTATTTCTACTGGCATTATTAATAACTACTATAATCTTCTACATAATTTACCATTAATAAATTATGAATATTCTTATCAAGATTATATTATTTCTGATAAAAATTATATGCAAAGTAACAAATTTGAAAAAGATAAACTTTATTGGGATTCTATATTTGAGACTATCCCTGAAATTGCTATGCTTCCTGGTAGTTCAAATAATAAGCTTAAACTACAGTCAAGTGTAGCAAACAGAAAAACTTACCAAATTAATAAAGATTTAATTTCTTCTATCAATTCATTTTGTAGAAAATATAAAGTTTCTATTTTTAACTTTTTTATGGCTATTTATGGTTTATATGTAGGTAAAGTATGCGGTTTAGATAGATTTGTAATTGGAACACCTATTTTAAATAGATCTACTTTTAAAGATAAACAAACTTGTGGAATGTATATTAGTACAGTTCCTTTTGTTATTAATTTACAAGGAGAAAAAACTTTTGATAAATTTGTTCAAGATATTTCTGTAAATTCTTTAAATATGTTAAGACATCAAAAATATCCTTACCAAAATATATTAGAAACAATTAGAAAAGATAATAAAAACATCCCAAATTTATACAATATTTTATTATCTTATCAAATAACTAAAGCACTATCTAATGACTTAGATTTTAACTGTTTTACTGACTGGCGTTTTAATAAAAATTGTGCAGACCCTCTAAACATTCATTTATTTGACCTTGATGGCACTGGTGAACTAAATTTAGCTTATGACTATCAAACTTCTATTTATACTGCTTATGACATAGACTGTACTCACCAAAGAATTTTAAATATGATTAGACAAATATTAGATTTACCTGAAATGTCTTTAGATGATGTTGAAATTATAACACCTCAAGAAAAAAATAAGATATTGAACAAGTTTAATGAAACTGATTTTTCTTATGATGATAGTTTAAATATTATTGATTTATTTAAAAAACAAGTCAAACTTAATCCTGATAAAATAGCTATTATTTCTAATAATATGGCTTTATCTTATAAAGAATTAGATGAAAAATCTAATATTTTAGCTAATTACTTAATTAACAAACATAATATCAAGCCTAATGATATTGTTGGTATTATGCTTAATAGATGTCCTGAAATGATTATTGGTTTACTTGCTATTTTAAAATGTGGTGCAACTTATTTACCAATAGACCCAGAATATCCTAATGAGCGTATATCTTACATGCTTGAAAATAGTGAAGCTAAAACTGTTTTAGTAAATCACTATACAGAAGAATCTATTCCTGTAAAATATACAAAAATAGATATTGACTTTAGACACAATTTATTTGAAAAAAATAGTTCTTTAACATATGCCCCTTCTGTTAATATAGATTCTAGTACATTGGCATATTTAATATATACTTCTGGTTCTACTGGGAAACCAAAAGGTGTTATGATTACACATAAAAATCTACATAACTTTGTAAATGGAATGAAAAAACTTATTGATTTTAACTCTAAAAAAGTAATGGTTTCTTTAACTACCATTTGCTTTGATATATTTGGTTTAGAATTATGGTGTACTTTAAGTTCTGGTATGACATTTGTATTAGCAAATGAAAAAGAACAAAATTCTACTAAAGACTTAAATAATTTGTGCTTAAAAAATAATGTAAATATGATACAAACTACACCTTCTCGTTATATGACTCTATTTTCTGATAAAGAAAATCTTCAATTTTTAGAAAATATTACAGATATAATGGTTGGAGGAGAAGCTTTATCAAAAAATTTACTTACATATTTAAAAGAAATTTCTCATGCAAATATTTATAATATGTATGGACCTACTGAAACAACAATATGGTCTACTGTAAAGGATTTAACTAATTCTGATTTTATTACTATTGGTAAACCTATTGTTAATACACAATGTTATGTTTTAGATAAAAACCAAAAATTATTGCCACCATATATCCCTGGAGAATTGTATATTGGTGGAGATGGTGTAACTAATGGTTATTTAAAAAGAAAAAAATTAACAGATGAAAAATTTATAAAATCACCTTTTAATAACAATACTCGTATTTACAATACAAATGATTTGGCTTATTTTACTAAAGATGGTGAAATTGTACATTTAGGAAGAACTGATTTCCAAGTAAAAATAAGAGGTTATAGAATTGAATTAGGTGAAATTGAAAGTAAAATAATTCAATTTCCTAATATCAATAATGCTGTTGTAGTAGCTTCACCTGATAATAAATTTTTAGTTTGTTATTATGTGTCTGATTGTGAAATTAAAAATTCTAAATTAATATCACATCTTTTAAAATATTTACCTAATTACATGATACCTGCTTATTTTAAAAGATTAGATACAATACCTTTAACTCCTAATGGTAAGGTAAATAAAAAAGCTTTACCACCTATTGATAGTGATAATAATATTGAATTACCAAAAACTGAGACTGAAAAAATGATAGCAAATGCATTGTCTAATATTTTACATACTGATAAAATTGATATTAATGCTCCATTTTTATCTCTAGGCTTAGATTCTCTTGGGTTAATTCAATTACAAACTGCTTTATTAGCATATAATTTTAATTTAACAACTCAATCTTTTTATAGATATCCTTCTATAAAAAGGCTTGCAAAACGAATAGATTCAAAACCTGCTTATTATACAGAATTTGATTTTCAAATTCCTAGTCAATTTAAACATACTGATAATGAACTAGATAATTTGAATTTTAATACAAAATCTGTATTAGGAAATGTTTTATTAACAGGTGCTAATGGATTTATTGGTGTTCATGTTTTAAACGAACTTTTAGAAACAACAAATTCAAAAATTTATTGTTTTGTTAGAGGTGAAAATATTGAGCATTCAATAAAAAGACTTGATGATAATTTTGTATTTTATTTTGGGAAATCTATTAGACCTTATATAAATAAAAGAGTTTTTGTTTATAATGGTCAAATTGTTTGTAATAATTTTAAATTATCTGATAGCCAATTGGAAGAAATATCTTCTAATATTACTACAATTATACATACTGCCGCAATTGTTAAACATTATGGTGATTTTGAACAATTTAAAATTGCAAATATTGATGGTACTAGAAGAATGGTTGAATTTGCTTACAATAACAATAAAAGACTTATTCATATATCTTCAATTAGTGTTTCTGGAAATTATTTAGTAAAACAAGATAACAAGGGAACTGAATTTTCTGAAAATAGTCTTTATATTGGCCAACATTATACAACAAATGTATATGTTAATAGTAAATTTGATGCTGAAAAAATTGTTTATGAATATATGGAAAAAGGATTAACTGCTGAAGTTCTAAGAATTGGTATTTTAGCTGGACGCTATTCTGATGGATTTTTCCAAAAAAATATTTCAGAAAATGCTTTTTACAGTAGGATAAAATCTTTAGTAGAACTAAAAGATATCTCTACTTCAATGTTAAACCAAAATGTTGAATTTACACCTGTTGATTTATGTGCAAAAGCTATTGTTCTTCTTGCTAAAAATAAAATTGCAGAAAATAAAGTTTATCATTTATATAATCATCATTTAGCTTCTATTAAAAATACTGTAAAAATATTAAATGATTTTGGTACTAATATTTCTGTAATTAATGATAAAGATTTTGAAAAATATCTTCTTAGTCTTTCATCAGATACAAAAAATAAAGATATATTTAAGGGAATTATTAATGACATTTCTTTTGATGATTCAAATTTAAGTTTGAATTATAGTTTTACTGTTAATATTTCTTCTAAATATACTCAAGATTTGTTGAAAAAATTAGGTTTTGAATGGCCTAAAACTGATGATATTTATCTAAGAAAATTAATTGAATATATGAAAAAAGTAAAATTTATATAAAGGAATGATTCAAATGAAAAAATATACAATACTAGAAAAACCTAGTTCCAGAATTGTTTTTAGATACTGTGCTATTGCAGCAGTATTCTTAATTGTAATTGCTACATTATTACCTGTTTTGCTTAATTATGCTCCAGGTTCTATAAATACTGAATTTGATGTAAAAATGTCATATATATCTTATACTCAACAATTTTTAATTATTGGTTGGGTAATCTTAGCAATAATTTTTGTTACTTTAAAATTGTTGCTTAAAGATATTGATTTGTGGTATAAAAATAGCAAAAATAAATCTATTAACACAGATAAAAAAACTATCGCTAAAATTAGAAAAAAATGCTTTAATTTACCTTATTTAGTATTTCTTGCAGAAATACTGTTTCCTACTATTGGTATTTCTAGTGTAATATTTTTTACAGGTAGCCACCATTCTATAATGATAGTTAAAATTTTAATATTAATAATATCTATAACTTTTTTACTTGCAATTTTCACTTATATCTTTTCTAAAGATTTATATGCTGAAATTTTGTCTAGTACTTACAAAGAAGGAATTGACCTTAGTACACGTATAAATTTAAAATCAAAAATATTTATACAAATATTCCCTGCTTTTGTAAGTGTTATATTAATAACCTCTTTTATTGGATATTCAAGAAGTGTAAAAGCAAAAGAAGATATATTTTTTAAAGTTTATTCTGAAAAATTAAATACTGTTTTTAATACAAATACTATTTATTCAATAGACGAAATTGAAAACAAATTAAAAGATATATCATTCTATAATGAAGATGATTTTAGTTTTATATTGTTAAATAATAAAATTATATCTCCTTCTGGTATAGAGCCAAGTGATTTTATGGTTTCATATACAAAAGAACTTTCTCAATTATATAATGGTAGAACTTATGATAGTTATGGTGTGGATACTCAAGGAGCTACTATTTATTTACAAACTACTAGTGGTCCTTGTTATGTATGTATTGCTTATAGTATTTCTTCTTTAGAAACACTTTACTTTTTATTAGCTAATGCTATTGTTTTAATGATTCTTGTAAGTTTTGTTTTATATTATTTTTCAAAATCACTTTCACAAGATATTAAAACTGTTACAGATGGACTTAATAATATTTCAAATAATTCTAAATTATTATATAACAAAAAATTGCCTGTGATTTCTAATGATGAATTTGGTGATTTAGTAATTGCCTTTAACAAGGTTCAAGCATTAACTCATGAACAAGTTACTCAAATTCAAAATAATCAGTCTATGCTTATGGAAAGGGAACGTTTAGCTTCACTTGGACAATTAATTGGTGGAATTGCACATAACTTAAAAACACCTATAATGTCGATATCTGGTGCTGCTGAAGGATTAACTGATTTAATTAAAGAATATGATTCTTCAATTGATGACCCTGAAGTAAATAGTCAAGATCATCATGATATTGCAAAAAATATGGATTCTTGGGTTGTTAAAATAAAAGATTACACATCATATATGTCAGATATTATTACTGCTGTTAAAGGTCAAGCTGTTACTTTATCTGAAACAGAAAACATGACATTTGATGTAGAAGAGTTAATTAAAAGAGTTAATATTTTAATGAGGCATGAACTTAAAAATGCAATTATTTATTTAAATGTCGTTATGAAGTCAAATGAACATACTCAAATTAATGGTGATGTTAATAGTCTTGTTCAAGTTATTAATAATATGATTTCAAATGCAATTCAATCTTATGAAGGAAAAACAAATCAAACTATTGATTTGATAGTTGAAAATGATGATAAAAACTTATATATATCAATTAGAGATCATGGTTGTGGTTTGCCTAAAAAAGTTAAAGATAAATTATTCAAGGAAATGATTACAACTAAAGGAAAAAACGGTACTGGTCTTGGATTATATATGTCATATTCAACAATAAAAGCTCACTTTGGTGGAGATATAACATTTGATTCTGTTGAAGGTCAAGGTACTACTTTTACTATTACTTTACCACTATAAATTATATTGTTAAAAACTGTATATTAAACTTATATAAGGGTTTTAAGTAAAAAATATTACTTAAAACCCTTGCTTTTTATTATTTTTATTAATATAATGTCTATGAAAATATATTATTAATTATGAGGTAAAACATATGAGAAAAGGATTACAAAACATTCAAAACTCTGAAAACAATGGTTACAAAATTATAGCTGTTGATGATGAGGAAGGAATTGTAGATTCTTTATCAATATTTTTGAAAAGGTCTGGATACCAATTTGTTGGTGTTACTGACCCACTTGAGGCAATAGAAAAAGTTAAAAATGAACATTTTGATTTAATGGTTCTTGACTTTATTATGACACCCATTCACGGTGATCAAGTTGTTGAGGAAATTAGAAAATTTAACAAAGATTTATATATATTGTTACTAACAGGTCACAAGGATTTAGCTCCACCTTTAGAAACAATTAGAAGATTAGACATTCAAGGTTATTGTGAAAAAAGTGACAAATTTGACCAATTATTATTATTAATTGAGTCTGGTATAAAATCTATTGCTCAAATGAATCAAATTAAAAGTATTAATGAAGAATTATCTGATACATATGAAAAATTAGAACAAGCTTATTTAGAGAGTATCCAAACTTTACGTTATACTGTAGAGGCCAAAGATACATATACAAGAGGCCATTCTGACCGTGTTTCTGAATATTCTGTTCTTATAGGAAAATATTTAGGATTGCCAGAAGCTGATTTAGACACATTAAAAATCGGTGGTTTATTCCATGACATTGGAAAAATCGGCGTGCCTGATGCAATTTTACAAAAAAACGGAAAACTTGATGATGATGAATATTCTCAAATTAAACAACACCCTAATATTGGTGTGCACATTTTATCACACGCAAAAATTTTCCAAAATATTTTGCCAATTGTAGAACATCACCATGAAAAATATGATGGTACAGGATATCCTAGCAGATTAGCTGGTGAAGATATTCCATATTTGGCTAGAATTGCAGCTGTAGCTGATAGTTTTGATGCAATGACTTCAAAACGTGCTTACAGAGATTCTTTGCCTATTGATGTTGTTATTGCTGAGTTTGAGAAGTTCAGAGGTACTCAATTTGATCCTAATATTGATGATGTTTTCTTGGATATTTTGAGAAATCATTATGATGAAATTGAGGAAATTAGGAATAAGTATATGGTTGATTAAATACTGCATATTAAAAAAACATTGACATATAATAAAATATGTGCTAATATAATTATAGCAAATCGCAAAACAAAGTCAATTAAAGATTAAACAAAAAAAGACTAGGAATGTCGGCTAAAACATTTTCCTAGTCTTTTCTTTTGCTACTTACTTAGTTGCTTTACTATGTAGTAAATCAATATAAGCTTTATCAGCTCAACAAAGTCTTTCAAGATTAAACCTCCTTCCTGCCTCTAAGCAAGTCGGCATTTATATATTAAACTAATTGATAAAATTTGTCAATGTAATTCATTAGTAAAACAAGAAGCAGATTTGTATATTATACCTTATCTAAATTTATTTTTAAACCTTCATGGTTAATCCAACTTTTTGTCTGTCCTTATCTATCTTAATAACTTTTACTTTTACAATATCACCTACAGAAACTAAATCTGATGGATTTTTTATAAACTTATCACTCATTTCTGAAATGTGTACAAGTCCATCATGTTTAACTCCGATATCTACAAATGCTCCAAAATCAATTACATTTCTTACTGTACCTGTTAATACCATTCCTTCTTTTAAGTCTTCTAATTTTAAAACATCACTTCTCAAAATAGGTTTTGGCATATCTTCACGAGGGTCTCTTCCTGGTTTTGATAATTCTTCTACTATGTCTGATAATGTCATTTCGCCTATTTCTAGTTGTTTAGCCATTTCTTCTACATTTATTGTTTTTAGTTTTTTTCTTAATTCTTCTAGTTTTTCTTTATCCTTTAAATCTTTTTTATCAAATCCCATTGTTTCTAATAATTTTTCTGTTGCTTCATAACTTTCTGGGTGAACTGCTGTTACTTCTAAAGGATTATCTCCGTCTAATATTCTTAAGAAACCTGCACATTGTTCAAATGCTACTTTTCCTAATTTAGGTACTTTTAATAATTGTTTTCTATTTTTTAATTTTCCATTTTCGTCTCTATATTTTACAATATTTTTTGCTATTGTATTATTAATTCCTGATACATAAGATAAAAGTGATGGTGTTGCTGTATTTACATCTACTCCTACTTTATTAACACTATCTTCTACTACAGCTGTTAGGCTTTCAGACAATTTCTTTTGATTTACATCATGTTGATATTGTCCTACACCAATAGCTTTAGGGTCTATTTTTACAAGTTCTGCAAGTGGGTCTTGTAAACGTCTAGCAATAGAAATAGCTCCTCTTATTGATACATTTATATCTGGATATTCTTCTGTTGCAAGTTTTGATGCAGAATATACTGATGCTCCTGCCTCACTTACAATTACATAATGAACCGGTCTTGATGCTTCTTTTATCATGTCTGAAACAAACATTTCAGATTCTCTTGAGGCTGTACCATTTCCAATTGCAATCATATCAATTTTATCTTTGTCAATTAATTTTAGAAGTTCTTTTTTAGCACCTTCAACATCATTTTGAGGTTCTGTTGGATATACTGTTGTATAGTCTAAAACTTTTCCTGTTTCGTCTATAACTGCAATTTTACAACCTGTTCTATATGCAGGGTCAAATCCCATAACAGTTTTTCCCTTTATTGGTGCCCCTAACAACAATTGTTTAGAGTTTTTACCAAATACTTTTATAGCTTTTTCTTCAGCTTTTTCTGTTAAATCTGAACGGATTTCTCTATCTATTGAAGGTTCAATTAATCTTTTGAAACTATCTAAAATTGTGTCTTTAAGCATTTGTGTGAATTGAGTTTCACCTTTTAATATATCTCTTTCAATATATTTTAATATTTTTTCTTCTGGTTTTTCTAAAGAAACTTTTAAGAATCCTTCTTTTTCTCCACGGTTTATTGCTAAAATTCTATGGCTTGGAATGTATTTTAAAGCTTCTTGATATTCATAATACATTTCATAATTTGACTTTTCCTCTACTTTTGAAGCTTTTGTTACAATTGTTCCTTCTCTATAACATAATTTTTTAATTTCTTTTCTGTATTTTGCATTATCTGAAATTGTTTCAGCAATAATATCTAAAGCTCCTTGTATTGCATCTTCTGCGGTTGCTACAACTTTGTCCTTATTTTTCTTATCTTCTTTTGATAGGCTGTCAATATTTACATATTGTTTTGCAATTTCATTTATATCTTTTGTTTCCTTTTGTTCTAAAATAATATCAGCAAGTGGCTCTAATCCCTTAGCTTTAGCAACTGTTGCTCTTGTTTTCTTTTTTTGTTTATATGGTCTATAAATATCTTCTACTTCTGCCAAGGTTTTTGCAATAGCTACAGCTTGTAAAATTTCGTCTGTTAGTTTTCCTTGTTCATCTATAGATTTTATGATTTCTTCTTTTCTTTGCTCTAAATTTCTTAAATATGTTAATCTTTCTCCTAAATCTCTTAATGTTTCGTCGCTTAGTCCTCCTGTTACTTCTTTCCTATATCTTGCGATAAATGGAATTGTATTACCTTCGTCAATTAATTTGATTGTGTTTTCTACTTGTGAATTTTTTACACCTAGTTCTTGTGCAATTGTTACTACTATTTTATCCATTTTTTATGTATGATATATTTACCTTCTTAATATATCAATACTCCTTTCTTATTTTATTTTTCTATACAGAATACTGCATATAATGGTATTGATTTTATATTATTTGCTAGTCCAAAATTATTAGCTGAAATTCTATATGCTAATTTTGTTTTATTTCTTTCCATAAAATAATTTAGGCTTCTAGATTTTTTATTTTCACTTGCCTTTACTTCTATTGGAATTACTCCTTGACTTGTATCTATTAAAAAATCAATTTCTGCCACTTGATTTTTGGCCCAATAATATAAACTAATTTCTTTTGCTTTCAATTCATTTGCTACGTAATTTTCTGTAATTACTCCTTTATATTGAAAATTACTATTTAATAGAACCATATTTCTTGGTATTTCTAACAATTCTGTTAAAATTCCAGTATCACTTAAATATAATTTGAATTTTGATTCATCCATAAAACCTTTTAATGGTGTTTCAAATCTTTCTACCATATAACAAGGAATTACTAATTGGCTAGCAATTAGCCATTCTAGACTACTTTCAAATTCTCGTTTTCTTGCATATTGTTCTATTTTTGAAAATTGAAATTTTTTGTTTTCTTTTGCTAATTGGCTTGGAATATTTTTGTATAATTTTTCTATTTTTATATTTTCATAATAATTTAAAGTGTATTTTTTCATATCTGCAAAATATGCATCAATAATAGAAGTTAATAAATTATTATTAAATTTTAAAATTTCTAAATCATTTTGAATGATGTTTTTTACTGCAATTGGCATACCACCTGTTGCAATAAATAATCTATAATAGTCAAGTAGTTTTTCGTGTATTGGATTACTCATTTTTGTATTGGTATCAAAACATTTCCTTATTTCTGGTATAATATTTGCATATCCAATAGCATCTAGGAATTCTTCAAATGTCATTGGGTACATATATTTTATTATAACTTTTCCAACCGGAAATGAACTTGAAAATCTTTTTAGTTTTACCCCTAATAATGACCCGGCACAAATTATGTTATAATGTTTCTTTGATTCACAAAAATATTTTAATGCTGATATTAGTTTTTCGGATTCTTGTATTTCATCAAAAAATATTATTGTTTCTTCTGTTATTAGTCTTCCTAGTAATAATTCCATTTTTTTTACTTTATTTTCAGTTGGTATTGATTCATTAAAAATTTCTACAATTCCTTCTTCATCCATTAAATTTAGATAAATATAATCTTTGTAATTTTCTTTACAAAATTTATCTATAATATAAGTTTTTCCTATTTGTCTTGCTCCAACTACCATCAATGGTGTCTCACTTTGCTTTTCTTTCCATTCCTTTAACTCTTCCCAAAATTTTCTTTTCATACGCAAACTCCTCGTAATTTGATAACTTAATTGTATCACTAGTTTTAAATTTTATCAAGCTAGTTTCACATTTTTATGTGTTTTTTGTTGTCTTATTTCACGTTTTTATGTAATTATTTTTGTTTTATTTCACGTTTTTATGTAATTATTTTCGTTTTGTTTCACATTTTTATACTATTTTTGGTGTGTCATTTTGTATTTTTAAAAATCAAAACACACCATTAGCATAAAACCTGCTATATCTATTAAATAAATTTATTAATAATATAGTTATTTATACTCTGGTGTGTTTTACACTATTTATTCTATTCCTAAATATTCATTATATGTTATTTCTCTATCTATCACTTCGCCATTTTCTTTTATATCTATTATTCTATTTGCAACTGTTTGAGTTAATTCATGGTCATGTGATGTGAATAAAATATTTCCAGTAAATTTTTTCATTCCTTCATTTACAGATGTAATACTTTCCATATCTAAATGGTTTGTTGGTTCATCAAATATTAGGAAGTTTGCTCCTGATAGCATCATTTTTGATAATACACATCTTACTTTTTCTCCACCTGACAATACATTTACTTTTTTCAATGCTTCATCTCCTGAGAATAACATTCTTCCTAAAAAGCTTCTTATATATGTTTCATCTGGGTCTTTTGAGTATTTTCTTAACCATTCTGTTATGTTTTCATCTGTTTCAAACAAGTAGTTATTATCTTTTGGGAAATAATTTGTTGTTATTGTTGTTCCCCATTCGATTTTTCCTTCGTCTGGTTCTAGTTCTCCTGCAATTATTTGGAATAATATTGTTTTTGCAAGTTCATTGTCTGCTAAAAATGCTATTTTATTTCCTTCTTTTACACTAAAAGATATGTTGTCTAATAATTTTACTCCATCTACTGTTTTAGATACATTTTTTACTTGTAAAATTTCTTTTCCTGGTTCTCTATCAGGTTTGAAGTCTACATATGGATATTTTCTGTTTGATGGTTTTATTTCCTCTAATTGAATTTTTTCTAATGTTTTCTTTCTTGATGTTGCTTGTTTTGATTTTGATGCATTTGCACTAAATCTTGCAATAAAGTCTTGTAATTCTTTGATTTTTTCTTCTTTTTTCTTGTTTTGCTCTCTTGCTTGTTTTTGTGCTAGTTGACTTGATTCATACCAGAAGTCGTAGTTTCCTGGATATACTTTTATTTTTCCAAAGTCAACATCTGCTATATATGTACAAACTTTGTTTAAGAAATATCTATCATGTGATACTACTATTACAGTGTTTTCGAAATCTATTAAAAATTCTTGTAACCATTCAATACTCTTTAAGTCCAAGTCATTTGTAGGCTCGTCTAGTAACAATACATCTGGATTTCCAAATAAAGCTTGTGCTAATAGCACTTTTACTTTATCTCTTGCTTCTATTTCTTTCATATATTTATAATGGTTTTCAGGAATAATTCCTAAATCATTTAAAAGTTTTGCTGCATCTGATTCTGCATTCCATCCATCTAGTTCTGCAAATCTTTCTTCTAATTTTGCAGCTTTCATTCCATCTTCTTCTGAGAAATCTGGTTTTGCATATATTGCTTCTTTTTCTTTCATTATGTCATATAATTCTTTATTTCCCATTATTACTGTATCTATTACTGTAAATTCTTCAAAAGCATAGTGGTCTTGTTTTAACATTGAAAGTCTTTCACCTTTTTCTAAAGATACATCACCTTTACTTGGCTCTAACTCTCCTGATAACACTTTTAAAAATGTTGATTTACCAGCTCCATTTGCTCCTATAATTCCATAGCAGTTTCCTTTTGCAAATCTTATATTAACATCTTCAAATAATACTCTTTTTCCAAATCTAACTGTTACATTATTTGCACTTAACATTTTACTTCCTCCTAGTTATTAGTCTTTGGTATTATACTATATTTTTCTTGTATTTTCAAGGTTCATGTTGATAACGGCGCTTTTGATAAAACATTTGTATTAGCATTTTATTTTAAAGTGTATTGTCCAATGTCTGGCTCTGTAAATACAGCCTCATCTACAGTATTAAAATTGTATTCTTTTTCTGTTATTTGGTTATCCATAATGTTTTTTATAGCAATTCCTGTTTCTTTATCTACATATACTTCATTTTTTTCAGTTCCATTCATGAAAAGAGGTGACATATAATTAGTTATAGAATAACAGTCTTTTCCGTTATAATTAGTAGATTTTATTACTGCAAATGTACAAGCTAATAGTGTTTGCCAGTCATTGTCTGTTTCTAAAGAGTTTGTTAATTGTACACTTATTGTATTAGCAGCATTTAATTGTGCTGTTTTAGAATCCTTTGCATCCCAGAAAACATCACATCTTTCACCATTATTATATTGTGACATTTTTATTACTTCTCCATTAGACTCTGTCCTTTGTAAAATCACAGCTTGCTTGTTTCCGTCTTGATAATAATTTATTAAAACATTCGTACTGTCATCTGTAAATGTTTGATTTATTGTTGCTGAAAAGTTTGAAATGGATGTATATTGTGCTATTTTATTTTGTAATCCTTTCACTATAATAAAATTCCTTAGAGTATAGAGTACAAATATAGCTAGTACTATTAATATGATTAATAAAATAATTTTAAATGTTTTTTTCTTGTTCATAAAAAACTCCTCCTATATTTTTTGTATAATTATATCATATAATAGAATTTTTTGTTTGATTTTTTCACTTTTTTATTAATTTGCAAAATATTATAGACAAATAAAAATCAACCACTTTTGAATTTTAAAACCCTAAAGTGATCGATATATTATTTTTTTAATCATCAAACAATAATTTTATTCCCCATAATCCAGATATTCCAACTAATACATATACTATTCTAGATATAACTGACATTTCTCCAAATATTGTTGCAACTAAGTCAAATCCGAAAAATCCTATTAATCCCCAATTTATAGCACCAATTATTATTAGCACTAATGCTATTTTATCAATGACTTTCATGTTTTCCTCCTTTTGCTTTGTTTTTCTTATTATGTGTTATTTTATTGTATTTATTCTAAAAAAATGAAAAAGCGAGAAAATTTCTGAGAAAGCAAGAAAAATTAACAAAATATTTATAAAATCCCTTATTAATCAAAAATATAAAAATTGACTGCTTAGTATTTATTAATTTATAATTCATAAAAACATTTTAATACAGAATATTTTATTGATTTTTGATAAAAATATATAATAGTAGGAGTGGTATATATTATGGATAATAATCAGATTTTAAAATTAGAAAATTTATTTAATAGTTTATTAAATAGAGAGGTTAAATTAGCTTTTGCTGGATGTTTAGAAGGTAGTTTAATTATAAATTCTTTTAAATATTTATTAAATCTTGATTTATTAACTATTATGGATTCATCTAATAATTATTATTTTAAATTTAATATTAATCAAGTTTATAATGTTTCTTTTGAAAAAGATAAAATTGTTTTTTATCTAGATTATGATGTTAATGTTACTATTTTATATTAGATTACAAATAAAAAATGCCTATATAGACATTTTCTATTTTACTACTTTTTTATTTTTTCTAATTCTTTTTTATCGTTTTCATCTAAATTTTGTAAACTAAATCCAAGCAATGATATTACAACTTTATTAAATGATAAATTTTTTATATCTGCTAATAATTGTATATCATCTACAATATTTTCAGGTAGTCTAAGTGTTTTACTAATTCCACTATGATTTTTAGGTATTTTTAACTTGTTCATCTCTAGCCTCCTTTGCAGTTATTTTACACTAAAAAGTAATTCTAATATGCACCTATTTTTGCTTGCGTTGTGTTTTTTCTTGTGGTAGAATTATTTTACGATATCATGACATGTATGTCGTATGTTGTTGTTTTTTGTTTTTTAAGAATATTTTATATTTATAAAATATTAATTTAGAAACTAAAAATATCTGCATGTAATATAAAAAATTCAAGATTAAAATATTTATAATCTTGAATTTTTTTGTTATTTATGATAATTTGTTATTATTATAATAAGGGGGAAAAAATGAGAAATAATAGTAGAAACAGACGTCGTAATAAAGCTAATTTACACACTGATATTAACCATACCAAGACAAGAAATATATTAATTATAATTATTTGTATTTTGCTAATCATTTTTACAGGTGTTATAGCTTTTAATTATTTAAAAAACAAAAATGACTATAAAAATTTAGTTGAGACATCAAAACAAGAAATTGAAACCGAAAGACAAGAAGAACAAGATTCTTCTAATAATGTTCAAGAAAATCAAAAAGAAGAAACTGATACAACTTTTACGCTAACAGCTATTGGAGATGTCATGTGTCATAATACTCAATATATGGATGCTTACGACAGTGATACTGGTACTTATGATTTTTCATATGTATTTGATAATATTTCTTCATACACCAAAACTGCTGATATTTGCATTGGAAATTTAGAAACAAGTTTTGCTGGTGAAGATAGAGGTTACAGTAATTATCCAACTTTTAACTCACCTGATAGTTTAGCTGATTCTTTGAAAAGTATTGGTGTTGATGTATTATCTACAGCCGGAAATCATGCTTTAGATATGGGTTTTAGCGGTCTTTCTAGAACTATTGATGTATTAGATAAAGCTGATATTTCCCATTTAGGTACTTATAAAACTCAAGAAGACCAAGATAAAGTTTTAATAAAATATGTAAAAGGTGTGAAAATTGCATTTATTGATTATACATATGGAACTAATGGTATTTCAGTTCCTTCTGACAAAAAATTTTGCATTAATTTAATAGATAAAGATTTAATTAAAAAACATATAGAAACTGCTAAAAATCAAAATGCTGATATGATTGTTGCTTGTATGCATTGGGGTACAGAATACCAAACAAAACAAAATTCTGAGCAAGAAGAACTTGCTGATTTCTTATTTCAAAATGGTGTAAATGTTATCATTGGAAATCACCCACATGTTATTCAACCTATGGAAAAAAGGACTGTTACTTTAGAAGATGGATCTACTCGTGATGGCTTTGTAGTGTATGCTTTAGGCAATTTTATTTGTGATCAAAATGCTGTAAACACTAGGGATTCCATTATTTTAAATTTAAAAATAACTAAACATACAGATGGTTCTATTACAATAGATAATTATGATTATGTTCCAATTTATATGTACAAAGATACTTCTGTTTCAAAGCATAAAATGAAAATTCTTGATATTAATAAAACAATATATAATTATGAAAATAATTTGGATGATTCTATAACAGAAAAAATATATAATTTAATGAAAACTGAACTTGGCAGAATCACAAAAATTTTGAGTGATTAATTTTAACTCCATTTATAAAAGCTATATAACTTTACTATTATAAAAATATAGAGGTGGAACTTACAATAGTTACCACCTCTTATTATTTTTGTAAATTTTAATAAACAATTACAATAGGTTGTTTATTAATTATAACATATTTCTTCTTCTTAACCACCAAGATACAAATAATGTAAGTATTATAGAGATTGATATCATCACTATAAAACCAAGTGGATTATTTTGTAATGGTAAATTTACGTTCATCCCCCAAAAGCTTGATATCATTGTTGGTACAGCCAAGATAATTGTAATTGATGTTAATGTTTTCATTACACCATTCATATTATTAGAAATAATTGATGCATATGCATCCATTGTACCATTTAAAATATTATTATATATTTGTGCCATTTCTATCGCCTGTCTATTTTCTGTGATGGCATCTTCTAGTATTTCTTCATCTTCTTCATACAATTTTATTATTTTACCTCTTAAAGTTTTTTCCATGACTAATTCATTTGATTTTAAAGATGTTGTGAAATATACTAAACCTTTTTCTAATGTTAGCATCTTTAGCAATTCTTTATTTCTCATTGAATTTTTTAATATATATTCTGCTACTTCTGTTTCTTTATTTATTTGTTTTAGATAACTCAAATAAAATGATGAGTTTAAATATAATATTTGGAAAATAAATCTTGTTTTCTTATATGTTTGGAAATTTTTTATTTTTCTTTTTTCAAAACTTTCTATAATTTTATTTTTCCTTAAAGAAACCGTTATAAAAAAATCATCTCTAACAACTATCATTCCTAAAGGTAAAGTGCTATAAATCACTTCTCCTTCTTCTCCATTTTCTGTAATTGGCACATCAACAACAAAAAGTGTAGTATCGTCATCTTCTTCATGGTCAATCCTAGCTTTTTCTTCAAAATCTAGTGCATCTCTAATAAAATCTTCTTGTATTTGTACACTTTCACATACTTTTTTTATTTCATTTTCCGACGGATTTACCAAATTAATCCATGATCCTTTTTTAAATTCTTTTAATTCTCGAAATTCATTTGTTTCGATATCTGTGTTATATATTTTTAGCAAATCCATCACCTCTATTTCAATTTTATTAGTATATTTTTATACTCCCAATAATATTATTGTAGCCTGTTTTTGGCTATTTGTCAATGTTAATAAGTATTTGGCCCTATTATTCTAAGATAATTTTTTATTGTTTTTAGGTTAAAAAAATTCAATATATACTATTTAATTAAATAGTATATATTGAATTTGAATTATACATTTGATTTTATATAATAAACAATTTTAATTTCAGTTGTAGGAACCGGTTTGTTTTGGTTTGCCACATATTTTTTAGCATCCCAAGTTATTACTTTTTTATTTGCAGACAAAGTCAAACCATATTTTTCAAAATCACTTTCTGATTTGCATTCAAATAGTGTGTTTTCTGTATTTCCTGTTTTATAAGTTACTTTAATTGGGCAATCTTCTGAAACTTTTATTTCATTTGTTGCTTCATCAAATTGCACTCTACCTTTTACTGTTGTTTTATTTTGTTTGTTTCCTGTTGCTGTTGATAAAATTTCATTAAATTTATCTAATAATGTTGAAGAATTTGTTGCTTTATAACATGTATTGTTTGTAGAAACCTTCTTTAATGAACTTTCATTATACGCAGTTCCAAATCCTATACTGTAAATTTCTTGGGCTTTGCTTTTTAATGTTGTCAATTTGTTTCCATTATATGAATCGTTAAATTCGCCATCTGCTAATACAATGATGATATTTTTCTTTGTTTGGCTTAAATAAGTTGATTGATTATTTAATATCAAATTATATGCTGGAACTATATTTGTTCCTAGACCTCCTTGCTCATCACTAATTGAAATATCATTTACAGCTGCTTTTAAGCTGGCATTTGATGTTTCATTTGTTCCTACAGACACTGCACCTGTTTTAATTGTTTTATATTCATAAGTGTAATAATTTCCGTCTGATGCTTTTACAACACTAACCCATTCATTGTTTATATTTGCATATTTTCCGTCCATAAAATCTCTTACTTGAGATTCGTTAACTTTTTCTTTTAATGTTTTTAAGTCTGACTTTTCTTCTGTGCTTGATGTGTTAAATGTAATTACTCTCATATCAGTATTTTTACCATTTTGATTGTCTATAAAGTTTGCTATTGCTTTTTTAGCATTAGCTATTTTTGTTTTCTCTCTATCACTTGGAGCAATTGGGCACCATTGTTCTTTATTTACATATGCTGTTCCTGCTGTTTGGTTCATACTTGAAGAATTGTCAACTATAAAGATTATATTTAAATCTTCTCCTTTTTGACCTTCTTTATATTCATTATATTCTACATTTATTTCATTTACATTTGTTGCAGTTGTAGAGCTGTCTTCAATTTCTTTTGAGTCTTTACTAATTTTTACTTCTGCTGTGTTTTCTATTTTTTCTCCAAATGCATTGTTTTCTGATTTAACCCTATATTTTATTGTTTTTTGAGCTACTTGGTTTTCACTGCCTGCCCCTATTTCTATATTCCAGCTCAATAACTGGTTTGTATCTTTTTGTGAGATTTCTGGCTCAGCTTTTTGGTTATCAATTGTTGCAGAATTTTCTATATATTTTGTTCCTTTTAATTCGTCTTCTATAACCCTATTAGCTGAAATATATCCGCTATTTTTTACTGTTATTGTATATTCTATTTCATTTCCTGCATTTATTGTTTTTGTACCTGTTTTTTGTACAGTAATTTCAGGTTTTCCAAAGTATACGTTTAAAATATTTTCCCCTGTTGATGTTACAACTTTATCTCCTTCTGTTTTAATAAATTCAAAACCTTCTCTTGTTTCACTGTATTTGATATCAGCACCTTCTGCTGCTTCTTCTGAGGTTGTTTCAGCTAATTCTCCATTTTCATAATAATTTACTGTATATGAATATCTATTTTTTACATCTGTTCCTTCTTTGTCTTTATTTTCCCCATTTGCATTATCTTTTCCAATATATTCTTCATCCTCTAAAGTCGCTATTGCTGTGTTTATTATCTTTTTATCTCCAGCTAAAGCTGTTGCTAAATCTTCTTTAGTTACTGTATATTTTACTTGGATTTCTATTGTTTCATTTGTTTTTAAGCCTTTTGTTGTTAGCCCTTTTAATAGGTCATCTCCTGCTTTTATATTATTGTTTCTGTTGTTTATATCAATTGTTTTTCCGGCGATTTTAACTTCTGTAACTACAACATCGTGGTCATCTGTTAATTTTATATTTTCACTTGTTTTTGCTTTACTTTTATTTGTTATTACAATGCTGTAATTTATAACATCTCCCTCTTGATCTACAAATTGTGGATTTTCTGCCTTGTCTTTATCTTCTATACTTGTTCTGGTTTTAGTAACATCTAGGTTTGGCTTTTTACTTTTATCCACATATAATTTTGTAGCAAAATTCTTAGCCTTTATTTCCATTAAACGCCATTCTTTGTTAACTTTCTTCGTTTTTATCTTTTTGGTTCTTTCAACATTTTGTGTCTGAATTATCTTGTTTTCTTCTAAGTTTTCCACAGTTTGTTCATTAGTTGTGGATTGATTATTACCAGATTGTGTTTTTTGTTCTAATTCACTTGTTGTTAATGCCTTTCCTTTTATTTGTTCACTTTGTATTGGTATTACCCTTTGCGTTGTTGCAATCATTAATATTGAGATAGTTGCCAACATTAACATGATTGCTATTTTTTTATTTGGCTTTTTTCTATATATAGCCATTACTTTTCCTCCTTTACTTTTGAGCTTGTTATTTGCTTGTTTATTTTTTAGAATTGCATTTTATATTTTCTTTATGTCTGTTCTTTTGCTTTTACTACAAGCCTTTCTTTATTTCCATTTGTACATGTTATTAAAGTTAGTTCTCTTATACTATTATCTTTTGTTTGTAAAATAGATATATCATTAGGTGTGGTCTTAATGATGTCATTTATTTTGTATCTCATTGTAATTTTATTTAAATTTGTTAATTCTACTATGTCTCCTAAACTTAAATTTTTAAGTTTTCCAAACATAGTTCCATTATATTTATTGTGCCCTGCTAATGATAGATTTCCGTAGTCATTTATACCTTTTCCCCAATATTTTATTATCCCATATTTCATAGGTCCTTTTGCATCTTCTGGTGTTGGATTTTCCACTTCTAAAATAGGGTATTTTATATTTATTTTTGGAATTGATATTATTCCAATTATTTTATATCCATTTATTTCTGTTTGTTGCTTTAATGTTGTTGCATTGCTTTTATCTACTTGTCTCAGTTTTTGGGCCTCTGTATAATTTTCTTCTGTTTCTTGTGTTTCAACTCCTAAGTCGCTAAAATCTGTTTTAGAAAATGTTTCTAATATTTCTTTGTTTTCTTTTTCTATTTTGTAATCTCCTAAATATTTAATTCCAATTAATATTATTGTTATTACTCCACTTAAAATAAGTATTGTAAAAATTATTTTATATAGTTTTATTTTTAAATTAGTTTTTAGTGTTTTCATTTTTTAACTTCTTCACTCTAAAATATACAATAGTTGCAACTATTGATATTACTGCTAATACTATAAATAAAGCAAGGCTTTCTCCTGTAATTGGTAACTTTTTTGCTTCTTTCACTGTAATTGGTTCAACACTTGTTTCTATTGTTTCACCTTCTTTTTCAGTTACATTTGTTGTTAAAAATTTTACATCTTGTGTTTGTGTTCCATCTTCTGCTATTTTATTTAAAAATATAATATATGTATCTCCTTTATTAGAATCTTCTGGTTGTATTATTTGGCTATCTTGAACTTCTCTCCAGTTTTGTATTTTTAATAAATTATTGTATAAATTGTAAAAGCTTTTATAAGTTTTAATTTTTTCTACCGTATCCATTTTATCTGCATTTGTATTTATATTATTTGCAATATTTTCTAATTCTTTATATTCTCCTTCTTCTACTTTGTTTAATGAATACTCATATTTCCCATCTTTTTCCGTTATTTTTAATCCTCCTAAAGTTGTTGTTACTTTTACTCCGTCTTCTTCTTTTTCAATAGTTTTTAAGTTTTTAGCTGTTTTAGTTGCTATTCTTTTAGTTAATGTTTCAGTTTCTTGTAATTGACTTTGTTCTACTGCATTTGCAAAATCAATTTCTTGTCCTTCAATTTTATCTTCTCCGTTCATATCTTTTACATAAATATAGCTTTTTGTATTTGCCCCTTTTTGAGTTAAACTTTCATATTTTTCTTTAGAAATAAATATTACATTTTCTCCTTGTTCATCTTTACTTGATGTCACATATTTTAGTTGCATTTTGTCTGCATTTTGCATATTTGTTATTGCAAATTTGAATTTTTCTTTTATGTCTTTTACATATACTACATAATCTCCACTTTCTGAATGAATAATTGCAGTATTATTTTCGGCAGCAAATATTTTTATAGGAAACAATAATGCTATTAATAAAATTAGAGTGATTATGCTCCCTATTTTCTTGTGCTTTGTCTTTTGCAAAGCTTCTCTTGTAATTAGTTTTTGCATCATTTTTTAACAAATCCTCCCATCTTTTATTTCTTTTATGCAATATTATATGCTACCTTTTTTCCATATATTCCTAAAATTTGAATTTATTTTTGCACAAAAAAAGAACTGACTTTTTGCAAAGACTTCATTTTGAATCGTCTTTTTCTAAAATCAATTCTTTTGGTTAGATCTATTTCTAGTTTTATATTGTCCCTGGCCACTTTTTATTCTATAACCAATCCCCAACTTTTTTAATATATATTTTCTTTACAAACTGTACTAAAATTACATACAAAGCTGTTAGTCCTGCAACTATTGCGTAATAAATTGGTGGCATTATTTCAAAATGGAATGCCGGTATATTATGTAATACTATTGGTGCTAATATTGTTCCAATTATTGTAACACAAGTTAATCCTGTTAATATTGGGTTTGCTTTTGATTGTATAAATGGTACTTTTGATGTTCTTACAAAATGAATTATTAATGTTTCACTAATTAAGCATTCTACAAACCATGCTGTTTGGAAATAGCTTTCACTTACTGTTCCATTATATCCTAATATAAACCAAAATGCTAAAAATGCTAACACATCTATTATAGAACTAACTGGTCCCATTACATTCATAAATGTTCCTAATCCTTTTGTATCCCACTTTTTAGGTCTTCTTAAAAATTCTTCGTCTACATTGTCATAAGGTATTCCTATTTGTGAAAAATCATATAAAAAGTCTTGAATTAACATTTGTATTGGTAATAATGGTAAAAATGGTAAGAAAATACTTGCTATAAATATACTAAATACATCTCCAAAGTCTGAGCTTAAGGCCATTTTCATATATTTTATAATATTTCCATATACTTTTCTTCCTTCTATTACTCCATTAAATATTACTTTTAAACTCTTTTCTAGTAATATAATGTCACTTGCCTCTTTTGCAATGTCTGTTGCTGTGTTTACACATATTCCAACATCTGCATTATGTAATGATGGTGCATCATTTACTCCGTCTCCCATATAGCCTACTACATGTCCATTTTTTCTTAATATCTTAATAATTCTTTCTTTTTGCAATGGATTCATTCTTGCAAATACATTTACTTCCTCGACTTTTTTGGCAAGTTCTCCATCTGGCAGTTTGTCTATATCTGCTCCTATTAGTATTTGTGAATTTTCTATTCCCACTAAATTACAGATATTTTCTGTTGCATATTGATTGTCACCTGTTAATATTTTTGTTGTAATTCCATATTCTTTTAATTTTTTTATTGTTTCTTTTACTTCTTTTTTAGGTGGGTCTAAAAATGCTACAAAACCTATGAATGTCATATCTTTTTCGTCGTCGCTGTTAAATATGTCTTTTCCTCTATATTCTCTTTTTGATGCTAATGCAATTACTTGCATTCCTTGTTTTGCAAGGTTTTGAGCATTTTTGTTTATATTTTCTATCATTTCTTTTGTTAATGATTTATGGTCTCCATTTATTTTCACTTTTGTACAGCTTTTTAATACTTCTTCTAGAGCCCCTTTGGTTATTATTCTATAATGATTATCATGTTTTACAACAACACTTACTTTTTTTCTTGTATAATCAAATGGGATTTCGTCTATTTTTTCATATCCTTCAACTTGTTCTTTTACTTTATGCTCAATTCCGTAAGTAATTACCGCTTTGTCTACTAAGTTTTTCATTCCTGTACTGTAATAACTATTTAAAAACGCATATTCTAATATTGATATATCTTCTTTCCCTTCTACATTTATATATTTTTGTAATACAATTTTATCTAATGTTAATGTTCCTGTTTTATCTGTGCATAAAATATCAATTGCCCCTAGGTTTTGAATTGCCTGAATATTTTTTACTAATGTTTTCTTTTTAGCTAGTGTTTTAGTTCCTTTTGTTAAATTTACATTTACTATCATTGGTAACATTGTTGGCGTAATTCCTACTGCTACTGATAATGCAAATAGTATAGCTTCTAAGATATCTTTACGTATAAATGCATAAATTATAAATACTGCAATTGAAACTACAACCATATATTTTATAAGTAATTTTGTAATTCCATTCATTCCTTTTTCAAAGTTTGTAATTTCTCTTTTGTTATCTATTTGTTTTCCCATACTTCCCAAGTATGTTGAAAATCCTGTATTTATTGCAACTGCTGTTGCATTTCCACTTATTACACTTGTTCCCATTAAACATATGTTAGAAAGTGAAAATATTTCGCTTGTATTGTTGAATTTATTTGTTTTTTCTACTGGTGCACTTTCTCCTGTAAATACAGATTGGTTCAAAAATAAATCTTTATTTTCTATTATCATTACATCTGCTGGTATTATTGATCCTGCATTTAGTTGGATTATATCTCCTTTTACTACTTTTTCTGTTTTTATTGTTTGTGGTTTTCCATTTCTTATAACTGTTGCTGTTGAAAACATTTCGCTTTTTAGTTTTCTATTAAATTTGTATGTAGAATAATTTTGTGCAAATTTTATCATTGCACTTACAAATCCTATTGCAAAAATTATTACTGTTCCTAATGTATCGTCACCAACAAGTTTATTTATTATTGCTAAAATTAATAAAATTAATATAAATTTATCTTTAAATGAGTTTATAAAAAAGTAAAACCATGAATGTTTTTCGTCTTTTACTACAATATTTTCTCCATCTTTTTCTAATTTTTCTTCTGCCTGTTTGTTTGTTAAGCCTTTTTGCTGATTAGTTTTAAATTCTTGTAATATTTCTTCTTTGTCTTTTTGTGCTATTTCTTTGTATTTTTCTAGGATTTTTTGGTCATTGTTGTTTACTAATTTTTTGTTTTTTAGTTTGTTTTTTATAAAAAATAATCTAATCAATTTTATTATCTCCTTTTCGAGTGTTGTTTAGATATCTTTTGGTATCTTTTGTTTTCTTTTATATAATAATCCTACTTTTGTGTTTTTTCAAGATTTTTTTGTTAATTTTTTTAGAACAAAAACGGACATTAATAACATTTGCACTTATTTATAACATTCTAAAGTCCGCGTCTTTGTTCGTGCGCGAAATTTGCCAAGCAAATTTCTGTGCAATATATTTTATATTATAGGAAATTCGAAGAACTTTCCTATAATATAAAAAAGACACTTATAAAAGTGCCTACTTTGGTGCGTCATCAGGGGGTCGAACCCTGGACCTTCGGATTAAGAGTCCGCTGCTCTACCAACTGAGCTAATAACGCATATATTATTTTTATTTGTTAACATTGATTATTATAGTATCTTTTTATTCATTTGTCAACAGCGATTTTGTGTAACTTTTGTAATATCTGTTGTTGTGTCAATGATGTGAAACAAAAATATATAAAATCACCATATAATTAAATTGCATAATTAATCATTCCAAATACTTCTAGTTCACTACGCTTTTCTTTGGGTGTTAAATATCCTAATACTGCCATTGGAATATTGTTTGATCTTTTTAAATATCTTTTCCCTTGTTCTCTTAAATCTTCTAAATTATAAAATTTTAAATAACTATAAAATCTTTCATTATCATTTCTATGACTTCTTTCTACTTTTCCATTATGTTGTGGTGTTCTAGGTTGTATCTTATGATGTTTTATTCCTAATTCTCTTAAGATTTTCTCTACTGGATGCGTTCTTTTTATATTTGCTTTATTATAAGTAAATTCAGTTCCATTATCTGTTTGTATTTCTTTTGGTTTGTACCCTAGATATTTTATTACTCTATATATAAAATCTACTGTATTTGCTGGGGTGTGTTCTTCGTACCAGTACAAGTATCTTTCTCTTGTTGCTTCATCTATATATGTGTATTGATAGAATTTTTTGTCCTCTGGTATTTGGCTACTCTTACATTCATTTGGCACATATTTGACGTCCATTTGTCCTTTTTCTCCTATATTCTTTGGTGTATTATATTTTTTGTTGTGTTTTTTCTTTGATGTGTTTTTTATATTCATTCCTGTATAAAATTTTATATTTAGTCTTCTCATTACTCTATATAATGCTGTTATTGTTCTTGTATATCCTTTTTCTCGTTTTAATTTAGCCCATAGTTCGCATAACGTTATTCTAGGATTTCTTCTTACGTAATTTCTTAT
>CAJMJN010000002.1 GCA_905213875.1 uncultured Clostridium sp.
AGAATCGTTATTTGCAATATAGGTGCTCAAAGTATTTATTTTAAATAATTTGTGACAAATGATTGACTAACCTACATTCTGCGATTGACTTTATTAAAAAGCATAATTGTGATATAATAGATGAGAATTATTCAGAAAACATATATAAGGAAGTGATTTAAATGCAGAAAAAAGACATAAATGAAAATATAAATGAGTCAGATAAGGTGTTTAGAAAAGTCGTACTATCATGATTGATTACGATTTATTTAAACCCACTAACAAACCCTTATAAATAAAGGACTTCCTCGATTTTATTTCTTGCATGATTTTATCAAAAAACGGTTAAATTAATAAAAAAATGATCAAAATATAGTAATTTTGATATTATTTAAACTAGGAATTAGAGAGGTGATTACGACATTTAAACCCCATAATTAGAATAAGAAAGAAGGTGTAGTAATTGAATAACAAATTAGAAACAATTTCAAATTTATTTGAAGATAAAGAGATAAGAAGTATTTGGGACAGTGAAAAAGAAGAATATTATTTTAGTGTAGTTGATATTATTGGAGCACTAACTAATGCTAATATTCCGAGAAATTATTGGAGTGATTTAAAAAGAAAACTTTCAGTTGAAGGAAGTCAGTTGCACGAAGATATCGTGCAACTCAAAATGAAATCAAAAAAAGATGGGAAAAGCTATTTAACAGATACTTTAGATACAAAAGGAGTTTTAAGACTTATTGAATCAGTTCCTAGTCCAAAAGCAGAGCCTTTTAAATTATGGTTAGCAAATCTTGGTAGTGAAAGAATAGATGAAGTATTTGATCCTGAAATTGCAATAAATCGTGCAGTAAATTATTATCGTAATAAAGGTTATACAGATGAATGGATTAAGGCTAGATTAACAGGAATTGTAGATAGATTTAAACTTACGGATATTTGGAAGGAAGGTGGCATAACCAAACCACTGGAATATGCAATGCTAACCAACGAAATCTACAAAGGTTGGTCTGGAATGAAAGCTAGTGAATATAAAGAGTTAAAAGGTCTTCGAAAAGAGTCGTTAAGAGACAATATGACGGATATAGAAGTTGCTCTTACAAACATAGGAGAGATTGCAACAAGAGACATAGCAAGAGGAGAACGCCCACAAGGATTAAAAGAAAATTTAAATGTAGCCAAAAGAGGCGGAGGAGTAGCAAAAGGAGCTAGAGATTTATATGAAAAGGAAACAAAAAAGTCTGCTTTATCTAAATTGAATTCTTTAAATTATAAGTACATAGACGAAAAAATATTAGAATATAAGGGAGAAAATAAAAATGAATAATAAATATAATGTAATATAACTTCAAGAAAAATTAGAAAAATGTAGAAACATGAAACTTGAAGATGTAACTTTAGATGATTGTGGATGAATTAGGTTCTATAAAAATAGATAGAAGAAAACCAAGTGATGAGAGAATTTTGAATTTTTTAACAAAAATAAAAAATCCTTATATATTTAAAGTTAATGGTAGATTGGTAAGAATGAGATTTTCTGAAAACGGACCAACTGCAGATGAATGCTTAAGTAGAATGTTAGAAAACTTGTATAGATAAAAGGGAGTAGTTTATGATGATAAGAGATTTTGTATATAATATGCCTATAATAATTTGTATTATGGGTTTGTTATCAATTTTTTTTGCATTAAAAAATAATTATAAAAAAATTAATAAATTAATAATTATTTTTAATACAATTAATATAATATATTTATTTGTAATATCTACATTAATACATAATTTGTTGCCAATAATTGTTAATTTAGGAATTATAATAATATGGCTTATTTCAATAGTGGGAGGTATTTTATATATAATTTCTACAATTATTTGTATTGTTAAGAGAAAAAAATTAAAAGAAATTTTTGAAAATAGAATGATTTTAAAAATGTTTATAATAATTATTTTAATTCCTGCTGTTGTTTTTATTTCTTTTTTATGTAAAGAAATATATTTAATAAATAATAGTGAAATTATATTATCATACTACTCTAGTGGAAATGGTGGTTTTGGAGATTCAAATGATTTTGTATATGCAGTAAGTGATAAATATTGCAAAGAGATTAGTATTGATGTAGATTTATCTTATGTATATTATAATAAGATGTTTTTACCAGATAAATTGATAGAAATAAATGAAAATGAATTGCATAATAAAGGAATTGAAGCAGTAATAGAAAGAGAAAATAATAAAGAATATCTTTACATTTATAAGAACAAAAAGTTAATTCATAAGAGAAAATTAAATCAATCCTATTTTAATGTAGATTTAGAAGGTGTTTTCTATAATGAATAGCAATTATATATAAAATAAGATATTATTAATTTTGTGAATAGTAATTAAAATTACCATATGACCATAATGGATTATAGTGAAATTTGATTATGATTTAATTAACCCTTAAATTATAAGCGAAAATGATAAAAAATACAAGAAATTTATGTTATATTTATATAAAATTGTACAAAAAGGAGTGATAAAATGAACGAAAATAAAACTAATATTAATTGGTATCCAGGGCACATGGCAAAAACAATGAAACAAATAGAAGCAGACTTAAGAATTGTAGACATAGTAATAGAATTGTTAGATGCTAGAATACCAATAGCTAGCCAAAACCCAGAAATAGCAAATAAAATAAAAAATAAGAAAAAATTAGTTGTATTAAATAAAGCAGATTTAGCAGATGAAAAAACAAATCAAAAATGGGTAAATTATTTTGAGAATCAAGGAATACCAGCAGTGCTAGTAGATTCAAACAGTGGAAAAGGAATCGATAAATTCATAAAAAAAATTGAAGAAGTTATGCAAGAAATGCTAGAAGGGCAAGCAAGTAAAGGAAGAATAGGAAGAAAAATAAGGGCAATGATACTTGGAATACCTAATGTTGGAAAATCTTCATTCATAAATAGAATATCAAAAAGAACAACTGCTGAAGTAGGAAATAAGCCAGGAGTAACAAAACAAAAACAATGGATACGTATAAATGAAAAAATAGAATTATTAGACACTCCAGGAGTCTTGTGGCCTAAATTTGAAAGTGAAGATGTAGCGCTAAAATTGGCTTTTACAGGAACAATAAAAGAAACCGTATTGCAAAAAACAGAAATAGCATATCAATTAGTAAAATTTTTGTTAGAAAATTATAGAGAAAGATTAGCACAAAGATATGGCTTAAACTTAGAATATATACAAACAACACTAGAACAAGAACAACCAGAAAATTTTAATATATATGAAATAATGCTAGAAATAGGTAAAAAGAGAGGTTGCATAATTTCTGGTGGAAATATAGATGAGGAAAAAACAGCTAAAATAATTTTAGATGAATACAAAAATGGAAAATTTGGAAAAGTATCATTAGAACAACCAGATAAATTATAAAAAATTAGTTATAATGAAATTAGATAAAGGAGGGACAAATATTGGTAGAATTAATAAACAGAAATAAAGAAGAAACAGATGTAAACTTAATGTCACCTTTAACTTGGGCATACATAGGTGATTGCGTATATGAATTATACATAAGAAGTGAACTAGTAAATAAAACAAAATTGAAACCACATAAATTACATATAGCTTCAATTCAATACGTGAAAGCAGAAAAACAAGCAGAAATTTTGCATAATATTTATGATGATTTAACAGATGAAGAAAAAGATATAGTACGTAGAGGAAGAAATTCGGAAAATCATCATCTACCCAAAAATTGTAGTGTGGAAAATTATGCATATTCAACAGCCTTTGAAGCCTTGATAGGATATTTATATTTAACTAGAAAAGATGAGCGATTAAAAGAAATACTTGAACAAATAGAAGTAAATATTTGATAATATTATGTAAATATGATATAATGGTTGTGCATCATTGTACAAATTTATCTTTGCATGTTTGCAAAGACACTAAGGAAAAGGAGAACAAAAATGAAAGAAAACAAAAAAACACAGCAAAAATACGAAAGATACGAAGATACTATAATGATTATGCGGCAATTGTTTGGCACTAGGTTAACAAGTAGACCAGGATATATCCTCTTACAAGATGTTATATATAAACATTTGAAAGAGAACGGAAAAATGTCAGTGGAAAAACTGGTTAAATGGGCAGGGAAACATTTTGTTTTTTCAATGTCCAAGGATATGGCATATGAAAGGATTGAAGAATTTCTAGAAACCCAAAAGGATATTTCAGATTCAATGGAAAAAGAAATAGAAAAGGTTTTAAAAGAGGCAGAAAGTATTTATTACAGAAAAAAGATGTATGCCTCAGTAGTAAATGCTCTTGATAAACCAGGGGAAGATTTTACCGAGGATGATCAACAGTTAATAATCAAGTTGCTTTTTGAGTTAAAGAAAGGAATTAATTTAGAGGAAGCTATTATAAAAGTGGCAAACGAAGAATTGCCAAAAGATGAAAATCCAGAAGAAAAAATCAAAGAAATAATAAAAGTAAGTTTTGATAGTGAAGAAGGTCTTTTGGATTTTCTAAAAACAATTTAAAAGTATGGAGTCTGATATTATTATCAGGCTCCTACTAATGTTATAAATACTCTCTTTTGTCCTGTAATAGATTTTTAATTTTGAAATCATGAAAAATGCTTGACGAACCAATAAAAAAATGATATAAATATTTAAGTGTAAAGTATGGCCCGTTGGTCAAGCGGCTAAGACGCCACCCTCTCAAGGTGGAATCATGGGTTCGATTCCCGTACGGGTCACCATATATAAAATGTATAATTAAAAGGGAGTAGCTTAAAAAATTACTAATCAACAAGCTCGATACCTATTAAGGTTCTGGTTAGTAAGCTATTAATAGTAAGCAAGACTTTTAAAAGGAAAATTAAAAATCCTTTTAAAAGTCTTTTTTGATATAAATAAAATTTTAAAATATGAATAAAAAATATTTTAAAGAAAAAAATAATTTTAAGGAGTGGTTAAAAATTGGAAGAAAGCAAATGGTTTAATAAAAGTATTGAAGAAGCAGAAAAAATATTAGAAACAAACATTCAAAATGGATTAACAGAAAATGATGTAAAAACAAAAAGAGAAAAGTATGGATTAAATATGTTAAAGGCTAAAAAGAAAGCGTCACTATTACAAAGATTTATTGAACAATTCAAAGATTTTTCAATAATAGTACTAATAATTGCAGCAATAGTATCAGGATTTGTTGGAATATCACAAGGAGAAGGAATGACAGACACAATAATAATTTTAATTGTTGTACTTGCAAATGCAATAATAGGAATAGCACAAGAATCTAAAGCAGAAAAATCATTAGAAGCATTACAAAAATTAACAGATCACGCGTCAAAAGTAATAAGAGATGGAAAAATCAAAGTAATTCCAGCAAAAGAATTAGTACCAGGAGATATTGTTGTACTAGATACAGGTGATTATATACCAGCGGATTTAAGAGTAATAGAAGCTGTGAATTTAAAGGCACAAGAATCATCATTAACAGGAGAATCAGTACCAGTAGAAAAAACGACTAAAACGATAGAAAAAACAGACGTTGGAATAGGTGACAGAACAAATATGTTATTTTCATCAAGTTTAGTAACATATGGTAGAGGAAAAGGAATTGTTGTTCAAACAGGAATGAACACAGAAGTTGGAAAAATAGCAGGAATGCTTGATAACACAGAAAAACAAATAACACCACTTCAAGAAAAATTAAATAAATTAGGAAAAACCTTAGGAATAGCAGCATTAGCAATATGTGCATTTATATTTATAATAGGATTAATACAAGGAAAAGAACCAATCAATATGTTTATGACAGCAGTTTCACTAGCAGTAGCAGCTATACCAGAAGGGCTAGTTGCTGTATCAACAATAGTTTTAGCAATAGGTGTACAAAAAATGGTAAAGAAAAATGCTATTGTAAAAAAATTACCAGCAGTTGAAACATTGGGGAGTGCAACAGTAATATGTTCAGACAAAACAGGGACATTAACACAAAACAAAATGACAGTAGAAAAAATATTTATAAATGGCGAAACTAAAGAACTAGCAGAATACAAAGAAAATATAAATGAGGACTTGAAAAAACTAATTTTCGCAAATATGTTATGTAATGACACAAAAATATCAACAGATGGAAAATTGACAGGAGACCCTACAGAAACAGCATTGGTAGATATGGCGTTCAAGCTAGACTTTGACCCAAGTGTGTATGATAGAATGCCACGTATACAAGAAATCCCATTCGATTCTGATAGAAAATTAATGACAACTGTAAATGAGGTAAATGGTAAATACATTGTTTACACAAAAGGTGGAATGGATGAGCTAATAGGTATTTGCAATAGTTATATATTAAATGGTGAAATAGAAAACAATATAGAAGAATATAAAAATATAATTACAAAAAATAATGAGCAAATGGCAAAAGAGGCCTTAAGAGTTTTAGCTTGTGCATATAAAGAAATAGACCATAAACCAACAAAAGAAGATATGAAAAATATTGAAAAAGACTTAATATTTGTTGGAATGGTAGGAATGATAGACCCACCAAGAGAAGAGGCAAAAATAGCTGTAGAAAAATGTAAAACAGCTGGAATAAAAACAGTAATGATAACAGGTGACCACAAAATTACTGCAACAGCAATTGCTAAAAAATTAGGTATATTAGAAAATGAAAATGAAGCAATAACAGGTGCCGATTTAGAAAAAATGACAGATGAAGAGCTAGAAAAAAATGTCAGAAAATATTCAGTGTATGCAAGAGTATCTCCAGAACATAAAGTAAGAATAGTTAAAGCTTGGCAAAAAAATGGAGAAATAGTTGCAATGACAGGTGATGGAGTAAATGATAGTCCAGCATTAAAAACAGCTAATATAGGATGTGCAATGGGAGTTGTAGGAACAGATGTAGCAAAAGAAGCGGCAGATGTAATACTTACAGATGATAATTTTGCAACAATAGTTTCAGCGGTTGAAGAAGGAAGACGTATTTATGACAACATTTTAAAAGTAATTCAATTTTTATTATCAAGTAATGTAGGAGAAGTAATTGTATTATTTTTGGCAACTTTACTTACACCATTTTTTGCAAAATGGTTTGGAATAACAGACGTTGCTCATTTAGAAATATTACTACCAATTCACATATTATGGATAAACTTGGTAACAGATTCTTTACCAGCTTTAGCACTAGCATTTGACCCTGCAAATGAAGGAATAATGAAAAGAAAACCAGCAAAACCTGGAAAGGGAGTATTTACAAAAGGAATGACGTGGAGAGTTATATACCAAGGAGTAATGATAGGATTACTTACACTTGTAGCATTTATGATAGGTTTAGCAACAACAAAAGAACCGATAAATGGATTATCATTAGATGAATCTAAAATAGAGGTTGGCCAAACAATGGCATTTATAACACTTGCAATGTCTGAATTAGTGCATGTATTTAATATTAGAGATAATAAAAAATCTATTTTTAAAACAAAAATATTTAATAATAGTAAATTAATTTGGGCAATATTAGCATCAGCAGCATTAATGTTTGTAATATTAGTTATACCAGCATTAAGACACATATTTAGTATTCCAATATTACCAACAGGAAATATATTAGAATTAGTATTATTAGTCTTTGCACCAATAGTAATTGTGGAAATATTTAAATTATTGAAAATAAATACAGCAAAAGAGGAATAAAGAAATAAAAATACTTGCATAGCTAAAAAATCAATATATATTATTTTATGCAATGCCGCGTAAGCGACCAAACGAGCTATGCGAGTGCGATTGGAGCAACCTACAAGAATTTGGAAAATTGTAAGGTTGCGACACACAAGGCATAAAGAAAATAATATATATTGATTTTTAGTAAAAGTAGTATATATGTATCTAAATAAGCAAGAGAAAACTTAAATAAAGCTCTCTTGCTTATTGATATTTATGACAAAAAGTGATAAAATGAGCGAAGAAAAAATAAACAAAATATACACAATAATAATAAATTCACATATTTAATAATAGGGGGATAAAATGAATAATAAATTTTATGTAACAACACCAATATATTATCCAAGTGGAAGATTCCACATTGGAACAGCATATACAGAAGTACTTGCAGATAGTATGAAAAGATTTCATGAATTAAAAGGAGAAGACACATATTTATTAACAGGAACAGATGAGCATGGTCAAAAAATTCAAGAAAAAGCAGAAGAAGCAGGAATAACACCACAAGAATATGTTGACAAAATGGCTGATATGGCAAAAAAATTGTGGGCAAAAATGGAAATTAATTATGATTATTTTATAAGAACAACTGAAGAAAGACACATGAAAGCTGCACAAAAAATATTTGATAAATTTATGGAACAAGGAGATATTTATAAGGGCGAATATGAAGGATGGTATTGTGTACCTTGTGAGACCTATTTTACAGAAACTCAATTAGTAGATGGCAAATGTCCTGATTGTGGTAGAGATGTAAAATTAATGAAAGAAGAAGCATATTTCTTTAATATGAAAAAATATGCAGATAGACTTTTAAAATATTATGATGAACATCCAGATTTTATATATCCAGCATTTAGAAAAAATGAAATGATAAATAATTTTATAAAACCAGGATTAGAAGATTTATGTGTAACAAGAACATCTTTTGATTGGGGAATTCCTGTGTTAAAAGATCCTAAACATGTAATGTATGTATGGGTAGATGCTTTGACAAACTATTTAACAGCATTAGGATATTTATCAGATGATGATAATTTATTTAAAAAATATTGGCCTGCAGATTTACAAATTGTTGGAAAAGATATAGCAAGATTTCACTTAATATATTGGCCTATTTTCCTAATGGCATTAGATTTACCACTTCCAAAAACTATATTGGTTCATAATTGGATAACAATGAAAGATGGAAAAATGTCAAAATCAAAAGGAAACGTAATTTATCCAGAAAGCCTAATGGAACGTTATGGTTTAGATAGTGTTAAATATTTCTTATTAAGAGAAATGCCAACAGCTCAAGATGGAGTGTTTTCGCCAGAAAGTTTTGTAGAAAGATATAATTATGATTTATGTAATGATTTAAGTAATTTATTAAATAGAACAGTATCAATGGTAAATAAATATTTTGATGGAAATGTGCCACAATATAAAGGAACGCCAAATGAAGTTGATGAAGAATTTGAAGAATATACATTAAATCAAATTTGTAAATTTGAAGAAAAAATGGAACAATATGAAATATCAGGTGCATTACAAGAAATATGGGGAATTATTTCAAGAACAAATAAATATATAGATGAAACAACTCCATGGACATTGGCTAAAGAAGAAAATAAAGAAAAATTAGAATCATCAATGTATCATTTAATTGAAAATTTAAGAAAAATTGCTATTTTATTAAAACCATTTATAAACGATACGGCTGAGAATATATTTAAACAAATAGGCATAACATCAAAAGATGATAAACAATGGGAAAGTTTAAAAACAAACATGAATAATGAAAATCAAAAAGTAATAGAAAAAGGTGAACCAATATTTATGAGATTAAATGCAGAAGAAGAAATTGGATATATAAAAAGTCTAATGAAGAGGTAAAATATAATAAAAGAAGATAAGAGGAATGTAAAATGGTGAATGATGGAAAAGATGATTTCAATGTATATCAATTTGATACAAAAGAGCCAAAAATAGACAAAAAGAAATTAACTTTTATTATACTTATTATATTAGGGATAATTTGCATATTACTAATATGTAACAATATTAGTAATACAATGAGAAGTTATCAAGTATATAAACAATATGAAGCACAAATATTGACTTTAAATCAGCAAGAAGTAGAAAGAAAACAACAAGAAGAAGCAAAAAAAGAGCAAGAAAGACAAGCGAAGTTACCTAAATACACTGAAACAGGAAAAAATAATGTAGAAAAAATTTATCATTCAGAAACTAAAAGAGCATTTTTAACATTTGATGATGGACCATCATCTGTAACAAATAAAATATTAGATATTTTAAAACAAGAAAATATAAAAGCAACATTTTTTGTGTTAGGATCAAATGTGGAAGCAAAACCAGAATTAGTAAAAAGGATGTATGATGAAGGTCATTTTGTTGCAAACCATGGATATTCACATATTTATTCGCAAATATATGCTTCACCAGAAAATGTGTTAAATGAATATAATCAATGTAATGATGCAATAAAAAAAGCAATTGGAGAAAATGAATATAATTCACATTTGTTTAGATTTCCAGGAGGATTAGCTGGAGGTAAATATGCTTCAATAAAATCTCAAGCTAATGAATTATTAGAACAAAATAATATTGCACATGTAGATTGGAATGCATTAAATGGAGATGCAGAAACAAATAATCTTTCACCAGAATTTGAAATTTCAAGAATACATGAAACAACAGAAGGAAAAAATAGTATAGTTGTTTTGATGCATGATTCACCAGCTAAGAGTGTAACAGCAGATACACTACCACAAATAATAGCAACATTAAGAGATAAAGGTTATGAATTTAAAAACTTTTATGAAATAATAAAATAGAAAAGTGTGAAGGGAGAAATACATTGCCAAAAAAAAGTCCAGATAAAAATCAAAGTATAGAAGAAAAATTAGAATATTTAGGTTTAAACTTAAAAGAAATTCCAAAAGAATTTCAAAAATATAAACCATTAGAATTTAGAATACCTAAATTTTATGAGGAAAAACAATATAAACAATATAAATATGTACCAGTAAAAGACATTCAAATATTACTTTCACCAACACATAGATTAGATAGTATAGAAGAAAAATATAAAAAAGCTAGACCAATTGCAGATTATTTAGATAGTGAAACAGAAGAAAACATTATTAATCACACAACATTTTTAAATATGTTAAATAAATTTAAAATTGAGGAAGTAGAAAAAATTTCTGAAGAACAAGAAAACCTAAATAAAAAAATTCCATTCAAAGTTAAATATGAAAATAATTATTTATGGCAAATATATTATTCAGAAAATACAGATCAATATTTTATGTTAGTACCAACAGAAGATTCAGATTATTCAACATTTTTCTATTTACTAAAAAAACAAATAGAAAAGAAAAGAGCTGCAAAGATTTTTGTGCCTATAAGAAATGTAGAATATAGTACAACATATCTAAAAAGAACAGAATTTGAAGATATAGAAAATTATTTGTGGTTATTTACAAAAGATTGGCCTTTAATATATGAAGTATATAACAAGAAAAATGGACTAAGCATTGAAATAGTAGGAGAAACAGAAGTATATCAAAAAATAAAAAGCCAATATAAAATAAAATTAGATAGTGAAGAAAAAGCAACACAATTTTATAAATTATTAAAAGCAATGTTTATATTACAAACAGAATTACCACATTATTTCTTCTTTAGAACTGATATAGGAAGAAATGGAGAAATCGAATTTTATATAGAAGATAGAAAAATAGAATATCAAGATATTGCAGATTGGATAAAAGATGAATATCGTTTAGGTGAAGAAAAATTAGTAAAAACAGAAGAAGCGATAAATAAAAATGATAATAGGCTTAAAGATTTAAAAGTTGAAATTGCATCACAAGAAATAGAATATTTGGCAAAAGAAAAACAAATATCAACATTCTTAGAGTGTAAAAAAACATTTTTCGGTAAATTCAAGTATTTCTTTAAATATGGTAAAAAGAAAAATAATAAATCAAAAGTAGATGATAATCAAGATACAATACATATTGAACAAGAGGCATCAGACGAAAATGAAGAACTGCCAAAAAAGAGAAAGAAAAAGTCAAATTACAATATAGAAGAACTATTAGAATTGTATAAGATTATAAATGACAAAGAAACAGAACTAAAAAATCTATTAATGGATATAAATAGCTTAAAATTAAAAAATAAAAATATGCAAAAGAAAATAGAAAATGCAACAGCATATATTGCAGAAATAGATAGTCATAAAAAGAGCATATTTGAATTTTGGAAATATAGCAATAAAGACGAAATGAGCTCATTACCAGAAGGCGAAGAGGAAGAAATAAATGTAATAAAGAAAATTACAAAAGTTTTTGATTATGAAGAAGACATAGAAAAGTTTGGGAAAACAATGGATAAGATGCAACGAAAAAACTTGAATAAAGATGAAACAGACAGTTTGTTTATTACATCAACAGATTTATTACCATTAATAAATAAAATAAAATTGAATGACTTTGCTCCAAAAGATATAGAAACAGCACTGAAAGAAATAAAAAAAGAAGCAGTTGAAGAAAAAACACTTACAACAGAAGAATTTGATATTTTTGGAGGAATACTTCAAGATAATACAAAGGTTTCTAAAATAAAAAATAAAAAACATAGAGAAATGCCAAAAGACAAATATAATATTTTAGAAATAAGTAAAACAACAAAACAAATTGGATTTAAAATTTCACTAGAAAATGTTATAAACAATGTAAAAGAAGCAATAAACAAAGTGGTTGTACCAGAAGATATACCAGTATATAAAGCAATTATTGGGGATAAATTAGATGAAAAACAAATAAACATATTTAATATAAATCCAGAAAATGAAATAGAAAAAGCATTAAAAGACCCTGAAAATAAAATAAATTTCTATAAAATAAACTTACCAGAAGGTGCAAATGCAATAAGTTATACAAATTGTATTTTTTATGATAATCAAAATAAAACTCTTCCAGAAGGGCAAGATCTATCTACAAATATATTAGTTGATATAACCAAATTAAATTTATCATTAACAGGTAAAACTAAATTTAAAATAGTAGAAGCTGAAAATCCAAAAGATGATTTTTCAAATATAAGTATAAAGACAATAAATGTATTTGAATTTGATGCAGAAGTCAAAAACCAAAATGAAAATAAAATAAAAAATGACTAGACTTTTAAAAAGATATATGTTAATATAAGAATTGTCAATAGATTTCGTAATAGATTCTAAAATTTATTACGAAACATTTTATGCCGATGTGGCGGAATTGGTAGACGCACACGACTCAAAATCGTGCGGGAAACCATGTGGGTTCGAGTCCCACCATCGGTACCAAACAAGAAAAACCTTGTAACTGCTGAAATATAAGCACTTTACAAGGTTTATTTTTATAAAATTAATGCAATACTAATGCAATAGACTTTTAATTTAGTTTTTTTAATTCTTGTTGAATAAAATCATTTGATATAGAAGTATAAACATCATTTGTTATTGTACTACCTTCAATATGTCCAACTAGACTCTGTATTACTTTTGGGAAAAGGCCTTTTTCAACACATCTTGTTATAAAAGTGTGTCTTAATTTATGAGAATGTAAAGAAGAACAGATATTATATTTTTCGTTTATTCTTTGTAGATAAGAAGTTATTTCACCAGGAGTAATATAAGTGTTTTTTTGATAATTCCAAAACAATAATCCATATTAGCAGTTCTGTTTTTTAAAATATCTACTATTACCTTTTTTACGTTTATACTCATAGGGAAGGTTCTTTTACCATTGTCAATACAGACTCTTTTTTTATAAGTCTTTGTATGTTCGCCAAGTATAATATTATAATTAAGATCTTGAGTTAATGTTCGATATACAGTTAAGGTATTATTTCTTAAATCTATACAGTCAATAGTTAGAGCTAATGTTTCTCCAATTCGCATTCCTGTGTATAATTGTAATAAAATAATATCTCTATATTTATGATTTTGTTCTTCATTATTTAAAATATTAATAAGTTTAGTTTCTTCTTCTATTGATAATGCTTCTATTTTTTTATTTTCTTTTTTAGAAATTGGCTTTGTTAGTGTTTCGTCAAGCATGATGTTGTAAGACAATTTTCTTCTTGAATAAGCAATTTGAAAAATTTTATTAATAGCTACCCAGATTTTATTAATTACTGAATTAGCATATTCTCTTATATTAGCTTTGCTTTTTTCTATGTCTTCCACGGTTATTTTTTGGATAGGTTTATTAATAAAATTTTCACAAGTCTTTTTTATTTGAACAACTGTCTCTAAGTCTCTTCTATAAGACCTATCAGAAGTGATACCGTCTTTGTGTTTTTGTTCTATATATTTTTCTAGTATTGATATGAAAGTATCATTATATGTAGCAATACAGTAGTAACGAATGAAAAATAAATAGATTTAAAGGCATAGCAAAATAAGCAAAAAAAGCTATGCTTTTTTTGTTGAAAAAATATTTTTTCGCACAAATATGATAAAATATAGACAAATAAGTATACGAAGGATGGTGATATGTATGAAAAAAATTTCAACCCAAAATACAACAGAAGTATTTGCGAAAACCCTATTTCACTATGTACCTGAAATACTAAAGTATATAGATGAAATAAAAGACCCAAGAAAAAAATATTGCTATTCAATGAAATATTTAATAATATCAGAAATGTTAATGTTTTTAAGCGAAGGAAAATCACAGAGATTTACAGAAACAGAATATAAAGATACAAAATATTTAGAAAATATTAGTAAGATAGTAAAAGAAAAAATAAAGAAAGTTCCAAATGCAGAAATATATACGGATGTGTTTTCAAAAATAGAAAAACAAGAGATAGAAAAACTTCAATATAAGATTAATTATAATATGATAAGAAATAAGATATATTATGATTCGAAAGTATATGGAACGAGATTTCAAAAAGCAAATAAAGAAGTAAGTTCAGAATGGTTATATGAGACAATTGAAAATAAAAAAACATGGTATTTAGCAATGTTAGAAATGAAACTAGTAGCAAATGATATGGAGATATCTATGATGAGTGAGATGATAAGAAATGAAGATAGAAGAAGTGAAACAGAGGAAAGAAATAGGAAAAAAGAGCATAGAAGAAATAAAATAAGACTGTGAATTAAATGCAGCCAAAAGGCTAATACCAAGATTTAGAAGGATGTATCCAAGGCTTCCAGTGAGAATAATAGCAGATTCGTTGTATCCATCTATAAAATTAATAGAGTTATGTGAAAAAGAAAAGATGGAATATATATTTGTACTAAAAGATAAAAGAATACCAAGTATACTAGAAGAATTTTTAGCTATAGTAAGTATGCCAGAAGGAAATCGAGAGTTGAAGGAAGATGAAGAAAAAATAACATTAACATTATGGGAAAATGAGATAGATTATAGAGAAAAGAAAATAAATGTAATAAGACAAATCATAAAAAACAAGAAAACAGAAAAATATAGTATATGGATGTGGATTACAAATCGAGAAATAACAAGGAAAAATTTATATAAAATAATATATTGTGCCGATTAAGAGACTATATAGAAAATCAAGGATTTAAAGAGCAAAAAGTAACAAGTGGAATAGATTTAGAACATGTATATTCAAAAAATATAAAAGCAATTAAAGTAATATATACAATCATACAGATAACACATTTAATATTACAAATAATAGAACATTCAAATATATGTGGAGATTTCAGAAAAAAATATGGAAGCGTAAAAGTATTTCGAAGAAAGTTTTATGCCCATTTAACCGAAACTCAAATAAACATAGAACTTATTCAAACGAAGATACAAATACGCTTCGATAAATCATTAATGATATATTAATAATACTGTATTGTGAAGAAAACCTAAAAAATAAACTTTAAAAAACCTAATTTTCTAAGAAAAAAATTTTTATTCGTCACTACTGTTTTCATCAAATATTAATTGACAAAAAAAATTTGTTATGGTTTAATAAATTAAGATTAGTTTATTTACAAGAAAGGATGTATGATTATACATAATGAAAGAAAAGAAAATTAAAGTTGAATATATAATATCTGGAAAAGGAAGATATGAAAAAACAGAAATGGATGGAATAAAAATAGGTGAAAAATTTTATTTAGGCAATGATTCAATGGACACTATTGAGGTTGAAGAAATAAATGAAGATTCATGTATTTTATTATTTAATTGTCATTTTATGAAAATTGAACCCAATAAAGGAGAATACATTGACATTATTAGACAAGATGAAAAAAATCATTTAAATATTCCATTAAGAGTTTATAGATTATCTGTAAATATGAATGAAGAAATCAATTTTATACCACCTAAATTACCTTCTCCAACATATCGTATGAAAATAGTTTCGGTATATGAAGAAGAAAGAACATTGTGGAGATAAATAAAGTTCTAAATCAAAGAAAGAGATATAGTATGGAAAAGATTATAAATTTATTCAAGAAATTATTTAATAAAAATGATTTTTCAGAAAATAAGTTGTTAAAAAAATATGGGAAAGCATATCCCTTAAAGAAATATAATTTAAAATTATTATTCTTAGCTGATACTCACAATTGTTTAAACCATGATAGTGATGTATTAAATTATATAAAGGAAAATGATGATTATGATTATTGTATTTTGTTAGGTGACCATTCTGCAAGTGATTTGGATATGATTTTAAAAATTGTTCCACTTAATAAAATTTGTGGTGTATTAGGTAATCACGATAGTTGGGATAAGTATACTAATTATGGAATAACTAATATAGGTGGAAATATCATTGATATAAATGATTTAAAAATTGCAGGAATGGGAGGAAGCTTTAAATATAAAAGAAATGATGAATATGCATTTTATACACAAGAAGAAAGTATAGAAATTGCAAAGAAAATAGGAAATGCTGATATTTTTGTAACTCACGATAAAGCATTTACTGAAGATAATCACAATCCTGTTCATGATGGATTAAAAGGGATAACAAATTATATATATACAAATCATATTCCATTACATATTCACGGTCATTTACATGAAAACATGGAAGAAGTTTTAAAAAATGGAACAAAAAGTATAGGTATTTATATGGCAAAAATTATTAAAATATGATAAACTATTATTAATAAAATAAATTTTAAATTAAGGAGATTAAAATATTATGGGAAGATTAGAAAGTATTTCATCAAAAAAGTCATTAGATTGGAATGTTGAAAAAGATGGTATAAAAGAAATGAAATCGAAATCGGAATCAAATAATTATATTAGAGATAGTTTTGATTTATTATTTACTCCTGAAGAATTAAAAACTATGCAAGCAAGTGTGCCAATAATTAATGATGATGATAAAGCTTTACATGAAGATTCAAAAGGCTTAGAATCTGAAATCAGAGATTTAATTGCTGAAAGCCAATTTGATAGTAAACAAATAGGTCGACATACAATTGGTGAAGTTGGAATTGAAACAGTTATCGAAAATAAAGAAAGTCAACACAGAAAATTAGATAAAGCTTCAATTGAAAAACAATTTGAAATTTCAGCTGCCGAGTTCGATAGAATTGCAAATGAAGGGAAAGATATAGAATATGATTCATCGCCAGAAATAGACGCAATTATGTCACAAATAGAAAGGGATTGGTAAAACAAAGGAGGAATAATATATGGTTTCAGAAAATTATGCATGTGCATATAAAGAAGTAATTGAAGTCTTGAAACATACAAAGAGAGAAGATGTAAATAAAATTCCAAAGCTAGAAATAATCCTTTGGAGACAAAACATGAAAAAAGATTATAATTTTAAAATTGATGAAAATAAACCAATAGAAGATCAAAATTTGTCAAAAGAGGCTAAGGCTGTGTTAGCTAATATTTTTAAGAAATATTGGGCAACAGATTATCAAAGAGAAAGAATAGAAGCTAAGGAAAAATATGATCTTGAACAAATTGAAAAAGAGAAATACGAAAAATATAACCCAGATAATATATTTAAAAATAGAAATAAAGTTGAAATGCAAGAAGAAACAAATATTAATAGTGTAGCAATGGTGGAATATAAAGAAAAGAAGTTCCTACAAAAAATATTTGACAAAATTAAACATTTATTTAAGAGAAATTAGAAAATACGGAATGAGCATTTTTAAAGTTCATTTCGTATTTTGGTTTTAATCTATAATTCCAATTCTCTTAAAATAGTAATACGAATCCATACTGCCTTTAAAATAAATTTCTTTTTCTCAAATATCTTGCAAATTATTATATAGAACAATAACTTGAGATAAATCTTTACATTCTCCTGCACTTAATCCATTTTCTAAATCAGCTTCATCAAGTAATTTTTGGATATTCAAATTTTTATCCATAATCTTATGATTTTTATCTTTAATTTCTCTATAATTTTTGTTGTTTTTTATTAAATATTGTCTTATATCTTCAATACTTTCATAAAAGTCTTCACTATATTCCTCTATAAATGGTTTTAATCTTTCTTCCATTGTAAATCCTCCTATATATAAATTAATTCATTAAATATAATTTCTTCAGTACGATTTTTTATCGAATTCATTTTGCCAACCCACTCAAGTTGATTTATGGCTTTTGATTCTTCTGTAATATTTTTCTGTTCTGCCAATTGTTTCATTAGCAGGTCATATCTATTAGTTGCTGTTTTATCAATTTCTTGTAAGTGCTCACTTAATTTATCTTCCATTAGTAATATTGTATATTCTGCTTTCTTTTGAGTTTTTAAATAATTTAATCTCATTCTTCCATACTTTCCTAATTCATAATTTTTAGTATTGGAGATTACTAAGTTAGGAATATAGTAATCTCCACATTTTCTATAATCTATTTTCATATTTATTAAATCCTTTCTACCTCCGATAGTTTTAACTGAGTTACTTATATCATAAATTTTAAAATTAAGACATTTTCTTAAATGATTTATTAAGACATTATCATAAATGAATTATAATTTTGGCTTGAAATAAGCATCTTTTACTTGAAATTACATAAAAATCGTAGTATAATGTTGACAGATAAAAAAAGAAATGTTACAATTGTGTTACAAAAAAAACAACTTTGTTAAAAATATTGACAATATATTAAAATAATATATAATATACAAAAGAAAATGATAAATAAGTAATACTTAATTATCGTTTATTTTTTATCAAATTGTTTGCAACATGCATATTACATATGTTAATTGCATATATTATAAAAAGGTTATTTGAGGATAGAACAGGCAGCTATCGCGCCAGAGATGGTCTTAAAAGAGATGTTGGGGTACGCCGTCCCACCAATTAGCCGAACAACAGAAAGGAGATACTGCAGTATCTCCTAATTTTTAGTATAAGGAATAAATTTTCCTTTTCTAACAGAATAATTTAATTTATCTTCTGTTATTGGAAATATAGTTCTAAATAATAAATTTCCATTTCCTTTTATTATTTGTACACCGATTAAAGAAATATCATCTAATTTTTTTATATATTGTATATTTCCATTTTTATGCAATCCAATATAATCGGGTTGTGATAGTATCAGTGGTATTGAATTTATAGCTTGGTTATAAGCAGAAGGACTAGAATATTCATCTTTATGTTTTTTACAATGTTCTTCAATTCTTGTAGACCAAATATTAATATTTTGAGGATTTAAATCTAAATCTAGTAAAGCTATTACTTCTTTAGATAATTCACCAATTTTTATATTTCTGCTTTTTCCTTTACTTATTTTATTTATATCAAAATTTTTCAAAATAAAACTCCTTTTGCAATATTAAAATTTATTATACTATTAACTAGAAAAATTTGCAATAAAAAGTCGAAAAAACTGTGGATAACTTTTTTGAAACTGTGGATAACTATGTAAAAAAATGTAAATTCGATTAGTAGAATTAGCAAATATTATATGAAATTTATTGACTGGGTTCATATTGATTTTGAGTAAGTGATGTGATATAAAATTAATACAGTAAATAATGCAATAGGAAAAGTTTTTAATATTTTCAAGAAGTTAACAAAATAAGAAAAATATTGATTTTAGTGGAATTAAGTCGTAAAAATGCTTAAGATTTTATGAATTAATATAGTAAATAGACCATCGGTACCAAATAATTAATCGTCTTAACAAACGAAAAACGAGAAATCAACTGTAAAGGTTGATTTTTTGTTTGCAAAAAATTAAATGTTATGTCAATGTGTATTGCTTGATGAACAAATATAATTAGTAGTTATTATGTAAATATTGAATAAAATAAAGAAAAGTAGCATAATTAATATGAGCAAAATAGCATAACATCCTATTTTACAGGAGAAAATTGCATTTTGATAAAAAAATTATTTTTAGGAGGAATCAAAAATGTTCAAAAGAAAGAAAAACAAAAAGATAACGGAAAAAAAGGCAATCCGGTTCATAAAAAAAGTGATAGAACCGGAGTTAGACAGAAAATTAAAAGAAAATCCTGATACGGATTTAGTGCTTATTGATTTTGAAATAGGCGAAGAAGGATGTTACTTTTTAAAAAATGACCAAAAAAGCAAAAAGTTTTCTGGAAAACTTTTAAGGGCTGTGACTGAAGTAGCTTTAGATTATGACATTCAATCAACTGCTTTGGGAAGTTATAGTAAACCAAGTAAGTTTACTTTCTTCAAGAAAATAACAAATGCTTAAAGGGGGAATACAAAATGACCAGTCTTTTAAGATTTAGAAATCAGCTTTTAGAAGTGAAAAAAGCAAGAAAAAATCAAAAAATAAAAATACTTAAAACTAAGGACCAAAAAATAGTAAGAGTAAAAATTCTTGCTAAAGGTTGGGATGCAGAAAGAATTGTTAAAAATCTTAAAAGTACAACAGAGTGCTTTGATGTTATTTCGAAAGAAATTAGTGAAGATGAAATTGAATTTATTTGTGAAAGTGAATCAATTGCAGAGTTTGTCAGAGAACTTTGTGAGTAATTTGAACATGAAAGAGAATAGACTATTGTCTATTCTCTTTTTATAGTATAAGAAAATTTTTCAAACTTCATATTTTGTGCCATTAAATTATTTTAAAATATATAATAAGCTTGTAAAATTCTAATATTTAGTGTAAAATACGAATAGATTGTAAATAATAAAATAGGAGGATTGAAAGGAAAAATGAGATTCCTACAAAATAATGAAGAAGATAAGAAAAAATACAAAGAATTTTTAGAAAGTGAAGAAAGATGTAATTTCCAACAATCTTTAGAATGGGCAGAATTGAAAAAAGCATTTTGGAAGCCAGAAGTAATATTAGCAGAAGATGAAGAAGGAAATATTATAGGCTCATTATGTGTATTAATACGTAAAATGCCTATATTTGGAAATATTATGTATGCATCAAGAGGACCAGTTGGAGACATACATGATATATCAGTTATGAAACAATTAACAGATGGGGCAAAAGAACTTGCAAAAAAATATAAAGCATTTGTACTAAGAAATGAACCAGATGTATTAAGTTCAGACCAACAATTTAGAGATATTGTATCAAATTTAGGCTATAAAATTAAAGATAATGCAAAAGATTTTAAAGATGAAATTCAACCAAGATATGTATTTCGTCTAGATATAAAAAATAAAACAGAAGAAGAAGTTATGGCAGGATTTAAACAGAAATGGAGATATAATATTCGTTTAGCAGGAAGAAAGGGCGTAACAGTAAAAGAAGGAACAAGAGAAGACTTAAAAGATTTTCATAAAATAATGGTTGAAACAGGAAAAAGAGACGGATTTATTATAAGACCATTAGAATATTTTGAAAAAATGTATGATTGTATGGGGCCAGAACATATGAAAGTTTTAATGGCATATCATGATGGACAACCAATATCAGGAGTAATTCCAATATTTTACGGTAATAAAACATGGTATCTATATGGTGCTAGTAGTAATCAACATAGAAATTTAATGCCAAATTATTTGCTACAATGGGAAATGATAAAAATGGCAATAGCAAGAAAAGATGATATTTATGACTTTAGAGGAGTATCAGGAGTAGTTGACGAAAATCATCCACAATATGGATTATACAGATTTAAACAAGGATTTGGCGCAACTTTTACAGAATTCATAGGAGAAATTTATATTCCATTTAAACCAATTACATATAAATTATATCGTTTTTCTGAAAAAGCATTTAGAACATTAAGACAAATAAAAAGAAAAATATTTAGTAAATAAGTAGAAAGGAAGTTCTAAAATGGAAAATAAAGATTTACAAAATGAAAATGATACAATAAAAAATGAAGAAAATGAATTAAGAATAAAACAAATTGGATTTTTTAAAAAAGTATGGTATTCAATTACAAAAATTGAAAAATATCCAGAAATGGCTGCTCAAGGAGTAGGAAGAGCATTAAGTTATTTAACAAAACTTGTAGTATGTATAGCGTTAGTACTTTGTATTGGAATGATATATCAAACACATAATTTAGCAAAACAAGGGGTACAATATTTACAAAATAATTTTCCTGAATTTTCATATAAAGATGGGACTTTAAAAGTAGAATCTGAGGAGCCAATTGAAATACCACAAACGCCAATAGCAGGAAAAATTATAGTAGATACAAATACAGAAAATGAAGAACAAATAAATCAATATATAAATAAAATTGGAGATACAGAAAGTGGAATTGTAATATTAAAAGATAAAGTTTTAATAAAAAATGCCGCAGTTGCAGGAACAATAAGTTATTTATATGAAGATACTTTAAAATCATTCCAAATTAGTGAATTTAACAAACAAGATGTCATAAATTATATTAATAGTGGCAAAATAATAACTTTATATGTAAGTGTATTTTTAACAATTTTTATATATGCATTTGTAATATATTTTTTAACAACAATCTCAAATGCAATATTTTTAAGTGTATTTGGATTTATAACAACATATTTAGCTCGTATAAAAATGAGATATGCAGCAATATTTAATATGTCTGTATATGCATTAACGTTGTCAGTAATATTAAACATACTATATATTGCAGTCAATATATTTATAACATTTGACATGCAGTATTTCCAAGTAATGTATGTTTCAGTTGCAGCAATATATTTAGTTGCGGCAATACTAATATTAAAAACAGATTTTATGAAAAAACAAATGGAATTAATGAAAATAGTAGAAGCACAAGATGTAATAAGAAAACAATTAGAAGAAAAAGCTGAAAAAGAAGAGGAAGAAAGAAAAAGAAAAACACGTGAAGGTAAAGAAAAAGAACAAAAAGATAAAAGCAAAAATAAAGAAAATAACAAAGAAGAAAAAGATAATAATGTAGGAGAAGAACCGGAAGGTTCAAATGCTTAAAAACTTAAGGAAAGGAAAGTGACATATATGAGTAAAAAGCAAGATAATAATAAAAATAAATCAAAACAATATTGGCTAACCGCATTAGTAGTTATTTTGGTAATAGTAGCTGTTGCATTAGTAGGATTATATTTTAATAAAAATAAGACAAAAGAAGATGAAAAAACATTAGCATACACAGATTTAATAAAAGAAATGTCAGCAGGAAATATCGAAAAAATAGAAATGAAAACAGGAAGTACAACAGTAAAAGTAAAAGTTAAAAACGAAGACGAAGAAAAAACTTCAATAGTACCCAATATAGGTAGTTTTATAGATTTAGTACAATCAAAAGTAGCAGAAGGAAATGAAATAGAACTAATACAAAAAACACCTAGTATTTTTTCAAAATTACCAAGTTATATAATTTCATTTTTACCAACAGCAATAATGCTTGCACTATTTATAATGATATTTAAAATGCAAGGATTAGGAGAAAAAGGACAAGTATATGATGACACTGAAAGAAAAACAAAAATAAAATTTGATGATGTTGCCGGATTAGATGAAGAAAAAAGTGAAATGATGGAAATTGTTGATTTTTTAAAAAGACCAGAAAAATTTACTAAAATGGGCGCACGTGTGCCTAAAGGAGTTTTATTATATGGAAAACCTGGAACAGGAAAAACTTTAATAGCTAAAGCAATAGCTGGTGAAGCTGACGTACCATTTATATCAATGAGTGGATCAGAATTTATAGAAATGTTTGCAGGGTTAGGAGCATCAAGAGTTAGAAAATTATTTGAAAAAGCAAGAAAATTAGCTCCTTGTATAGTATTTATAGATGAAATAGATGCAATAGGTTCAAGAAGAACATCAAATAGTGGAGCAGAAACAGAAAATAATCAAACATTAAATCAATTATTAGTAGAAATGGATGGATTTAGTTCAGAAGAAACAATAATTGTTTTAGCTGCAACAAATAGACCAGAAATGTTAGATAAAGCTTTATTAAGACCTGGTAGATTTGATAGAAGAATAACAATACCAACACCAGATTTAAAAGGAAGATTAGAGATTTTAAAAATCCATAGTAGAAATAAAAAATTATCAGACAATGTTAATTTAGAAAGTATTGCAGAAGATACAGCAGGATTTACAGGAGCAGAGCTTGAAAATATTTTAAATGAGTCAGCAATAATAGCAACAAAAAATAGACATGAAGATATTCAAAATGATGACATAGAAGAAGCTGTTAAAAAAGTAACAGTTGGATTAGAAAAAAGAGAAAGAAAATATTCAGAAAAAGACAAAAAACTAACAGCATATCACGAGGCTGGTCATGCAGTAGTAAGCTATTATCTACCAACACAAGCAAATGTAAAAGAAGTATCTATAATACCAAGAGGTGTTGCATGTTGATATACAATGTATAAATCTGATGAAGACAAATATTATATATCAAAAACAGAAATGCAAGAAAAATTAATTGCATTACTTGGAGGAAGAGCAGCAGAAAAACTAGTATTAGATGATATTTCAACAGGAGCAAGCAATGATATAGAAGTTGCAACACAAATAGCTAAAGACATGGTAACAAAATATGGTATGAGTGATTCCTTAGGACCAATTGACTTCCAAGGAAAAGAACCATATGAAATGCAATTATTTGGAGAAAATATTGGAGATAAAATTGGTGCAGAAGTAAAAGCTTTAATTAATACAGCCTATAATGATGCTATAACATTGTTAAATGAACATAGAAATAAATTAGATTTAATAGCACAAGCATTATTAGAAAAAGAAAAAGTAAATGAAGAAGAATTTCAAAAATTTTTTGAAGAATAAGGCAGAGAATAAAAACTCTGAGTAATAAGAAAAATAGAAGCGGAAGTTTAAAATTGACTTCTGCTTTTTTATATAGATATCAAAAAGGTGAAATTGTAAAACATCTGGCAAATTCCATAAAGTTGTGATATTATATATGCAGTTAGAGGAGGTGTGTATATGACAATAAAAGAAACACTTAGAAAAGGAATGATACAACTAAAAACAGAAAATGTAACAGAACCAAACTTAAAAGCAAGACTAATAATGCAATATATATTAAACAAACCAAGGCAATATTTGATAATATATGATAATCAAGTTTTAACATTAAGGCAAGAAGTTAACTATTTTAAAGCGATAAAAAGATTAATTAATGGAGAACCAATTCAACATATTACACACCAGCAAGAATTTATGAAACTAAATTTTTTTGTAAATGAAGATGTATTAATTCCAAGACCAGATACAGAAATTTTAGTAGAAGAAGTAATAAAAATAGCAAGAAAAATAAATGCTAAAAAAATTTTAGATATGTGCACAGGAAGCGGAGCAATTGCAGTATCACTTGCAAAATATTTAGATAATGTAGAAATAACAGCGGTTGATATATCAGAAAAATCATTAGATGTAGCTAAAACAAATGCTAAAAATAATGAAATAGAAAATAAAATAACATTTATAGAATCAAATTTATTTGAAAATATAGTAAATGAAAAATATGATATAATAGTTTCAAATCCTCCATATATAAGAAAAGATGTAATAAAAACCTTGACAAAAGAAGTACAAAAAGAACCTAAAATTGCATTAGATGGTGGATATGATGGTTTGGATTTTTATAGAAAGATAACACATCAAAGTGAAGAATACCTAAAGTTTAATGGTTACTTATGTTTTGAAATTGGATATGACCAAAAGAAAGATGTTATTAAAATAATAAATGATGAAAAAAAATTTACTGGTACATATAGTAAAAAAGACTTGTGTGATAATGACAGAATTATTGTAACTAGGTTAGACTAAAAAAATATTTAAGCACAATAGATATAGTTCACAAAAATTATTAAAAGAAAATGGAATATCAGAAAAACAAATTTTAGAAGAAATATAAAAAGTAAGAAAAGAAAGGATGATAAAGATGAAAGAATTAAAATTAAAAGTAGAGGGAATGGTTTGTGAAGGATGTGAAAACAGAGTAAAATCAGCAATATCTTTAATGGATGGAGTTGAAAATGTAGATGCAAATCACAATACAGGGATTGTAACAGTAAATGTAAAAGAAGATTTAGATATAGCTAAAATAAAAGAAAAAATAGAAGATTTAGGTTATGATGTGATAGAATAGGAGGAAAAATAGTAAATATGAAAAAACTAATTTTATCAATTGAGGGAATGACTTGTAGTGCTTGTTCAAATGGATTAGAAAAATATTTAAATAAGCAAAATGGAATATTTGATTGTAATGTAAATCTTGTTATGGCAAATGCCACAGTAACTTATGACGAAAAGATTTTAGACCAAGAAAAAATAGAAAAATATGTAAAACAAGCAGGATTTAAAAGTTTAGGAATATTTAAAGAACTTAATATAGAAAAAAACAATAAAAAAGAGAAAACAGAATTTATTGTTTTCACAATTTTAGCAATAATTTTAATGTATATTGCTATGGGACATATGATAGGATTGCCAACTATAAGTTTTTTAGATTCACATCAACATCCAGTAAATTATGCAGTATGTTTATTAATATTAACAATTACATTTTTAATCTATGGATATGATATCTTAAAAAATGGATATAAAAATTTAATTCACAAAATACCAAATATGGATACACTTGTTTCAATAGGTGTTGTAAGTAGTTTAGGTTATAGTTTGTATGGTATGTATATGATTTTTAAAGGTGATATACATTTTGTAATGAATTTATATTTTGAATCATCAGCAATAATAATTTATTTTGTTAAACTTGGAAGATATATTGATAAAATAAGTAAAAATAAAACTATGGAAGCAATACAAAAATTAGTTGAAATTACACCTAATCAAGCTATTATTGAAGTTAATGGAATACAAAAAAATGTAACCCTTGATGAAATAAAAAAAGGAGACATAGTAATTTCAAAAGCAGGAGATAAAATTGCAGTAGATGGAGAAATAATAGAAGGAAATACACATTTAGATGAATCATTTATAACTGGTGAAAGTAAACCAGTAACTAAAGGTATTGGCGAAAAAGTAATTGCAGGAAGTTTAAATTATGATGGATTCATAAAATATAAAGCAGAAAGAATTGGAAAAGAATCTACTGTTTCAGAAATAGTAAAATTAGTAGTAGAAGCAAGTAATACAAAAGCACCAATAGCAAAAATTGCGGATAAAATTTCTGGATATTTTGTTCCAGCAGTCATTGGAATTGCTATAATAACTTTTATTGTATATTTAATATTAGGTTATGATATAGGTACAGCCTTAAGTACATTTATCACAGTATTAGTAGTTGCTTGCCCATGTAGTCTTGGTTTAGCAACTCCATTAGCAATAGTAGTAAGTGAAGGTCTATGTGCAAGTAATGGAATATTAGTAAAAAAAAGTGAGATACTAGAAAATGCTTCTAAAATCGATACAATAGTATTTGACAAAACAGGTACATTAACTTATGGAAGTTTAAAAATTTCAAAGATATATAATTATAGCGAAATGGCAGAAAAAGAGTTAATGCAACTTGCAGGAAGCATAGAAGAAAAGTCAACACATCCAATAGGGAAAGCATTTGTAGATTATATGTATAAAAATAATATTCCAAAACTAAAAGTAGAAAATATGCAAAATGTCGCAGGACGTGGAATAGTGGGGACAATTAATAATGGAAAAATAATATTAGGAAATAGAAAAATTTTAGAAAAATTTTCTATTGAAAATAATCATTTAGAAGATGAAAAAGACTTAGCTCTAAATGGAAATAGCATCATATATGTAGCAAATGAAAAGCATGTTTTAGCATTAATTGGAGTTAATGATGTTGTAAGGGAAAATGCTAAAGATGTTATTAAAGAAATAAAAGAACATAATATAAAAACAATAATGTTAACAGGGGATAACAAGGAAACAGCTGAAAAAATAAGTAAAGAACTAGGAATAACAGAAGTAATTTCTAACGTTTTACCATCACAAAAATCTGAAACTATAAAAATGTTAAAAGAAAAAGGAAATAAAGTTATGATGTGTGGAGATGGTATAAATGATAGCCCAGCATTGACAAATGCTGATATTGGTGTAAGTGTAAAAAGCGGTACAGATATTGCAATGGATTCAAGTGATGTTATTTTAACTAAAAATGATTTATACTCAGTTTTAAAACTAATAAAGATTAGTGAAAAAACAGTAAAGAATATAAAACAAAACCTATTTTGGGCATTTTTCTATAATTGCTTGATGATACCTGTTGCAATTGGATTTTTTAAACCATTAGGAATTTCTATAAATCCTATGCTTGCAAGTTTGGCAATGGTATTTAGTAGTTTAACAGTAATTTTAAATGCTTTGAGATTAAGAAAATAATAATATAAAAAATAGTTGATTCTTATGTAAGCTGTGATATAATATTGCAAAACTAGTAGTTTTTGCTACATGACACATTTAATTTTATAACAATAAGAAAGGAGAATTTATTATGACAAAAAGAAAAGAAAAAAGCAGTATGAGAGAAAAATTATCCAAAAGCAGAGAATTGTGTAAAGGTATGTCTAAAGAAGTGTATGCTTTGGCAGATTACATATCTAAAGTTAGTCCAAATATCAATGATCCATCTGAACTTGCTTTACGGTTTAGTATAGTTTTTGAGGATATTCAAAATGAAGAAAATAGATTATCAAATAAAGATGATGAATCAAAAGAACTTTTTGAATATCTAGTTGCAAACAAAGAAGAAGTATTAAATCAGGCAGTTTATATTCCACAGGTAATTGATGTAATTGCAGAAGAAGAATTTGCAAGGGATTTTAGAAAAATATGTAAGTCAAAGTTTGGTTTTAATCCACCAAAACGTTTTAATGTAGAACTTGGTGAAGAATATCCCCAATATATTAAAGTTGCTGTTGATTGGTGGACAAATGTTATTATTAATCCTAAAATTGATAATGGTATTGGTTTATCAAATAAATCATTTGCTTTGGCAGTGAATTTATCAAGGAGCTATACAAAAGAAGAAATAAAAACATTTAAAGAATCTTTGGCAGACAATATTGTTAAGTTAATGGAGAAAAATAAAAAATGTAAACTTTCAGTTAGTCACTGTCCTTGTCATGCACTTGCAATAGCAGGAGAAAAAATAGGGATTGATAATATGATTGGTTATCCGTGGATGACATATATGAAAATTTCTGAAAATGAAATAGCTATATCAGAAGGATATGAATCAGAATATGAAATACTTTGGACAAATAAGTAGCATGAAGAAAAACGAGATTACGTGAAATCTTCAATTTAGTACTTTGATTGAAAGTATAAAAGACCTCATTTGTATTTTACAGATGGGGTATTTTTATGTAAAATGTATAATAACAGACAACTAGTTGAAAATATCTGTCCGGTATTATATAATCAAAACATAGGTTTATAGATGGAACCATAAAATCTAAATACATAAATAAGGAAAAAATAAAAATGTCATTCTCTTCTGAAATAAAACAAGAATTAAATAAAAATACAAAATTATCCAATAAAGAATTGGTAAAATATGAACTAATAGGATATTTAATATCAGGAAATATAGATATATTAGAAAGAAATATTATTAGATTTTCAACAGAAAGTGATTATAATATAAATAGATTTTCTAAGCTACTATATAATTTAAAAATAGAACATAATATAGAAATAAGTGGAAAAAATTTTATAGTATCCTTTAAGAAAAATAGTATACAAGAATTTGTAAAAATAGATGAAAAACAAATATTTTTAAAAGGAAATATACAGTATGAGAAAAATGAAGAAAATTTAAAAACATTGGTAATTGGTGTGTTTATGGGTTCAGGTTCAATAAATAATCCAGAAAAAAAATATCATTTAGAAATAATTTTTGGAAATGAAGAGAACCTAAAAGAAATAAGAAAAATATTGGAAAAACTTGGAATAAAAACTAAAAAGATGATTACTGAAAACAAAAAATCTATTTATATAAAAGAAGGAGAAGAAATTTCTAAATTTTTAGCATTAATAGGAGCAAATAAAGCAGTAATGAGATTTGAAGATATTAGAATTCAAAAAGAAATGAGAGGAAAAGTAAATAGACTAGTAAATTGTGAAACTGCTAATTTAAATAAAACAATAAATGCATCAATAGAACAAATAGCAGCAATAAAAAAATTAAAAGAAACCGGAAAATTTAATAAATTAAATGACAATTTAAAAGAAATAGCAAATTTAAGGTTAGAAAACCCAGATATGCCACTAATAGAACTTGGAAAAAAGTTGAGACAGCCAGTTGGAAAATCAGGGGTAAATTATAGACTAAAAAAAATAATGGAGTTAGCAAATGAATAAAAAAGAACTAGGAATATATATACATATACCGTTTTGCAAAAGAAAATGTTATTATTGTGATTTTATATCATATCCAAATAAAATTGAATTAGCTGAAAAATATATTAATTGCTTGAAATATGAAATAGAAAAATTTGATTTTTTAGAATATAATGTAACAACAATTTATATTGGGGGACGGAACACCTTCATATATAAATGAAAAATATATAAAAGAATTATTAGAAAAGCTCAAAAGAAAACTAGAAAATAATGAAACTAAATTTGAAAATATAGAAATTACAATAGAAGTAAATCCAGGTACAGTAACAAAAGAAAAGTTAGAATTATATAAAAATTGTGGAATAAATAGATTAAGTATTGGTCTACAAAGTGCACAAAATAGATTACTAAAAGAAATAGGCAGAATACATACATTAAAAGAATTTTTAGAAACATATAAAATAGCTAAAGAAGTTAAGTTTGATAATATAAATGTAGACTTAATGATAGGTTTACCAAAACAATCAATTCAAGATATTAAAAAAAGCTTAGAATTATTAATAAAATTAGATCCGACACATATTAGTGTATACTCATTAATTGTAGAAGAAGGAACTATTATTGAAAAGAAAATTGAAGAAGGTAGTTTAGTACTACCAGAAGAAGATTTAGAAAGAAGAATGTATTGGTATGTAAAAGACTACTTAGAATTACATGGATATGACCAATATGAAATATCAAATTTTTCTAAAAAAGGACATGAGTCAAAACATAATCTAAATTGTTGGAATCAAAAAGAATATATTGGCTTTGGAATTGCAGCACATTCATATATAAAAAATATAAGATTTGGAAATATAGAAAATATAGAAAAATATATAGAAAATATAGAAGCGGAAAAATTAGAATTAAATAGAAATATAGAAGAAAAACAAACAAAAGAAGAACAAGAAAAAGAATTTATGATGTTAGGCTTTAGAAAAATTCAAGGTGTAAATATAGCTGAATTTAAAGAAAAGTTTACTGCCAATCCACTATTTTTATATAACAAAAAATTAAATAAATTAGTCGAAGAAGGACTAATAGAGGTAGATTTAAATTATATACGTTTAACTAATAAAGGACTAGATTTAGCAAATTTAGTTTTTGAAGAATTTATATAAAACAAAAAAATGTTCGCAAAAAGTATTGACAATTTTAAAAATTGAAGATACAATAATGACGAACATTTTTTCAGTGTAGGAGGAAAATTATGATAACAAATTTACACATAAAAAATATTGGAATTATAGAGGATTTAAATATAGATTTAAGTAGAGGCCTAAATGTACTTACAGGTGAAACAGGTGCAGGAAAGACTTTAATAATAGACTCATTACAAATTATATCAGGTGGAAGATTTTCTAAAGAAATGATAAGAAGAGGAGAAAACAATTCATTTGTTGAATTGTGCATGTATGTACCAAATTCTCCAAAATCAGAAGATGGAAATATTATTGTTTCAAGAGAAATAAACACAAATGGAAAGAATATGTGTAAAATAAATGGAAGAATGGTAACAGTAAATGAATTAAAAGAATTTATGTCTGAATTCATTGAAATACATGGACAAAATGATACTCAAGGATTATTAGATAGTAAAAAACATTTAAGTTATCTAGATGGATTTTCAGGAACAAAATTATCTAATTTAAAAGAAAAATACCAAAAATTATATTTAGAATATACAAGAATTCAAAAAGAACTAAAAGCAAACTTTGGAGATGACAAAGAGAGACAAAGGAAAATAGATTTATTACAATATCAAATAAAAGAAATAGAAGAAGCAAATCTAAAAGAAAATGAGGAAGAAGAACTAGAAGAACAAAGAAATATAATTGCAAATTCTGCTAAAATATCAGAAAACCTACAAAAAGCAAATAGTCTAATAGAAGATGGTGGAATAGATAATATAAGTATGGCAATAAGAGCCTTAGAAAAAATTGAAGATATAGATAAGAAATATCAAGAAACATCAACAAATTTGAAAAATTTATATTATGAATTACAGGAAGTTGCAAGAGATATAAGTGGATATAAAGAAGATACATATTTTGATGAAAATGAACGTAATGAAATTGAAGAAAGATTAGATTTAATACGTTTACTAAAAAGAAAATATGGAAATACAATAAGAGAGATATTAGAATATAGAGAAGAAACTGAAAAAGAACTAGACAGAATAGAAAACGTAGAAGAATACAACAACAAATTAAAAAGTAAGCTAAAAGAAATAGAAACAGAAATGACAGAAAAAGCAAAAGAAATGCATGAAATTAGAAAGTTGTCAGGAAATAAACTAAGTTTAGAAATTAATAATGAACTAAAAGAATTAGAAATGAAAAATGCTAAAATAAGTGTAAATGTAAAATATATAGAAGATGAATTTTTTGCAACTGGAAAAGATATTGTTAAATTTTATATTGCTACAAATATTGGAGAAGAAGAAAAAGAACTAGCTAAAATTGCATCAGGAGGAGAAATGTCAAGAATAATGTTAGCAATAAAAAAGGTACTTGCAGAATATGATAATATTCCAATATTAGTGTTTGATGAAATTGATACAGGAATTAGTGGTAAAGCAGCTAATAGTGTTGGAGACAAGCTAAAATCAATTGCTGGAAGCCACCAAGTATTATGTATTTCACATTTGCCTAATATAGTAGCACAAGCAGATTATAATTATTTTATTAGCAAAAATGTAATAGAAGATAGAACAAAAACACAAATAAAATTATTAAAAGAAAATGAGGTAATTGAAGAAATTGCAAGAATATCATCAGGAGAAATAAATGAAGTAACAATAAAATATGCTACTGAATTACGTAATAGAAAAGCTTCATAATTGATGAATAAATATATTTACAAAGGTTATACTATACTAGAAATTGGAAAAAATTTAGGAGGATAGTATTATGAAAAATTTTCTTAAAATAAAAGACATAAGAGCAATGCAAATATTAGATTCAAGGGGAAATCCGACAGTACAAGTAGAGATAATGACAGAAGATGGATATGTTGGAAAAGCATCAGTACCATCAGGTGCCTCAACAGGAAGTTTTGAAGCAGTTGAATTACGAGATGAAGATAAAAACAATTATTTAGGTAAAAGCGTAGAAAAAGCAGTAGAAAATGTAAACAAAAAAATAGCTAAAAAAATTATAGGGATGAATGTATATGAACAAAGAAAAATCGATACAGAAATGATAAAATTAGATGATACACCTAATAAATCAAACCTAGGTGCAAATGCAATTTTGGGAGTATCATTGGCAGTTGCAAGAGCTGCAGCACATTCACTAGGTTTAGAATTATATAGATATATTGGCGGAATATATGGTACTGAGATGCCTATTCCAATGATGAATATATTAAATGGTGGAAAACATTCAGAAAATAATATAAGTATACAAGAATTTATGATAATGCCAGTAGGAAAAATTACATTTGAAGAAAGATTAAAAAGAGGAACAGAAATATATCATACACTTAAAAAAGTATTAAAAGAAAAAGGTCATAATGTTGGAGTAGGAGATGAAGGTGGTTTTGCTCCAAATTTAAAAGATGAAGAAGAAGCGTTGGATTGTATTATAGAAGCAGTAAAAAAGGCGGGATATGAACCAGAAAAAGATATAAAATTGGCTTTAGATATTGCAAGTACAGAGATGTATGAAGAAGCTCAAAAAATAGGAAAAAAAGGGTATTATTTCTGGAAAACACAAGAATTTAAAACAGAAAATGAGATGATAGAATATCTAGTAAATTTATGTAAAAAATATCCAATATGTTCAATAGAAGATGGACTAGCAGAAGAAGATTGGGAAGGGTGGAAAGTACTAACAGAAAAGCTAGGAAATAGAATTCAACTAGTTGGGGATGATTTATTTGTAACTAATCCAAAAAGATTGTATAGAGGAATTGAAAATAATATAGCAAATAGTATATTAATAAAATTAAATCAAATAGGAACATTAACAGAAACATTAGATACAATAAAATTAGCAAAAGAAAATGGATATAATACAATTATTTCTCATAGGTCAGGAGAAACAGAAGATACAACAATAGCAGATGTAGCAGTGGCAGTAAATGCAGGACAAATAAAAACAGGAGCACCGTGTAGAACAGATAGAATAGCAAAATATAATAGATTATTATATATAGAAAAAGAATTATCAGAATAAGAAACATGAGACCAAAAATTCAAACTAAAAATGTAATACAAATATTCTATACGAAATAAAATAAAAAATGAGCCTAAGTTATTAAATTTTTGTTTAATAACTTAGGCATATTTTAACTTAAAAATTATTACTTAATATCATTATTTAATTTTTTGAATCTAACAAAGAAGAATATTGCTAAAACAGTGATAATTATAATACCTGCTAAAATAGAATTCAAACCAGCTTTAGGTAATTGAGCAGGTGGCTCAGCAAGTTTTAATTTAGGTGTAACATCAGTAGTTTTTTCTTGCTTGTTATTATCAAAATCATTATAAGAAAGATCGACTTTCTCATTAGTATTTAAAATTTTGCCTACAATATTGCTATCAAAGTTTTGTTTTAATTTCAACTTGTATTGAACAGTAGCAGTTTGACCACTAGCAAGTTCTGGAATAGTCCATGTAATTGAATTATTTGTAGTATCTACTTTGGCAGAAATTTCTCCAATGTTTGCTTTTTCTACATATGCAAAATCAAAATTATCTATAATTTCTTTTGGAAAATAATCTACAATTTGAATATTTTTATATGATTGAGAAATAGGCATTAAAGAATTATATATAGTTGTAACTGTTTCTTCAATTTTATCATCAGAAACATAGTAAAATGTTCCAGCTGTTGGAGTTTTAGTAGTACCGAAAACTTCGTTGATTATTTCACCAAAAGTTTTTGTTGTTCCTGAAGGTACATAACTTTCATCAGAAATTCCAGACAACATTGTAAATAGCTTTATGTTTTGTTTTTCAATTGCTTGTAATTTAGCTTTTGTTGCATTGATTGTATCATCAGAATAATATGGGTTATTATGACCTAAAGAAACATTAGGAACACCATCTGTTAAAACAATCATATATTTATTAGTAGCAGTACTTGAAAATTGTTTACTAGCTAAATCGAGTCCAGCTTCTAAATCTGTTCTAGGGCCATTTGCTTCTATTGAATCGATAGCATTAGTTAAAACAGAAGAACTATTACTTAAACCAGAAACTAAAGTTGCATCTTCTGTAGTTCCTTCTTTCGAAGCTGTTGTATTAGTTGAAAAACTAACAACGGAAATTTTTAAATCTTTATTGTCTTTTAATAAATTTGTAATAACTGTTTTGGCTGAATCAAAAATTAATTGTTTTCTAGTAGTTTTTCCATTAGTTGTAGTAATTTCATTATTCATACTATCAGAATTATCTAAAACCAATACGATTTCACCGGTAGGTTTTTTACTAGCCTCACCATTATTAACTTGTAATTGTAAAGTAACTTCTTTATTAGTTAAATCTTTACTAATTAATTTTTTTTCAAATTTTGAATTTGAACCAAATTCAATTGTTGCTACAGGTTCTTCTACAACTGACATTTGAACAGTGCTGTAAGAAGCGAAAGACATATTAGCAACTAGAATTAAAATTAGGAATAAACCTAAAAAAATCTTTTTCTTCATTTTAAACATTAAAATCCTCTCCCTCTATTATTATATATATTTAATATTGTAACACAAGTAGAAAAATATACAAGGGTATATAAAAAAATAGTATACAAAAATAATTTAAAACACTTGAATTAATACCTAAAAAGTGGTAAAATAAAGAAGTGACAGACAGAAAAACCAATTAAAAAGCAAAGTATATATATTAAATAATCAAAAGAGAAAATGGTCAAGGCTGAAAGCCATTTAGACAAATATATAGAAATTTCACTTTTTAGGTCCTTTTTTGAAATAATAGTAGGGAAAGGCGGTTGCACCGTTAAAACTTTAATGAGGTTAGTAAAACTAATAAAATTAGGTGGTACCACGGAAAATAAAAGCCATTTCGTCCTAAAAAGTAGGAAGGAGTGGCTTTTTAGATTTTAAGGATGTGAAAATAGTATGAAAAAAGAAAAAATACTAGAAAATTATTTTGCTTCAAATCTTTATAGTAACCAAGAAATATTACAAAGTATTGAAAACACAAAAAAAGAATTTGCAAACAAAATAGTAAATATAGACATAAATTTAAATGAATTTGGAGTATATGTTGTAACTTATTATTTTGAAACTAAAGAAAATATGTTTCAAAAAATAATGATAAAATTAAAAAGAAAGGTCAAGAAAAATAAAACAGCTTTACTACAAAGTAAATTCGAAAAATATTCGGAAAATCAATATGGGAAATATAAAGAAACAAAAACATTTAAACCATATTAAAAAAGTTATAAATAATTAATGATAACAAGAAGGGAATGAATTTTAAGATGAAAGAGAAAATTGCAGAAATCGAAAAAAAATCTATTCAAGAAATAGAAAACTGTACAACTCAAAAGGAACTAAATGAATTAAAAGTAAAATATTTAGGAAAAAAAGGTGAACTAACAACAGTTCTAAGAGGAATGGGTGCATTATCACCAGAAGAAAGGCCAGTTATAGGAAACTTAGTAAATCAAGTTAGAGATAAATTAAATGAATTATTTACAGAAAAAGAAGAAACTTTTAAAAAGAAAGAATTAGAAAAAAGATTATTAACTGAAAAAATTGATATAACAGAACCAAGTAAAAAAATCGAATTAGGTTCATTACATCCAATAACACAAATAATAAAAGAAGTTGAAGAAATCTTTTTAGGTATGGGATATAAAATAGCAGATGGACCAGAAGTTGAAAAGGCAATATACAATTTTGACAAATTAAATACACCACCAGATCATCCAGCAAGAGATATTCAAGACACATTTTACATCACAGATGATGTAGTTTTAAGAAGTCAAACATCACCAGTCCAAGCAAGAGTTATGGAAAATCAAAAACCACCAATAAAAATAATTTGTCCAGGTGCTGTTTATCGTTCAGATAGTGTAGATGCAACTCATTCGCCAGTGTTCCATCAAATAGAAGGGCTAGTTGTAGATAAAAACATATCAATGACAGATTTAAAAGGAACATTAGAAATGTTTGCTAAAAAATGTTTAGGAGAAAATACTAAAATTCGTTTTAGACCACATCATTTCCCATTTACAGAGCCAAGTGCAGAAGCAGATGTATCATGCTTTGTATGTGGAGGAAAAGGATGTAGAGTATGTAAAGGTGAAGGATGGATAGAATTATTAGGTTGTGGAATGGTGCATCCAAATGTATTTAAAAACTGTGGAATAGACCCAGATGAATATACAGGTTTTGCTTTTGGATTTGGAGTAGAAAGAATTGCAATGGCAAAATTTGGGATAGAAGATATGAGATTATTATTTGAAAATGACGTTAGATTTTTAAAACAATTTTAACAAAAGAAAAGGTAAAAACCAAATAGAATAAAAATAAATCAAAATTTTGATAATTTAAAAGGAGTGTAAAAAAGTGGGATTTTTTAGTAAAAAACCAAAAAAGAATAAAGTATATAAGCTTGAAGAAGCTGTAAAATTTATGCATGAACCAGGAAATGAAAATTATTCAGTTGTAGAAACAAATGGAGGTTATCGTTTAATTTCTGATATGGAAGCTAAAAGCGAAATAAACAAAATAATATCATTTAAGGATAGAAAAGAAGAATTCGCAAGCAGAATATCAGAACAAGGAAATTTAAGAAAAATGGATATTAAACCTCAAGAAAGAACAGAAAATAAAATTTATAATATACAAGATAGGTATGCAGCAGCTGAAAGATATGCAGAAGAACAAGAAATAATATAAAAATAAAAAGTTGAAAGGAAAAAATCAAATGAAAGCAAGTTTAGAATGGTTACAAGAATATAGTGATATAGATGTTAATTGTTTAGAATTAGGAGATATTCTAACAATGACAGGTTCAAAGGTAGAAGAGGTTATTCAAACAGGAACAGATATAAAAAATGTTGTAGTTGGTAAAATCTTAGAAATAGAAAAACATCCTAATGCAGATAAACTAGTAATAACAAAAGTAGATGTTGGAAATGAAGTAATACAAATAGTAACAGGTGCAAATAATATAAAAGTAAATGATATAATACCTGTTGCAAAAGATGGAGCAGAACTACCAAATGGAGTAAAAATAAAAACAGGAAAACTAAGAGGAGTAGAATCTTGTGGAATGATGTGCTCTTTAGGAGAATTAAATCTTAGTATAAATGATTATCCAGAACAAATTGAAGATGGAATAATGATATTAGGAGAAAAATATGAAAAAGATTTAGGAAAAGATATTGTAGAAGTATTAGACTTAAAAGAAGAAATAATAGATTTTGAAATTACTCCTAATAGACCAGATTGCTTATCAATAGAAGGATTAGGAAGAGAAACAGCGGCATCACTAAACAAACCATTTAAAAATCCAAGAAAAAATATAGATGAATTACAAGTTCCAGATAAAAAAGAAATAGAAGGACTAAAAGTTGATATTGCAGCTCCAGATTTATGTTATAGATATATAGCTAGAGTTGTAAAAAATGTTAAAGTTGGACCATCACCAGATTGGATGAAAAAAAGATTAAAAGCATGTGGAATGAAAAGCATAAACAATATAGTAGATATTACAAATTATGTAATGCTAGAAATGGGTCAACCTATGCATGCATTTGATATAAATTCAATTAGTGGAAAACACATTACAGTAAGAAGGGCTGAAAATGGAAAAAAAATTACAACACTAGACGAAACAGAAAGAGTATTAGACGAAAAAGATCTAGTAATAGCAGATGAAGAAAAAGCAGTCGCAATAGCAGGTGTAATGGGTGGATTAAATTCAGAGATTGAAAAAGATACACAAACAGTAGTATTTGAATCTGCAATGTTTTATGGTGGAAACATCAGAAAAACTGCCAAAAAAGTAGGCTTAAGAACAGAAAGTTCAGCACGTTATGAAAAAGGACTATCATCAGAAAATACATTAAGAGCAATAAACAGAGCAGTCGAATTAGTTGAACTTTTAGGAGCAGGAGAAGTTGTAGAAGGAAAAATTGATGTATATCCAACAAAACAAAAAATAAACAAAATAAAATTAGATGTAGATAAAATAAATACATTATTAGGAACAAACATATCAAAACAAGAAATGATAGACATATTAGAAAAAGTTGATATAAAAGTAGAAAATGATATGGCAATAGCACCATATTTTAGAATGGATTTAGAATTTGTAGCAGACATAGCAGAGGAAATTGCAAGATTTTATGGTTATGATAAATTAGAAACAACTTTAGTTAGAGCTGGAACAACAATAGGCGTTAGAACTAAAGAACAAAAAATAGAGAATAAAATTCAAGAAATATTAGTAACAAATGGACTTTCTGAAATATACACATATGGATTTTTAAGTGAAAAAGATTTAGAAAAATCAAAAATAAAAAAAGAATTAATAGATAATGCAATTACAATTATAAACCCATTGGGTGACGAATTTAAATTAATGAGACCTACTACAATTCCAAGTATGATGCAAATTTTAGCAGGAAATAACAATAAGAAAAATCAAAATGTAAAACTATTTGATATATCAAGAAACTACAAAAATATAGATAATCAAGTTGAAAAAGGAGAAGTTCCACTACAAGAAAATATTTTAACAATAGGAATGTATGGAGAAGATGTTGATTTTTATACATTAAAAGGATTAGTAGAAAATATATTAGAAGCTACTAATGTAAATCGTTATGATATCGAAAGAGAAACAACAAATGAATCATATCATCCAGGAAGATGTGCAAATTTAAAAGTTGGAATAGACACAATTGCAACATTTGGAGAAGTCCATCCAGAAGTATTAATAAATTATGAAATTAATAAAAGAGTATATCTTGCAGAAATAAACATTACAAAAATAGTAAAATATTCAAGAGTAAATAAAAAATATACAGAAGTTCCAAAATTCCCAGCAGCAGAAAGAGATATTGCCGTAATAGTAGACGAAGATGTTCAAGTTGGAGATATTGAAAAAGCAATAACAAAAAAATGTAAAAAACTATTAAAAGGTCAAAAAGGATTAGAAGAGTTAAAACTATTTGACATTTACAGAGATGAAAAAATAGGCAAAAATAAAAAGAGTGTAGCATATAGTTTAATCTTTAGAGACAAAACAAAGAGCTTATCAGATGATGAAATAAATCCTGTAATGGAAGAAATAACAAAAGAATTAGAAGAAAAATTTGGTGCAGAACTTAGAAAATAAATCTAGTTCAATTGAAAAAGTAAATTCTAGTGAAAATAAGTCTATAGCAAAATTTTTAGAAAATTGTAGACAAAATCAAAAAAGTATAATACAATAATGCCAAATAAAACAACAAAGGAGAAATAAATATGGAAGGAAACAATAAAGAAGAAGTATTAGAAGAAAAGAAACAAAATTCTAATCCAGAAGAATTTAAACAAGTTAAGAGCAATAATGGAAAACATGCTAAACTTAGCCCAGCAGCAACAGTATTATTAACAATAGCAGCAACTTTAGGAATAATTGTTTTAGGAACAGCTGTATATGCATTAATTACATTAATAAAATAGGATCGATTTCTGAGGTAAAAAAATATTTTTTTACCTCATTTTTATCTTTAGATGATATAATTGGATAAAACGAAAAAAGAGATACATAAAAGAAAGTTTAAAAAGTGTAGAGTGATTTGATTAGAAAAAAAGAGATAAATGGAGAAAAAACGTAAAAAAGAGAGAAAATGGAAAAAAATTTGAAATTAGAACTAAATAAATCATTTATTGCCAAAATAAGCCTTAGATAAAAATTGTCATAATAATTAGCTATATTGTATAATATATATTGATGGTGCATTATTCTAGTCATACTGGAGTTTATGAGGGTGGGGCTAAAAATCCACTAAAGGGCATATCGATGAAGTTTCTTGAATGTGCGCGAAACAGCCAAGTTTGTGTGTGTTTAGGGAGTAAAGAGGTTAGGGTAGTATGTAGTGGCATACATATAATTCCCTGGTTTCGCGGAGGCTTAGATTTAGATATATTATTAACTTTTTATACATAATTTAAGAGTAACCTGTGATGAGTGCCAAGACACAAAAAGCACAGAGTAGCCTGTCTTGAGTGAATGTATTGGGATTAAATAATTAGTAAAATATAATTTCGGCCAAATTTATTTTTACTGTACTTATGAAATTTTATTTGCAAAAAAGACTAATAAACTTATAATGTATGTGAAGGAAAACTTCTAGAATGTTTGCTTCATTAAGAAGCATAGAAGTCTATGGATTAAGGTACAGATTTAAGTGGCGATCTGGTGTCTATATTATTATAGATGTTTTCTTTAAACGGAAACGGCAACAGCAGTAATGCTATGTAGAAAATAGAGAAATTCAACCAGACCTAAACTGTAAAATTTACTTAGACTTTTACCATCTTAAACTATAAATTATAGAGGGATTTTTAAGTAAACTTAAATCTTCCTCTTTTTTGATAAAAAATTATATTAAAAATAAAAACTAGATATATTTAATAGGAGGAATAAATATAAAAAATGAAAACAAACAAAAAAGATGAAAATGAAAATATTAAATGGTTTATTGAAGTGTTTATAATGACATTTATTTTATCAATGGTATTTTCATATGTATCAACAAATGGAGTTTCAAACTTAAGCTTAATACCAGCAATATTAATTTTAATTGCAGTAATCTTTATAGGAATTATATTTGATATTATAGGTGTTGCAGTTACTGTTGCTAATGAAAATGAATTTCATGCTAAAGCTACTAAAAAAGTAGAAGGCTCTAAAGATTCAATAAAATTAATAAGAAATGCTCCAAGGGTATCAAATATTTGCGCAGATGTAATTGGAGATATTTGTGGAGTATTAAGTGGAGCAATTAGTGCATTAATTGCAGTAAAGATAACTGAACAATTTGGTATGGATTTTAACTTACAATTTGTACTTAGTGCGGTAGTTTCAGCTTTAACAGTTGGAGGAAAAGCAATAGGAAAAAATATAGCCAATAGCAATTCAACCAAAATAGTTCATGGAGTTGGAATAGTAATGAATAAATTTTCAATAAAGAAAAATAACTCAAATAAATAAGATAAAAATACTAAAAAATCTTGCAATTTAAATGAAAATATAGTAAAATAATAATGTCGTAAGAACGATACCTTTTACTTAGCTTGATTAGTTAAACACCTTGACTATAAGCCAGGTTAAAGGAATAAAATAAAATTAGGAGGTGTAGCAAGATGATAACAAGCGAAAAGAAACAAGAAATTATTAATACTTATAAAAGAGATGAAAAAGATACTGGTTCTCCAGAAGTTCAAATCGCTCTTTTAACAGAAAGAATTAATGAATTAACAGAACACTTAAAAGTTCACAAAAAAGATAACCATTCAAGACGTGGTCTATTAAAAATGGTTGGAAAAAGAAGAAATCTATTAAACTACTTAGTAAAAAAAGATGTTAATAGATATAGAGCAATCGTTGAAAAATTAGGACTAAGAAAATAGTAAAATTGTGAAAGCCTATGCTTATTTTTAGCACGGGCTTTTCTCAAGAAAAAACTTTTTTTAATGCTTAATATATTTAAAATAAAAAAGGTGTAAAATAAAAAAATAATGTGCCAATGAATTTAGGTAAGTAGCTTGTATACTGTGCTATACAACATATATAGCATAATATAGAGGTTACAATCTAATTTAGATGGCACAAAAAGAAAGGAAGGAATCATATGTTTAAAACTTATGAAACAGAATTAGCCGGAAGAAAATTAGTAATAGAAACCGGAAAAATGGCAGGACTTGCCAATGGAAGCGTATTAGTACGTTATGGAGATACTTGTGTATTAGTAAATGTAACAGCATCTAAAGAACCAAGAGAAGGAATAGACTTTTTCCCATTATCAGTAGATTTTGAAGAAAAATTATATGCTGTAGGAAAAATACCAGGTGGATTTCTAAAAAGAGAAGGAAAACCAACAGACAAAGCAATTTTAACATCAAGAGCAATTGATAGACCATTACGTCCATTATTTCCAAAAGACTTTAGAAATGACGTAGTTGTTGTAGGTACAGTTCTTTGTGTTGAACAAGATAACTCACCAGAAGTAGCAGCTATGATAGGTGCAGCAGCAGCTTTAGCAATATCAGATATACCATTTAATGGACCAACAGCAGCAGTAAATGTTGGATTAGTTGATGGACAAATTGTTATAAACCCAACAGTTGAACAAAGAGAAAAAAGTGATTTAACATTAACAGTAGCAGCAACAGAAGAAAAAATAACAATGATTGAAGCTGGTGCAAATGAAGTATCAAATGAAGTAATGTTAGATGCTATAAAAGCTGCACATACTGAAATTAAAAAGATATGTGAATTTATTTCTGGAATTCAAAAAGAAATTGGAAAACCAAAATTTGAATATAAATCATTTGAAGTAGATCATGATGTATATGAATATATTGAAGAAAACTTTAAAGATGAAATGAAAGAAAAAGTTCAAGAAAAAGACAAAGAAACAAGAGACAAAAATATTGATGAATTAACAGCTAAAATTCAAGAAGCATATACAGAAAAATTTGGAGAAGAAGCATTTGAAGAACACAAATCAGATATCGGAGAAGCTATCTACAAATTAGAGAAAAAATGTGTAAGAGAAATGATATTTAATGAACATAAAAGAGTTGATGGTAGGAAATTAGATGAAATTAGACCACTTTCTTGCGAAGTAGGCTTATTACCTCGTACACATGGTAGTGCATTATTTACAAGAGGACAAACTCAAGTATTATCAATAACTACACTTGGAATGATGAGCGAAGAGCAAACATTAGATGGAATTGATACAACAGAAGATGCTAAAAGATATATGCATCAATATAATTTCCCAAGTTACTCAGTAGGTGAAGCAAGACCATCAAGAGGACCAGGAAGAAGAGAAATTGGACATGGAGCATTAGCAGAAAAAGCATTAGTTCCAGTATTACCATCAAAAGAAGAATTTCCATATGCAATAAGAGTTGTATCAGAAGTTTTATCTTCAAATGGTTCAACATCACAAGCAAGTATCTGTGGTAGTACATTAAGTTTAATGGATGCAGGAGTTCCAATCAAAAGACCAGTTGCTGGTATTTCAACAGGATTAATAACAAATCCAGATGATGATAAAGACTATGTAATGTTAGTAGATATCCAAGGATTAGAAGATTTCTTTGGAGATATGGACTTTAAAGTAGGTGGAACTGAAAAAGGAATTACAGCTATTCAAGTTGATATTAAATGTGATGGATTAACATATGAAATAATTCAAGAAGCATTTGAAAAAACAGCTAAAGCTAGAAAATATATTTTAGATGATATAATGGCTCCAGTATTAGCTGAACCAAGAAAAGAAGTTTCTAAATATGCACCAAGAATTGTAACAACAAAAATAAATGTTGATAAAATAAAAGATGTAATAGGACCTGGTGGAAAAATGATAAATAAAATTATTGAAGAAACAGGTGTAAAAATCGATATAGAAGAAGATGGACAAGTATTTATTTATTCAACAGATAATGATAAAGCAGAACAAGCATTAGAAATGGTTGAAGGTATAGCTAAAGATGTAGAAGTTGGAGAAATTTATTATGGAGAAGTTGTTAGAATAATGAATTTTGGAGCTTTTGTAGACTTAGGCCGTGGAGGAAAAGAAGGATTACTACACATATCTAAAATATCAAAAGAAAGAATTAAAAATGTTGAAGATGTTCTTCATGTTGGTGATAAAGTTACTGTAAAAGTAGTTGAAATAGATGACCAAGGAAGAATTAACCTTTCAATGAAAGACTTATAATTTTAAGTACATCAAAAGCTGTGGACAAAAAATCCATAGCTTTTTGGTACATCAATAAACAAAAGATTGGAGAATTTAGAATTATGAATAATAAATCTGGTGGTTCTAAAATTATATATGCAATAACTGTAATAATATTATGTGTGATATTATGGTTTGTATATAGATATTATCAAGAAAACAATTTTAATGACTTTGTTAGGAGTGAAGGAAAATTATATACATCAGAATTTAAAAGAGATAACAAAGTAAAATATAGCAAACAAAGTAGCTATAGGATAAAATCAGAAGAATACAATGATGCAATGTTTTATGAAACAATCAAAGTAGAAAAAAATCAGCCATATAAAGTTACATGTATGGTGAAAACAGAAAACGTAGTTCCAGAGGAAGAACAATCAAGTATAGGTGCTCAGATATCAATAGAAGGAAGTACAGAAAGGTCAATTGCAATTCAAGGAACAACAGAATGGCAAAAAATAGAATTTATTTTTAATAGTGAAGACAGAGATACTGTTAATTTAGGTTTTAGACTGGGAGGAAATGCAGGACAAGCTAAAGGAACTGCTTGGTTTTCTGATTTTACTTTAGAAGAAGGAATCGCAGAAAATGATAATAACTGGAAATTTGCATGTTTTATATTAGAATCAACAGATGTTAACTTAAATGGAAAAAATATAAATCTAAAAGTAAAAGATGCAGATATTAAAGATATAGAAACAACAATAAGCAGATTTTCAAATGTATGTGACACTATGTCTAAAGGGAAAATGAAAGCTAAATGTGATGTATATAAAATTACAGAACCTCTTACACAATTATCATATGATGATGAATTCGGATATTATGTAGCACCTGAAAATGTTGAGACTCAAATAAAAAATGTAGTTGCTAATGGAGAATATGATCATATTTTCGTTGTGATGAAGTTACGGAGATGAAACACACAAAAATGATATTGAGATAAATGATTGGATAGGACTTCGGTGGTATGGATTATTATGGAATAGGCTTTTCTAATATAAGACTACCAAATGAAGAAAAAAGTTATATATATAAATATAAAACAGGTGTAAATCAATTTCCAGAAGAAGTATTTTTACATGAATTTTTACACACATTGGAAAGAAATGCAAAAGAATATGGATATGAAAGACCAGAATTGCATGATTATGAAAAATATGGATATAAAAATGAAAAACTATATGGTCAAGAAAAATGGTATAAAGATTATATGAATAAAAATATAGAAACATCAAATGGAAAAATAGGTTTACCAGAAGAAATATATAGTTTAAAACCAGCTAAGACAAGTGATTTTCAAAACTCATATTTAATAAAAACAGTATTTAAACAACCAACAAATTTTATAGAAGAAATTCAAGAAGCGGTAAGAAAAGTTTTTAACAAAATTAACGGAAAATAAATAATATTTCAAGTAATACAAAGAAAGAAGGCAAAAAATAAAATGAAAGTTACAGATTTTGATTATGAATTACCAGAAGAACTAATAGCACAAACACCAATGGAAAAAAGAGATGAATCACGATTAATGGTATTAGATAGAAAAGAACAAACAATTGAACATAAACATTTTAAAGATGTAATTGACTATTTAGAACCAGGAGATGTATTAGTAAGAAATAATACAAAAGTAATACCAGCAAGGCTATATGGAAAAAAAGAAACAGGAGCAAAAGTTGAATTTCTATTATTAAATAATATGGAAAAAGACATATGGGAATGTATAGTAAGACCTGGAAACAAATTACATGTAGGAGCAAAAGTAATATTTGGAGATGGAATATTAAAGGCAGAAGTTTTAGACACAATGCCAGGAGGAACTAGAAAAGTTAAATTCCATTATGAAGGAATTTTTAATGAAATATTAGATAAAATTGGATTGATGCCATTGCCACCATATATACATGAAAGCCTAAAAGAAAAAGATAGATACCAAACAGTATATGCAAAATATGAGGGTTCAGCAGCAGCGCCAACAGCAGGGCTACACTTTACTCCAGAACTCTTAAAGAAAATAGAAGAAAAAGGAATAGATATAGCAAATGTAACATTACATGTTGGAATCGGTACATTTAGACCAGTAAAAGAAGACACAGTTGAAGCACATCAAATGCATTCAGAACATTTTTATATAAAAGAAGAAGATTGTGAAAAAATAAATAAAGCAAAAAAATCAGGACATAGAGTAATTGCAGTAGGAACAACATCTTGTAGAGTATTGGAAACAATCGCTGATGATAATGGATATGTAAAACCAACTGAAGGAGATACACAAATATTTATATATCCAGGATATAAATTCAGATGCTTAGATGCATTAATAACAAATTTCCATTTACCACAATCAACATTAGTAATGTTAGTTTCTGCACTAGCAGGAAAAGATTATATAATGAAAGCATATAAAGAAGCGGTAGAACAAAAATATAGATTTTTTAGTTTTGGAGATGCAATGCTAATAAAATAATTAGGAGGAAATATGAAACCAGCAGTAACATATGAATTATTACATGAATGTAAACAAACAGGAGCAAGAAGAGGAGTAATACATACACCACATGGAGATATACAAACTCCAATATTTATGCCAGTTGGAACACAAGCTACAGTAAAATCAATGACACCAGAGGAATTAAAAGAAGAAGTAAAAGCTCAAATTATATTATCAAATACATATCATTTATATTTACGCCCAGGAAGTAAAATTGTAAAAGAAGCAGGTGGACTTCACAATTTTATGAGATGGGATAGACCAATATTAACTGATAGTGGAGGATTTCAAGTATTTAGTTTAGGTGATTTAAGGACAATATCAGAAGAAGGAGTTGAATTTAAATCACATTTAGATGGAAGTAAACATTTCTTCTCTCCAGAATCTGTAATGGAAACAGAGGAAGACTTAGGAGCAGATATAATAATGGCTTTTGATGAATGTTGCCCATATCCATCAACATATGAATATACTAAAAATTCTATGGAAAGAACAACTAGATGGGCTAAAAGATGTAAAGAAGCTCATAAAACAGTTGACAAGCAATCATTATTCGGAATTATTCAAGGCGGTTTTTATAAAGATTTAAGAGAGCAAAGTGCTAAAGATTTAATTGACTTAGATTTACCAGGATATGCCATTGGAGGAATAAGTGTAGGAGAACCTAAAGATATCTTTTTAGATATTTTACGTCATACAGCGCCACTTATGCCTAAAGACAAACCAAGATATTTAATGGGAGTTGGAACGCCTGATTATTTAATCGAAGCTGCAATTGCTGGGATTGATATGTGTGATTGTGTATTACCAACAAGAATTGCAAGAAATGGAACTGCAATGACATCACATGGAAAAGTAGTTGTAAGAAATGCAACATATGAAAGAGATTGGACTCCATTAGACCCAGAATGTGATTGCTATACTTGTAAAAATTATACTAGAGGATATATAAGACATTTAATAAAAGCAAATGAAATATTAGGTGTTAGATTATTGTCAATACATAACTTAAGGTTCTTGACTAATTTAATGGAAAAGGTTAGAATAGAAATAGAGAATGATAATTTAGGTAACTTTAGAGACGAATTTTATGAAAAATATGGTTATACTAAATAGGAGGGGATACTAATGAATTTAATTGAAGAAAGCGTTAGAGATAGAGAACAAAAAAAGGGGAAAAAAGCTACAAGAATAGTTTTAATATTTATTATATTACTTGTGATGGCAATAATAGGAATATCAGTTTATTTGGTATATGTTCAAAGCACAACACTAAGAGTTGTATTAGATGGACAAGTAAATGAAAAGTTGAAAAGCATATTATTTTTTGAAGAAGATGGAACAATATATGCACCAATAAAAGAAATAGCAAGTTATTTGAATTATGATAGTTATGATGGTAGCTATGAAGAAAAATCACAAGAGAAAAGCAAATGTTATGTTCAAAATGAAAGTGAAGTTGCAAATTTTGTATTAGGTTCAAATGAGATAGAGAAATTAGACCTTACAGTTACAAACGCAAATTATGAAATAGATACTGTAAAATTACCTGTAATTGCTAAAAATGGTATTCTATATGCAAGTTCAGAAGCAATTTCAAAAGCATTTAATGTAAGTTTTATATATAATCAAGATAAAAATAGAGTATATATTAATACATTACCTTATTTAGTTCAAACCTATTCTGCAGTAGCATTAGACAACGGATATAAAGAAATTAGTACAGAACTAGCTAATCAAAAAGCGATTTTACAAGATATGTTAGTTGTAAAAAAAGGTGATAATGAAATATATGCAGTAATAGATTTAGATGGTAAAAGCATATTAGAAGCTAAATATGATAACATAACTTATGAACCAGAAATAGGAGACTTTAAAATTACAAGCAATAAAAAGGTTGGAATTTTAGATAAAACGGGAAGAACAAAAGTACAACCATTATATGACTCAATAGAATTGATGGATGGAGAAACTGGTTTATATGTAGTTCAAAAAGATAGAAAATATGGTGTATTAGACCTAAATGGTAATACCAAAATATATATTGAAAATGATGAAATAGGAATGGATGTTTCAACATTTGACCAAAATAATATTAAAAACAAATATATATTGGCAGGAAATTTAATCCCTGCAAGAAAAGATAAAACATGGGGATTATATGATAAAAATGGAAAATTAGTAGTTGATTACATATATGACAGTTTTGGATATGTAACAACAAGTAATAAAGATGCATTAAGTTTACTAGTAATTCCAGATTATAATGTATTGGTTGCATGTAAAAATAAAAAATATACATTATTAAGTTCAACAGGAAAAGAACTATTTGCAGCACCTGTTGCAGATGATATATATATGACAATAAGTGGTGGTCAAAAACATTATTATATTACAGCAAATAATGGAATAATGGATGCTGAAGAGTATTTGAAAAAAATTGGAGTAAGTAAAAATCAAAATACATCAATAGATATAAATACTAATACTTCAAATAATAGTAATACAAATAATAATAATGAAAATTCATCACAAAGCAATCAAGGTGAAGAACAACAAAATAATCAACAACAGACTCAAGAACAACAAAATGAAGATAATGGTAAAGAGCAATCTCAAGGAAGCCAAGAACAAAATAATCAAGAACAAATGCAAGAAAATCAATAATATATAATAATTAGGATAAAAATTAGAAAAAATAGCCAAAAAGCTTGCAATTATGCCAAAAATTGGGTATAATAATAAATGTAACTTAAGTAATAACAGAAAGAGTGGGAACAAATCCCACTCTTGATTGGTATAAGGGGTGTGATATTTTGTCAAAGATAGAAGATAATGTAGAAAATTTGATAAAAGGAAAAGTAGAAGAATTAGGATATGACTTATATGATGTAGAATATTGTAAAGAAGGAAAAAATTATTTTTTAAGAATCTTTATAGATAAACCAGAGGGAATAGACCTTAATGATTGTGAAAAAGTAAATGATGGAATAAATGATTTATTAGATGAAGCCAATTGCATTAAAGAATCATATTTTTTGGAGGTATCATCACCAGGGATAGAAAGAGTACTTAGGAAAGATAAACATTTAGAGCAAAATATAGGTGTAGAAATAAATGTCAAATTATTTAGAAAAGACGAAAATGGTCAAAAAGAATATATAGGAATATTAAAGAGTTTTACACCAGAAATACTAACAATTGAAGTATCAGAAAAAGAAATAATAATAGAACGTAAAAATATAGCACAAATAAAAACAGTTTATAATTGGTAAAGGGAGGATTTAAAAATGAAAAAACAAGCTAAAAGTCAAGAAAAAGCGCCAGCAATTGACAACAAAGAATTAATATTAGCATTAGAAGAATTAGAAAAAGAAAAGGGAATGGATAAAGAATATCTATTAGAAGCAATAGAAACAGCACTAGTAACAGCATATAAAAGAAACTTTGACTCATTAGAAAATGTAAAAGTAGAAATGGATAGACAAACAGGAGCAACACATTTATATGCCGTAAAAAAAGTAGTAGAAAAAGTTGAAGATCCAGAAACAGAAATAGGATTAGAAGAAGCTCAAAAAATCAATCCAGACTACAATGAAGAAGATGAAGTAAATATTGAAATAGTACCAAGAGATTTTGGGAGAATTGCTGCTCAAACTGCAAAACAAGTAATTATTCAAAAACTAAGAGAAGCAGAAAGAGAAATTGTATATAATGAATTTGATGAAAGAAAAGGTGAAATTGTTTCAGGTTTAGTTCAAAAAGCTGATGGAAATATTGTTGTAATGGATTTAGGAAAGCTAGAAGGTGTAATGCCTAAAAAAGAACAAATACCAACTGAACACTACAAAGTAAATGACAAAATAAAAGGATATGTACTAAAAGTTGAAAAAGGATTAAAAGGAGCTCCTCAAGTTATAGTATCAAGAAGTCATCCTGATTTTGTAAGAAAATTATTAGAATTTGAAATACCAGAAATTTATGAAGGTGTAATTGAAATAAAAAGTGTTTCAAGAGATCCTGGATATAGAAGTAAAGTTGCTGTATATTCACCAGATCCTAATATAGACCCAGTAGGTTCTTGTGTTGGACAAAAAGGTGTAAGAATTCAAAATGTGATAAATGAATTAAATGGAGAAAAAATAGATGTAATAGAATGGAATGAAGAGCCTTCAATATATATAGCAGCAAGTTTATTACCTGCACAAATTCTTGCGGTAGATATAAAGCCAGAAAACAAATTTGCACAAGTAATTGTTCCAGATGACCAATTATCATTAGCAATTGGTAAATCAGGACAAAATGCAAGATTAGCAGCAAGACTAACAGATTGGAAAATAGATATAAAATCTGAAACACAATTTAGAGAATTATTATCGAAAGTTCAAGAAGAATCAGAAGATGTAGCAGAACACGAAAGCGAAGAAACAGAATAAATATATATTTTAGGACATACAATAAAGGAGGTAGCAAAATGAAAAAGCAACCTGAAAGAACCTGTATGGGATGTAATGAAAAAAAATCTAAAAAAGAATTTATTAGAATTGTAAAAAATAAAGATAATGAAATAAATATTGACAGAACTGGTAAAATGCCAGGTAGAGGAGCATATATATGTGATGATATTCAATGTCTAGAAAAGCTAATAAAAACAAAAAGATTAGAAAAAGTATTTGATATGAAAATATCAAATGAAATATATGAAAAATTAAGAGGTGTAATACTTGACAAATAAGAAAATATTAGGATTAATAGGTTTATCTGCACGAGCAAGAAAAGTATCATTTGGAGCAGATAGTGTAGAAACTCAAGCTAAAAAGGGAAAAGTAAAATTGTTTATCATATCAGAAGATGCTTCTGAAAGGACAAAAGATAAATTTAATAAATTGGCAGTACAGTATAATATACCAATTATAATAAATGGAAGTATAGAAGAATTAAGTAAAGCAATTGGTAAAAATAATAAAGCTATATTAGGAATAGAAGATATAAATTTATCTAAAGAAATAGAGAGAATAAATAATGGGGGTGAAGTTATTGGGTAAGATAAAAATATATGAAATAGCAAAGAAATTAAACTTAGCCAGTAAAGATGTCATAGAAATGGCAAAAAAACTAAATATAGATGTAAAAAGTCATTTAAGTGCTATAACAGAAGAAGAAGCTGGAAAATTAGAAAGTAATTTAAATAAAAAAGAAGTAAAACAAGAAATAGAAAAACAAGAAAAGGGAAAAGAAAATAAAAGAAAAATGGAAAATAAAAAAGAAGAAAAAGCACCTGTTATTATTAGAAGAGAAGTAATCATATCAAAAGAAGATGAACAAACAAAGAAAAAAGAAGATACACCAAAACAATCAAAAAAGAATAATGTGGGATTTGTAGAAAGAAAACAAAATAAAGACTATAATATTGTTTATAGAAACAAACCAAATAAACCAATGACTGTAAGTGAATTATTTGGTTTAGCACCAAAAAAAGAAGAGAAAAAACAAGAAGAAGTGAAAAATGTTAAAGAAGAAAAAAATGAAGTAGTAGAAAAAAAAGAAATGGCTGTAAAGACTGGAAAAGTGGAAAAAATTGAGAAAAATCAAAATACAGAAAAAGTAGAAAGAACAGACAAAACAAAGACTCAAGTAGTAAAGGAAACAGTTGTAAATTCTACAGAACCACGTAAACAAGAAAATAGAGAATTTAACAGAGATAGAAATAATAATTTTAGAAATAGAGATAACAGGGATAATAGACAACAAAGAAATAATAATCAAGATTCAAATTATCGCAGAAATGATAATAGAGAAGGATATAATAGAGACAACAGAGACAATAGAGATAACAATAGATATAATAATAGAAATGGAAGAAATGATTATCGTCAAAATAATAACAGTAATAATAATAACAGGTTTAACAATAATAATAAACGACCATTAGATGCAAAAGGAATAGAAAAAAATATTAAAAACATAATGGCAGTAGAAAATATAGAAAAAGAGCCTGTTAGAGAATATAATAAAGAAATAGATAAACAAAAAGCAAATAATCGTTTTGAAGAAAATAAAAACAATAAGAAAAATAGAAATAGAAGAAATAATAATAACAGAGATTTTGATGAAGGAAAATTAAAATCGTTAAGACAAACAAATAAATTATCAAATATGTTTGACGACCAAGATGGTGGAATGTTAGATTATTACGATTTAACAACAGAACGTGGAAGACGTGGTAAAAAAAGAAAAAATCAAAATGATCAAGATAGAAACAAACAAAAAATATTTAAACTAACAGAAATTGAAATTCCAGAAAATATTACTGTAAAAGATTTAGCCGCTGAAATGAAAAAAACAACAGCAGATGTAATTAAAAAACTATTAGGATATGGAATTATGGCTACAATAAACCAAGAAATAGATTATGATACAGCTTATTTAGTAGCACAAGAATTTGGAATTACAGCTAAAAAGAAAACAGTAGTAACTGATGAAGACATATTATTTGATGAAACAGAAGATAGAGAAGAAGATTTACAACCAAGACCACCAGTAATAGTAGTAATGGGACACGTAGATCATGGTAAAACTTCATTACTTGACGCAATAAGAAAAACAAATGTAATTGAAGGAGAAGCGGGTGGAATTACACAAGCAATAGGTGCATATCAAGTAAAAATAAATGATAGATTAATAACATTTTTAGATACACCAGGACACGAAGCATTTACAGCAATGCGTGCTAGAGGTGCTCAAATTACAGATATAGCAATTCTAGTAGTAGCTGCAAATGATGGAGTTATGCCTCAAACAGTTGAAGCTATAAACCACGCAAAATCTGCAGGTATACCAATAATTGTAGCAATAAATAAAATCGATTTACCAGATGCTAACCCAGACAAAGTGAAACAAGAATTAATGAAATATGAATTAGTTCCAGAAGAATGGGGTGGAGATACAATATTTGTTCCAATATCAGCTAAAACAGGAAAAAATATAGACCAATTATTAGAAATGGTATTATTAGAAGCTGATGTATTAGAACTAAAAGCTAATCCAGATAAACAATCAAAAGGTGCTGTTATTGAAGCTAGACTTGATAAATCAAAAGGTGCAATTGCAACTGTATTAGTACAACGAGGAACTTTAGATGTAGGAGATACAATTGTTGTAGGTTCATCTATTGGTAGAATTAGAGCGATGAAAGATGACAAAGGTAAAAAAGTTAAAACTGCTGGACCATCTACACCAGTAGAAATAATGGGATTAACAGAAGTACCAGAAGCTGGTGAAACATTCTATGAAGTTAAAAATGAAAAAGTTGCAAAACATTTAATAGAAAAGAGAAAAAATCAAGCAAGAGAAAAAGCTATAAATCAAGGAACAAAAATAACATTAGATAACTTATTCAGCCAAATGGAAGAAGGAAAATTAAAAGTATTAAATCTAATTGTTAAAGCAGATGTTCAAGGATCTGTAGAAGCTGTAAAACAAGCATTAGAAAAGCTAGAAAACGAAGAAGTAAGAGTAAAAGTAATTCATGCTGCAGCAGGAGCTGTAAATCAATCAGATGTTACACTTGCAAAGGTTTCAAATGCTATAATAATTGCATTTAATGTAAGACCAGATAGTACAGCAAAAGAAATAGCTGAAAAAGACGAAGTTGAAATAAAACAATATTCTGTAATATATCAAGCAATTGAAGATGTTGAAGCTGCGATGAAAGGAATGCTAGAACCAAAATACGAAGAAAAAGTTATTGGTAATGTAGAAGTAAGACAAACATTTAGAATATCTAATGTTGGAACAATTGCAGGAGCTTATGTACTTTCTGGAAAAGTTGAAAGAAATGCAGGAGTAAGAGTAATTCGTGATAACATAGTAATACATGAAGGACATTTATCAACATTAAAAAGATTTAAAGATGATGTTAAAGAAGTTGGAAAAGGTTTTGAGTGTGGGATGCAAATTGAAAACTATAATGACATCAAAGAGGGCGATATGATAGAAGTGTATATTATGGAAGAAATAAAAAGATAATTGTACGTTAGAAAATAATTACAATTTTGGGCTACGTCAAATTTCATTTAAAACGCAGTTACATACAAACGTATGCGCCTTTGCCTTTTAAATGAAATTTTCCTTGCCAAAATTTAATTCTTTTCCAACTAACTTGTAGTTGCTTTTTATAAAAGAGATTTATTGCCATAAATGTAAAGGAGAGTGAGAAAGATGCCAGAAAGTCAAAGTAGATTAGAAAGAATAAATGAAGAATATAGAAAAGAATTAAGTAATATAATTAGTTTTAAATTAAAAAATCCAAATGCAACTGGAATGATTAGTGTAACTAAAGTAAAAGTTACAAATGACTTAAAATATGCCAAAGTGTATGTAAGTATTTTAAATGCTAAAGATAATAAACAAACTTTAGCAGCTCTAAAAAAATCAGCAGGATTTTTACGTAGTGAATTAGCTAAAAAAGTAAATTTACGTAATACACCAGAACTTGTATTTGAATTAGATGATTCTTTAGAATATGGTGCTAAGATTGATAGCATCTTAAAAGAAATTTTACCTAAAAAAGAAGAGGAGAACTAATATGACATTAGATGTAATTTTAAAAGAAATACAAAAAGCTGAAAAAATAGTTATATTAACACATGAAGCACCAGATGGAGATGCTATAGGAAGTTCATTAGGTTTAAAACTAAGTTTAGAAAAAATAGGGAAAAAATCAGATTTAATAATGACTAAACATGCTAGAACATTTGATTTTTTACCAGCAAGTAATGAAATAAAAACAGAAAGTAATATAAAAAATTATGATTTAGCAATAAGCTTAGATTGTGCAACAATTAAAAGATTAGACAATAGAGAATATTTTGACAATGCTAAAAAAACAATAGTAATAGATCATCATGGAAGTAACAACATGTATGGAGATATAAATTATGTTAATCCTGTTGCACCAGCTTGTGCAGAAATAATCTTAAGTATGTTGTCATATTACGACATAGAAGTAGATTCAAAAAATGGAACATGTTTAATGACAGGGATAATTACAGATACAGGAGGTTTACAATACCCTTCTACAACAGCAGATACATTTGAATATGCTGCAGAGTTACTAAGAAAAGGTGTAGATATACCAGATATTTGTAAAAGAACATTACAAACAAAGACAAAAGCTAATTTTGAGTTATTAAAAAGAGTATCAGATAGATTAGAATTATTAGAAGATGGAAAAATAGCATTTTCATATATTACAAAACAAGACCTAGAAGATGTAAATGCAGAAGAAGGAGACCATGAAGGATTAGTTAATATAGGTAGAAACATTGAAGGTGTTGAAGTTTCAATATTTATAAGACAAGATGATGAAGACGAAAAAATGTATAAAGTATCTATGAGATCTGGAGAATATGTAAATGTATCTGATGTATGTTTAATGTTTGGTGGCGGAGGTCATCCAAGAGCTGCAGGGGCTAAAATACAAGGAACCACAGAACAAGTAAAAACTAAATTAGTAAACGAAACAAAAAAATACTTGAAATGATTTTGCTCCGTCCCCAAAATCATTTCTTTGAAAATCAAGGGAGGATAGAAATGGATGGAATACTAATAGTAAATAAACCCAAAAATTGTACTTCACATGATGTGGTTTATAAAGTAAAAAAAATAACAAATCAAAAGGTAGGACATACTGGGACATTAGACCCAATGGCAACAGGAGTTCTACCTTTGCTAATTGGAAAAGGAACATTATGTTCAAAATATTTAATAGAACATGATAAAATATATAAAGCAACAATTCAATTAGGTAAAAGAACAACTACATCTGACCAAGAGGGAGAAATAATAGAAGAACAAGAAGTTGGAGATAATGCTTTAGACTTTAAATATATTACAGAAAAATTAAAAGAATTTTTAGGCAAACAAATACAAACACCACCAATTTATTCCGCAATAAAAGTTAATGGAAAAAAACTATATGAATATGCAAGAAAAGGACAAAATATAGAAGTTCCTAAAAGAGAAATAGAAATTTATGAAATAGAATTATTAAATGTGGACAAACAAAATAAAAAAATAGAATATAAAGTTCATTGCTCAAAAGGAACATATATAAGAAGTTTATGTGAAGACATAGCAAAAAAACTAGGAACAATTGGATATATGGCAAGTTTGGAAAGATTAAAAGTTGGGAAATTTATGTTAGAAGATTCTATATCAATAGATAATCTAGAAAATGACAATATAGAAACACATATTATACCAATAGAAGAAATATTTAAAAATAGTGATAAAATAGAACTAAACCATAGAAAATTAGAACTATTTTTAAATGGAGTAAAACTGACTCAAAAATTCCCTAATGGAGTATATAGAATTTATTGTGAAAATAAATTTATTGGTACAGGAATAATTAAAGAAAATTTATTAAAAAGAGATGTTATAATTTAAAAATCACCTTCATATATTTTAGAAAAAGTATATGAGGTGATTTTTTTGTATTATATTCAAGAATGTGACAAGCCTAAATTTTGGAATAAAATTTTTAATGTAATAGAATTGTATGAAGATAAAATAATTTTACCAATAAATAATGTTGATGGAAATATAAAAAAAGAAAAAATAAAAATATTAGTTAACAAAATAAAAAAATTATTAGACAAAACAGGCTGTAAAAAAGTATGTGTAAGTAAAAAATTAAAAAGTAAAAAAGAGTTTATGGAAGAATTAAAAAAAACAAATATAGAAGTAATAAAAGGTAAATGGTTATATAGTGTATTAACATATGAAATTTTAGAGTATATAGTAAAAAAAGAAAAAATTAAAAAAGAAGATATCGTAATTTCAATATTGATAAACCATTTAACTTCAGACTATATTTTTGAACATTTACAAAAAATAGTTCAAGAATATAAATCAGTAAATATAGTAACAAATAATATTGGAAAATTTGAAAAAATATCTAATATCTTAGAAAAAGAAGGAATTATAATAAATATATCAAATAACAAGAAAAAGTCTTTGATAAGAAGCAAGATTATATTAAATATTGATTTTAATACAGAACAAATAAACCAGTATAACATACCAGAAAAAGCAATAATTGTAAGTGAAAAAGAAGATATAAAAATTAATAAAAAGAGATTTAATGGCATTTGTATAAATGATTATGAAATTAAATATTTGAATGTGGATGAATTTGATTATGATAAATACAGTTTATATGAACAAAAAGATATTTATGAATCACAAATTTATCAAAATCAACCATTTGAATATATAAAAAGAAAATTGGCAAGAGACAAGGTGCAAATAGATTACTTAAAAGGAAACAAAACTATATACTAATTATATTTTAATTTATCGAACATTTTGCAATATAGAATTTTTATTACATTCCTCTGCTTATTACAATCTCTAAGAAATTCTAACTTATTTTATGGCACCCTTCCATTAAAAATGAACTCTTTCCATAAAATCACATAAGAATTTCTAAGATTTCTCCATTCGCATTCGTCATTGCATTCAAATTCTATATTGCAAAATGTTCGATAAACTAAATCTTAAAAATTTCTATAAAAGCTTTCCTTTTTTTATAAAATATAATATAATGTATTTGTCAAATTTATAATTGGCAAGGAGGTAAAGAAATGCCAAACAATAGTAGTAGAAGAAGTAATGAACAAGATAGAACTAAAAGATATAAAACACCACAAACAAGACGAAAGTCCTCAGGTAGACCAAGAAATAGTGACACAACAGAAGAGACAAGAAAAGTTAATACAAATAATAAAAAAAGAAGAAAAGTAAATGGCAAAAAGAAAAATACCCAAAATCATGAAAAATTAAAGATGGCTTTAAAAATAGCTGTAGTAATATTCCTATTATTATGTGTAATTGGTGCCGGAATAGTTGCAGGAATATTTTTTGGATTATTTGGAGATGACTTTGAAATAACTAAAGAAGAACTAAAAATTGGAGCATCAAATTCAGTTGTTGTAGATGCTAATGGAGCGGTTATAGCAAACTTGAGTGGAGACGAAAAGAGAAAAATTGTAAAATTAGAAGATATGTCAGAATATTTACCTAAAGCATATGTAGCGATAGAAGATGAAAGATTTTACAAACATCATGGAGTCGATTTTAAAAGAACAACAGGAGCTATTATAAATACAGTGCTTAAAGGAAATTCAAGTTATGGTGGAAGTACAATAACTCAACAGTTAGTTAAAAATATAACAGAAGATAATGATACTAAAGGATTAGCAGGAATAGCCAGAAAAATAAAAGAATGGGCAAAAGCATATCAAGTAGAAAGAATGATATCCAAAGATCAAATTCTAGAATTGTATTTAAACATCTTATTTGTAGGTGGAGAAGGAAATATACATGGAGTTGAATTAGGAGCGGAATATTATTTTAATAAAAGTGCAAAAGATTTAAGCTTGGCAGAATGTGCATATATGGCAGGTATTAACAGTTCACCAATGTCATATAATCCATTTGATAGTTCTAAAGACAATTCTGAAAAAATAAAAAATAAAACAAAAACTGTTTTGAAAAAAATGAAAGACTTAGGATATATAAATGAAGAAGAATACAATTCAGCAGTAACTGAAGCTGAAAATGGATTAAACTTTAATAAAGGAACAATATCTTCATCATCAAATTATTCTTACCATACAGATGCAGTTGTTGATCAAGTAATAAAACAAGTTATGGATGAAAAAGGAATCTCAAGACAATTAGCTGAAAATTATGTCTATGGTAGGGGACTTACGATATATTCTACAGTAGATTCAACTATTCAAGCAAGAGTAGAAGAAGAATACCAAAAGGACAAATATATAAAAGCTGGAAAAGCGAAAGATGCAAATGGAAATAAATTAAATGAGCATACACAATCAGGAATGGCAGTTATTGATTATAAAACAGGAAATGTAGTTGCAATTGCAGGTGGACTTGGAGATAAACAAGGAGCTGGATGGAATAGAGCAACACAAATGAAAAAACAAACAGGTTCATCAATAAAAATGATAGCAGATGTAGCACCAGCATTAGAAGAAAAAGTTATAACACCAGCAACAGTATATATAGATGAAAAGACCGATTTTGGAAATTACACACCTAAAAATGATGGAAATAAATATAAAAATTCAACAATGAATATAAGAGAATTTATTGCATTATCAAGAAATATACCAGCATTAAAAATAATGAAAGAGCTAACACCTAAAAAATCATTAGAATACTTAAAGAAAATGGGATTCTCATCACTAGATAGTAATGATGAAGTTTTAGCATTAGCAATTGGTGGTATGACACATGGAGCAAGCCCATTAGAAATGGCAGCAGCTTATGGAACAATTGCAAACAATGGAGTTTATATTACACCAACATTCTATACACAAGTAGTAGATGCAAGTGGAAAAGTTGTAATGACACCAAATCAAGAAGAAAAAAGAGTGTTTTCTGAGCAAACAGCATATTTAGCAAAATCAATAAATAAAGAACCAGTAACAGCATCAAATGGTACAGCTACATATTGTGCTATAAAAGGAATGGATGTAGCAGCTAAAACTGGTACAACAGATAACAGCTATGATAGATGGCTTTGCGGATTCACACCATATTATGCAGCTGCAACATGGTTTGGATATGACCAAAATGAAGAAGTAACAGGATTTGGTCAGAACCCAGCAGGACAAATTTGGGATGCAGTAATGACAGATATTCATAAAACACTAGAAGGAAAAAAATTTGAACAACCAAGTGGTATAGTAAAAGAAACAGTATGTAGAACAACAGGATGTTTAGCAACATCAAGTTGTAAAGATACTTATGAAGAAATATTTGCACAAAACAATTTACCAGAAAAATGTCAAGGACATGGAAGTCAACAAATATGTTCTGAATCTGGAAAAGTAGCAACACAATATTGTTCACAATATACAACTGTAAAAACAAATTATTATGGTTCTACAATACCAAAAGAACAATTAAAATTATGGACACCTTTAAATGGTAAATCAACTTCAACAGGCGAAAAAATAACTGATATATGTGATATACATACTAAAGCTAAAGAAGTAGAAAAACCAAAAGAAGAGCCAAAAACAAATATAACTAATACAAGCAATTCATCAAATACAACTAATACGACAGAAACAACAAAACCGGGAACAGGAAATAACACATCTGGAGGAGGGAATACAACCACACCAACAGAACCAGATGAACCAACAGAATAAAAACGGAAAGGAGTATATGGTAATTTAAGTTATTAAACTATCATACAAAAATATGGATATATATTTTTACAATACATTAACAAGAAAAAAAGAACTTTTTGAACCATTAGATTCACAAGAAATAAGAATGTATTCATGTGGACCAACAGTATACAAAAATGCAACTATTGGAAATATGAGAACAAATATATTTCAAGATGTATTAAGAAGAATGCTTAGATACAATGGATATAAAATAAAACATGTAATGAATATTACAGATGTCGGCCACCTTGTCTCAGATGGAGACGAGGGGGAAGACAAAATGTTAAAATCAGCAAGAGAAGAACATAAAACGCCACTTGAAATAGCAGAACATTATACAAAATTATTTTTTGAAGATTTAAAATCATTAAATGTGGAAACACCAGAAATTGTATGTAAAGCCACTGAACATATTAAAGAAATGTTAGAATATGTTGAAAAATTAATGGAAAACGGATATGCATATGAAACATCAACAGCAATATATTTTGATATATCCAAATTAGATAAATATCCAATATTATCTAATTTGGACATAAATGAGCAAAAAGCAGGAGCAAGAGTTGATATAGACCCAGAAAAAAGAAACCCATATGATTTTGCACTTTGGATAAAAGCACCAGAAAATCATTTAATGAAATGGGATAGCCCTTGGGGACCAAGTTACCCAGGTTGGCATATAGAATGTTCAGCAATGGGAAGAAAATATTTAGGAGAACAATTTGATATACATACAGGAGGAATTGATTTAATTCCAACACACCATGAAAATGAAATTGCACAAAGTAAAGGAGCTTGTGGAAAAATACCTGCTAGATATTGGATGCATGGAGAATATCTATTAATAAATGGTGGGAAAATGTCAAAAAGCCTAGGAAATGTATATCTAGTAAAAGATATAATAGAAAAAGGCTATGAACCATTAGCGTATAGATTATTCTGCTATTCAAGCCATTATAGAAACAAGCTAAACTTTACATGGGAAGGAATAGAATCAGCAGAAAAATCATTAATACGTTTACGCAATAGTTATCAAACTAACTTAGAAGGAAAAGATGAATTAACAGAGGAAGATAAAAAACAATTAGCTCAAATTGAAGACAATTGCCACAAAGCAATAAATGACGATTTAAATATGCCATTAGCAATGAGCTATGTATGGGAATTAGCTAAATTTGAAAAGAAAAATATAGAAGTAGCAAAATTATTAGCAAAATTTGATACAGTTCTAGGATTAAAAATAGATGAAAAAAATCAAGAAAAAAGTGTAGAAATACCACAAGAAATTAAAGAACTTTTAGAACAAAGAAAAATTGCTAGAGAAAATAAAGATTGGGCAAAATCAGATGAATTAAGAGACTTGATTGCACAAAAAGGATATATAGTTAAAGATACTAAACAAGGTCAAACAGTTGAAAAAAAATAATGTAGTAATTGATTTCTTTAATTTAATATATTTACAGATAGTTGGAAATTACAAAGAAAAACATATTAAACTAATAGAATGTCATATGAAAGGAAGATGATGATATCATGGCAATTTTATTACCAGGAGGTGCAGGTTATATAGGAAGCCACACTGCAGTAGAACTATTAAATGCAGGAAAGGAAATTGTAATATTAGATAATTTTTCTAATAGTAAACCAGAAGTTTTAGAAAAAATAAAAAAAATAACAGGAAAAGACTTCAAATTTTATGAAATAGATTATTTAGATAGAGAAAAATTAGAAAAAGTATTTAAAGAAAATAATATAGAAGCAGTATTAAACTTTGCTGGATATAAAGCAGTTGGGGAATCAGTGCAAAAACCTATAGAATATTACGAAAACAATATTTCAGGAGCATTAGTATTATTAGATACAATGAGAAAATATGGATGCAAAAAATTTATATTTAGTTCATCTGCAACAGTATATGGAGAACCAGAAAGAATACCACTTACAGAAGACTGCAAAACAGGTGGAACAACTAACCCATATGGAACTACAAAATTATTTATAGAACAAATATTAAAAGATATTTACAGATCAGACAATACTTGGGATATATGTATATTAAGATACTTTAATCCAGTAGGAGCACATGAAAGTGGGCTAATTGGAGAAGAACCACAAGGAATACCAAATAATTTAATGCCATATGTTGCAAGAGTAGCAGCAGGAACATTAAAAGAATTATCAGTATTTGGAAATGATTATGATACACCAGATGGAACAGGTGTAAGAGATTATATCCATGTAGTAGACTTAGCAAAAGGACATGTAAAAGCATTAGAAAAATTGGATAAAGAAAATGAAGGATTATTTATTTATAATTTAGGAACAGGAACAGGATATAGTGTTTTAGATATGGTAAAAGCATTTGAAAAAGCAACAGGAAAAAATGTACCATATAAAATAGCACCAAGAAGAGAAGGAGATATTGCAACATGTTATGCAGATCCTAAAAAAGCTAAAGAAGAACTTGGTTGGGAAGCAACTAAAACATTAGACGACATGTGCAAAGATTCTTGGAATTATATAGTAAAAGGTAGTCAAGAATAAAAATAGTAAATATAAGAAGGAAAAAATAATATTCCTTCTTTTTATAATGTTTTTACATTAATTGACTTTAATATTAAAATATAGTATTATTATGTATAGTTAATTGACGACAAAAGTATATAAATAGGAGGAGTTTTAATGATAGATTTTAAAAAGAAAATAGCAGAAGAAATATCAAAAACAGTAAACATAGAAAAAGAAGAAATAGAAACATATATAGAAAAACCAATTGATAATAAAAATGGAGATTATGCATTTCCATGTTTTAGACTAGCAAAAGAATTGAAAAAAGCTCCACCAATTATAGCAAATGAGATAAAAGAAAAAATTGAATTAGACACCAGCATAATAGAAGATGTACAAGTTGTTGGAGGATATTTAAATTTCTATATAAATAAAGAAACAATAACCAAAGAAGTATTAAAAGAAATATCAAAAACAGAAAAATATGGAAAAACTAATATAGGAAATGGAAAAAATATAGTAGTAGATTATTCATCACCAAATATAGCAAAACCATTCCATATAGGACATTTGCGTTCAACAGTAATAGGTGGAGCATTATATAATATTTATAAATACTTGGGATATAATGTTACTGGAGTAAACCATTTAGGAGATTATGGAACACAATTTGGAAAATTAATAGAAGGTTACAAATTGTGGGGAAATGAATATGACATAGATAAAGATCCTATTAATGAATTAACAAAAATTTATGTAAGAATAAATCAAGCATGTAAAGAAGATGAAAACATATTAAATGCTTGTAGAGATAACTTCAAGAAACTAGAAGATGGAGACCAATATTGTGTTGAATTATGGCAAAGATTTAAAGATTTAAGTTTAAAAGAATTCCAAAGAGTATATGATTTATTAGGAAGTAAATTTGATTCATGGAATGGGGAATCTTTTTACTCAGATAAAATGCCAGAAGTAATAGAGAAATTAGAAAAATCAGGAAAACTAGTTGAATCACAAGGTGCAAAAATAATTGATTTAGAAGATGAAGGAATAAATACACCTTGTATAATAGAAAAATCAAATGGTTCTACTACATATGCAACAAGAGACCTAGCAGCAATTTTATATAGAGCAAGAACATATGATTTTGATAAAGTATTATATCTAACTTCTTATGAACAAGCTTTGCATTTCAAACAAGTATTTACAGTAGCTAAATATTTAGATTTAGATGAAAAATATTTAAAAGGATTAATCCATGTACCATTTGGAATGGTGCAATTACCAACAGGAAAGATGTCAACAAGAGAAGGCAATATAATAAAACTAGAAGAATTACTTAATGAAGCAATAGAAAGAGCTGAAAAAATAATAGAAGAAAAAAATCCAGAATTAGAAGATAAAAAAGAAACAGCTAAAAAAGTTGGAGTTGGAGCAGTTATATTTAATGATTTATCAAATAGTAGAGTAAAAGATGAAATATTTGAATGGGATAAAATCCTAAACTTCCAAGGTGAAACAGGACCATATATACAATATACATATGTACGTACAAAAAGTGTCTTAGAAAAAGCAGAAAAATTACCAGAACTAAAAGATATTAAGTTAGATGTATTAAATGATATATATTCACAAACAATTATAAAATTGATTTATAATTTCCAAGATATATTAGTACAAGTAACAAGAAAAGAAGAACCATCAATATTATCAAGATATTTAATTGATTTAGCAAAAGCATTTAGTAGTTTTTACAATGAAAACAAAATAATAGTAGAAGACAAAGATATACAAAATGCAAGAGTGTATTTAACATATGCAGTAAATCAAGTATTAAAAAATGGTGTAGAATTACTAGGAATGCAAATGCCAAATAAAATGTAAAGGAGAAAAATTATGTCAAGACATAGTGAAGAAAAGAAAAATAAAAAAGGCTTAAAAACTTTTGGAATAATAGTATTAGTATTATTAATTATATTAGCAATTATAGTAGGAGGAACATTTGCTTTTGTACATAGTAAATTGTCAAAAATGCAACAAGTTGATTTAAATGAAGATGATTTAAATGTATCAGCACAAGCAGAACAACAACTTGCAGAATATAGAAATATAGCTATATTTGGTGTAGATTCAAGAGATGATAGTTATGACAAAGGAAATAGAAGTGACTGTATAATAATTGCAAGTATAAATAATAAAACAAAAGAAGTAAAATTAATCTCTGTATATAGAGACACTTATGTTCAAATAGAAGGTCATGGACTTGATAAAATAACACATGCATATTCATATGGTGAAGCACCACTTGCAATAAAAACATTAAATACAAATTTAGACTTAAATATCAAAGAATTTGCAACAGTTAATTTTGATGTAGTAAAAGAAACAGTTGACTATATTGGTGGAATAAGTATGCCAATAACATCAGAAGAAGTTGGGCATATATCAGGAATAACAAAACCAGGAACATATACATTAACAGGAGAACAAGCTTTAGCATATTCAAGAATTAGATATGCAAGTGGAGGAGATTATAAAAGAACAGAAAGAATGAGAGATGTGTTAACAGCAGTTGCAAATAAAGTAAAAACTCTAAATATTAGTCAATTAAATGGTTTTGTAGACACAATACTACCAAAAGTATATACAAATATAACATCAGCAGACATATTTAGTATGATGCCAAGTATAGCAAGTTATAAAATAACAGATAGTATAGGTTGGCCATATGAAACAAAAGGAATCACTTTAGATAGATGGTATGGAATACCTGTAACATTAGAAAATAATGTAAAAAGATTACACCAAGAAGCATTTGATGAAACAGATTATACACCATCAGATACAGTAAAAGACATAAGCAATCAAATAATAGAAAAGACAGGATATAGTAAATGAAGTTAAATATTATAAGAACGATATTAATAATTTTATTATTAGGTACATTTTATATTATATTTGGATTTTCTAGCCAGAATAGTACGCAATCAGCTGGAATAAGTAGAAAAATAACAAATATAATAACAGCTAATGTAAAAAGCATACAAGAAAAAGATGATAAAACTAAAGAAGAAATACTTTATAAAATAGAACATATTATTCGAAAAATAGCTCATTTTTCCATATATACAGTAGTAGGGTTATTACTAATGTTATTATGCAAAACATATGATATAAAAGAATTTGATAGATTTTCGATAAGTTTAATAATAGGAATAATATACGCATCTTCAGATGAAATACATCAAGCATTTGTACCAGGTAGAGGCCCAATGCTAACAGATGTTTTGATTGACACGTCTGGAGTAGTAGTCGGAATAATACTTGTAATTTGTATATTTAAAATGTATAAAATTATAACAAATAATTCTAAAATAACAGCAAAAACGACAAAATGTAACAATTAAGTTTTAAAATGTAATAAATAGAAAATATGGCACTCCTTATATATGTTATTATTATATATAATGACATAGAAGGGGTGTTTTTTATGTTAGGAATAGCAGTTTTTGATGATGAAAAAATAATAGTAGACTATGTAGGAGAATTAATAAAAGAAAATTTAGATGTTAATGCGAAAATATATAAATATACCAAATTAGAAGAATTTAAAGGAGACTGCAAAAAAGGAATACTTCAAAAAATAAATGCCATATATATAGACATAAAAATAGACTCATTAAATGGTATAGAAATAGCCCAAAAGATACAGCAAGAAAATCCTAAAATAAAGATAATATATATGACAGCATATAGTCAATACTCGGAAGCAATCTTTAAAACCAAACCAACATATTTATTATTAAAACCAATAAAAAAAGAACAAATTAAAAAATCCTTAGAAAGAGCATTGCAAGAAGAAAAACAAAACAAAAGTATCAAGACATTTAACATAAAAGGAAAAATATTCAATATCGAGGTAGAAAAGATAAAATATATAGAAAGCAATAAAAGAGTAGTTATAATTTATGAAGAAGATTTAAAAAGGCGTATATATGGAAAATTGGATGAAATAGAAGAAATGTTATCTAGTAATTTTGTTAGATGCCACCAAAGTTATATAGTAAACTTAGAACATGTAAGAGAATTAAATACACATGAATTTGTTTTGCGTACTCGGAGAAAGAGTACCTGTTAGCCAAACCAAATATAGAAACACTAAAGAAATATTTATAAAGTATTTAGGTGATGACATATGAAGTTTGTAATAGCAACACTGATATTTGCTAATATTGGATGTTTATATAAAAATATAAAAAGAAATAAGAAATTAAAGAAAAAAGAACAAGAATTAATATTTTCAGAAAATAAAAAAGAATTTTTAGATAAATATTATGAATTAATAAAAAGAAATAATGAAGAAATATCTATTATAAAACATGACATATATAATCAATTACAAATAGCATATGTAGCATTTAAACAAAATAATATTAATGCAATAAAAATGCTAATAGAAGTTGAAAAAGAATTAGATGATATAAAATCTACAAAATATTGTGAAAATGAATTGTTAAACATTATTTTATCTATAAAAATAGAAGAAGCTAAAAAATATGATATAAATATAGAATTAAAAATAGACTATTTTATAGAACTTAATATGGAAGATATAGATGTATGTAATATTTTTACTAATTTATTAGATAACAGCATAGAAGCCGCAAAGAAAAATGAAAATAAAAATATAAAATTATATATATACGAAAAAAACGGATATGTAATAATAAAAAATGAAAACTTTTGTAAATGTTATAAGAAAAATAAAATTGGTAAATTTGAAACAACTAAAAAGGATAAAAAATCTCATGGCTATGGGATAAAAATTATAGAAAAAACGCTAGAAAAATATAATGGGGATTTAAACATAAGAATAGATAATGGCATATTTAGGATGATTATATTGTTGCCACAAAATAAAAGTGCAACAAAAAAATAGTATAAAATACTTGCTAAAAAGTTATATTAATACTATAATATTATAGTAGAAAAAATGAGGGGACTAAAAAATGAAATTTATAAAGAAACATAGAAATATTTATTTGCGAATTATGGACATTATTATAATAGCAATAAGCTACTATGTAGCACAAGTAATAATAGGAAATCAATTAGTATTGCAACCTGAAATAGGCAAAAAACTTATTACAACTATAATAATGGCTATTATTATATATGGTGGAATACTTGAAATATTTAAAACATATAAAAATATTACTAGATATGAGAATGGAAACGATTATTTAATATATGTATTAGCATGTTTAATTTCTTGTACAATAATGATATTTTTTAATGTTATACCAGTAGTACCAATTTTAGATGAAAGAACAAATTTAATAGCATCATTAATAATTGTTACATCAATAATAGGATATAGAGTATTTATAAGATTAATATTAAATGAAGGAACAACATCAAGAAGGGAAAGAGAAGACACTAGAAAAAACGTATTAGTAATAGGTGCAGGAGAAGCAACAAAAGTATTATTAACAACAATAAAAAACAGTATGAAAGATACATATAAAGTTGTAGGATTAATAGATGATAATGAAAACAAATTAAATTACGCAATATCTGGAAATAAAATATTAGGAACTAGATATGATATACCTAGAATATGTAAAGAAAATAATGTGGAAGTAATATTTTTTACAATTTCAAATATATCACCAGATGATAGAAGAAAAATATTAGAAATATGTCAAGAAACTGGATGTAAAGTTCGTATATTACCAGGAACTAAAGAATTAATAAAAGATAAGCCATTAATACAAAGCTTTAGAGATGTTCAAATAGAGGATTTATTAGGAAGAGATCCTATAAAATTAGATAATAAAAATATTGGTAAATTAATAGAAAATAAAGTTGTTCTAGTAACAGGTGGAGGAGGTTCTATAGGTTCAGAACTTTGTAGACAAATTATAAAATTTAAACCTTCAAAATTAGTTATTGTAGACATATATGAAAATAATTTATATGATATTGAACAAGAATTGAAATTTAATTATCCAGATATGAAAATAGATGCGATAGTTGCAAGTGTAAGAGAAAAACATAGATTAAACGAAATATTTGAACAATATCATCCATACTTGGTATTCCATGCTGCAGCACATAAACATGTGCCATTAATGGAAACAAGCCCGCTAGAAGCAATAAAAAACAATGTATTTGGAACATATAACACAGTAAAATGTGCAGATGAATATGGAGTAAAAAGATTTATATTAATATCAACAGACAAAGCTGTAAACCCAACTAATATAATGGGAGCAACAAAACGTCTTTGCGAATTAATAATACAAGCTAAAAACAAAGTAAGCAAAACAGAATATGCAGCAGTACGTTTTGGAAATGTATTGGGAAGCAATGGTTCAGTAGTGCCACTATTCAAAAAACAAATAGCAAAAGGTGGGCCTGTAACTGTAACACACAAAGAAATAACAAGATTTTTTATGACAATACCAGAAGCAGTATCACTTGTATTACAAGCAATGTCTGGAGCAAAAGGCGGAGAAATATTTGTACTTGACATGGGTGAACCGGTTAAGATATATGACATGGCAATAAAACTGATAAAATTATCAGGACTAGAACCAAATGTTGATATACAAATAAAAGTAACAGGTTTAAGACCTGGAGAAAAACTATATGAAGAACTATTAATGGCTGAAGAAGGACTAACGGAAACAAAACATGATAAAATTCATGTGGCAAGACCAAGCGATATTGATATGGAAAAATTAGAAGCTAAATTGGCTAAATTACAATATTTGCTAGATAATACAAATAATGAACAAAAAGATGAAATTAAAGATGTTATTAGTGAAGTTGTACCAACTTATAGGAATTTAGAGAAAGAACTAAAAATATACAATAATTAAGTTGATTTAATTTGGAAAATAAATAAAGAGAGAAGGCTATATAAATGAATAAGAAAATATATTTAGCCTCACCACATATGTCTGATGAGGGTTATGAAAGAGAATATGTAAAAGAAGCATTTGATACAAACTGGATAGCACCATTGGGAGAAAATGTTAATAAATTTGAAGAAGAATTAGCAAAATATGTAGGAACAAAACATGCAGCAGCATTATCAGCAGGAACTGCTGCAATACATATGGCTTTTAAAGCTTTAGATGTAAAACAAGGAGATATTGTATTTTGTTCAGATTTAACATTTTCTGCAACAGCAAATCCAATAACATATCAAAATGCAACACCAGTATTTATAGATAGTGAAAAAGAAACTTGGAATATGGATCCAAAAGCATTAGAAAAAGCATTTGAAAAATATCCACATCCAAAAGCAGTAATAGTAGTATATTTATATGGAACACCTGGAAAAATAGACGAAATAAAAACAATTTGTGACAAACATGGAGTACCATTAGTAGAAGATGCAGCAGAGAGTTTAGGGGCAACATATAAAGGAAAAGAAACTGGTACATTTGGAAAATATGGAATATATTCATTTAATGGAAATAAAATAATAACAACAAGTGGTGGAGGAATGCTAGTATCAGAAGATGAAGAAAGAATTGCTAAAGTAAGATTTTGGGCAACTCAATCTAGAGAAAAAGCACGTCACTATGAACATAAAGAAATAGGATATAACTATAGAATGAGTAATATAGTTGCAGGAATTGGTAGAGGACAATTAAAAGTTTTAGATTTAAGAATAAAACAAAAAACAGAAATATATAACAGATATAAAGAAGCATTTAAAGATATAACAGATATAGAAGTACAACCAACACCAGTAGATACAAAACCAAACCATTGGCTAACAGCAATAACTATAAAAGCAGACTCAAAAGTAAAACCACTAGATATAATGGAAGCATTAGAAAAAGAAAATATAGAATCAAGACCAGTATGGAAACCAATGCATATGCAACCAGTATTTGAAAAATGTGATTTTATAAAAGTTGCAGATGAACCAGTATCAAAAGAATTATTTGAAACAGGAGTATGTTTACCATCGGATACAAAAATGACAGTAGAAGAGCAAGATAGAGTAATTGAAATTATAAAAAATCTATGGAAATAGAAGGAGAACGTTTAATGTATGCAAAATATTTTAAAAGAATGTTAGACTTTATTCTAAGCTTAATAGCATTAATAATATTATCACCAATATTGTTAATAGTAGCAATATTAGTTAGAATAAAGCTAGGTAGCCCAATAATATTTAAGCAACAACGACCTGGTAAAAATGAAAAGATTTTTACATTATATAAATTTAGAACTATGACAGATAAAAAAGATGAAAATGGAAATCTTTTGCCAGATTCAGAGCGTTTGACTAAGTTTGGAAAACTTTTAAGAAGTACAAGCTTGGACGAATTGCCTGAATTGATAAATATTTTAAAAGGCGATATGGCGATAGTTGGGCCAAGACCATTATTGGTAGAATATTTATCATTATATAATAAAAAGCAAAAACATAGACATGATGTTAGACCTGGTCTTACAGGATTAGCACAGGTGAACGGCAGAAATTCAATTTCGTGGGAAGAAAAGTTTAACGATGATTTAAAATATATAAAGAAAATTACTTTTATAGGAGATGTAAAAATAATTTTAAAAACAGTAGAAAAAGTTTTTAAAAGAGAGGGAATATCGCAAGATGATAATGTAACGATGAAAAAATTTCAAGGGAATAAGATGGAGTAAAAATATGAAGAGAGAAGTTTTTATTATAGGAGCAGGAGGCCATTCAAAAGTCATAGCAAATGTGATTAATAAATCAGGCGATATTGTAAAAGGTTTTTTAGATGACTATATAGAAGTTGGAACTGTAATAATAAAAAAAGTAAATTATAAGGTGATTGGAAGGCTTGAAGATATAATACATTTACAAATAAAATATCCAAACGCGGAATTTATAATAGGTATAGGAAATAATAAAATAAGAAAAGAAATAGCAGAAAAATATGAAGAAATATTAAAGTTTTATACAGCTATTGATCCTAGTAGCCAAATAGCATTAGACGTAGAAATTGGAAAAGGTAGTGTTGTTTTAGCAAATGCGTGTATTAATACATCAGCCAATATAGGAGAACATTGTATTATAAACACTGCATCAATTGTAGAACATGATAATATAATTGAAAATTATGTACATATATCACCAAACGCGACATTGTCAGGAACAGTAGAAATTGGAGAGATGACTCATATAGGCTCAGGAGCAATTGTTAAAAATAATATAAAAATTTGTAATAATTGTACTATAGGAGCAGGAGCGGTGGTAGTTAAAAATATTGATGAATCAGGAGTTTATGCTGGAGTGCCAGTTAAAAGATTGAAATAGGAGAAAATAAATTGAAAAAAGTTTTATTTGTAGCAACAATAACAAAACATATAAAAACATTTCATGTTCCATACTTGAAATGGTTTAAAGAACAAGGTTATGAAGTACACGTGGCAAGTAAAGGAAACGAAACAATAGAATATTGTGATAAACACTTTGATATTCCATTCGAAAGATTTCCACTAAAACCACAAAATATAAAAGCATATAAACAACTAAAAAATATAATTGAAGAAAACAAATATGAGATAATTCATTGTCATACGCCAGTTGGTGGAGTATTAACTAGATTAGCGGCAAGAAAAGCAAGAAAGAAATACAACACAAAGGTTATTTATACAGCTCATGGATTTCATTTTTATAAGGGAGCTCCATTGCTTAATTGGATAATATATTATCCGATAGAAAAATGGTTATCAAAATACACTGATTGCTTAATTACTATAAATGAAGAAGATTATAATAGAGCAAAAAGTAAGTTTAAAAAGGCAAAAAAAATTAAACTGGTACATGGTGTTGGAGTTGATGAATATAAGTTTAAGCAAAATATGACAAAAAATGAAAAAATAAACTTAAGAAAAGAATTAGGAATAGAAGAAGATGATTTTGTAATAATATATCCAGCAGAACTAAGTAAGCGAAAAAACCAAGGAATGTTAATAAGAGCAATATCTCTATTATCAAACAAAGATAAAATAAAGATTTTACTTGCTGGTAAAGATTCGTATAAGGGAAAGTATCAGAAATTAACAAAAGAACTTGGTTTAGAGAAGCAAATTGTGTTTCTGGGATTTCGAACAGACATTTGTAAATTGATGCAAATTTCTAATATGGCTGTTTCGACATCAAGACAAGAAGGGCTACCAGTAAATATAATGGAAGCTATGTTTATGGGATTACCAATTATTGCAACTGATTGCAGGGGGAATAATGAGTTAATAAAAGAAAATCTAGTACAATTAGATGATGAAAAAGAATTGGCTAAATTAGTGAATTCTTGTATAGAAAAGTATAAAGAAAATAATAATATTAGTTATCCACTTTTACAGTTATATAAATTAGAAAATGTAAAAAAGGAAATGGAAAAAAGTTATAAAGGAGAATAGAATAATGAGTATATATAATGAATTAGTTGAAAAAAAACAAAAATTGGCGGTAGTTGGCTTGGGATATGTAGGAATGCCTATTGCAATAGAGTTTGCTAAAAAAGTAGATGTAATAGGTTTTGATATAAATGCTGAAAAAGTAAAAATCTACCAAAATGGAATTGATCCAACAAATGAAGTTGGTAATGAATCTATTAAAGAAACAAAAGTATATTTTACTTCCGACAAAAGTGAAATAAAAAAGGCAAAGTTTATAATAATAGCGGTACCAACACCAATTAATATAGATAAGACTCCTGATTTAGAACCAGTAATAAAAGCAAGTGAGATAGTAGGGGAAAATTTACAAAAAGGTGCGATAGTAGTGTATGAATCTACAGTTTATCCTGGGGTAACTGAAGATATTTGTATGCCAATACTTGAAAAAAAATCAGGACTAAAATGTGGAAAAGATTTTAAAATAGGATATTCACCAGAACGAATTAATCCAGGAGATAAAGAACATAGATTAAAAAATATAACAAAAATAGTATCAGGGATGGATAATGAAGCCTTAGAAGAAATAGCAAAAATATATGAAATGATAATTGAAGCAGGAGTACACAAAAGTAAAACAATAAGGGTAGCAGAAGCGGCAAAAGTATTAGAGAATAGTCAAAGAGATATAAATATTGCTTTTATGAATGAAGTAGCTATTATTTTAAATAAAATGAATGTTGACACAAAAGAAGTAATTGAAGCTATGAACACAAAATGGAATGCTTTAAAATTTTATCCAGGATTAGTTGGAGGACATTGTATAGGTGTGGATCCTTATTATTTCATATATAAAGCAGAAAATTTAGGTTATCATTCACAAATAATATCTTCAGGAAGAAAGATAAATGATTATATGGGAGAGTACGTAGCTGAACAAACAATAAAAAGACTTATTTTGAATAATAAATTGGTGAAAAATGCGAGAATTGCAATATTAGGAATGACTTTCAAAGAAAACTGCCCAGATATTCGAAATTCTAAAGTAATGGATATTATAGGAAAATTAGAAGAATATGGAGTTGAAATAATAGCAACAGATGTAGAAGCTGATAAAGAAGAATTAAAGAAACAATATGGAATAAACTTAGTAGATATAGATGAAATTGAAAATGTAGATTGTTTAATTTTAGCTGTTTCTCATAATAGGTATAAAAATATGAAAGCAAACGAATTTGAAAAAATGTATAAAAATAAAAATAATAAAATTTTAATAGATGTAAAAGGCTGTTTAAAAAGAGAAGAATTCGTTAATAATGGATATGATTATTGGAGGTTGTAATTTTAATGAAAATACTATCTATAATAATACCTATATATAATTCAGAAAAAACATTAGAAAAGTGTATAAATTCGGTAATAGATATAAAAGATATAGAAATTATATTGATTAATGATGGATCTACTGATAAGACAAGAGAAATATGCTTAAAATATCAAAATAAGTATGACAATATTGTAGTAATTCAGCAAGAAAATAGTGGACCGCGGAAAAGCAAGAAATGAAGGGATAAAAGTAGCCAAAGGTAAATATGTTATGTTTCTTGATTCGGATGACTATATAGAAAAAAATAATTTACAGGAAGTTATAAATCAATATTTAAAAAATGAAAAATATGATGTATTATATTATGATTTTGAATTGGTAGCAGATAATGGGATGATATTAAAGAAATATAATTTACAAAAATTTGCGAAATGTTCTAAAGAAGATTTAATAAAAAATACGATATCTTGGAATTTACCATGGGGACAATTCAAGATTGTTAAAAAAGATATTATAATAGATAATAATATTTATTTTGAAGAAGAGATAAGTACTTGTGAAGAGCTTTTCTTTACTATTAGGATTTTGCAAGAAGCAACAAAAGTGTTTTTCTATAACAATGTAATATATAAATATTTAAAAAGAAATGATAGTATTTCTAGAAAAATTAATATATTAGAAAATAAACAATCAGTAGATCTAGTTGTTAAGAAATTAAAGGAAAATTTGGATATAAGAAAATATGAAAAAGTAATAGAAAATTATCATATAATATCAAAATTGCATATACTAAAATATTTTGCATTAAATAGAGAGTATAAACTTTTTAAGAATATATGTATTGATGTAAGGAAAGAATGCAAGAATGTAAGCTATAAATATATGGCAAAAAGGTATAAAAAATTAATCTATATTATTAATTGTCATCTGGATTATTTAATATATTATATGATGCGATCTTACTTCAAGGAGAAAGTTTAATGGGTGAGGAAAGAAAATATAACCATGGAGCAAAAATAGTACTTATTATTTCAATTTTAATGATTCCGATGCAATTAATTACATCAGCTTTAATAAGCAGAATTTCATCAGAGGCTTCGGGAATTTTAGGTGTACTAGAAATTTTTTATAATGCTATGATTTCATTTTTTGTTTTTGGTGGAGAGAATGCTATTATAAAGCTTTTGACGAATAAAAAAACAAAAACAGAAAAAAATAACTTTATTATAAAATATATATTTATAACTATTATGATATTTATTTCAACGATAGTAATTGCAGAAATATTTCACTTTGATTTTATACAAAAATTAACAGGACAACAAAAAGCAACATCCATTTTAATGTATGTGGTAGGTTTGTTAATTATCATAAATAACATATTGTTATATTATCTTAAAGAAGAAGAAAAATTTTCTTATTATGCATTTGGCATAAAATTATTTAATATAGGGAATTTTGTATCTGTTCTTTATATTACATTTTTAGTTAAGAATGTAGATATACAAAATACTTTGTTGATATTTATGGGAACGTTACAATTGTTAAGTATAGTAAGAATAGTGCTCAGGGAAAAAATTACATATAAAAATGTGGGGGAAATGAATCAAATAAAAATAGAAGATATTAAATTTATTTTTTTTCTATATCTTTCTACATTGCTAGTATTTATATATGATAAATTAGATCAGATAATATTAGTAAAAACATTAGGATTATCAACTTTAGGAGGATACTACTTGATTGTAAAAATAGTAAATATGGTAAAGTTGTTACCAAATACGTATAATTCAACTTTTTACCCATATATTTGTAAATATTTGAATAAAGAAAGTTCAAATTATATTTTTAATAATATATTATCTAAAAACCTGTTTTTTATTTTTCCATTAACAATAATAATTGTTTTTAATAGTAAATTGGTTATTAATATATTATTTGGTATGGAATATATGAATTATAATTTTGCATTACAACTTCTAACAACTATAATATTAATATCAGCACCTACAATCATATTGAATAATTTTATATATGCTTTAGGGAAAACAAAAAAATATTTTCAAATAAGCTTTATAGCAATTATAGTACAGGTAATAATTATTGTTAATATGATAAAATATATAGGACTTAATGCTATTTTAATAGCAAGGTTTGTAAGTACTATGATGATATTTATTTTTTGCAAATTATATTTAAGTAAAATGCAATATAAAACTGAACTACCTAAGAATTATTATAGATATAGTGCAGTATTATTAATTTCTTTACTAATTACAAATCTATTTAGATTAAGTATAGTTTGGAATATGATTCTGTCGACTGTAATCCTTATTATATATATGTTCGAAAATAAAAATTATGTTATAAATAATTATAAAAAAATAAAAGAAAAATTTAACAATAAAAAATCAGTTGAATAGTAAATTAGAAAGGAAAAGAATAAATATGCAGATCTTTAATAATAAATTTGTGAATTATCTATATTTACAATATAAATATAACAATAAATATTTTAGAAAATATATGAATACTTTAAGAAAGTATGAATATGCAAATAGGAAAGAATTAGACGATTATACATTGTATCAAATTAAAAAATTATTAGTATATGCTTATGAAAATGTAGAATTTTATAAAGATAGATTTGATGAATGTGAATTTAATCCATATACATTTAATGAAATCCAAGAAATAGAAAAAATACCAATTCTTACTAAAAAAGAAATTATTGATAATAAAGAAAAAATGATTTCAAAACAATTTCGAAATAAAAAACTAAATAAGATAACAACTGGAGGAACAACTGGTACTCCAATGGAATTTTATTTTTCTGAACAAAGTAAATATATAAGACAAGGTAACTGGGCAAAGTGGAAATTAAGTAGTAAAGTTGACTATAAATATGATAAATATTGTTATATTGGAAGGATATTGGGATCAAACAGTGCTTGGGAATATAATGGAAATATTCTACAAATAGCATCAAATCAACTATCTGTACAAAATGTAAAAAAAATCATAAAAGAAATGGAAAGGTTTCAGCCTAAATATATACAAGGGTATGCATCTGCTGTATATATTTTGGCAACAATAATAGAAAGAGAAAACATAGATATTTCTAAAATAATGATAAAATCAATTTTAACCTCATCAGATACTATGTTTAAGGAATATAGAGAAAAAATTGAGAAAATATTTCAATGTAAAGTATATGATCATTATGGTCAAAATGAAGATTGTGTTGCAGCGACAGAATGTGATGAACATAATGGATATCATATACATGAAGAATCTACTTATATAGAAGTAGTAGATATTTATAGCAATAATAAAATATCAAGTGGAATAGGGAAAATAATAGGAACAAATTTATTCAATTATGCTATGCCATTGATAAGATATGAAATTGGTGATGTAGGAGAAATTACTCTTGAAAAATGTAAATGTGGAAATGAACATAAAAGAATCATAAATTTCCAGGGTAGAATAGATGATATAATAAAATTGAAAGATGGAAGAAGAATAGCAGCGGGAAGTTTAAACCAACCAATGAAATATTCTAATAATGAAATTATAGAATGTCAATATATACAAGAAAGTATGGATGAATTAGTGATAAATGTTGTTCCAGATATAAATTTTTCAGACAAAACATTGAAAACGTTTCAAGAAGAATTAGAAACATTGATAGGAAATACTCTAAATATTAAGTTTAATGTGGTAGAAAATATACCAAGAGCAAAAAATGGAAAATATAAATTTATTATTAGTAAGGTGAAATAGTATGAATATAAAAGATATAATATTAAAATATGTAAATAAACCAGTGGATAACATAATTAGTTCTCAGACTCTTTATGAAGCATTATTTGCAAATATAAATATGTATTTAAAATATCATAATAAGGAATTTGAAAATAGATGTAAAAATATATCACAATTAATTGTAAAAAGTCAATTGCCAGATGGAGGATTTGATATAGGATATAATTTTAGATTTGGAAATAATATGACAAAAAAATCAGAAAAAGAGTCTACAACACCAGAAGTTTTAAGTATTTATGCACTATTAAAATATTATGAGATTTTTAAGGACGAAAGTGTTGTAATGTCTATAAAAAAAGGCATGAATTGGATAGAAGAAAAAATATATGAAAAAGATGATGGAATATTTGTTATTCCTTATGCCCCATGTTCATACAGAAGTGTTCATATAACAAATGCAATATCTTTTACTGTTGCAACAATTGTGTATTATATGTATATATTTAAAGATAAACGATTAAAAAATGTATGTGACGGAATGTTAACATATATGAAAAACGAATTAATTATAAAAGATGATATGGGATATTGGAACTACTTTGAAAAAGATATGATAGAAGAAAAAGGCTATTTGAAAACAGATAATTATCATATTGCACAACAATTGTATTATCATATTTTGTTAGATAAATATTATGAAAATGTAAATAATAAAGAAATAATAAGATTAGTAAGTAATTATATAAAATATAAATTAAAAATTAATTTAGCAGTTCCTTATATTGAAATAGGAGAAAAAAAGACAAAAGATATCCATTCTTGGGGATATTGTTCTTTATTATTGTGTGCATTATATTTTGAAGAAAATACAACAAAAGAAGATATTAAAGAATATATTATGAAATATATGATTAAGGAAGATCATTTTTTACCAATTATAAAAAGTAATGGAGAAGTGATAAATGATGACTATTATCCAAGATCTGATGCTTGGGTATTGCATGCATTGTCAGAATATTTATTTATGAATGAAGAAAACAAACAAGTATATGAAATAGTAAATATAGGACTTGAAAAATTAGAAAAAGTTCAATATAAAGGTTTAGAAAATCATGCATATACAATGAGAAAAAGGATATTTACAAGATGTATAGAAATAATAAAAGGGAAAGGAAAATAGTAAATGAAATACTGGATTATAACAAATGAGTATTTTCCTAAAAAAGGAGGACTTGTTTCTTATACAAGAAATTTAGCCTTAGAAATAAAGAAACAAGGAAAAGATATAGAAATTGTTACATCTAATTCCAAAGATAGTGAATTAAAAGAAATAGAATATATAGAAGGGATAAAAGTGCATAGAGTAGATTTTTCAAGAGTTCCTATAATATTACGTTTATTTTCACCTATTGTATATTATTATCGAATAAAGAAATATTTGCATAAATTAGATGTAAAATCAGAGGATGTTGTCATATCAAGATTTTATTCTTTTGCGTTAGCGATGTGCAAAAGTAAAAATGTGAAAAAACATATTTTTATAACTCCTTTAATTGCGGAAAAATTACAAAAGATGGAAGCAAAGAAAAGTAAAGGAATAAGAAAATTATACTATTATTTTATATTACCTCAAATAAAGTTTTTAGATACACAAGCAATTAAACACACACCATATATAGGAGTATTAAGTAAATCTAAAAGAGATGAGATTGAAAAAGAGTATAAAATTAAAAATGTAAAAATATGTGAACCAGGAATAGACATAAATAGATTTAATATTCCAACAAAAGAAATGAAAGAAACTATTAGAAAAAACAATAAAATAGAAATTAAAGAAAAAATGTTATTATGTGTATGTAGGTTATCTCCAGAGAAGAATTTAGAAATACTAATTGAAGCAATGAAATTATTAGAAAATAAAAATATTTATCTATATATTGTAGGAGAAGGAAGATTAAAAGGAAAACTAGAAGAATTAATCGAAAAATTAAATTTGCAAAAATATGTTAAATTATTAGGAGCAAAGAATAATGTGGAAGATTACTATAAAATGGCAGACGTATTTATTCTTCCGAGCAAATATGAAGGCTTTGGACATGTATATATAGAAGCGCTAGCAACGGGTGTTATCTCTATAGCGACAAAACAAGAAATACCCAACTGTATTACAGCTGGTGATGAAATTATTGAAAATGATAAAATTGGGGAACTGGTAAAATATGATAGTAAGGAAGATATAGCTAATAAAATAGAGAAATGTTTTCAAAAAGCAACTGAAAATATAGAATACAGAAGAAAGTATATATTAAGTAAATATACTTGGAAAAAACATTTAGATAAAATAATGAGGAGCTTTGAATAGATTATGGACAAAAAGAAGAATGAGAACTATAAAATATTGATACCAATACTTATATTGATTTTTTTCCCTTTTCCATCTAAAGTTTTAGGATATTCAACGGCCTTATATATAAGCGATATGGTGTTGATAAGTTATTTATTGTTTGGAGCAATAAATAATAGATATAAGATACCACTAAATAATACAACTTATTTGTTGATAGGAATGATGGTTGTTAATATTATAGGGATAATTATAGGAGTATTGAAAGGATATGCAGAAATAAGACAATTAATGGAAATCGTAAGAACTTCGGAGTGGATAATAATATATATATATAATTATAATCTAATAAAAAGAAATCAAGAAGTAGAAACAGCTTTTTTAAAATCAATAAAAGTAATATTACTTTTATTAATTCCTTTCGTAATAATAGAGCTATTCAATTTGCCAGGAAAAAATTTGTTGAGAAATTTTTATGAATTAAGTAAATCAGGAAATATATACCAATATTATAATAGGATTTCAGGACCATTAAGAAACCCTAATTTTTTAGGAATATTTATGATAATTATACTTAATTTTGTATTAATATCAAATTATAAGTTAATGACAAAAGTATTATTTGCTATAATAAGTATAGGAATAATTTATTTTACAGGTTCAAGAACAGCAATCATAATTTCTATAATAACAATAATTATAACATGTTTAACTAATTTAAAAATAAATAGGTCAAGAAAAGAAATTATAAAAAGTATTATTGCTATTATAACTATTTTATTAGTATGTTTATTAGTTATTCAAAAAAACTCAAAACTATTCTATTCTGTAAGAATTAATGAATTAAAAGATGATATGGATGATTTTAGTGGAAGAAGCCAAATATGGGAAAAATATGAAAAAGATATTCAAGCAAATATTTTAGTAGGAAATGGAATTGTAAAGAGTAATGAAATAATTTTTGACAATTTGTATATACAATATATGTACTATTATGGAATAGTAGGCATTATTGTATTAATATGTTTGTTTGTAAAAAACATTGCTAAAATATATAAATTGTACATTTTAGAAAAAGATTTAAAACGAAAGAAATTTGTATTAGGAATTTTTGCAATTCAAATTATTATTATAGTTTCTGGAGTGACAATTCAGATTTTAGATTCCTTGCAAATATTCTATTTCTATATATTAGCAATGGCATATATAGATGTTAGGTACAGTAATTTGACAGATGTGAAATTAAAATAAAAAATTATATTAATATCCAAGAAACTTTTGAAGCCTTGGATTATTTTTTATTACAATAAAAAAGGAAAAAATAATTTATTAGGTTGTTGACAAAATAATATGTATGCCTTATAATATTACTTATAAGTAATAACAAAGGAGAAGGAAAATGAGAAATAGATACATAAGGAGTAGATGAATGTGAGTGCTAAAGATGATTTTACAGCAATGCTAGAAATATTGAAATTAATGCACAATGTGGATTATGTTGAACAAGTTATAGATGATATAAGTAAGCTTGTAAAAACGGATAAATTAGAATTCATGGATGAATTTACAAGAAATATGTCAAGAAAAAATCAGAAAAAGCATAATAGATATGAGCCTTTAATGAAACTAACAAAAAATCAAAAACGAAGATTAGATGGAAGAAAACTATATCGATACGAATATAGAAAAAATTCAAATTTTAGATGTATATATTTAGCAAAAGATGCATATAATAATATGATTATATTGTTAGCTTTTAATGAAGACGGAGACAAAAGTAAAGGAAAAGGCAATTATGATTTAAATATAGAGAAAGCTATAAAAAGATATGAAAGTTTTAAAAAGAGTATGAGGTAAAGAATATGGAAAAGGTATATATTGAAAATGTAAATAAAAGTGAAAATTTAAAAGTTAGTCGAGAAGTAAAAGAAATTTTTGATTTAAATGAAATTTATTATTCTATTTCAAAAATGATATTACAATATAGAGAAGACTATAATTTAACACAAAAAGAATTAGCAAAAAAGTTAGAAGTAAATCAAACAATGATATCAAAAATAGAAAGTGGAAAATATAATCCTACATTTAAGCAAATATATAAAATTTCAAGCAAATTAACACATTCGGCTGATATGTTCAAAGAAATATTAAGAAACATATTAAGGAGTTTAGATAAAGTTGATTATATTATAAATGTTAAAATGACAAAAAATATAAATGAATACAAGTTAAAAAAGTACTATAAGAGCGATGATAAAAATAACGTGTTATATGTACAAGAATTTTACATTAATAATGAAGGAGAAAAAAACAATGAAAGAAATACAAGCAAGTATACAATTAATGGATAGTTATATAAAAAATTATAATCTAAATTTAAAAGGAAGATTAACAGGTGAAGAAAAAGTAGATTTAGGATGTTCTATTACTTTTGAAATTGTAAAGATAGAAAAAAAAGAAGAGAATCAGATTGGTCAAATAAAAATGAAATATCAAATTGAAATAATAAAAAAGGAAGAAATATTTGGAAGAATTGAATTAGAAATTCAAGGACTTTTTGAGACTGATAAAAATTTATCAAAAGAGGAATTTGAAAATATTTTAAAATATAATGGAGCACCCGTAATATCTAATATTGCTCGTTCATATATTATATCTAATACATCTTTAAGTGAAATGCCAACAATAAGAATTCCTTTAATTAATTTTGTTGAATTTTTTGATAAAGCTAATAAGACAAATAAATAGAACAAATAATATTCTTAATATTAAAATTTATGTTTGATAAAGCTCGGTTCTATATTGAATAATATATAGAAAGGGGCTTTTATTACAATATCTTGATTTTTTTTGCTAAAAATCTTGCAAAAAAACAAACTTAAATGTATACTATAAAAGTGCAAAAAACAAAAGAAAAATAAGAAAACAATAAGGGGGAAAAAATGGAAGAATTAGATTTAAAAGAATTATTTGTAATGTTTTGGAACAAAAAAGCACAAATAATATTAGTAGTATTAATATTTATAGCAATAGGAGTAATATATACAGTAGGATTTACAACACCTAAATATAGCGCTTCAACATCGTTACTATTAGCTGGCTCAGGCTCTAGTGGAACACAAACAAATACAATAACAACAACAGATGTAACATTAAACTCTAAACTAGTTTCAACATATAGTGAATTAGTAAAAAGTAAAAATGTATTAGGACAAGTTATTTCAAATTTAAACATAAATGAAAATTATGAAACTTTAAAAAATAACATTTCAGTAACAAATGTAAAAGATACAGAAATGATAAAAATCACAGTAACTACTGAAAATGCACAAAATGCAGCTAAAATAGCAAATGAAACAGCAAAAGTATTCATAGAAAAAGTGGCAAATGATTTTTACAACATAAATAATGTTCATATTGTAGATGAAGCAGAAGTTAATACAACACCATCAAATATTAACCATAAAAAAGATATTTTAATATTTGCCTTTATTGGTTTAGTCATATCAGTAATATATGTTTTAATTGCTAATATGTTAGATACTACAATAAAAACAGCAGAAGAAGTAGAAAAAGAATATAAATTGCCTGTATTGGCTTCAATACCATTATATGCAGGTGATGCACAAAAAGGAAAAGGAGGAAGAAGATAATGAAAAGAGAATTAATAGTACATCAAGATCCAAAATCTCCAATTTCTGAAGTGTTTAGAACATTAAGAACTAATATTCAATTTATGAATACTAAAGGAAAATTGAAACGATATTAGTAACATCAACTTTACCAGGTGAAGGTAAAAGCTGGGTATCATCAAACTTAGCAGTAACTTTTGCTCAAGCAGGTAAAAAAGTTGTATTAATAGATGCAGATATGAGAAAAGGAAGACAATATTCAATATTTGAAGTTTCACCAAGACCAGGGCTTTCAAATTATTTATCAGGAATAGATGAAACTAATGACGAAAATAAGGAATTAGATTTAGCAGACTACATACAAGAAACAGATGTAGAAAATTTATACTTGATAGCAGCAGGTAATATTCCACCAAATCCAGCAGAACTTTTAATTGCTCCACAAATGGTTGATTTATTAGAACAATTAAAAGAAATATGTGATATTGTTATAATAGATGGAACACCAAGCCAATTAGTTACAGATGCTTTGATATTAACAAGATTAGTTGATTCAACATTAATTGTAACTGCCAGTAAGCAAACTAAGAAAGAGGATTTAAAAAGAATTATTGCTAATATTCAACAAGTAGGCGGAAAAATTGCTGGGGTAGTTGTAAATAAAATGCCAATGAATGCTAAAAAATATGAACAATCATATTATTATGGTTCTACTTCTATGTCAAGAACAAAAAACAATAATAGAACAGCACAAAGAAGTGCATCAAGAACGACAACTAAGAGACAAAATAGAGAAATGTATAATAGAGCTTCAAATTTAATGGCTCAAAGTGGAAATAGAAAAATAAGTAGCAAACAAGAAATAGCAGATATTAAGCAAAATCAAGATATGGAAGCAAACAGCAAGACATATGAACAAACAGATGAAATACCAACAGCATTACAAAATAAAATAAAAATAGAGAATAAAGAAGAAATATCAACTGAAAAGACACAAGAGATATTAAATCAAATAAATCAATATCTAGATGAAGAAAAGAAAAAAATGAATTAATAAGGGGAACAAAAGGAGAAAAAGTCAATGATAGACGTACATTCACATATATTACCAAATATTGATGATGGTTCAAGAAGTATAGAAGAAACCTTTAATTTAATAAAAGAAGCAAAAGAAGCAGGATTTGAAGGGATTGTTTGTACATCACATTATATGGAAAATTATTATGAAACAAATAGACCTGAAAGAGAAGTATGGATTAATGCAATACATGAAAACTTAGAAAACAAAAATATAGATATGAATCTATATTTAGGAAATGAAATATATATGTCAGATAATATAATAGAATTGCTGGAAGATGGAAAAGCAACAACCATGAATGACACAAGCTATGTATTATTTGAATTACCTATGAATGCAGAACCAATGAATTTATATGATATGGTTTATGAAATGCAACAATATAAAATAGTTCCAATTTTGGCACATCCAGAAAGATACAGTTTTGTACAAACAGATCCAGAATTAATATATGATTTAATTGATAAAGGTGTGTTAATGCAGGCAAATTATGGAAGCATTATAGGTCAATATGGAAAAAAAGCTCAAATGATAGTACAAAAATTTCTTGAAAACAATATGATACATATGTTAGGAACAGATGTGCATAGACAAAATACTATATATCCAAAAATTCCTGAAATAATATTAGAGCTAAAGTCCTTAATAGGAGAGGAAAAAGTAAAAGAATTGACAACAATTAATCCAGAATTAGTAATAAATAATAAAAGGATAGATATTAGAAAACCATATAAAGTAGAATTAACATTAAAAGAAAAAATATCAATGTATACAGAAGATACATTACAAAAAGTAAAGACAATGATAAGAAAAAGCCAAAGTGGTAGACATTAAAACATATGAAATTTAAAATATAAGTAAATAATAAATTAATTATTTAAGTTCAATAATATTGGACAAGGAAGGAAGTAATTTTATGAGAAAATATTTTGGAACAGATGGGATTAGAAGAATTGCTAATACAGAATTAACACCAGAACTTGTATATAAAGTAGCAAAAGCTGGAGCATATGTATTATCAAAACATACAGATCATACACCAACAATATTAATAGGTAGAGATACACGTATTTCTGGAACATTAATAGAAAGTGCAATGGTAGCAGGATTTTTAAGTTATGGAGCAAATGTTAAATTATTAGGTGTAATTCCAACACCAGCAGTAGCATATTTAACAAGAAAATTAAATGCAGATGCAAGTGTTGTTATTTCAGCATCACATAATACATTTGAATTTAATGGAATTAAATATTTTAGTAATAAAGGTATGAAAATTCCAGATACTTTAGAAGAAGAAATCGAAGAAATAATGGAATCAGATAAGTTTACTGAATTAACAGCAAAAAATGAAAAAATAGGAGTTTCAGAATATGCATTAGATTTAATGGATGAATATGTATATTTCTTTAGAAAAAACTTTGATGATATTATAGATAAATATAATAATAAAGATTTCATAGTAGCATTAGATACAGCAAACGGAGCAACATCAGTAGTTGCAGAAAAAGTATTTAAAGCATTAGGAATAAATTATAGAATTATTAACAATCATCCAAATGGAATTAATATTAATGACAATTGTGGATCAACACATTTAGAAGGATTAAAAAAATATGTGGTAGATAATCACATGAGCCTTGGAGTTGCATATGATGGTGATGGTGACAGATGTTTAGCTGTTGACGAAAAAGGAAATGAAATTGATGGAGATAAATTGTTAGCTATTATTTCACAACATCTTAGAAAAAAAGGAAAATTAGAAAAAGATACAATAGTAGCAACTGTTATGAGCAATTTAGGATTAAACAAATATGCTAGAGACAACGGATTAGAGTTACTACAAACTAAAGTTGGAGATAGATATGTTCTAGAAGAAATGCTAAAAGATGGATATAATTTAGGAGGAGAACAATCTGGACATGTAATTTTATTAGATTATAATCCAACAGGGGATGGAATTTTAACATCATTAATGTTAATTAGTACAATTTTAGAAGAAGGTAAAAAAGCATCTGAACTAAGTGAACTTATAAAATTATATCCTCAAGTATTAGTAAATGCAAAAGTAAATAGTAATAAAAAATATGATTATGATAAAGATACTGAAATCAAAGAAGCAATTGACAAATTAGAAAGAGAATTTGCTGGAAATGGTAGAGTATTAATAAGACCTTCAGGAACTGAACCACTAGTAAGAGTTATGATTGAAGGTGAAGATCAAGAATATATTACTAAAAAAGCTGAAGAAATAGCTAAACTTATAGAAGAGAAACTAAAATAATATTTTGGTTATATGTAATAAAAATGTAATATAAACTTAATTAAAAAATATTGATTTGAAAATATAATAATGATATTATATATTCATAAAAACAAAAGAAAATTGGAGGGGATCAAGATGTTGATTTTTGACATATCTAATCCATTAACATTATTATTAATGTTAGCAGTAACAGTTTTATTAATATTTTTAGCACAAGAAGTGAAAAAAAGTATGATAGTAGCTGGAGTATTATTTGTATATTTAGTATTATTAATAACACATGTAGCACAAATTGCTACTTTGTCAGAAGAGTACAGATATATGTTAGAAATATTATCAAGATGTATTGTTATTGACTTTATTTTTGTATTTATATCTTTCTTCTCATATTTATGGGTAGATGATATAGAAACAAAAAAATTAGGTAAAAAAAGTTTAGATGATAGTCTAGATTGGTTTTGGAAAAAAGTATAATTGCAGTAAAATACAATTATTTTAAAGAAAGATGTAAAAACCTTAAAGGCAGAAAGAAGCTTGGATGAGCTTCTTTTTTTATATAACAGAAAAACTTTCTGAACTTCCTATAATACAAATTATCTAATTAAATATCATAATTAATAATGTAGTTGAATATATTAAATATAATAGACTTAAGACAAGGAGAATAATATGTTTAGTATAGCTATATTAAAATTAAAAGATGTCATAAAATTTGCTATAGTAATTGTAGTAGCAATTTTTATTATTATATTTTGTGCAAAAAATTTAAATAGTTTATCTAAAATATTGGATCAAACATTACCTGCTATAAAAAATATGAATGAAGAATATAGAAATATATCTAAAGAAGATCCAGCAATTGATAAAAATATCTTAAAATCTATGATGAAAACTCAAATCAGTTCAGTAAAAGGATTAGAAGAAATAGAAGCTAAACAAAAAGAAAAAGATACAAATAATAGCATAGATAGCAGTGAAAATGTAAATAACAATCAAAATGAAACCAATGATACAAAAAAAACTGATAATGCTGAAAGTTCAGAAATAAAAGTAGCAGAAACAGGAGTTACAACACAAGTTATCACTCAAAATCCAATAGCAGAAAAAAGTAATGTACAATATGGTAATGTAAAAATAAAAAATGAAACAGATTATGAATTAACTCAAGAAATGTTAAAACCAGACATTACAATAGAAAATAGAAATATAATAATTTTTCACACACATAGTTGTGAAAGTTATACATCAAGCGAAAAATATCCATATATCCCAACAGGAAATTATAGAACAACAGATTTGAACTATACAGTTACAAGAGTTGGAACAGAATTAGAAAATCAGTTGAAAAATTATAATTTTAATGTAGTACATAATCAAGATTATCATGATTATCCATCATATAATGGATCATATACAAGATCATTAAAAACTGTCGAAGGAATTTTAGAAACAGCACCAAGTGACATAATTATTGATTTACATAGAGATGCAGTAGGCTCAAGAAGCGATTATGCACCAACTGTAAAAATAGGAGACGAAGAAGCCGCACAAATAATGTTTGTAATAGGAACAAACAATGGCGGATTGTGGCACCCTAACTGGAATCAGAATTTAAAATTCGCAGTAAAAGTGCAAGAAAAAGCAGAAGAATTGTATCCAGGGTTGTTTAAACCAATAATGCTAACAAAATCGAGATATAATCAACATACTGGAAAATATGCAAATATAATAGAAGTAGGGGCAACAGGAAACACATTAGAGCAATGTTTAAATAGTATGAAATATTTAGCTAAAATTATGAATGATATAACCTGATTTTGGGGATGATTTTGGGGACGGAGCAAAAAATCATTTTTATATAAAATTTTTAAAATGATTTTTTGCTCCGTCCCCAAAATCACTTGAAATTTATTCCAACTTTATATATAATGTGGACAGAAAATTCAAAAGAAAGTTGAGGGATATAATTATGGCAGAAATTAAACTAAATTTAAAAAATTCAGGAATTACACAAAAAAGTATTATGGAATATAAAGCACAAGTAGAAAATATCCATAAAGACCTACACAAAAGGTCAAATGAAGAAGATGATTTTGTTGGATGGTTAGAATTACCAACTAACTATGATAAAGAAGAATTTAAAAGAATTAAAAAAGCTGCAAAAAAAATAAAAAAAGAATCTGATATATTGGTCGTAATAGGAATTGGTGGTTCATATTTAGGAGCAAGAGCTGTTATCGAATCATTAACAAGTACATTTAACAATATGTTACCTGCAAAACAAAGAAAATTTCCTCAAATTGTATATGCAGGGAATAATTTAAGTTCAAATTATTTAAATGAATTGATAGAATATATTGGAGATAAAGATTTTTCTGTAAACGTAATATCTAAATCAGGTACTACAACAGAGCCTGCAATTGCTTTTAGAGTATTTAGAGAAATCTTGGAAAATAAATATGGAATTGATGAAGCAAGAAGTAGAATTTATGCAACTACAGATAAAGCAAAAGGAGCATTAAAAACATTAGCTGAAAATGAAGGCTATGAACAATTTGTTGTTCCAGATAATGTGGGTGGAAGATATTCTGTTTTAACAGCAGTAGGATTACTTCCAATTGCAGTAGCAGGAATTGATATAGATAAATTAATGGAAGGTGCTAGAGTAGCACAAGAAAGATATAATGATCCTAACTTAAAATATAATGAGTGTTATCAATATGCAGTTGTAAGAAATATTTTATATAAATTATATAAAAATACAGAAATTTTAGTAAATTATGAGCCTAAAATGCATTATTTTACAGAATGGTGGAAGCAACTATTTGGTGAAAGCGAAGGAAAAGATGAAAAAGGAATTTTACCAGTTGGTGTCGATAATACAACAGATTTACATTCAATGGGACAATATATTCAACAAGGAAGAAGAAATTTATTTGAAACAGTTATTTCAATAAAAATACCTAATTCTGATTTTACAATAAACTCTGATGATGATAATTTAGATGGATTAAATTATTTAGCTGGTAAAAAATTAGACTATGTAAATAAAAAAGCAATGGAAGGAACTGTACAGGCACATGTTTCAGGCGATGTTCCAAATATAGAAATTTCTCTAAACAAATTAGATGAGGAAAATCTAGGAGAATTAATATATTTCTTTGAAAAATCATGCGCGATGTCTGGAAGCATATTAGGAGTAAATCCTTTTAATCAACCAGGAGTTGAAGAATATAAGAAAAATATGTTTAAATTATTAAAAAAACCAGGTTATTAAAATAGAAATCCCTTTTAAAGGGATTTTTATTATATTGTACATAACATTGCAAAAAAGAAAAGACTGTGATATATAATAAAACAATTAATGAAATTACAAAAATAGAAGGTGAAAGCAAAAATGATTTATGAAGAAAATTTTAAAATAGGACTAAAGGATATAGGTAAAAATAATTTAATAAAAAATAAGGCAATTTTAGAAATGCTAGAAAATATAGGCGCATTTCAATCTGATTTAGTAGGGTATGGAATAAATGACATAATAAAAAATAAAATTACGTGGATATTATTAGAATGGGACTTAAAGGTAATAGATAGACCTGAATATGGAAATGAATTGAAAATAAGAACATGGGCAAGAAATGCAAATAGATTTTTTACATATCGAGATTTTGAAATATATGTTAAAGATAAACTTGTTGCAGTTGCAACATCTAAGTGGGCACTAGTTGATATAGAAAAAAGAAAAATAGCTATAATAACAGAAGAAATTATAAAAGCATATAAAATGGAAGATAAGAGTGTATTGAAGATAGATAATTTAGAAAAAATTAAGATGCCAGAAAAATTTGAAAATATAGTAAAATATGAAATTAAAAGACGAGATATAGATGTAAATAAACATTTGCATAACTTGTATTATTTAGATTTAGCCTATGAGGCATTACCAGAAGATATTTATAACAATAAAAGACCATTTAATAATGTTAAAATTGTATATAAAAAAGAAATAAGACTAGGAGATATAGTAAACTGTGAATATTCAAAAGTAGAAGGAAAACATATTATAATAATAAAAGATCAAGAAGAACAAAAAGTTCATGCAATTATTGAGTTATATTAAAATATAAAACATTCAATTAAAATGTTTATATAAAGCCTAAAATTGTTAAAAACATAAAAAAATAGTGAAAAATGAAAGAAAAAATCAAAAAAAGTGGTTAAAAATCTTGAAATTAGGAAAAACTATGTTATAATAACAATTGGTTTAAAAAGGGAGGAATTTGTAATGAATGAACAATTAAGAAAAACAAAAATAATAGGAACAATAGGACCTGCTAGTGAAAACGAAGAAATGTTTACAAAATTAGTAAAAGCAGGACTAAATGTAGCAAGAATTAACTTTTCTCATGGTGGATATGAAGAAAATAAGGAAAAAATTGAAACAATAAAAAGAGTAAGAAAAACTTTAGGAAAACCTGTTGCTTTAATGTTAGATACAAAAGGACCAGAAATTAGAACAGGTGTATTAGAAACAGGAGACGAAAAAGTAGTAATAAATGAAGGACAAACATTTACATTTGTTCATGATGACATTATAGGAAATAATGAAAAAACAACAATTACTTATAAAGATTTATATAAAGAAGTAAAAGTTGGAACAGAAATGTTAGTTGATGATGGAGCTATAAAATTTAGAGTAACAGAAATAAAAGATAAAGATATAGTTTGCGTTGCTTTAAATACAGCAAAATTAGGAAGCAGAAAAACAATGAATATTCCATCAGTAAATATTCAAATGGAATTTTTATCAGAAAAAGATATTAAAGATATAACACAAGGAATTACTGCAGGATTTGATTATATAGCAGCATCATTTGTAAGAAGAGCACAAGATGTTAGAGATATAAAAGAATTATTAAAAGCAAATGGTGGAGAAAGAATAAAAATAATCTCTAAAATTGAATGTCAAGAAGGAATTGACAATTTTGATGAAATATTAGAGGAATCAGATGGAATAATGGTAGCTCGTGGAGATATGGGAGTTGAAGTTCCAATGGAAATGGTTCCTATATATCAAAAACAAATCATTAAAAAATGTAATAAAATAGGAAAACCAGTTGTTACAGCTACACAAATGTTAGAATCAATGACATCAAATCCAAGACCAACAAGAGCAGAAGTAAGTGATGTTTCAAATGCTGTATATGATATAACAAGTGATATTATGCTATCAGGTGAATGTGCTATGGGTAAATATCCTGTAGAATGTATTGAGGCTATGGTAAAAATATCTAAAGCAACAGAAAACTCAATTCATTATTGGAATAGATTTTATAAAAGAAGTTTTGACCATAACAAAAAAGATATGGAAGAAGCTATTGCATACACAACAGCTGTTACAGCAGAACAAATTGCAGCAGATGCTATTGTAGCTTATACAAACACAGGAAGATCAATAGAAAAATTAGCTTCAGTTGCAACTGAATGCCCTGTATTTGCAATAACAGATGATGAAAAAACATTTAACCAATTATCAATAGTATTTAATGCTACACCAGTATTATGTGAAGGTGAAAAAACTATAGATGATACAATATCAGCAGGAATTGAAAAATTAAAAGCTGAAGGATTATTATCAGAGGGAGACATGGTTGTTTTATCAGGAGGGGCATCAGCATTAAAGAAAGAAGAAAAAGGTAAAGTTATTGGGGGATGTGTTAGAATTTAGTTTCATAACACCATAAATATAAAATTAAAACTTAAATAACTAAAACGAAGTTTAATATTGTAATAAACATAAATTATTAAATATAAAATTTAATAATAAGCTTATTATAAAAAAACTTCGTTTTTTATTTTACGAAATTTACATTTTTATTGTTATTTAGATAAAAAGTATGTTATACTATAAAAGTACAGAAAAACTACAGCAAATAAGATATGAACAAAATATGAACATCAAATGTATACAAAAAATTATAATCAGAAATAGATTTAAGAAAGGAAAAATAAATATGGCAAAACCAATTGTAGCAATAATAGGAAAACCCAATGTAGGAAAATCTACTTTTTTTAATTATTTAGCAGGAACAAGAATATCTATTGTAGAAGACACACCAGGTGTTACAAGAGATAGAATTTATGCTGAAACTAATTGGAGAGGTAGAGATTTTACTCTAATAGACACAGGTGGAATTGAACCTGATTCAGATGATATAATACTTTCTCAAATGAGAGAACAAGCAAACTTAGCAATAGAAATGGCAGATGTAATAATATTTTTAACAGATGTAAGGCAAGGAGTAACAGCTGCAGACCAAGAAATAGCATTGATGTTAAAAAAATCTAAAAAGCCAATTGTTTTAGTTTGCAATAAAGCAGACAATTTAGAAAAATATCAAAATGAAGTATATGAATTTTATAATTTAGGAATAGGAGAACCACATCCAATTTCAGCATCAAATGCTATTGGAATAGGAGATGTTTTAGACGAAATATATGAACATTTTCCCAAACAAAATGAAAATGAAGAAGACGGATTAATAACAAAAGTTGCTTTAATAGGAAAACCAAATGTAGGAAAATCTTCTTTAGTTAATAGAATTATAGGCGAAAATAGAAGTATTGTAAGTGATATTCCAGGAACAACAAGAGATGCAATTGATACAAACTTTAAAAATGATAAAGGCGAATATATTTTAATAGATACAGCAGGATTAAGAAGAAAAAGCAAAATAAAAGAGGATATCGAAAAATACAGTATAATTAGAACAATGCTTGCAATCGAAAGAGCAGATGTGTGTTTAATGATGATAGATGCAACACAAGGAGTTACAGACCAAGATACTAAAATTGCAGGAGAAGCACATGAAGCGGGAAAAGGTGTAATAATTGTAGTAAACAAATGGGATGCAATAGAAAAAGATAATCATACATTAGAAGCATATAAAAAAGATGTTTATGAAAAATTAAAATATCTTTCATATGCACCTATAATATTTATTTCTGCAAAAACAGGACAAAGAGTAAATAAATTATTTGAATTAATAAATTATGTAGCAGAACAAAATTGTATGAGAATAAAAACATCTGTGTTAAATCAGGTTGTAAATGAAGCAATTGCAATAGTTCAACCACCATCTGATAAAGGAAGAAGATTAAGAATCTATTATGGAACACAAGTATCAACAAAACCACCAACATTTGTTATATTTGTAAATGATAAAAGTCTATTCCATTTTTCATATGAAAGATATTTGGTAAATCAAATAAGAAAAGAATTTGGATTAGAAGGAACACCAGTAAGAATAATAGTAAGAGAAAAATCTGATAAAGAAGCTCAAAAGGAGGGGTATTAAAATGGTTATATACATAATTATGGCATTAATTGCATATGTAATAGGAAGTATAAATTTTTCAGTTATAATAAGTAAAAAGGTTGCAGGATTTGATGTAAGAGAAAAAGGAAGCGGAAATGCAGGAAGTACAAATATGTTACGTTCTGTAGGAAAAAAAGCAGCAGCATTAACTTTGGTATGTGACATTTTAAAAGGAGTTATATCTATAGGAATCGCAGTTGTATTAGGAAATATGGTACAAGATATAAATAGAGAACTATTAGTACAAATAGCAGGAATCGCAGTTGTATTAGGACATACTTTCCCAGTATTTTTTGGATTTAAAGGTGGAAAAGGTGTTGCAACATCATTAGGAGTACTATTAATAAGCAACTGGCAAATAGGATTAATATGTCTAGTATTTGCATTAGTACTTATGGTTTTAACAAAAATGGTATCACTTGGATCTTGTGGAGCAGCAGTTCTATATCCAGTTTTAACTTTATTTATAAACCAACATTATACAGTTTTAACAGAAGGAAAAAGTGGAAAAGCGTATTTAATTTATAGTATTATTTTAGCAGTAATTGTATTATATAATCATAGAAGTAATATAAAAAGATTATTAAATGGAACTGAAAACAAATTAAGTTTTAAAAGTGCCAAATAGCAACGAATGTGTAGAAATATATGACACTGAGAATTGTATTAAGCAAAAAAGCAACAAAGTTGTATAAATAATATGCTGAAAAAATTAATAATTATGGGCTTTGATAGTAAATTGGAAAGGAACGAAAGATTATGAGAAATGTAGCAATAATAGGAAGCGGAAGCTGGGGTACAGCATTAGCTGTATGTTTAGCCAACAACGGAAACAATGTAAAGATTTGGTCTTTTTGTGAAGAAGAAAAAGATTTAATAAATAATAAAAAGCAATGCAAGTTTTTGCCAGGAGTAGTAATTCCTAATAATGTGGAATGTATGACTGATTTTGAAAAGGTAATTGATGGAGCAGATTTTATATTACATGTAACACCATCAAAATTTACAAGATCTACATTTAAACAATATAAACAATATGTAGGAGACAAACCAGTAATTATTTGTTCAAAGGGATTTGAAAAAGAAACATTACAAACATTAGATGATGTAATAAAAGATGAATTACCATCAGCAAAAATTGGAGTTCTAACAGGGCCTAGCCATGCAGAAGAAGTTGCTATAAGTATTCCGACAGTATTAGTTATAGCATCTGAACATGAAGAAATATTACCACTTATACAAGATACATTTATGTCTAAAAATATGAGAATATATACATCAACAGATGTAAAAGGACTTGAATTAGGAGGAGCATTAAAAAATATTATTGCATTTTGTGCTGGCGTAGCAGCTGGAATTGGACTAGGAGATAACTCCTTTGCGGCATTAATTACTAGAGGTTTAGGTGAAATATCAAGATTAGGAGTTAAATTAGGTGGAAAACAAGAAACATTTTATGGCTTAAGTGGACTTGGAGATTTAATTGTTACATGTCTTAGTGAACACAGCAGAAATAGAAGAGCAGGAAAACTAATAGGTCAAGGAAAAACACTTGAAGAAACAAGAAAAGAAGTTGGAATGGTAATAGAAAGTATAGACAATATAGATGTAGCTTATGAATTAGGAAAAAGAAATAATATATATATGCCAATAATAGAAACAGTATATGATGTTATTTATAATGGATTAGATCCTAAAAAAGCTGTTGAAGATTTAATGACAAGAGAAAAGAAAAGTGAAATCTAATATTTGTGTTAAAATTACACTAAGCAGAAAATTTGTTTTATAATTTTTCTAAAAAACAAATAAAATTTTAAATTGATAATAAATTTAATAAAAATGGTAATAATATGAAAAAAGAAAGGATGAGTGCAATGGAATTTTTTGATAAGTTAAGTAAAAAAGCTTCAGAAGCATATAAAATTACAGCTGACAAAACAGGTAAAATAGCTAAGGAAACTAAATTAAAATTAAAAATTAGTGAGTTAAAGTCAGAAATAAATACAATATATACTGAAATTGGTAAAAAAGCATATGAAAAACATACAATAAAAAATGGTGGCGAAAAATGCACTGAAAATGTATGTGAACAAATAAAAGAAAAATGCTTAAAAATAGATGTATTAAGTGATGAAATAGATAATTTATTAAAACAATGTCTAGAATTAAATGATAAAAAACAATGTGAAAATTGTTATGCAGAAATAGAAAAAGATGTTAAATTTTGCCCACATTGTGGAGCAAAGCAAGAAGAAATTGCAGTTGAAGCAGAAGTACTAGAAGCAGAAGAAAATAGTAATTCTGATGACGATGACAATGTATTTGGTGCAGAACAAGAACCAGAAAATACAGATAATAGTGAAGAAGTAAAAGAGCAACCAGAAAATAACGAGAAAAATGATCAAATAGATAATGAAGAAAATTCAGAAGAAAAAGAAAAAACTAATTTAGAAAAAACAGTTGAAGTAGAATCAAATGTAGAAACACAAACAGATTCAGCAGAAATGGAAGAAGACAAGAAAGATGTAAAAGAAGACGGAGAGCAATAATGAAATTAGTTGTACAAAGAGTAAAAAATGCACAAGTAGAAGTAGAAGGTAAATTAGTAGGAAAAATAGAGCAAGGTTTTTTGGTATTACTAGGTGTTACACATAGTGATACCAAAGAACAAGCTGATTATTTAGTGAAAAAATTGTGTAAACTAAGAGTTTTCAAAGATGAAAACGATAAAATGAATTTAGGTCTAAAAGATATAAATGGAGAATTACTAATAGTTTCACAATTTACACTATATGCAGACTGCTCTAGTGGAAATAGACCATCTTTTATAAATGCTGCTAAACCAGAACAAGCGGAAGAATTATATGAATATTTTTGCGAACAATGTGAGCAAAATAACATTAAAGTAGAAAAAGGAATATTTGGAGCAGATATGAAAGTTAGTCTTTTAAATGATGGCCCAGTAACAATAATAATGGAAAAGTAGTTAATAAGGAAAACGTTCATATAAGTATTTAATTATATTATTAGCATTATCTTCAGTTATTGTAATAAACAAATTCTTGTCAATACATATTAACATTTTTAAATTATATAAATCAGAATTATCAATATAAACACCAATTATCTCAGCAAGTTCAATGGGATTGGTGTATTTTTTTTCCCAATTTAAATTATTATAAATTTCTAAATCTGTATTATAAAAGCGACTTAAAAAATCATTTAATTCACCTTTTTTAGTACTATATAAATTTACAGTAGCAAACATAATAAATTATCCCTTGTATAGTATATTTAGGTTTTTAAGAGGATTTACCTATAAACCAATATGTATTAAAAAAATCAAATTATATTAATAGTATTAAAAAATAAATAAAAATATATACAAAGAATAAATTAAATAAAAAATGTAAATAATAGAAAAAATGGAGGAAAAAAAATTTGAAAAAAAATAAAATAATATTGTTTATTGTAACAATGACAATTTTAATTGTAATTTTTGTATTAATATATAGAAATATTAGTAATAGTAATAATACTCAAACTCAAGAAGAAAAAGCATTTACTGAAATTGAATTTTTAGATGGAGAATTAGTAAATTTATTTAATCAAATGAATAATATAGAAATTAGAAATTACAATGTATCTGTAACTCAAATTAATGAAAAAGGCGACAAAAATGAAGAAGATGGTCAAGCGAATAAAAGTGAAGAAAGCAAAAACAGCAATTCAAGTAGTGAATCTAATAATACGTCTGGAGGTAGTTCAAAAGATAGTTCTAGTGGTAATAGTACAGAAAGTACAGATAGTTCGTTACAAAATTCTCAAAATGGGAATAGTACAACTAAAAATGAAGAATTTCAATTGCAATCAACAAGTGTATTGTTAAGAAGTGACCAAATAGATTGGGACGAGATAAAAACCAAAATTGAAACATTATATTTATCTATCCCAACAATAACATTAGATTTATATCAAATACAAGTAAACCAAGATGATATATTAAATTTCAACAAAGAATTAGATTCATTAACCTTATTAGTTGAGCAAGAAAGAAAAGAAGAATGTTTAAATAAATTAGCAACAATATATGAATATATTCCTAAATTTGCGGAAAAAGCAACAACTGATGAATTAGAAAAAACAATATTAGAAACAAAGAAAAATTTATTTAAAGGATATAGCAAACTGGATAGTAAAAATTGGGGTGAAATATCACAAGATGTAAATCAAACAGTAGAAAGTTTTACAAAACTATTAACAAATGTTAATGAAAAAGATAGTAAACAATATACTATAAACAAAATTTATGTGATGTTAAATGAATTGAAAAATGCAGTAAACATACAAGATACAAATGTTTTTTTGATAAAGTATAAAAATATATTGGAAGAATTAAATGATTTATAAAATTCATAGATTATTTGGTCGCTTACGCGGTATTTCATAAAATAATATTAAAATTATTAAAAATTTGCATTTTATAGCAAATTATTTCAAAAGAATTTATAGACATCGTAAGAATTTTATGTTATTATGTATATTGCTAAAGTAAATTAAATAGTCGCTGGTAAATTTCGAAAGAAATTACGAGAGGAAAGTCCGGGCTCCATAGAGCAATGATGCTAGATAACGTCTAGTGAGGGTGACCTTAAGGAAAGTGCAACAGAAAATAACCGCCTTAGTTTACTAAGGTAAGGATGAAAAGGTGAGGTAAGAGCTCACCGCCATTATGGTGACATAGTGGGTCTGTGTAAACCCCATCTGGAGCAACACCTTGTAAAGAAGATTAAGCCTGCTCGGTGCCTTCTTGATTTGCGTGGCTTGAGGCAAATAGCGATATTTGTCCTAGATAAATGACTATTTTAAATGACAGAACCCGGCTTACAGGTTTACTTTGCAAAGGGGCAGGTCAAAGGTGTTTTTTATAACATTTTTGACCTGCCTCTTTTTAAATAATTATTTACAATTAAAAATCTTAAGTGTATAATGTAGGCAAGATTTGGAAAGGAAATTTGAATATGGAATTAATAAATTTTATGGCCACAGATGGAGTAAATTTAGAAGGAATATTATATAAAGCTTCATCTAATATAAGTGAAAAAATAATATTATCAGTACATGGAATGACAAGCAATTGTTTTAAAAAAAGAGATATAGAAATAGCTAAAAAAGCTAATGAAAAAGGAATTGACTATTTTGCATTTAATAATAGAGGAAGTGAAATTGTTAAATATATAGAAAAAGAAACAGAAGGACAGCCAACAAAAGAACTAGCAGGAACAGCATATGAAGATGTACTAGAAGGTTATGAAGATATAGTTGGAGCAATAATAAAATTAAAAGAATTAGGATATAAAAATATATATTTACAAGGACATAGTTTAGGTTGCACAAAAATAGTATACACATATAATGAATTGATAAATAATGATGAAACAGAAATATTAGAAAATATAAAAGGAGTAATATTGTTATCATTAGTAGATATCCCAATGGCCTTAAAAGTATATCTAAGAGATAATTTTAAACAATATCTTGATTATGCCGAAAAATTGGAACATGAAAATAAAATATACGAAATGATGCCTAGAGAATCATTTATACATCCAATAAGTGTAAAATCATTTTTACGTTATGCACGAGATAATAAAGATATAGATTTTGCAAATTATGGTAAAGATAACGAACTAGAAAAATTAAATAATATACAAGTACCATTATTTATGAGATGGGGAAATGATAATGAAATGATTATTCAACAAGCGGATGAATTATCAACAATGGTAAATAATATAATAACAAATGAAAATAAAAATATCGACTATATAGATGGAGCAAACCATAGCTATACAGGAAAAGAAAAAGAACTTGCAGAGCAAATAGTAGAATTTGTATTAATGTAAAAATAGAAATATATTAAAATAGAAATTAGTTTAATGAAATACAAAATTTGGGAAAGGAGAAAGTACGAAGAGATTAAAAATATAGTATCGTACGAAGAAAAAAATGGCAAATATTTTTGATTATTTAGATTGGAGAGATATAAGTTTAGAAAAAGTAGAATTTAATGAAATAGATAATTTAATTTTAGCAAGATTATCATATTTCCCATTAGATGGCTCAGTAAAGGAAAATGATGAAATAACTGTAAAAGAAGCATATCTAAAAATGAAAGAACAAGGAACTACAGGAAGAATTTTACAGGCAGAAGATATTGACTTATTTCCTAAACTTGCAAATAGTGAAAGATTTGGAAATCTAAAGTTAACAGGCTTTGTAAACAAAATAGATCCAGAAGCAGAAAAACAATTTTCAGCTGTAACAATATTATTTCCTGATAACACAATATATGTTGCATACAGAGGAACAGACAACACTATTGTAGGTTGGAAAGAAGATTTTAATATGAGTTTTAGTGATTTAGTTGCATCACAAACAGAATCAGTAAAATACTTAGAAAAAATTGCTAATAAATATCCAGAAAAGAAAATATTAGTTGGAGGACATTCTAAAGGCGGAAATTTGGCAATATATGCATCAGTATTTTGCAAACCGGAAATACAAGATAGAATTATAGAAGTATATAATAATGATGGTCCAGGATTCTCAGAAAAAGTAGTTCAAAGTCCAGAATATGAAAAAATGATAAAAAAAGTACATACATATATTCCGCAAACTTCAATAATAGGAAGGCTATTAAATCATAAGGAAGAAACAACAATAATTAAAAGTACACAAATGGGAATAATGCAACATGATTTATATTCTTGGCAAGTATTAGGAGCTAAATTTGTAGAAGACGAATTAACAAACTCAAGTGAATTTATAGACCAAAAAATAACTAATTGGCTAAGAGAAGTAAGCCCAGAGCAAAGAGGAGAATTTTTTGATGTATTATTTGAAATACTAAATGCCACAAATGCAAAAACATTGTCAGAAATTAAAGGAAACTGGTTTGCAAGTGCAAAGGCAATGCTTACAACATATAAAAATTTAACACCTGAAAGTAAAAAAATACTAATACAAACATTTAGACTTTTAGGAACAAGTTCATCAGAAAATAAAGATTAAATTAGTGGCAATTTATGAATAGAATTAAGAATAAAGTGATATATATTAACATATGTATATTACTTTATTTTTATATAAAATCAATAAAAACGTGTAAAAACCGACTCAAAAATCAAAAAAATGTGTAAAATATTCCTAAAAAGCAAGAAAAAATGTGTAAAATAATGTTTAAATTTATATAATTAAAAAATAATGTAGGATTATATACAAAAAACAAAATTTGTATCTTGAAATTTAAAATACATAAACATATAATATATTGGAAAAACTAAAGATATGGAGGTAGTTATTATGTATTATAGTAATGGGAACTATGAAGCATTTGCACATCCTAAGAAACCAGAAGGTGTAGATAATAAATCTGCATACCTAGTAGGAGCAGGACTTGCATCACTTGCAGCAGCATGCTTTTTAGTAAGAGATGGACAAATGAAAGGTGAAAATATTCACATATTAGAAACAGGAAAATTATCAGGAGGAGCTTGTGATGGTATAGATGATCCACAAAAAGGATTTATAATTCGTGGTGGACGTGAAATGGAAAATCATTTTGAGTGTTTATGGGATTTATTCCGTTCAATACCATCATTAGAAACAGAAGGGGCATCAGTATTAGACGAATATTATTGGCTAAACAAAAAAGACCCAAATTATTCATTAATGAGAGCAACTGTAAACAGAGGAGAAGATGCACACACTGATGGCAAATTTGGATTATCAGATGAAGCTTCAATGGAAATTGTAAAATTATTTTTTACTAAAGATGAAGATTTATATGATAAAAAAATAGAAGATGTATTTACAGAAGAATTTTTTAGTTCTAATTTTTGGTTATATTGGAGAACTATGTTTGCATTTGAAACATGGCATAGTGCATTAGAAATGAAATTATATATTCAAAGATTTATACATCATATTGGAGGATTACCTGATTTTTCAGCTTTGAAATTTACAAAATATAACCAATACGAATCACTAATTTTACCAATGGTAAAATATCTAGAAAGCCATGGAGTACAATTCCAATATGATACACAAGTAAAAAATGTAAAATTTGATATTGATGGAGAAAAGAAAACAGCTAAACAAATTATATGTGTACATGAAGGAAAAGACGAAGTAATAGATTTAACTGTAAATGATTTGGTATTTGTAACAAACGGAAGTTGTACAGAAAGATCAATGCTAGGAGATCAAAACACTGCACCTGATTTAAACATAAAAAATGGTGAAGGTGATAGCTGGGAACTATGGAAAAATATAGCTATACAAAGTGAAGAATTTGGCCATCCAGAAAAATTCTGTATGAATATAAAAGAAACTAACTGGGAATCTGCAACAGTTACAACTTTAGATGATAAAATTCCGCAATATATTCAAAAAATATGTAAAAGAGATCCATTTAGTGGAAGAGTTGTAACAGGTGGAATAGTATCTGTAAAAGATTCAAATTGGATGATGAGTTGGACAGTAAATAGACAACCACATTTTAAAAATCAACCTAAAGACCAATTAGTAGTTTGGGTATATGGACTATTTACAAATGTAAAAGGAAATTACATTAAAAAGCTAATGAGAGAATGTACAGGAAAAGAAATTACAGAGGAATGGTTATATCATTTAGGTGTTCCAAAAGATCAAATAGAAGATTTAGCAGAACATTCTGCTAAATGTGTACCTTGTATGATGCCATATATAACCGCATTCTTTATGCCAAGAACAGCAGGAGATAGACCAAAAGTAGTTCCAAAAGGATGTACAAACTTTGCATTTATAGGACAATTTTCAGATACTGTAAGAGATACAGTATTTACAACAGAATATTCAGTAAGAACAGCTATGGAAGCGGTGTATACATTACTTGATGTAGATAGAGGAGTTCCAGAAGTATTTGGCTCTTGCTATGATATTCGTGTATTATTGGATTCAACATATAAGATGATGGATGGTAAAAAAATTACAGATTTAAAATTGCCATTTGCAAAGGACTTAGTATTGAAAAAGGCATTAAAAGCAGCAGAGGGAACAGTAATAGAAGATCTATTAAAAAGATATAAATTAATATAAAACAAAAGCAAAAACAGTAGTAAAAATATAAAGGCTACTGTTTTTGCTGTTTAAAGGTATTGAAAAAATGTCTCAAATACAATAAAGCAACATTATGAAAAATATGGTAAATGTTATCGTATAGGAGGAGACGAATTTGCAGTAATCATAACTAAAGATGTTAAAAATAATGTGAGCAAAAGACACCAGATATTATATCTGGTGTCTTTTGCGTATATATAGGGCATAATTAATTTGCAGAAGGATTTTTAGTAGTATTAGTAATATTTTTATATAAATTACAAATATCACAATCTAAACATAAAGTTACTCTGTTCTCAAAGATAGATTGTAAAGTATTTATAAATTCATCTATATTTGAATCAATAAGATGAATAAAAATCTTTTTTGGTAATAAGTTTAATAATGTATTTAGAGTATAATCATTTACAGAAAAATTGATATCACTTAAATATTTGGCATTTAAATTAAAATTGTAAATATTAATAATTTCTTTGTTTTCGTCTAATAATATACTTTCAGAATTAGAATATAATAAATGGACAACATTACAATTTGAAGATTGTGATTCAATATATAATCGCAAAAGTGATACAAATTCTAAATATTCTTTTTGAATAATATAATTATTAACAGATCTTGACAATATATCATCTAAAAAATTAAAGTAATTTTTTAAACGAAAATGTATAAAACCACCTAAAAATAGCGATTTATTTTTATCAATATATTCAACTAAGTTAGTATAAACTAAATTAAGTTTTTTATCAAAAGTTTTATAAAAATCTTCAGACATAATATCAAAAGATAAATTTATAATTTCTTTTCGTTCATTAGAATCAAAATAAAAGTAATTTTGAGAAAGCAAAAAAATCAAAATGTTTTCTTCTAACTCATCAATAATCATAATGGAAAGAAGATGAGAAATTTTATCAATAAAAAGAGAATTATTATTACCATTATAGTGAATAATAATGTTATTATAATGTTTAAATTTACGCAAAGAAAAACAAATATCAGGCAATTCAAAATGTTTTAATTCATTTAGTAGATATTGGAGTAAATTAGAATTATTTGTTTTTATACATAATGATTTCATTAAAAATCTCCTCCCAATAAAAATAGTATCTACTAAATAAGTAAAAGTTATACATTATACTATGAGAAGAAATAAAAAATAGTAACTTGTATAAAATTAAAAAATATAATTACTATAAATATTTGTATAAATAGTAATTATATTTTTAATTTATCCATATATATTATAATCAATATCAGGGAAGAGACAATCTTTTTTATTAATATCTTTTAAGAAATCTTCATCAATTTTATTATCTTTAATTTGATAATAAAGTTTTGTAAAACGTCCAATATGGTCTTTTATTCTTTTTTTAGCATAATCAACCATTGTACCATTTGTAATTATAAACAGCCAATCACTACTTTGAGCAAGTAAAAGTTCTCTTGCACATTGATTTAATGCTTTTTTCTTAAGCCCTTTAGCATTAGGGTATAAGCTAGCTAATTCACACATTCTGTCACCAGCTGTATGTAAATGTCTATGTACATAATCATTTGAAGGATTTAACCATACTTCGCTATATCCATTAGCACCCCAACTTGAACGACAAGGAGAAGCTACTTGAATATTTGGGTATTTATCAATATATTCTGATGGAGTAATAAGTTTAAAGTTACAATCATCATAATAAATTTTCTTAAATAAAATATATAACCAGTAAGGTCCTTCATACCACCAATGACCATAAAGTTCTGCATCATAAGGACATAAAATAATAGGTGGGTGGTCCATATAAGGTGCTATATCATTAATTTGTTTTGTTCTAGAATCTAAGAAATGACCAGCTTGTCTTTCTGCAGAATCTTTAGCCCATTGAACATTATAATAATCTTTAAATTCAGTTTTTCCAGTTATTCTATAATATTTTATGCCAGTGTGAACTCTAACACCATTATGTGCAATATATGGTTTGATATAATCATAATCTGCTTCATAACCAATATCACGATAAAATTCACGATAATTATAGTCACCTGGATAACCATTAATTGAACTCCATACTTGTCTAGAAGATTCAATGTCACGTCCAAAAGCTACAACACCTTCTGGAGAAACTATAGGAGCAAATGTACCATAAACAGGTGTAGGGTCTGCATATAAAATTCCGTGTGACTCTGTAATTATATATTCAATACCAAATTCTTTTAGATATTTATCTGCTTCAGGAACATAACCACATTCTGGAAGCCATATACCGCGAGGTTTTTTGCCAAAATATCTTTCATAAGTTTGAACACCAACTGCAATTTGGGCTTTTACAGTTTTCTCATTTACATATAGGATAGGAAAATAACCATGTGTTGCGCCACAAGTTATAATTTCTAAGACGCCTAAATCTTGGAAATGTTTAAAACCTTGTATAATATTACATTTAAAAACATCTTTAAATAAATGTAAATCATCTGAATAACGTTCATAATAATAATGTGAAAGCTTATTTAAACGTTCGTCTCCAGCTGTACGTTTGATTTCTTTTTCAGATAATTCAATTAATTGTTTTAAATAATTAATGTATTTTTTTTGTAGTAATTTGTTATCTAACATAGAAAGTAGTGGAGGAGTCATAGACATTGTGATTCTAAAATCAACACCTTCGTCCACTAATTTTTTAAAATTTCTAAGTAATGGTAAGTAAGTTTCAGAAATAGCTTCATATAACCAAGATTCCTCTAAATAATCATCACTTTCAGGGTGGTGAATAAATGGTAAATGTGCATGAAGTACAAAACTTACATATCCTTTTTTCTCTTGCATAATTTTCTCCTTTATTACTAATTTAATATTTGTACATAAAAAGAAATGGCGACAGTAAAGTCGCTATACTTTTTTAGATAAGAATTTGTATAATTATGAAGATGGGTGAGAAGATGGATTTGTTAAATCATAAATATCTTCAACATTTTCATTTTTATAAATTGTTTTATATAAATCATAAATATTATAAATTTTTCCCATATTTCTCATAAATGATAGTGATGCAAATTGTTTTTCTTGTGTAGCACCTGTTTTTACATTTCTAAAATAAACCATTTTTTGTTCTTTATTAAGTAAAATTCTATCATTTGGAGCTTCTAATTCATTAGATGTAGTTACATAAATGTAATCTGTGTGTTCCAATTTATCTTTCTTAATAATAGGACGTCTACCAAGTTCAATTCTATAATCACATTTACTATCTGCAACATGTAAATACCAACTATTAGCAAAATCGTTAATTTCAACTTCAAAACTATAATTTAGAGTATCATTATGTACAATTAAAACAGGTCTAGTTTCATTGAAAAAGTTTTCTCCATATTGTTCTTCAAAAGTTTTTCTATCTTTATCAGAAATATCCCAATAAATAAATAGCGTAGTTGGTGTTTGTGCTAAAAGTTTTATAACAGTTTGATTGTAACGATATGGTAAATCATAATATTCTACAGTTTCAAGAGGTTTTGAAACTCTTTTTGTTACTTTTTTAGCAACAGTTTTTTTAGCAACTTTATTTGTAGTTTTTTTGTTATTTGAACGTTTTGCAGTAGTATTATTAGTTGCTTTTTTGGTACCAGTTGTTTTTGATGTTGTTTTAGAGTTAGCAGCTTTAGCTGTCTTTTTTGAGCTAGTAGTTTTTGAAGCAGTTTTAGTTGTTGAAATTTTTGAGTTTGTTTTCTTAGTAGATGTTGTTTTATTTTCTAATTCTTTTCCTTTTTGTTCTTTTGTTTTTCTTGGCATTATTATCCTCCTATGTAATCTCATTTTATCTACACACTATATTATACTAAAAGCAGAATAAATTCAAGAGAAATGAGGAAGATTTTAAAAAAATAAAAAATATATACAAAATAAAAATAATGTTGAAAACTAATATAAAAAAAGTAAGGCTAATAGTTGAAAAACTATCAGTTTTTTGATATTATAACATATAGTTAGTTATGAATTTAGGAGAGGTATATGAATAAAAAGTGGCAAATATGCGAAACAGATAAAGAGAAAGTAGATGAACTAAAAAGCAAATATAATATAAGTGAGTTACTTGCTACTATATTAGTAAATAAAAATATAACAACGCAAAAGGAAATAAACGAATTTTTGAATCCAACAAGAAACGATTTTTTTGATCCATTTTTAATGAATGACATGGACATTGCTATTAAAAGAATAAAAAAAGCAATTGAAAATCAAGAAAAAGTTATCATTTATGGAGATTATGATGTTGATGGAATTACAAGTATTACAGTTCTAAAAAGCTTTTTAAAAGATGTAGGATTAGATGTCGATTATTATATCCCAAATAGGTTAGAAGAAGGTTATGGTCTAAACAAAAATGCAATAGATGAAATTGCAAAAAAAGAATATAAATTAATGATTACAGTAGATTGTGGAATATCTGCAATAGAAGAAGTGGATTATGCGAATTCTTTAGGAATAGAAGTTATTATAACAGATCATCATGAACCAGGAGATGAAATTCCCAAAGCATTGGCAGTAGTTGACAATAAAAGAAAAGATAATAAATATCCATTTAGAGAATTAGCTGGTGTTGGTGTAGCATTTAAAGTATCCCAGGCGTTAGCACAAAGCATGAATATTAGAGAAGAAGAATATTTAAAATATTTAGATATTGTATGTGTTGGAACAATATCAGATATAGTGCCATTAGTGAGTGAAAATAGAGTAATTACAAAATTAGGACTAAAGTTAGTTAAACAAACACGAAATATGGGATTAAGAGCAATTATAAATTCATCTGGATATAGTCAAATAAATTCTACAACAATATCATTTGGAGTAGCACCGAGAATAAATGCTTGTGGAAGGATGGGAAAGGCAGAACAAGCTTTAAAATTATTACTTTCTAAAGATATATATGAAGTAAATAAATTAACACAAGAATTAAACAGTTATAATAGAGAAAGACAAGAAATCGAAAAAGAAATATTTGAAAATGTATTAACAAAGATTGAACAAAATAATTTAGCTAAAAATAGAACAATTGTAGTGGGAGGAGAAAATTGGCATCATGGAGTAATTGGAATAGTTTCTTCTAAAATTACAGAAAAATATTTTAAGCCAAGTATCTTATTAAGCTTTGAAGAAGACGGAACCGGAAAAGGCTCAGGAAGAAGTATTCCAGGATTTGATTTACACGAAGCTTTGATGAAATGTGAAAATTGTTTAGAAAAATTTGGCGGGCACAGTATGGCAGTGGGTCTTACAATAAAAAAAGAAAATTTAGAACAATTTTATAAAGAATTTGAAAAAATAGCTGAAGAAAATGAAATAGAAAATATAATACCAATAATTAATGTAGATGCTAAAATAGAATTAGATAAAATTGATAAATCAGTTGTAGAAGATTTAAAACAATTAGAACCATTTGGCGAAGCCAACAAAACTCCAACATTTGCTCTTAAAAATATAAGAATTGACTCAATAAGAGCTTTATCAGAAGGAAAACATTTGAAATTAACACTAAGGGAAAATAATCAAATAATAAATGCAATAGGCTTTAATATAGGAGAATTGGCAGAGGCTTATAAAATTGGAGATAAAATAGATATTGCAGGGGTTTTGGAAATAAATACATTTAATGGGATTGATAATTTGCAAATAAATATAAAAGATATAATGAAATCAATATAGGAAATAAGAGGGGTGAACATTATGAGTGAAGTAAAAAATGCAACTATACAAGAAGTAATTGCAAAAAGAAAAGAACATTCTAAAAGACATGTTGACACAAAATTAATTATGAAAGCATATAACTATGCTGTTAACTTACATGGTGATCAAAAAAGAAAGTCAGGAGAACCATATATTATACATCCACTTGATGTAGCCTATATTTTAGCAGATATAGGACTAGATGATAAGACTGTATGTGCAGCACTTTTACATGATGTTGTAGAAGATACTAAAGCAAGCCAAGAAGATATAACAAAAGAGTTTGGACAAGAAATATCAGACATGGTAGCAGGTGTTACAAAATTAAGTAAAATATCATTTGCATCTGTTGAAGAACAACAAGTTGAAAACTACAGAAAAATGTTTTTAGCAATGGGAAAAGATATAAGAGTAATACTAATAAAATTAGCAGATAGATTACATAATATGAGAACATTAAAATTCTTAAAAAGAGATAGGCAAATAGCAATAAGCAAAGAAACAATGGATTTATATGCGCCATTAGCTAATAGATTAGGTCTATATTCTTTAAAATGGGAATTAGAAGATTTAGCATTTAAATATTTATATCCAGAAGAATATCACGAACTAGTTGAAGGAATAAACAAAAAGAGAGAAGAAAGACTAAAATTTATTGACAAAATAATGAATGATATTAGAGTATCATTAAAAAAACAAAGAATTGAAGCAGAAGTAACAGGAAGAGCAAAACATTTATATTCAATATACAGAAAAATGAAAAGAGATAATAAAACATTAGATCAAATATATGATTTATTTGCACTTAGAATATTAGTAAATTCAGTAAAAGACTGTTATGCTGCATTAGGTGTAGTTCACGAGATGTATAGTCCTATGCCAGGAAGATTTAAAGACTATATTGCTGTACCAAAACCTAATATGTATCAATCTATACATACAACTTTATTAGGAGAAAAAGGAACACCGTTTGAAGTTCAAATACGTACATATCAAATGCATCATATAGCAGAATATGGTATTGCTGCACATTGGGCATATAAAGAAGCTAGTTATTTTGGTAAAAAACAATCTGTACAAGTAGAACCAGATAAATTAACATGGCTTAGAGAAACATTAGAATGGCAAAAAGATATGGAAAATCCTCAAGAATTTTTGGAAACATTAAAAACAGAATTATTTGAAGATGAAGTTTATGTATTTACACCAAAAGGAAAGATAATTGTATTACCAAGAGAAGCTACACCAATAGACTTCGCGTATAATATTCATGCAGAAATAGGACACCATATGACAGGGTGTAAGATTAATAGTAAAATGATGCCAATAATTACACCTTTAAAAAGTGGAGATATTGTAGAAATTATTACATCAGATAATTCTCAAGGACCAAGTAGAGACTGGCTAAAATTTGTAAAAAGTTCTAGTGCAAAAAATAAAATAAAAAGTTGGTTCAAAAAAGCTCAACGTTCAGAAAATATTGAAAAAGGTAAGGACTTGGTAGAAAAAGAAATTAAAAGAATAGGCTTAACACATACGGATTTATTTAAGCAAGAATATATAGATCCTATGATGAACAAATATAATTATAAGGATTTAGACGAAATGTATGCTGCTGTTGGATTTGGTGCTAATTCAGCATTTAAAGTTATCTCTAGAGTATTACAAGAATATAGAAAAGAACATGTTGAAGATGATATTGAAGAAAAAATGGAAGAATTGGCAAAAGGTAAAAACAAGAAAACAAAGCCATCAAATTCAGGAGTAGTTGTAAAAGGAATAGATAATTGTTTAGTAAAATTAGCAAAATGTTGTAACCCTGTTCCAGGCGATGAAATTATAGGATATATAACAAAGGGAAGAGGAGTATCTGTACATAGAAAAGACTGCACAAATATTAAAAATTTAATATCAGAAGAAAATAGAATGATTGATGTTGAATGGTATGATGAAAATAAAGAAACTTATCAAACAGATATTGAAATTCGTTCAAATGATAGAACAGGATTGTTATTAGATATATTAAAAGAACTTGGAACAACAAAAGCAAAAATTTTAGGTGTTAATACAAAAACAACAAAAGAAAAAATTGCAATAATAGTTGTAACTTTACAAGTAGAAAGTTTAGATGAGTTAAACAAAGCAATAAAAGTAACAAGAAAAGTAAACAGCGTATATGAAGTAAGACGTATATAATTTATTAAGTTAACAATATCGTTATAAACTTTATATAAGAGAGCAAAAAGAATAAAAAGGAAATGAGGAAATGATTTTAAAAGAACTAAAGATACAAACTTGGATAGGAGATCCAACAAATTGTTATATAATATTTGATGAAAAATCAAAAGAAACTATGGTAATAGATCCAGCAGGAGATGTAGATAAAATCCAAGAAATGATAAATATTTTAGGAGGAAAATTAAAATACATATATATAACACATTGCCATGGAGATCATATTGTTGGTGTATCAGAATTAAAGAAAAAATGTGGTGGGAAAATATTAATTCATAGAGATGATGCAGAAGGTTTAGATAATGCGGAAATTAATTTAACACCATATATATTAGAAAAAAAGATAGAATTAGAAGCTGATTCAAGAATAGATGATGGAGATTTAATACATTTAGGAAATCTTGAATTTAGAGTGATACATACACCTGGACACACAAAAGGAGGAACATCACTTTATTGTGAAGAAGAAAAATGCTTATTCTCAGGAGATACATTATTTAGAGGAACATGGGGAAGAACAGATGTACCAACAGGTAACTTTGAAGATATAATAAACTCAATTGTAAATAAATTATTAGTATTACCAGATGAAACAATTTGTTATCCAGGACATGGATTAAGTACACGAATAAAAGATGAAAAACCAATATATTTAGAATTAAAACCAAAATTACCATAAATATAAGTGGAGTTATAAAAATTTAAAATTGCATACTTAATAAAAGATATGAACAATAAAAAGAAAAGGAGAGAGAGTATGGCAAAAACAGAACCACGAACATTATCTGGTTTTATGGAATTATTACCAGATGAGCAAATATTATTTAATCAAATGAAAAGAACAATAGAAGAAACATATCAAAAATATGGATTTTTACCATTGGACACACCAGTAATAGAATTATCAGAAGTATTACTTGCAAAAGCTGGTGGAGAAACAGAAAAACAAATATATAGATTTAATAAAGGTGATAATGATTTATCATTAAGGTTTGACTTAACAGTACCACTTTCTAAATATGTAGCTAAAAACTATGGAAATCTAAATTTTCCGTTTAGAAGATATCAAATAGGGAAAGTATACCGAGGAGAAAGAACTCAAAAAGGAAGATTCCGTGAATTTTATCAATGTGATATAGATGTTATTGGAGATGGAGAATTAGACTTAATAAATGATGCTGAACTACCAAGTGTAATTTATACAATATTTACTAAATTAGGATTTTCTAATTTTACAATAAGAATTAATAATAGAAAAATATTAAATGGTTTATTTGAAAGTTTAAATCAAAAAGAAAAAGCAGTTGAAATTTTAAGGATAATAGACAAAATTGATAAAATAGGAAAAGATGCCGTAATAGAAGAACTAGAAAAAATAGAAGTAGAAAAAGAAGCGGTTGAAAAAATAATTGAATTTATTTCAATTAATGGAACTTCAGACGAAAAAATAGAAAAACTAAAAAAATTAAACATAGAAAATGAAACATATATAAAAGGTGTAGAAGAACTAGAATATGTTGTAAAACATATGAGAATGTTTGAAATACCAGAAAATAACTTTAATGTAGATTTAACTATAGCACGTGGACTAGATTATTATACAGGAACAGTATATGAAACATTTTTAAATGATTATAGAGAACTTGGAAGCGTATGTTCTGGTGGTAGATATGAAAATTTAGCAGAATATTATACAGACAAAAAACTACCAGGAGTTGGAGTTTCAATTGGATTAACACGTTTATTCTATAAATTAAATGAAATGAATTTAATAAAAGCAAGTAAAAAATCAATATCAGAAGTATTAATAATACCAATGGTAGAAGATTTAACAATACCAATAAAAATAGCAAATAAACTAAGAACTAAAGGAACAAATGCAGAAATATACTTAAATAACAAAAAGCTAAAAGCAAAATTTAAATATGCAGACAAACTAAAAATTCCATATGTAATAGTTGTAGGAGAAGACGAAATACAGTCTGGAAAATATACTCTAAAAAATATGGAAACAGGGGAAGAACAAAAAATAGAGTTTGAAAATTTGTAAACAAATTCGTTATTTCTCAAAATGAAAATAGATACATAAATGTTATTTTAAGGATAAAGGAGCTAATGTATATGAATAAAAATAGAAAAGTGATAATTATAGTTGGTGTGATTGTTTTGGCTATTCTTTTATTGGCGATGTTATTTTATTTAAATTTTAGAATACACATATTAAGAGTTACGGAAATTAGTGAGAAAACTTTGGAAACATCCGGGGATAACGAAAATATTACATATTTTATGTATGTAAACAATGACACTAATATTTATAAAAATTTTAAAAAATCTAAGATTACTGATTTAAAAAGCAACGATTTAGTAATTGTAATAAATAAGGTTCCTAAAGTAATGACAACAGAAGCATATGTGACTAATGATGGAAAAGATGCAATAAAAATTCCTGATGTGAAATTTATTGTAGTTTTGAAGAGTAATTAAAACAAATTTGTACAGCGTAGTTCTTATATTATACAAACTTTACAACGTTTCTAATATAAAGTAAAAAATCTTCGGATAGATCGAAGATTTTTTATTTGTATAAAAGAGTAATTCTATTCCCATCTTTTTGAATAAAACCATCTTCTTTTAAAAGCTTTAACTCTCTCATCATTGCACTTCTATCAACACCTAAATAGTCTGCTAAGTCAGTAAGAGAAAGAGGTAATTTAAAAGATTTACTGAACTTTTGTGAAGAAAGAGAGGTAAAATAACCAATTAGTTTGTCGCGAGTAGAACGTTTTGTTAGGAGTTCAACTCGAGCATTTAGATTAGTTATTTTATATAAGATTAATTCAGGGATATATTCAGAAAGTTGTTGATGAAATTTGCAACTATTTCTACATTTTTCATGAATATTATCATAAGAATAAAATAATACTTGACATCTTTCCCTGGCTTCAACTAGTAGTTCATTATTTGTAATAACATTGTAAAAAACTTCTCCAAAGATATCATTTTTAGAAAAGTGTTCTACAATAGTTCGATTACCATTAAAGTCATAACGAACTAAGTCAGCATTTCCACTAATTAATATACAAAATTGACTTCTCTTTTCAATATAAGAAGTTATAACTTCATTTTTTACGAATGTTTTCTTTTGTGCTTTAATACAACTTTTAGAAAATTCCTGAATAAAATTTTCTAAGTCAAAACTTAAATTCATATAATCACATCCGTTTACATTTTCAAAACAATTATGGAAACAGTATAACATAAAAATGTTGCATTTGCAACTGAAAAACACAGGTTATGATACTATAATAGGCAATATTTGGCATAATACTAAACATAAAAAATAAAAATAAAAGAAATGTTAATGTGATATTTTTGTAATATAAATGTAATATTAGCAAATAAACTTAGAGCATTGCAATGTTCAAATTTCGACAAAATAATTTGTTGCTTTTGCAACAGAAAAAGTTTTTCTTTAGTATATAATAAAGCCATAATTTACTTGAGGGGGAAATGTAGAATGAAAGTTATTAAAAGAGATGGACGTGCTGTAGATTTTGATCAAGAAAAAATTAGAATAGCAATATCAAAAGCAAATCAAGAAGTAAAACCTAGAGAAAGAGCAACTAAAGATGAAATTAAAGAAATTATTACATATATTGAAGAACTAGGAAAAAAGAGAATACTAGTAGAAGACATTCAAGATGTAATTGAACAAAAATTAATGGAATTCCAAAAATACGAATTATCAAAAAGATATATTGTATATCGTTATACAAGAGCTTTGGTTAGAAAACAAAATACTACAGATGAATCAATATTAGGATTAATAAGAAATGAGAATAAAGAATTAGCAGAAGAAAACTCAAATAAAAATACTACACTTGCTTCAACACAAAGAGACTATATAGCAGGTGAAGTTTCAAGAGACTTAACAAAGAGAATGTTATTACCAGAAAAAATTTCAAAAGCTCATGAAGAAGGAATTTTACATTTTCACGATGCAGATTATTTTATACAACCAATATTTAATTGCTGTTTAATAAACATCGGAGATATGTTAGATAATGGAACAGTAATGAATGGAAAAATGATAGAAAGTCCAAAAAGTTTCCAAGTAGCTTGTACAGTAACAACTCAAATTATTGCAGCTGTAGCAAGTAATCAATATGGTGGACAATCTGTAGATTTAAAACATTTAGGAAAATATTTAAGAAAAAGTTATAATAAATTTAAAAAAGAAATAGAATCAAAACATAAAGGACAAATAAAAGAAAGTATAATAGAAGACCTTGTACAAGAAAGATTAAGAACAGAATTAAAAGCAGGTGTACAAACAATTCAATATCAAATAAACACATTAATGACAACAAATGGGCAATCACCATTTGTAACATTATTCCTTCACCTAGAAGATGGAGATCCATATATAAAAGAAAATGCTATGATAATCGAAGAGGTTTTAAGACAAAGATATGAAGGAATAAAAAATGATGCAGGTGTATATGTAACACCAGCTTTCCCAAAATTGGTATATGTATTAGATCATTTTAATAACTTAACAGGTGGAGAATATGATTATTTAACAAGAATGGCTGTTAAATGTTCTGCAAAAAGAATGTACCCAGATTATATTTCTGCTAAAAAAATGCGAGAAAACTATGAAGGTAACGTATTTAGTCCAATGGGATGCAGAAGTTTCTTATCACCATGGAAAGATGAGAATGGAAACTATAAATTTGAAGGTAGATTTAATCAAGGTGTAGTAAGTATAAATTTACCACAAATATCAATAATAGCAGATGGTGATGAAGAAAAATTCTGGAAACTATTAGATGAAAGATTAGAACTATGTAAAGAAGCTTTAATGTGCAGACATTATGCGCTATTAGGAACACCATCAGATATTAGCCCAATTCACTGGCAATATGGAGCAATAGCTAGACTTAAAAAAGGTGAAAAAATCGATAAATTATTAAAAGATGGATATTCAACATTATCATTAGGATATATAGGAATATATGAAACAACTAAATTAATGAAAGGTGTAACACATACGACTCCAGAAGGACGTGAATTTGCATTAAAGTTAATGAAAAAATTAAAAGATGCAGTTACAAAATGGAAAAAGGAAACAGGTCTTGGATTTGCATTATATGGAACACCAGCAGAAAGCTTATGCTACAGATTTGCTAGAATAGATAAAGAAAGATTTGGAACAATAAAAGATGTTACAGACAAAGGATATTATACAAATTCATATCATGTAGATGTAAGAGAAAAAATAGATGCATTTGAAAAATTAAAGTTTGAAAGTGAATTCCAAAACATCTCTACAGGTGGAGCTATTTCTTATATTGAAATTCCTAACATGGCTAAAAACTTAGATGCTTTAGAATCAGTTGTTAAATTTATTTATGATAATATTCAATATGCTGAATTTAATACAAAATCTGATTATTGCCATGTATGTGGTTTTGACGGAGAAATAATTATAAATAAAGATAATGAATGGGAATGCCCAAACTGTGGTAATAAAGATCATAGTAAAATGACAGTAGTTAGAAGAACATGCGGATATTTAGGAGAAAATTTCTGGAATGTTGGAAAAACTAAAGAAATTAAACAAAGAGTAATGCATTTATAAAATAAACAATTAATAATAAATATAAATAAAAAGTAATATACAATTTTTAAAGTATATTACTTTTTATTTTAATTTATTGAATACAATTACTGAATACAATTAGAATTTAGAGTTCAAAATGTAAAATAACTATAAAAGTTAATTATCTAAAAATCTGTGCAATAGTTGTTCTCTACATAGGTTTTCAAAAGAATCATCTAATTGTTCTAATTGAATATCTTCATTATATTTTCTATCTAAACAATATTTTATAATATAATCAGCTAGTTCAGGATTTTTAGAAAGAAGTGGACCATGTAAATATGTTGCAATTACATTATCTTTAAAAAATCCTTCTTTAGTATCTCCAAATTTATTGCCATTTCCAAATAATACATCACCAAAAGGAGTATCAATATCAAAGGTTTGTCCACCATGATTTTCAAATCCGATAATTTTAGTTTCTTTCCAATTTAGATTAGCATTTATAACAATATTTCCAATACATCTTTTTTTTCTATCTGCTAATGCTTCTGTATAATAATCAAATACATTTAAGCCAGGTATGACATTTCCTTCCGCATCTTTATAATATTTTCCAAATAATTGATAAGCCCCACATATTAATAGAAAAAATACACCATTATTAACAGCATCTTTAATATTTTCAGTATATTGAACAAGATCTTTAGATAAGATTCCTTGTTCTTGATCTGCGCCACCACCTGCAAAAACGATATCATAATCATTGAAATTAGGAGTTTCATCTCCAATAGAGTAGGGAACGATAGTTGCTTTAATACCACGTTTTTCTAATCTATAACGTAATACTTGTATATTTCCAAAATCTCCATATAATTCTAAAATATCAGGGTATAAATATAATATTTTTAATTCTTTCATTTTTAATCATTCCTTTATTTTTTATTTATGTTGCATTCCAAATATTTCTTTTCTTGTAGGTTGTAAAGAAGTATAATTAGCAATAACGTATTTTTTTGTAGATGTTTTATATAAGTTTTCAACAGCTTCATGTAAATTTAAATATGGTTCAATTTTAGAAGCATCAAATCCAGAAGTCTTAATTCTAATTGCAATATCATATGCTCTTTTACCAGATGTAACAATTCTTGTAACATTGTTTAAATTGTCAAAATTAATATCCCAAATCCAAGAAACATCAAAACCATCTGCTATATTATCATTTAATACAAATAATAATTCTTTTTCAGCATCATCTTCATTTAAAATTCTTAAACTAACATTACTTCCAGTAGGGTTTTTAGCTAAGTTTATAATAGTTGGAATTCCATTAATTTCAGTTTCTTCAAGTCTACCATTATTTAGAACAAATTTTGCTAAAGCTGTTTGAATAGTTGAGGTGTTTATATTATATAAACTTACAGCTGATATTACAGCAACGAAATTATAAATATTATAAATACTGTTAAACCTAATTTTATAAGAAATATCATCAACTTTAAAAGTTCTAGATTTTAAGTCAACATCTGTTGCTAGTTTATAAATTTGATTATTTCCATAATCACAGTTAGGACATTTAAATTTTCCTATGTGAGAATATTGATAATATTCATATTCAAGTCTAGTTTTACAAAATGGGCAGAATTTTCCTTCTCCTGCTTCTTTTTCTTCATCAGTAGCATAGGCGTATTTTTCAACACTAAAATAATAAACATTTTCATTATCAGGATTTGCTTTTCCTAATCTTGCAACATTAGGATCATCATTATTTAATACTAAATTACCAGTATAAGTTTTTAAAAATTCATTTATTTTTAATATTAAAGTTTCAACTTCACCGTTTCTATCTAACTGATCTCTGAAGAAATCTAAAATTACTAAAGTATCAAGTCTAAAATCTTTAAAAACCACAGGTATATAGCCTTCATCAACTTCAAAAACTAAATAATCAGCTTTTATTTTTCCAGTTAGTGTACAGTTTTTAAGAAGAGTAGATAAAATTCCTGTTTCCATGTTATTTCCCTCAGTATTACTAATAACTTTTTTATTAGCAGTTTTTAAAACATATCCAATAGCATTATTTGTCATTGTTTTTCCATTTGTTGCAGTAACTGCAATAACAGGACAATCAATTTTAAAATATTTAAAAATATTAGGATTCCAATCAAAAGCGATTTTTCCTAAAAAATTTCCTCCATTTTTTCCACAAATTTTAAGAATTATATTTAATAATTTCATAGCTAAGACAATAAAAAAATTTTTCATAGTAGGTGTGTCCTTCTTTCTTTAATAATATATTATTTTTTCGACATTATATCATATTGAAATTTTTAAGTCTATATAGTAAAATACATTTGTATTGTATAAATTTAGATAAATTTTATATTTAGTAATACATGAAAGATAGGAGAGAAGAACAAATGAAATATATTGAAAATTACCAAAAAAGAAAAATAGAATTAAATGCAGAAAACATGTATGTCGTAATGGATTTTGATGGAACAGTAACACAATACAAACATTCTGATTCATGGGATGTTGCAGGTCAAGAACTAGGTGAAGAATTTAAAAAGGAATTAGTAAATTTATTTGACATATATAGACCAATAGAATTAGATTATAATATTTCATATGAAGAAAAAGCAAAAGCAATGGAGGAGTGGTATAAAAAGTGTATAGATTTATATTATGAATATGGCTTAACTCAAAAAAAATTAGATAATTCGATTTTGGGTTGCGAATTGAATTTTAGAGATAATGCCAAAGAGTTTTTTGAATATATGTATAAAAATAATATACCAGTTATCATTTTATCAGCAGGAATAGGAAATGTAATAGAAGGATTTTTAAAAAATAACAATTGTTATTTTGATAATATATATATTATAAGTAATTTTATTGAATTTAATGAAAATGGAAATATGAATAAATTTAATGGAAAAATTATAAACTCAACAAATAAAAAACTAGATGTAAATAAAATTCAAAATTGGAAAGAAAAAGAAAAATTAGAAAAAAGAAAATATAAATTATTATTAGGTGATTTAATAGAAGATAAGAATATGGTAAATCCATCTGAATGGGATACAACAATAAGTATAGGCTTTCTTGAAAAGGGAATAGAGAATTTACCGTTTTTTGAAAAAGCTTTTGACATTGTATTATCAAAAGAAGATGCTAATTATAAAAATGTACTAGAAATATTAAAATTTGAGTAATAGAAGAGCTAAGGCTCTTCTATTAAATCTTGCCAATATTTTTTAGGCATAAATTGCATTTGACATCTTGAATTTGTTCTTTCACGAATAGCAATCGTTTTAAAAAATAATTTCCATAATTCTTGATAAGCAATTTCAGAAGAAGTAGTAGAAGGCAATTTAATATTTTCACTACTAATTATTCTGTAATCTTTATTATTATAAATAAAACATAAATTTCTATTTTTATCATGAATTATAAAAGACATAGAAGGTAAACGTTTAATAAAATGATGCCCTAATGGTTCTAAAATATTGTTATCTGGGTGAATACTAGCATAACATAAATTATCACCAATTTCTTGAAATCTGAGTAATCCTTTTAATTTGTGGCATTCAGCAAGTGCTCGTCTACGTAAATTTATAACCTTAAAAACATATGAAATTGTAATTTTATTGTTAATTTCAGGACCAACACTAAAACCATCACATAAATACTTTAAAATATGCATTTCTTTATTATCGTCTTCAGCCATAAATGCATAATAGGCATTATATAAGGCTTGATGGCAAATACTTTGTTCAATACCATTAAAAATTCTTTGTGATTTGTTATAATCAGTTTCTATAAAAATAGTTTTATCTAAAAAATTAGAAATATATTTGTCTTTTGAGACTATTTTTTGTGGTAATGTTTTTGTCGAATAAGTGTCAAAAACAATTGTAAGTAATCCGTTCAAAAGTTCCATCATATAAATAAGTTTTATTTACAAGCTTCCAGTTAAGCATTTTACTTTGTCCTCCTTTGTAGGGAGCAAATTATCAAATATAGATAATTGCTCAAAATCATATTTGGGTAGTTGAGATCTTTCTTGATAAACTAAATTTGTTTCAATAAAGTTCTCATTAAATTTATAAATCTTATCATAATATTTTCCTTTGCAAGTTATAAAATATTTAGCTCTTTTTAATACAACTCCTAATTTACTTAAAGTATCAAAAGATAAAGAAAATGAACGTCTAGCTCTAATTATCTTTTTTGCTGAAATTACACCAATTCCAGGAATTCGTAAAAGAGTATAATAATCAGCTGTATTAATTTCAACAGGAAAATTATCTAAATGTCTTAAGGCCCAATCACATTTTGGATCTAAAATATTATTAAAATTAGGATGATTTTTGTCTAAAAGCTCATCTGCTGTAAAACCATAAAAACGTAAAAGCCAATCAGCTTGATATAAACGATTTTCACGAAGTAGAGGAGGGGCTTCTAAAGTAGGTAAATTTTTATCATTATTAACACTAATATATGCTGAATAATAAACTCTTTTCAAATGTAATTTACTATATAGACTTTGCGATAAATTTAATATTTTTAAATCTGTTTCAGGTGTTGCACCTATTATTAATTGCGTTGTTTGACCAGCAGGAACAAATGATTTTTTGAACCTATTTTTATCTAATTTATTTTGTTTAATATTATTAGAAATGTATGACATTGGTTGCAAAATACCATCTTTTTCTTTTTGTGGTGCTAATAGTTTTAAACTATCGTTAGAAGGAAGTTCAATATTAATACTCATTCTATCAACCAATTTACCAAGTTTATCAATCAATTCGTGACTGCATCCAGGGATAGTTTTACAGTGAATATAACCATTAAAATTATATTCATTTCGTAAGATAGAAATAGTTTTAACTAAGAGTTCCATTGTATAATCAGGTGATTTTATAACAGCAGAACTTAAAAATAATCCTTCTATATAATTTCTTTTATAAAAATTTATTGTTAAATCTGCTACTTCACGAGGAGTGAATGTTGCTCTTTCTACATTATTAGTACATCTATTAATACAATATTTACAGTCATACATACAACAATTTGAAAATAAGATTTTTAATAAAGAAATACATCTTCCATCAGCACCCCAACTGTGGCAAATTCCAGAAAAATTTCCGTTTCCTATACCATTATTTTTATTTTTTCTTGTACTACCACTAGAACTACAAGATGCATCATATTTGGCAGAGTCTGCTAAAATTCTTAATTTATCAAAAATATCCATTTTAAATACCTCTTAGCGAACATTTGTACACATTATACCATAAAAAATAAAAAAGTCAAACATTTATTTGACTTTTTTATAACAATACCATAATTTCTTATGTAAAAATGCAGCAAAATCAATAGGTGTACCGTACTAAAAAATTATTTTTATTAATTAAAAATGAATGAGTTCTATTTGTATAAAGATAGAAAAAATTATCAGTTTCATATACTTTATAAATTTTATAATATTTAAAAATTTCAAACTGATTATTATCTATTATTTTAAAATATTTATTATAAAAATTAAACGTAAATTCTTTTTCTGTTTGTATAGTTGAGCTATTAAATTGTTTAGAAACGACAGAAACAGGATGAAAAAATCTCCACAATATAAAACAAGTAATAATCAAACAAAAGGTAATAGCTAAACTATATGTATGATTATTTACTTGAAGAACTAAACAAATTAATAATAGTACAATAACTATTACTGTATATAATGTATATGTAAAATTATGAGTTTTATTATGTATTTCAACAAATTCTTTGTATGCTTGTTTTGTATATTTTGTTTTATTCTTAAATAATATTTTCAAATTAATCACCTAAATCTAGTATAACATAAAAATACCAGAGTAACAATTTAAAAAAAAGATAATACAATGTAAAGAGGTGAGTAAAAATGGCATATTCAGATAGAGAACTAATAGCAAGAATTGTACAATGTGAAGCTGGAGGAGAAGGAGATAACCGGAATGAAAGCAGTTGCAACAGTTATAGCTAACAGAGTAAATGCAACTGAAGGTGAATATTCAAGAATATCACAAGGTGGAAATGTTAGAAATATTATTTATCAGCAAGGTCAATTTGATTGTGCCACAGAAACAATTTTTAATAGATATAACCCTCAAAATATTTATAATATGAATCCAACTGACATACATTATTATATAGCAGATTGGGCATTATCAGGAAACAAATTAAATGAAATAGGAGATTGTTTATGGTATTTGAATCCATTTAGACCTGATTGTAGTAGCACCTTTCCAAGTAATGGTTCAGGAACGTTTCATACAAGATTTGGAAATCATTGTTTTTATAGACCAACGGACAAATATAAAGATACGTAAAAATAATAGAAGAAAGGAGAATTTTACATATGATAGAAAATAAAAAAGAACCAGACAAAAGAGAAAATAGAATAAATGAAATAAACCAAAATTCACCAGAAATATTAACAAACCCAATTTATACACCAGCATTTTTAAGGCAGCAAATTGGCAAACTAATGAGAGTTGAATTTCTAATAGGTACAAATAATTTAGTGGATAGAATTGGAATATTACAAGATGTTGGTGCAAGTTATATATTGCTAAGATCTTTTGAAAATGATAGTTTAGTTTATTGTGATATCTATTCTATAAAATTTATTACAATTTCAACAACAGGAATGTATGGAAGCAATAATAATAGATATTATTATTAAAATAATTAAAGTTATAAAAAATTATGCATATTTAAAAACATGTATAATTTTTTTGCTTTTTTACATACTTTTATTGAAAATAAAAATATTTTATGATATTAAATGTTTATAAAAATATAGAAGGAGAAGGCTATGGAATATGATGTTATTATAATTGGAGCAGGACCTGCCGGAATTTCAGCAGGATTATATACTAAAAGAGCAAATAAAAAAACTCTGATAATATATAATAATGAATCAAGTTTAGAAAAAGCAACTAAAATAGAAAATTATTATGGATTTGAAAATGGAATTTCAGGAGAAGAATTATATAAAAAAGGAATAGAACAAGCTAAAAATTTAGGAATAAATGTAAAAAAAGAAGAAGTAATAAAAATAGATAAAATAAAAGATATTTTTGAAGTAAAAACTGTAAATGAAAATTATACTGCTAAAAATGTAATTTTAGCTACAGGAAATAAAAAGAATAAACCAGATATAAAAAATATAGAAAAATTTGATGGAAAAGGAGTTAGCTATTGTGCTATTTGTGATGGATTTTTTTATAGGGGAAAAGATGTTGTTGTTATAGGAAATGGAAATTATGCAATAGCAGAAACAAATGATTTAATTAATATTGTTAACCATGTAACTATTTTAACAAATGGTAAAAAAATTCCTGAATTTAGAGCAGAAAACGTAGATATTGAAAATAGAAAAGCAGTAGCAATAGAAGGAAATGATAATGTAGAAGCAGTTGAATTAGATGATGGAACAAAACTAAAAACAGATGGAGTATTTGTTGCACAAGGCGTAGCAGGAAGTACAGATTTTGCAAGAAAAATAGGAGCATTGGTAAAAAATGAAAAAATAGTTGTAAATGAAAAAATGCAAACAACAGTAGAAGGCTTATATGCATGTGGAGATTGTATTGGAGGTACTTTGCAAGTAGCTAAGGCAGTGAATGATGGTATGACAGCAGGAATAGATATAATAAAAATATGTAAAAGATAAAAATAAATATTTTAAATAGCATAAAAAAAGCGAACATATTTCCAAAAATATGTTTGACATTTTTTTGTTTGTATGATATTATGTGCTCAAATAAGAAATGGAGTGATAGTTATGCCAAGAAAGAGACCAGAATTAAATAAAAGAGAAAAATCAATATTAAAATTTATAGAAAAGCAAATAATGACAAAAGGATATCCACCATCAGTAAGAGAAATAGGAAAAGCTGTAGGTTTAAGCTCAACAGCAACTGTACATGGATATTTAGCAAAATTAGAAGAAAAAGGTTATATAAAGAAACAAGATAAAAAAGGTAGAACATTACGTTTATTAAAAGGTGGATCAGGTGAACCTAAGAAAACCTCAAGCAAGGATTTCTATACTCAAAAAGAACTTGTAGAAGTTCCAATTATTGGTAGAATAACAGCAGGTGAACCAATTTTAGCAGTTGAAAACGTAACAGATACATTTCCAATTCCAATTGATTTTGTTGGAAATTCTGAGAGCTTTATGCTAACAGTTAGAGGAGAAAGTATGATAGAAGCTGGGATTTTAGATGGAGATTATATATTAGTTAAAAAACAAAATACAGCTGAAAACGGAGAAATTGTTGTTGCATTAATTGGAGATGAGGCAACTGTAAAAACATTTTATAAAGAAACAGATCATATTAGGCTACAACCTGAAAATAGCACAATGGATCCAATTATTGTACCAACATGTGAAATTCTTGGTAAAGTAGCAGGGGTATTTAGAAAGATGTAATTCACACAAAATTCACAATATATTTCTTGACAAAATGACACCGTGTCACATATAATGATATGGTGTTATTTATTTTATAAAGAGCTAAAAAGGAGGAAAAAATGCTAAGAGTTTTAAAGAATTTAAAAAATTCATTTATATCAGTAGTGTTTATAGTATTATTACTATTTGTTCAAGCACAAGCTGATTTAAAATTACCAGATTATACTTCAAAAATAGTTAATACTGGAATTCAAGCAGGAGGGATAGAAACAGCTGTACCAGAAATTATCAGTAAAGATGATTTAGAAACAGTTTTAATGTTCACAGAAAATAAGGAAGACATTACTAATAATTATACATTAGTAGGTACAGAACTAACTGAATATGAACAAAAAATTGTAAATAAATATATAGGAAAAGACAAAACAGTAGAAGCTGAAAGTGCATATATATTAAAGGATATTAATAAAGAAGAAAAAGAGGAACTAGCAGCAAAGTTAGCAACACCATTATTGGAAGTTTCAACAATTAGTAATGAAGAAACTGCTAATCAAATAAAAAGTCAAATGACAGCAAATATGCCAGAACAACAAAAATCATATATACAAGATAAAAGTATAAAAGAAATTTTATCTATGATGCCAGATGAACAGAAAAATACATTACTTGAGCAGTTTACAAGCAAAATAAATGAAATGTCTGATTCAATAAAAAGTCAGGCAGCAGTTTCATCTGTGAAACAAATATACAAAAATGTTGGTGTAGACACAGATAAGATTCAAAATAGTTATATTATAATGGCAGGATTCCAAATGCTTGGAGTAGCATTAGTTAGTATGATTTCGGCAATTATAATAATGCTATTATCAGCAAGAGTTGCTGCAAAATTATCAAAAACATTAAGAGAAAAAGTTTTTGGAAAAGTATTAAATTTTTCTAATGAAGAATTAAACGGATTTTCAACAGCATCATTAATTACTCGTAGTACAAATGATATTCAACAAATCCAACAATTAATGACAATGTTATTTAGAGTTGTTGTATATGCACCGGTTATCGGTATAGGAGGATTTATTAAAGTATTAACAAATAGTGATAGTTCAATGGCTTGGATTATAGGTGTTGCAATACTTGCAATATTATTTGTAGTGGGAACTTTATTTATTATAGCAATGCCAAAATTTAAAAAATTACAAGAATTAACAGATAAATTAAACCTTGTATCACGTGAAATTTTAAGTGGCTTACCTGTAATTAGAGCTTTTAATACAGAGAAAAAGGAAGAAAAAAGATTTGATGATGCAAATAAAGACCTAATGAAAGCAAATATATTTGTAAATCGTGCAATGTCAATGATGATGCCAATGTTAATGTTGATAATGAATGCAATAACTGTACTTATAGTGTGGGTAGGTGGACATAGCGTAGACCAAGGACTTACACAGGTTGGAGATATGATGGCATTTATCCAATACACAATGCAAATTGTAATGGCATTTTTAATGATATCAATGGTATCAATTATGCTTCCAAGAGCATCTGTATCAGCCAAACGTATTAATGAAGTTTTAGATACAGTTCCATCAATAAAAGACAAAGAACAAGCAAAGAAATTTGATTCAAATAAAAAAGGCTTAGTAGAATTTAAGGATGTATCTTTTAGATATCCAGATGCTGATACAGAGATATTATCTGATATAAACTTTACAGCCAAACCAGGAGAAACTACAGCTATTATTGGAAGTACTGGAAGTGGAAAATCAACAGTTGTAAACTTATTACCTAGATTTTATGATGTTACAGGAGGAGAACTTTTAATAGATGGTGTAAATGTAAAAGATGTATCACAAAAAGATTTAAGAAATATTATAGGTTTTGTGCCTCAAAAAGGAGTATTATTCTCAGGAACAATAGAATCAAATATAAAATATTCTGATGATAATATGTCTGATGAAAGAATGGTTGAAGCTGCAGAAATTGCCCAAGCTACAGAATTTATTGAGGCAAAAGAAAATAAATATAAAGATGAAATTGCACAAGGTGGAAACAATGTTTCAGGCGGACAAAAACAACGTTTATCAATAGCTAGAGCAATAGCAAAAGACCCAGAAATATATGTATTTGATGATAGTTTTTCAGCACTAGATTTAAAAACAGATGCAGCTTTAAGAGAAGAACTAGCAAAAAGAACAAAAAATAAAACAGTAATTATAGTAGCACAAAGAATTAGTACAATATTAGATGCAAATCAAATAATTGTATTAGAAGAAGGAAAGGTAGTTGGAAAAGGTACACACGAAGAATTAATGAAAGATAATGAAACATATAGACAAATAGCGTTATCACAATTATCTGAAGAAGAATTAAACAAGAAAGGAGGAGAATAATATGCCAGGACCAATGGGAGGAACAGGAAAAAAATCATTAGAAAAAGCAAAAGATTTTAAAGGAACAACAAAAAAATTAATAAAAGAATATTTATCTAAATATAAAATTGCTTTAATAATAGTTTTTATATTTGCAATAGGAAGCACAATATTTACAATTGTAGGACCTAAAATACTAGGAAATGCGACAACTGAAATTTTTAATGGTATTGTTAACAAGATTTCAGGTGGATCAGGAATAGATTTTGATAAAATCGGAAAAATATTATTAACATTAATCTGTTTATATGTTGTTAGTGCATTATTCTCTTTCATTCAGGGCTTTACAATGACAGGAATTGCACAAAAAATTACATATAAATTAAGAGCAGATATATCTGAAAAAATAAATAAATTGCCAATGAAATATTTTGATAAAAGAACACATGGAGAAGTGTTATCAGTAATAACAAATGATGTTGACACATTAAGTGCAAACTTAAACCAAAGTATTACACAAATAATTACAGCTATTTGTACATTAATTGGAATTTTAGTAATGATGTTTTCTATAAGTTGGCAAATGACATTAATTTCACTTATTATTTTACCAGTATCAGCATTATTGGTAAAAAACATTGTTGGAAAATCACAAAAATATTTTAAAGCTCAACAAGATTATCTAGCAAATGTAAATGGTCAAGTTGAAGAAGTTTATGGTGGATTAAATATTGTAAAGGTATTTAATGCAGAAGGAAAAGTAACAAATGAATTTGAAAAAGCAAATGATAATTTATATCATTCTGCTTGGAAATCACAATTTTTATCTGGACTAATGTTCCCAGTTATGAACTTTATTGGAAATGTAGGTTATGTGGCAGTTGCAGTAGCTGGAGGATATTTAGCAATCCAAGGTACAATAACAGTAGGAAATATACAAAGTTTTATACAATATAACAAACAATTTACTCAACCAATAAACCAAATAGCACAAATTTCAAGTATGTTACAAGCAATGGTAGCAGCTGCAGAAAGAGTGTTTGAATTTTTAGAAGAAGATGAAGAAAAAAACACTGCAAAACAAGGAACTAGTGTTGAACAATTAAAAGGAAATGTTAAATTTAATCATGTAAAATTTGGTTATGATGCAGAAAAAACAATAATAAATGATTTCAATTGTGATGTTAAAGATGGTCAAAAAATAGCAATTGTAGGACCAACAGGAGCTGGTAAAACTACAATGGTAAAATTACTTATGAGATTTTATGATGTAACAGATGGTGCAATTTTAGTAGATGGAATAAACATCAAAGATTTTGAACGTGGAGAATTGCGTAAAATGTTTGGTATGGTATTACAAGATACTTGGCTATTTGGAGGAACTGTAAAAGAAAATATCAAATATGGAAAAGAAGATGCAACAGATGATGAAGTAATTCAAGCAGCAAAAGCTGCACATGTGCATCATTTTATAAAAACATTACCAAATGGATATAACTCAGTTCTAAATGAAGAATCAAGTAATGTATCTGCAGGACAAAAACAATTATTAACAATTGCAAGAGTAATATTAACAGACCCTAAAGTATTAATTTTAGATGAAGCTACAAGTTCAATAGATACAAGGACAGAAATACAAATTCAAAAAGCAATGGATAATCTAATGGAAGGAAGAACAAGTTTTATTATTGCACATAGATTATCAACTATAAAAAATGCGGATTTAATTTTAGTTATGAATCACGGAGATATAGTAGAACAAGGAACACATGAAGAATTACTTGCTAAAGGTGGATTTTATAGCGATTTATATAACTCTCAATTCGAAGAAGTTGAAGAATAATAAAGACAAAATCATATGACTTGACAGATAGAATTTTTAGAAATATAATTGCAATTGATAAACCAAAATGTAATTTAAAGGAGGAATTTGTATGTTAGTAACAACAAAGGAAATGTTTGAAAAATCAATGAAAGAAGGATATGCGATAGGAGCATTTAATGTAAATAATATGGAAATAATTCAAGGAATTATGGATGCAGCTGCAGAGAGCAAATCACCAGTAATATTACAAGCATCATCAAGTGCTATTAAATATGCAAGAATAGGATATTTAATGAAGATGGTAGAAGCAGCAGTTGAAGAACATCCAGAGGTTCCAGTTGCAATACATTTAGATCATGGACCAGATTTTGAAACAGCAAAAATGTGTATTGATAATGGATTTACATCAGTTATGATAGATGGGTCAAAATATGATTTTGAAGAAAATGTAGCCTTAACTAAAAAAGTTGTAGATTATGCACATTCTAAAGGTGTTGTAGTTGAAGCAGAACTTGGAAAATTAGCAGGAATCGAAGATGATGTATCAGTAGATGCTGCAGATGCAATGTATACAGATCCAGAACAAGCAGAAGAATTTGTAAAAAGAACAGGTTGTGATTCATTAGCAATTGCTATTGGAACAAGCCATGGAGCATATAAATTTAAAGGTGAAGCAAAATTAAGATTTGACATTTTAGCAAAAATAAAAGAGAGAATACCAAATACACCAATAGTTTTACATGGTGCTTCAACAGTAATACCAGAATTAGTTGAAACATGCAATAAATATGGAGCTGACATACCAGGAGCAAAAGGTGTACCAGATGAAATATTGCATGAAGCAAGTATTTCAGGAGTTTCAAAAATAAATGTTGATACAGACTTAAGATTAGCAATGACAGCAGGAATCAGAAAAGAATTTGTTGAAAATCCAAGTGTATTTGATCCTAGAAAATATCTAGGACCAGCTAGAGAATTAATAAAAGAAACTGTTGAACATAAAATGAAAGATGTTTTTGGTTCAAGCAATAAAATTTAATGTTATAATTTAATTGAATATAAGTAAAAAAACAATATATATTATTTTCTTTAAAATAATATATATTGTTTTTTATTAATATTATCACAAACTAATTAAGTTTATCTAGTAAAATGGTGTAGCTTTAAAATCTATCTTTTAAAGTACGTTGAATTTGTCTTTGAGCATCTTTTTTAGCAATATCTTGTCTTTTATCATATAGTTTTTTTCCTTTTCCGATACCTAATTCTAATTTAACTATACTACCTTTAAAATATAAGCTTATAGGGATTAAAGAACAACCTTGTTGTTTAGTTAATCCAATAAGTTTGTTTATTTCTGTTCTATTTAACAATAATTTTCTATCACGTAAAGGATCTTTATTAAAAATATTTCCATGTTCATATGGGCTAATATGCATACCGACAATATATACTTCACCATTTCTTATTAAACAATATGTATCTTTTAAATTAACTTGACCTGTTCTTATTGATTTTATTTCAGTACCAGAAAGGACAATTCCGGCTTCTAATTTGCTGTCAATGGTGTAGTTATGATATGCAGTTGGATTTTTGGCAATTAATTTTGTATTCATATAAGTTACTCCTAACATAAATAATATAAAATTCTTTTATATTATAACACAAAAAATAATGATTAGCTATTAAATTTTTAGTAATAGCTAATCATTAAAAAAATTATCTATCATCATAGTGAGAAGATTGACGTTGTGTACCATAATACCAAACTAATGCAACTATTGCAATTGCGGCTATAGCCATAATTAACCATGTCCAAGCAGTAGAATTCATTCCCATAAATGTACCTGCTTGAGTATCAACAGAAGTTCTTGTAGCATTATAAGCACCATTCATAGAGTTTTGAGTACCACTTTCAACTTTATTTGTCATATTTTGTGCACCATTTTCTATTCCATTTGTTACATTTTTGGAACCATTAGAAATATCTTTAGCAGCATTTTCGATAGTATTTTCAGCACCTCCAACAACATTTCTTACACCATTGGCGGCGTCTTTAACCATTTGACCAGCATCATCATTTGCAAAACATAAATTACAAGAAAATAGAATTGCAATAACTAGACCTGCACTAATAAGTAGTTTTTTCATAAAAAATCCTCCTTAAAAAATAATTATTTTGTTAAATAATTTTAGTAATATTATTTAATTTTTTAGAGAAAAATATACATATAAAAATAAAAAAGAAGAAGATTTATAAAATCCGCTTCTTTAAAAATTTATTAATTATTGCAATTATTTTTTTAATCTAATTAAAATAGCTATAGCAAGTAAAATTAAAAGTATACCAATAACTATTAAGAATATATTTAAGTTATTAGATACACCTAAACCATCACTACTGCTTGTTGATGTAGTACTAGTAACTCTAGTGCTAGGAGAAGAACTAGTAGAACTTGAAGCGTTACTTGTGCTAGAAGCATTTGATGATGAATTTGTTGTATTTGAGCTATTTGAATTCATATCATTCAATGTTGAATTAGTATTAGATGTATTATCAGAAGTACTATTATCAGTAGATACAGAATTTGAATCAGCACTATTTGAATCTAATCCATTAGTTAAATCATTACTTAAATTTAAATCAACAGCATAAGAGCTAGTAAAAATAGATATAAAAGTAATGATTGACAACATTAAAATAACCAACTTTAAATTTTTAATTTTTAACATATTAATTACCTCCTAATAGAAATATAAATTTCATTTCTTTTGTTTTCACGGTATATAATATCACAAAGGCTTGAAACTGTCTAGTAAATTTTATAAAAATAATTGACTATAAATAATATTTATAGTATTATATCAAATATAATTAGTATTTGAAGGGAGAAAACGAATGAAAAAACTTATTATTACAGCCTTACAAGGCTTTTGTATGGCTTTGGCTGATAGTGTGCCAGGAGTATCAGGTGGAACAGTAGCATTTGTCTTAGGATTTTATGAAAAATTTATAAATTCTTTAAATGCACTTGTAAGCAAAAACTCTGACAAAAAAGGAGCTTTGAAATTTTTAGGAAAATTAGGAATTGGTTGGGTAATTGGATTAGTGCTTGCATCATTAATTTTATCTAATGTATTTGAAACACATATATATGCAGTTAGTTCATTATTTATAGGATTTATCCTATTTGCAATACCAACAATAATAAAAGAAGAAAAGGAAATATTAAAAGGAAAATATAAGTATTTAATATTTACTTTAATAGGAATAGCAGTAGTTGCATTACTTACTTATTTTAATCCAGCATCAGGTGGAGGAATAAAGGTAGATGTAAATAATTTAAATATTGGATTATGCATATATGTATTTTTAGTTGGAATGGTAGCAATATCAGCAATGATATTACCAGGAATTTCAGGATCAACAATTTTATTAATATGTGGCTTATATATGCCAATAATAAGTAGTATAAAAGAAGTATTACACTTACAATTATCATATTTACCAATATTAATAGTATTTGGTTTTGGAGTGCTTACAGGTATTGCATTAATTATAAAATTAGTAAAAAAAGCATTAGAAAAATATAGATCTCAAACAGTATATACAATTATAGGATTAATGATAGGTTCTTTATATGCAATAGTAATGGGACCAACAACATTAAAAGTACCACAAGAAGCAATGAACTTTAGAACATTTAACATTCTATTCTTTGTAATAGGTGCTGCAATAATTGGAGCAATGGAATTTGCAAAATATAAATTGGCAAACAAAAAATAATACATAAATACCTTGTTTTTGGTTAAACTGAAAACGAGGTGTTTTTTATGTTTAAACCACAAGCAATTTATTATGAAAATGGAATAGAAGGATATGAACTTGGAAAAGAATTAATAGAAAAATATAAAGATGTTCCTAAAGTAGAAATAGAAAATCATAATAATATTGAAGAAATGAGAAAAAAGTCTAATAAAGAATTTATGAAAATGAAACAAAACATAATAATAGGTACAAGAAAAACACATAAGTTTGTACCAAACCACAAAACATCAGATTTTTTGGTCCCATATACATCTTCTGGTTGTATAGCAGCATGTATGTATTGCTATTTAGTATGTAATTACAATAAATGTGCATATTTACGTTTATTTGTCAATAGAGAAGAAATGTTAAATAAAATAATTAAGACAGCTGAAAAGTCAGAAAAAGAATTAACATTTGAAATAGGAAGTAATAGTGACTTGATTCTAGAAAATACAATAACAAATAATTTAGTTTGGACTATAGAAAATTTCAGAAATACTAAAAATGGATATTTAACATTACCAACAAAATTTTCTATGGTTGAACCAATACTGAACTTAGATCACAATGGAAAAGTTATTATAAGAATGAGCGTAAATCCAAGTAAAATAATTAATAGAGTAGAATTTGGAACATCAAGATTAAAAGACAGAATTAGTGCAATAAATTTATTATGTGATGCAGGTTATAAAGTAGGAATTCTAATTGCACCAGTTATTATGGTAGAAGATTGGAAAGAACTATATAAAGAACTTATTATAGAATTAAGTGTAAGTTTATCTGTTAAAGCTAAAAAACAAGTATTTTTTGAAATTATTTTTATGACATATAGTTTTGTGCATGATAAAATTAACACAGAGGCTTTCCCGAATGCAATTTCTATATATAATAAAGACAAAATGAGGGGAAGAGGAAGAGGCAAATATATGTATAAGCAAGAACTAATAGAAGATGGTAAAAAGTTTTTATTAGAACAAATGCATAAATATTTTCCAGAAAACAAGATTGAGTATATAGTATAAACGAATATGTTAGATTTTAAACAATTAAAATATTTGAAAAAGGCTTAAATCAATTGGTTTGAGCCTTTTTGTTGTTGACAAAATATAAAAGCAAGGTGTATAATTTTAAAGAAAAAATAGTAAAAATGGAGTAAAATAAATGTTGAATCAATTTTCAAGAACAGAATTACTAATAGGAAAAGAAGGAATAGAAAAATTACAAAATGCAAAAGTTGCAATCTTTGGTGTAGGTGGAGTTGGTTCTTTTGTAGTTGAAGGATTAGTTAGAGCAGGTATAGGAAATTTTATAATAGTAGATGATGACAAAATTTGTTTAACAAATTTAAATAGACAAATAATAGCAACAAGGAAAACAATAGGCAAATATAAAGTAGAAGTAGCAAAAGAAAGAATATTAGAAATAAATCCAGATGCCAAAGTTACAACATACCAAGAATTTTATATGCCTGATACAAAAACAGAAATTTTAACAAAAGATTTAGATTATGTAATAGATTGTATAGATACAGTTACTGCTAAAATAGCACTAGTAATGAAATGTAAAGAGCTCAACATACCAATAATATCAGCTTTAGGAACAGGAAACAAGTTAGATCCATCTAAATTTGAAATTACAGATATTTATAAAACAAGTGTATGTCCTCTTGCAAAAGTAATGAGAAAAGAATTGAGAAAAAGAGATATAAAGAAATTAAAAGTTATATATTCTAAGGAAGAACCAATAAAGCCAGAGCAATATGGTGAAAGTAGTTGTAAAATAAATTGTATATGTCCTCCTGAAACAAAGAGAAAATGTACTATTAGAAATCAAGTACCAGGAAGTATATCATTTGTACCATCTGTTGCGGGTCTTATGATAGCAGGCGAAGTTGTAAGAGAAATTATTGAAAAATAGCTATTGACATGACATCTTATAAAATTAAAATAGTAGTAATGTAAGGAGTAGAAAAATGGAATATAGATATGAACCAGAGGGCGTATGCTCTTATGAAATGATATTTGAAATAGAAAATAATATTATAAAAAGTTTAAAAATATTAGGAGGATGTCCTGGAAATACTGTTGGAGTTTCTAAACTAGTTGAAGGCAAAGATATTGAAACAGTAATTAAACTATTAAAAGGAATTCCTTGTAGAGACAAAGGAACATCTTGCCCAGACCAAGTAGCAAAAGCATTAGAACAATATTTAAAACAAAAAAATTAAAAAATATAAAAATAAGGAAGATAACTGAAATGGAAGAAGTGTTAAAAGAATTAGATAATATGGGAATAAAATATGAGTTGGTAGAACATAAACCAGTTTATACAATTGAGGATATGAATAATTTAGATCCAAACATATTTAAAGGTGCAGAAATATGTAAAAATTTATTTTTAAGAGATCAAAAAGGTAAAAGACATTTTTTAGTAGTATTATGTAGTGAAAAACAAGCAGATTTATCAAAAATTCAAGAAACAATATTTTCAAGTAAACTAAGTTTTGCATCACCAGAAAGACTTAAGAAATATTTAGGCCTAGAACCGGGTCATGTTAGTCCAATGGGATTAATAAATGACAAAGAAAATAAAGTAGAAGTAATATTTGATAAAGAGCTAACTAAAAAAGAGTTATTAGCAGTTCATCCAAATACAAATGAAGCTAGTGTATTAATTAGTTTTAAAGATTTAGAAAAATTTGTTAAAGAAACAGGCCATGATATAGAATATATGAATTAATAAAAAACAACCTAAATTATTATAAAAATAATAGTTTTAGGTTGTTTTTATATTGCTTTTAGGCTTTATTTAATGTATCTACAATTGTATTAACACATGTGTCTGTAATTATTTGATAATTATCTGCCTTTATATTTTTCAAAGAAGCGGCAAATGGCAAAAGTTGCTTCATTTTTCTTGACTTGTGTATAATATTTGATATAAAATAAAATTATTAATAGGGTGAAGGTTAGAGATGAAAAAAACATAAACTACTAATATAATTATTATATTAAAAGTTATATATATGATTATTATAATCTGCCAATAGTTAAAATAGTTTTAAGAAAAGGAAATAAAAATGAAAAATATAAGTAAAAAACAAATAATTATAACTATTATAATAAGTATTTTGTTAAGCGGAATTGGGTTTATAAGTGGTTTTTATACAAAAGTATTGATAGAAAAAAATAAAATAATAAGTGAAAAGGAAAAACAAACTAGCATTGCAAAATTAATGTCTAGAAATGAGATTAAACAATTAAAAGAGAAAATAGTAAAAGACGAAGAAGATTATGGGGAGGGCTATAAAGATTTTAAAACACAATATCCTTATGCATATAAAAAAAATCCAGATAGAATTTATTTTAAATCTTCAAAAGTAGGAACGTTTTATGTATTTGAAAAAGATGACGAAAATTATAAACATTTATTAGAAGTATCTGAAGATAGAATGTTTTATTCAGCAATTGATGACTATAATTTAGGATGTTTTACTCCAGATTCAATTGACGAAATGATAACGTCAGGAAACAATTATATTATTTTTGATTATGATAATAAAGATTTATTAGATAGTGATTACAATAGAGATATTATATTAAAATTTAATGAAAATACAAGATTATACAGATTGGCTACATATTTATCATATTATAAGGAACCAATTTTGAAAAAGAATTTGCCTAAAAAAGAATTTGCTGATAAGACTGGAATAACAGGTTATCAATATATGACATATCCAGAAGGAGACTAAATTAATTCCTTGTATTCTGTATATAAAAGTGATAAACTATAAAAGTAAACACATCTAATTTTATTTTGAATTAATCAGTATTATTTAGGGTTACAATGTTAGAAAATAGGAGGAAGTATGTTCAAATTACATTCAGAATATAAGCCAACAGGTGACCAGCCACATGCAATAGAATATTTATCTAAAGGAATAGAAGCGGGAAAAAAATACCAAACATTACTAGGAGTTACAGGTTCTGGTAAAACATTTACAATGGCAAATATAATTAATAAAGTACAAAGACCAACATTGGTATTAGCACATAATAAAACATTAGCAGGGCAATTATATTCTGAGTTCAAAGAGTTTTTTCCTGAAAATAATGTTGAATACTTTGTTTCATATTATGATTACTATCAACCAGAAAGCTATATACCTTCAACAGACACATATATAGAAAAAGATTCTTCTATAAATGATGAAATAGATAAGTTAAGACATTCAGCAACATTATCATTATTTGAAACAAGAGATGTTATAATAGTTGCTTCTGTTTCATGTATATATGGCTTAGGAGACCCTGTTGACTATCAAGAAATGATGTTATCATTAAGACCCGGTATGCAAAAATCACGTGATGAAGTTCTAAAAAAATTAATAACAATGCAATATACAAGAAATGAAATAGACTTTAAAAGGGGAACTTTTAGAGCAAAAGGAGATATTGTAGAAATATATCCATCAGATCAATCAGAATCGGCTGTAAGAGTTGAATTCTGGGGAGATGAAATAGAAAAAATAGTAGAAATAAATGCATTAACAGGAAAACCAATTGGAACAAGAAAACATATATTAATTTCACCTGCTTCACATTATGTTACAACAAAAGAGAAAATGGATAGAGCAATTGTAACAATAGAACAAGAAATGGAAGAAAGAGTTAAGTATTTTAAAGAACATAATAAATTAATTGAAGCACAAAGAATAGAAGAGAGAACGAATTTTGATATAGAAATGATGAAAGAAACAGGATTTTGCTCAGGAATAGAAAATTATTCAAGACATATAAGTGGTAGACCAGTAGGAAGTCCACCATATACATTATTTGATTATTTCCCAAAAGATTTTCTATTATTAATAGATGAATCACATGCAACAATTCCACAAGTAAAAGCAATGTATAATGGTGATAGAGCAAGAAAAGAATCATTAGTAAATTATGGTTTTAGATTACCTTCTGCTTTTGATAATAGACCACTAACATTTAAAGAATTTGAAGAAAGAATTAATCAAGTTGTATTTGTTAGTGCAACACCTGCAGACTATGAAAAAGAGCATAGCAAAGAAAATGTTGTTGAACAAATTATTAGACCAACAGGATTATTAGACCCTAAAATAGAAGTAAAACCAGTAACAAATCAAATAGATGATTTACTAGAACAAATTAGAATTAGAATATCAAAAAAAGAAAGAGTTTTAGTAACAACATTAACTAAAAAAATGGCAGAAGATTTGACAGAATATTTAAAAGGATTAGATATCAAAGTAAATTATATGCATTCAGATACAAAAGCATTAGAAAGAATGAAAATAATAAGAGATTTACGATTAGGGGAATTTGATGTTTTAGTAGGTATAAATCTATTAAGAGAAGGATTAGATATACCAGAAGTTTCATTAGTCGCAATATTAGATGCAGATAAAGAAGGATTTTTACGTTCAGAAAGGTCATTAATACAAACAATTGGACGTGCTGCGAGAAATACAGATGGAACAGTCATAATGTATGCAGACGAACTTACAGACAGTATGGAAAAAGCAATAACAGAAACAAATAGAAGAAGAAAAATACAACAAGAATACAATGAAAAACATCACATAACACCAAAAACAATAAAGAAATCAGTAAGAGATACAATTTCAATTACAAACACAGAAGATATAGAAGTAGAATACAAGTTAGAGAAGTCAGAAGACATAAGAGAAACAATAAATAAATTAACCGAACAAATGTTACAATATGCAACCGCAATGGAATTTGAACAAGCAGCAGAACTACGTGACAAGATAAAAGAATTAGAAAAATTGATAAAATGATTTTGGGGACGGAGCAAAAAATCATCTCAAAATTTAGGAACCATACATATTATATATTAGGTGATGTGTATGGTTTTATTTAATTCATTAAAAGAGTTATATAAAGATGCCCAAAATATAAAAGAAAAAGATCCAGCTTCTAAAAATATTTTAGAAGTTATAATACTATATCCAGGATTTCATATTTTAGTATTTCATAGAATAGCACATTTTTTATATAAACATAGATTACTATTTTTGGCACGATTAGTATCACAAATTGGCAGGTTTTTTACAGGAATAGAAATACATCCAGGTGCTAAAATTGGAAAAAGACTATTTATAGATCATGGAATGGGAATTGTAATAGGGGAAACAGCTACTGTTGGAAATAATTGCACAATATATCATAATTCGACCTTGGGAGGAACAGGAAAAGATAAGTATAAAAGACATCCAGATTTAGGAAATAATGTCATGGTAGGTGCAGGGGCAAAAGTGTTAGGACCAATAAAAATAGGAAATAATGTAAAGATAGGAGCAAATAGTACAGTTTTAAAAGATATTCCAGATAATGTTACTGTTGTTGAATGCAATAGAATTATATATAAAAATAAAAACGAGAAATAGTATATTATACAAAATATTTCTCGTTTTATAAACTATACATTTTATTCTTCTGAAGATGTTACTTCTTCTGGAAAACCAACATATTCAGATTTTCCAAATCCAAGGATTAAATAAAATACAAATGGAACTAAAATTAATCCAACTGTAAATCCTGTAGATTTATTAAATCCTTTGGCTAAATTGATTTTTTGGTACAAATTAATAACAACAAGAGCTATTGCTGCAATGAAATTTATAACTGGAATAAATGCTGCTACATATATAAGAACAAGCCAAGGTGATAATCCAGATATTTTATAAAGAATAGCTATGTTGTAAAATGGAATAATAGATTTCCATCCTTTTTCACCTGTTTTTGTAAATATTTTCCACATTGCAACTATTTGAATTACTGCTATTGCAATACCAATAATTAAAAGAATTCCCATAAAAGCTCCTAAAGCTGCACCTATACCAGTAGCTAGAGCTTGTGAATCAGCATAAGTACTTGGATATGTGCTAGAATATGTGGAAAAATCATAACTGTTGTACATAAAAATCCCCTCCTTTATTTTAATAATTCCATTGTGACATTTATCGACAATTTTGTCAATAAATTTTGATGAAATTATAAAAATTATGACTGTTATATTGACATCAAAAAAAAGATGAATATAATATAAGTATATGTGTTGACAGTAATACATATTATTTTGGAAAGGACAGATTAAACATGAGTTATAGAAATGAAAAATTAATTGAATTTAACAAATTTTTAAATGGTAAAAAAGTTGCAATTATTGGTTTAGGAGTTAGTAATTTACCATTATTAGAATATATGTATGATAAAAAAGCAAATGTCACAATATTTGACGAAAAAGATGAAGAAAAAGCTAATCAAGAAGCATTAACAAAAGTAAAAGAATATAGATTTAAAACATTTTTTGGAAAGAATAGTTTAACGAATTTAAAAGGTTTTGACATTATATTCCGTTCACCAAGTTGTTTACCAACTAGGCCTGAACTTGTTATGGAAGAAGAAAGAGGAGCAATTGTAACAACAGAAATAGAAATGTTAATGAAATTATCACCAGCAAAAATTATTGGAGTAACAGGAAGTGACGGTAAAACAACTACAACAAGTTTGATATATTCTATTTTAAAAAAAGCAGGATATAATACCTATTTAGGAGGTAACATAGGAATACCATTATTTACAAAAATAGATGAAATTACACCTGAAGATATTATTGTACTAGAATTAAGCAGTTTTCAATTAATGGGAATGGAAATAAGTCCTAATATAAGTGTTATTACAAACATTACACCAAACCATTTAAACATACATAAAGATTATCAAGAATATATAGATGCCAAAAAAACAATATTCAAATATCAAAATGAAAACGATAAAGTTATATTAAATTATGATAATGAAATTACAAAAAGTTGTGCAAAAGAGGCCAAATCTAAAGTTGTATTTTTTAGCGGAAAAGAAAAATTAGAAAACGGATACATAGTTGAAAATAATACGATAAAAAAATGTACAGATGGAATAAGGAAACATATATTAGATACATCAGAAGTTTTACTTAGGGGAGAACACAATTATGAGAATATTGCAATAGCATTAGCCGCAACAGAAGAATTGGTAGACACAGAAGTTGCTATTCAAGCTGTAAAAGAATTTAAAGCTGTTGAACATAGATTGGAATTTATAAGAGAAATAGATGGATGCAAATGGTATAATGATTCTGTAAGTTCATCACCTACAAGAACAATTGCCGGACTAAAATCTTTTGACGAAGAAATTGTTTTAATAGCAGGAGGATATGATAAAAACTTGGATTATACCCCAATAGCTAAACCAATATTAGAAAAAGTTAAAACATTAATCTTATTAGGTCAAACTTCTGGAAAAATATTTGATGCTGTTAAAAATGAAGAGGAAAAAGAAGGAAAAAGCATAGATATTTATATATGTGAAAATTTAAAAGATACAGTAGAACTTGCTAAAAAATTAGCTAAACCTAATCAAGTAGTTTTATTCTCACCTGCAAGTGCTAGTTTTGATTTATTTAAAAACTTTGCAGATAGGGGAGAACAATTTAAAAAATTAGTAAATCAATTATAATGTAACATATTTTTAGAAACCTCCATAATATATATAAAGGAGGTTTTTTCATGTATAATAATGAACCATTTGAAGAATACATAAGGCAAGTGTTAGGTTATCCCAATATTGAAAAAAGCACAAATAATGATTTTACAAACAATAACTACAATTATTTAAGAACAAATGAAAACGAGTTAGAAAATTATTATCCAGAAATATATAAAATAGTATATCCCATGATAAACCAAAAATGTACTAGAATGTCAGGAGAAATTACAAAAGAAAAAATAGAGGAAGCTACTCTAGAAATTGTGTCTACAATAGAACCACAAGTAAATGAAACCAAAATGAATATAAACATACAAAATGAAATGACACAAACAACATCAGCTACAAAAAGTATTTCTAGCAATAAAAAAGATACAAACTCTAATAACATATCTACCAATTCAAAAGAAAATAGAAGTGCAGAAGAGAGTAGAATTTCAAATAATCGAAATTTAAACGATTTGATAAAAATCCTAATAATAAGAGAATTATTAGGAAGACCAGGAGGTGGTGGAATACGACCAAATCCTAGGCCACCTATGCCACCTGGACTAGGACCAAGACCACCATTTCCTCCAGGTGGTCGTCCACCAGTAGGCTCTCCGCCACAACCAAGAGGTTATTTTGAATATAATGATATTTATGAATATTAGAAAATCAATAGGTAAATACAAAACTTTTGTATTTACCTATTTTTGACAGATGATAATAATAATGTTATAATATAAGCGTAAAAAAGTTTGTTAAAAGGAGGACGTTATGCCAGGATATGTTATACATATTGCAATAGCAAAAGAATATTTAAGAAAACATAATCAAAAATATAATGTAGAATTCATATTGGGAAGTGTTTCACCAGATTTTACTAACAATAAATCTGAAACTCATTATGGAAAATCACCAGCATATACAAATCTAGCAAGATATTTAAAAAATAATAAACTTGATACTGAATTTAATAAAGGATGTTTCTTACATTTAGTAACTGATTATTTGTTTTATAACAAATATTTAGACAAAATTGAAAAACCACAAATTTATTATGACTATGATTATACTAATGAAGATATTGTTAATAAATATAATCTAGAATTACCAGAAGAAGTTTCTAACAAGGTATTTTTTAAGAAAGGAACACCTAAAATACTTACTTTAGAATTAGAATACAAAATAATTGAAGAGGTTTCTAATTTAGATATATTAGAAATTGCAAAAAATGTAAATAATGTAGAATGGAATACATATAAAAAATTAATATAAGGAGAATACAGATAAATGATAGGATATGAACTTGGAGTATTTGACATTTTAAGAGAGTCAGATTTACAAAAGCTTGATAGAACAATTCAATTAAGTGAACAAGATGATGCTGAGGCATTTGGTCTTGGAATATATGATGATAATTTATGCGAAATATTAGAAGGCAATAAACCACTTAAAAATCAGGAAGATAGAATGGCTATAATGCAACAAATAAGAGGAATCGATTTTGTCTTCTCAGTTAATAGCTTAGATCAAAAACTAGTAGAACAAAAGGCAGCCAAAGCATATAAAGAGTATCTAAAAGAATTAAACGAAAAAAAAATAAAAGATGTAGAAAAAACGTATGATTTAGGTTATGCACCAGGTACGTATGATTTATTCCATAAAGGCCATCTGGATAATCTAATGATGGCAGCACAACAAAGTAAGCAATTAGTTGTTGGGGTTAAAGCAGATGAATTAGTAGTAGAACATAAAGGACGAACACCTATGATGACAGCAGATGAAAGAATGGATATTTTGAGACATTTTAAATTTGTAACTGATGTATATACTTATTATACAAGAGATTTACATGTAGCAAACGAATATATTAAATCTAAATATAGTAAAGGTATAGATGCAGTATTTTTAGGCTCCGACTTAAAGAATGATTTTAAAAAAACGGAAGGAATTAATATAGTGTATACTCCAAGAGACCCTAAAGTGATGAAAACTAGGTCTACAACAGCATATAGAAAGTTATGCTTAGATAGAAATCAAGTTTCTTCTTATACAGGAATTAAATTGGATGAACAATTAACTAAAAATTCAGAAATAGGAAAAAATCGTAAAGAAGATGTAGAACATACAAAATAAAAAAGAAAATATTTTTTATATTTTCTTTTTTTATTTTGTATATTATTTTTTATTTTGCAAAAAATAAATTATATAAAATATGAAAGGTGGTAAAAAATGAAAGTTAAAGATTGTATGTGTGATGATGTGTGTTGTGTAAAACCTAATGCCAAAGTACAAGAAGTAGCTAAATTAATGGCACAAAATCATATTGGATGTGTTCCAGTATGTGACAATAATGACTGTATATGTGGAATTGTAACAGATAGGGATGTATTATTAAGATGTGTTGCATGTGATAAGGATATTCATCAAACACCTGTTATTGATATTATGAGTTGCAATGTATATACTTGTCAAGAAAATGATGAAATGTCAAATGCAGAAAGTAAAATGGGACAACAACAAATTAGAAGATTACCAGTATGTGATAATCAAAATAGGATAGTGGGAATATTGACAATGGGGGATATAGCACAAAATAATCAACAACTTGGTCAAAACCAAGTTTGTACAACTTTTGAAAATATTTGTGGATGTAATAATAAAAATAATAGTTAATAAAAGTCGGATATTATTCCGACTTTTTACATATAATGAATATAGTTGGAGGAAATTAATGGTTTGGAATATCTCATATTGGTCTAAAGTTAGTCAAAGAATATTATATGTTGTTCTATTGTTATTGGGATTATATTTAGGCATAAAATTATCCATATTTTACATGCCTTTTTTAGTAGCGCTTATTATTTCACTTATGCTAGAACCAGCAATAAAATTTATTATGAAAAAAGCTAAATTCACAAGAAGAACCAGTTCGATAATAATATTTACAATTGCATCTATAACAATACTTGGAATATTAGCATGGCTCATAATAACTATTTTTGCAGAAGCTTCTAGTTTATTACAGACATTAAATAATTACTTTGACAAAATATATGAACAATTTAATAATATAATAGCTAATATGAATTTTGATAAACTTCATATATCAGAAGAAATTTTATCAGTAATAGAAAATTCTACAAATGATATACTGCAAAATGTTTCTAATTGGATAAGAACCGGATTAATGGGATTAATAGATGTAGTAACACAATTACCTTCAATAACTATATGTATAGGAATAACTGTTATTGCATTATATTTTATATGTGTAGATAAAATATATATATTAGATCAAATAGAATATCATATGCCAAAATCATGGGTAAAAAAAATAACAATACATTTGAAGGACTTAGTACAAACATTAGGTGGATATCTGAAAGCAGAAGCAACTTTAATACTAGTTTCATTTATAATTTCTTTAGTAGGTTTATATATTTTAAAATTTACAGGTTTTAATGTTCAATATCCATTACTTATGGCATTAGTAATAGGGTTTGTAGATGCATTACCAATTTTGGGATCTGGATCTTTTATGATACCTTGGGCTATTATTTGTGCTATTAATGGTGATATAAATTTAGGAATAGCTATTATAATTTTGCTAATTATAATGTCTATATCAAGACAAGTTTTAGAACCAAAATTAGTAAGTAAAAATATAGGCGTACACCCAATTTTTACATTAATAGCTATGTATACAGGATTTAAAATTATAGGAATACTTGGACTTTTAATAGGTCCAATAGTTTTAATAATATTTAAAAATATTTTTGCTAATTTAATAGATAGGGGAGTATTTAAAACAATTTTTGATAAAAAATAAGAAGGCATACTTTTTAAGAAAAGTTTTCCCTCTTATTTTTATAAATTTAATATTAATCAGAAATATCAAAATCTTTGGGATCAACAATTTTTGTTTCTGATTTTTGTGAAAAGTTTTTCATTTCATCTCTTAATTCTTCAAATTCATCACTTCTGATATAATCCTCTATATCTAAGTCTATAAATCCCATTGTTTTTTCTTGAGTCTTAAAAATTTGTTTTCTTATAGCATATAGTTTAGCAAAGTAATTTCTTAAAAGATTTTCAAGCGGATCACCCTTTGCAACTTGAGTAATTAATCCTTTATAATTTTGATAATCATTAAATTTTTGTATTAAAACTCTACCAGGTTCGTTATCATCCATTCTAGCTAAATATCCTTTAGGAACAATTTGATTTATTTCTTGAACAAAATTATTAATTTTATTTTGATCATTTACATCCGGAATAGGTAGAGGTTTAACAGCTTTACCTTTCATATTCGAATGTGCAGCACGACCATAGTTTCCATATCTATATTGATTTTCAGTTTGTAACTGACATTCTATTGTCCCAACAGCAGTATTTAAATATATAAAATTAGATTCAAAACCATTTGCAGTTCTTTTCTTTTCAACTGGATTTTTTAAATCTTTTAAAGATATTCCTAAACTTTGGAATTTTTCATTGTTTTCGAATAAGGATAAAAATTGCTTTGTCAAAATTGCTAAATCTGACTTGTCATAAAATTTGGTTTCATATTCTGTTAATATATGAAAGAAATTAATCTTACTATCAGTTAAATCTTCTTTATCTATAATTTCGTCTTTTTCACCAGGTGTTTTAGATACTCTTAATACTTCTAATCTATTATCGATATCTAAAATTTGTTGATCATATAATTCCAAAACCTTAATAGCTTTAGGATCAAATAGTTCTTTTAATTTGACCAATAATTCTCGACATTTTTCATAATATTCCTCTTTAGTACATTCATATTTAAATATATAACTTCCTTCTTTAGTATATTCATCTTCAATTAATCTTCCTTTAAATTCTTGCATTTTTTCAAGAAATGGCTGATTTTGCTTTCTTTCTTCAATTAATGAAGATATTTCTGGATCAGTTGAAGAAAAAGCAGGTTGTCTTCTTCTTGAAATGATTTTCATAGCAAAAACATCAAAAATAGGATCTACATCTAAATGTATTTGACCATTTTCATCATAACTTACTTTAGATTCTTCTATACGAGAATCAAGCTTGTTTTCTGTGCTTTTAGGTGCTTTAAATCTATATGGCATATTTATTCCAGAATATGGATAAGAATTATAATGTTCAATCATTATTGTAGCGACTAAATTATGCAAATATTTGTGAATTTTTGAATTTCTATGAAATTGTTTACACATAGCCAATTTTTTAGTTTTATAATTCTGTTTTTCTAAATTCTCTATAACATTATTAGTTAAGAGTCCTTTTACTTGTAAATCTTTTTTAAAATCATTCATATGTATCTCTCCAATATAATTTTTTAAGCTATATTAGTATATCATGAATTTACATAAAAGTAAAGAAAATACTATAAAATACCATTTGTAGGAATATAATCTTCGCTAGGAGGATACACATATTCTTCACTAGGTTTTTTAATTTCATTTATTTGTGTAACATGTACAATTGGCATATCACCATGATAATCTCCTTTTTTTATTGTTCCTGTTAATTCAACCCATGTATTATCATCAAAGTTTTTAGCATATTTATATTCACACAAAAATCCAACCACAACAGTTTTAAAATCAGATGAAACAATCATATCTCTAGCTAATACAAATTGATTTTCATTAAAATCATATATACGATAAATATATCCTGTAAATTTTATTTTTACATCAATATAATTATCGATATTATCATGAACGGTTTTCAATATATTAGTATAATTACTAGAAGAAATTGTAGAAACATCATTAGAAATGCAAGTTGATTTATTTAAATCTTTTGCAGTAGAGAATATTCTAAAAATAGCAATAAAAAGTATTATAATCAGTATCGTTAAAATAAGTCCAAAAATAATCTTGAAAAATTTACTACCATTTAATTTTAAATTATAAATAAACATTATTAATTCCTCATTTCTTAAAAACTTATTAACAATATATGAAAGTATAATAAATTGTATGTTAAAAATATAAGAAATACAAAAAATATAATAAAATAACCTTGCTAAAAAATACATTTAGTGATATATTAACAAAGTGTAAAAGTGTAAATTATAAACATTAAGGAAGGATTGAATCTAATATGAGCATATTGAACAAGATTTTTAAATCTTATAGTGAAAAAGAAGTAAAAAGAGTAAGACCAATAGTCGAAAAAATTAATAGTTTAGAATCAGAAATGGAGAAATTATCTGATACAGAATTGGTTGCAAAAACAGATTATTTTAAAAAGCAATTAAAAGAAGGAAAAACTTTAGACGATATTTTACCAGAAGCATTTGCAGTTGTAAGGGAGGCTTCTAAAAGAGTTTTAGGAATGAGACATTTTGATGTTCAATTAATAGGTGGTATTATCTTACATCAAGGTAGAATCGCCGAAATGAAAACAGGTGAAGGTAAAACATTAGTTGCTACATTACCAGTATATTTAAATGCACTAGAAGGAAAAGGTGTTCATGTTATTACTGTAAATGATTATCTTGCTAAAAGAGATAGTGAATGGATGGGAAAATTATACAAATTCTTAGGACTTTCAGTTGGACTTGTAATAGCTGGAATGGAACCTAAAGAAAAACAAGAAGCCTATAATGCAGATATAACATATGGTACAAATAATGAATTTGGTTTTGATTACTTAAGAGATAATATGGTAATCTATAAAGATCAATTAGTACAAAGAGGATTAAACTATGCAATTGTAGATGAAATTGATAGTATTTTAATAGATGAAGCTCGTACACCATTAATTATATCAGGTAGAGCAAATGAATCATCTGATTTATATAAAAAAGCGGATAATTTCGTAAGAAAATTACAACCAAAAGTTATTGTTGAAGAAGATATAAAAGATTTTGACCAAGCCGAAGATAATGAAAAATATGATTATATAGTAGACTTAAAAGCTAAATCAGCAACATTAACACAAAAAGGTATTAAAAAAGCTGAAGAAGCATTTGGTTTAGAAAACTTCAATGATCTAGAAAATTCTACATTGGTACATCATGTAAACCAAGCATTACGTGCATATGGTATAATGAAAAAAGATATCGATTACATTGTAAAAGATGGAGAAGTGTTAATTGTTGATGAATTTACAGGTCGTATAATGTATGGAAGAAGATATAATAATGGATTACATCAAGCAATTGAAGCTAAAGAGCATGTAAAAATAGCTGATGAATCAAAGACACTTGCAACAATCACATTCCAAAATTTATTTAGAATGTATGATAAATTATCAGGTATGACAGGTACTGCAATGACAGAAGAAGCAGAATTCCAAGAAATCTATAATCTAGATGTTGTAGAAATACCTACAAATAAACCTATGGTTCGTAAAGATGAAAATGATGTTATTTATAAAAATGAAGATGCTAAATTCCGTGCAGTAGTAGAAAGTATAAAAGAAAGCCATAAAAAAGGTCAACCAGTTTTAGTTGGTACAATTTCTATAGAAAAATCTGAGAAACTTTCTAAATTATTAAAGAAAGAAGGAATTCTGCATGAAGTTTTAAACGCAAAATATCATGAAAAAGAAGCTGAAATAATTGCACAAGCTGGTAAATTTGGTTCAGTTACAATTTCTACTAACATGGCTGGTCGTGGTACTGATATTATGCTTGGTGGAAACAGTGAATATTTAGCTAAAGAAGAAATGAGAAGACAAAAAATCTCTCCAGAATTAATTGAAGAAGCAAATACATATTATGAAACAGAAGATCAATCAATATTAGATGCTAGAAAGAAATTCCAAGAACTAGTCAAAAAATATGATGAAACAATAAAAGAAGAAAAAGAAAAAGTAATTAATGCTGGTGGATTAAAAATTATCGGAACAGAAAGACATGAATCAAGAAGAATTGATAATCAGTTGCGTGGACGTGCTGGACGTCAAGGTGATGTTGGTGAATCTAAATTCTATATTGCACTAGATGATGACTTAATGAAAATATTTGGTGGTGATATGATTACTAAAGTTTATAATACTTTAGGAGCAGATGAAAATATGCCAATCCAATCAAAAATGATTTCAAATGCAGTTGAAAGTGCGCAAAAGAAAGTAGAAAGTAGAAACTTTACAATTCGTAAAAATGTATTAAAATATGATGATGTAATGAATGCACAAAGAGAAATTATCTATAAACAAAGAAGAGAAGTTCTTGATGGAAAAGACATACATAACAGCATTGTTAATATGATAGAATTTGTTGCTGAAAATATTCCAAGCATGTATATTGAAGGTGAAAGTAATGAATTAAATGCAGAATCATTAAACAATGAAATCATAAATTTATTTGGAGTTGATATGTTAGACTTTATAAAAGAACATAAAGCAAAACCAGAAGAAATTTCATCTAAATTAAAAGATTTAGCATTTGAAAAATATAAACAAAAAGAAGAAGAAATTTCATCAGAACAAATGAGGGAACTTGAAAGAGTTGTAATGCTTAAAGTTGTTGATGAAAAATGGATGAACCATATTGATAGTATGGATGAATTAAAAAATGGTATTGGTCTTCGCGCATATGGTCAAAAAGATCCTGTTGTTCAATATAGATTAGAAGGATTTGATATGTTTGATGAGATGATTAACAATATCAAATTAGATGTTACAAAAATCTTAATGAATATAAGAGCTGCTGGAGATACAAAAAGGCAAGAAACTGTTAAAATTACAGGAGCAGCATTAGAAGCTATTCATAGTGTTGATGGTGGTTCTAAAATAGGTACAGATATTGATAAAACTGTTAGAAACGAAGGTCCAAAAATAGGTAGAAATGATCCATGCCCTTGTGGAAGTGGTAAGAAATATAAAAACTGCTGTGGTAAAAATCAATAATAATAGCGATATTGACTGACATTGTAAAAGGTGCCAGTCTTTTTTCGTTCAATCGTCATTTGCAGATTGGCAATACACATGCTACCCAATTAATTAAATCTGGAGCAGAAAATAAAATAGCAAAAATGCTTAAAGCTACTGTTAAAATTTATTGAGTTTTATTGTAAAAGAAGATAGTTATGATATAAATTAAAAAAGTTTTATTCGCTATTAGTAGCTACTTTTTTATAAAAGAAATTGCAGAAAACAAAAAAGAAAATGATATATATGAAGATTTACAAGAAATAGTGCAAAATGGAGATTATTATCTTCATAGGAATATTTATAAAAATCATAAGTATATATACTTTACAAGAGCTGTTAGGTCATGTTCAAATTGATACAACAGAAATATATACACATTTACATGACCAAGAAGTTATGGATGCAATGTTAGATTATCCTTTATCTCAATTTAAAATGGCAAATGCACTTGAATATTGTGCATAATATAATTTTATAATTATAACACGCTAAAATCGATTTTAAGACATTTTTATATTTAATCAAGCAAAGTTTGTTGTTAAAACAAATAGCTTAAATACTAGTAATAGCAAGAAATTGCAAGATTTTGTGGGTAGGACCATATAAGTATGGTTTTATATTTTGCTCCTATCTCTTATTGCACAAAACTTTGATGCCGCGACAGTTTTGGATAAAAATAATTAATAATTTTATTTTAAACTATAGACAAATATTTGTTCTTATTATAAAATATGTACAATAGTTCAAAAATGCAAAAAGTTATAATATATAAATACCAACAAATATACTAAGAATTAAATTTTATATAATAAAGGATGTGTTCTTATGGACGAAAAAAAGAATGAAATTATTTTATTTGAAAATCAAGGAGTAAGATTAGAAGTAAACCTAAAAGATGAAACTGTGTGGCTTACACAAAAACAAATGGCAGAATTATTTGGAAAAGATAGAAGAACAATCACTCGCCATATTCAAAATATTTATAAAGATGAAGAATTATCTGAAAGTTCAGTATGCTCATTTTTTGAGCATACTGCTGAAGATGGTAAAAAATATAATGTACAATATTACAATCTTGATATGATAATTTCTGTTGGGTATCGTGTAAAATCACAAAATGGTATTTTGTTTAGAAAGTGGGCTACTAGTGTATTAAAAGATTATATGCTAAGGGGCTATGCTGTAAATCAAAAGAGATTAGAATATTTAGAAAAAACAGTAAAACTAATAGATATTGCAAACCGAATGGATGAAAGATTAGAAGGAAATGAT
>CAJMJN010000003.1 GCA_905213875.1 uncultured Clostridium sp.
TGTATTAGGATATGATTTATTTACCATTTCATAGATTTTCTTAAAATCATTTAATGCATGTTTTAAAATTCTTAAGTTTCTAGTTCCGCTTCTTTCAAATGTTGAAATTATTAATTTCGTATTTTCTCTTAAAAATCTAATTAAATCTGGATTGTTTTCATATCTCATTAGAATTCCATTAATTATATAGTCAAATTTTGGTGCATATTCAAAAGTTTCACCAATCAATTTTTCTTTTATTCTTTCATAATCATTTGCTTTGTCAAATACATGCTCAATTTTATCTTGTATTTTTTCAACTATTGGTTTGTCTGCTTTTGTTAATTCATTTTGTTTATCTAACAAATAAGTAGCTATAAATGTTTTCATTTCTAGATTTGAACTTTTTAATTTTGTTGCTAGCTCTTTTTCATTACATATAATTATCGTTTTTATATGGTCATGTTCAACAAAGTTATTGATATAACCTAAAATATCTATAACATCCACATTTGCTCTTTCCAAGTCATCAAAACATAATACTTTATCATCTGTTGAGAAAAAGTCTGAATAATCAACTCTGTCCCCATTTTGAGTTACCCCAAAAAAGTTGGCCATATCTATTCCTGTTTTAGCATATTCTGGAATTGTTTCTTGTCCATTTGCAGCCATAAATTTTCTTAGATTTTTATCCATTAATTGAGTTGTTTCAATAAAGATTTTTTTACTTATTTCTTCTAGGTTTGATATTCCATATAATGACATATAAATGGTTGTGTATCTTTTACCATTTAATTGCATTGATTCTATTTTTTTTCTTATTTTATTGTTCCAAAAGTGAGTTTTTCCTGAACCCCATTCTCCATTTATCATTACAGCATAATCTGTATAATCTGATCTTATATAATCTAATATACTTTCAACTAAATCTTCCATAAAACATAATTCCTCCTTTGTGTTATTCTTTAATCTTTTGCTATCACAATTACTGATATTGATTTTGGTTGTGCTTTTTGTAATATTCTACAACATTCATTCACTGTATTACCTGTTGTATAAATGTCATCTACTAATATTATCCTTTTATTTTGTAAATTTTCTTTATCAATTATTTCATATACACCTTTTATATTTTTTTCTCTTTCCTCTTTGTTTAATTTACTTTGTTCAATAACATTTTTACGTTTTATTATGCATCTATTTTGTAATTCCAATTTAGTCTTTTTAGATATTTCTTTTGCAATTAAATAACTTTGGTTGTATCCTCTTTCTTTATATCTTTTTTTGCTTATTGGAACTGGTACAATTGTATCATAACTTTTTATAAATTCAAAGAATTTTTGATTTTTTAATATAAAATTCACAAAAGTTTTATATAAATATGATCCTTCTTGAAATTTGTATTTTAATATTGTTTTTCTTATTATTCCCTCATATTTGAAAATATATAAAAGTTCTTTAAAATATTTTTCCTTTTTTTGAAAGTTTTCGACATTAAATTTAGCTTGATTTTTCAATGTATTATTACATTTTTGACATAAAAAATTTTGATTTAATTTTCCACATATTCCACACACTGGTGGATAGAATAGATTTAAAATTTGTTCTAATATATTTTTTCCTCCTCACATATTTTATAGATTTAAGAGAAGTTAAAAAACTTCTCTTATTTTATATTCTAGCCCTGTATTTCTTTTTCTACTATCTAAATTTTGTATCATAAATTCTATAACTTTATCTGTGCTTATTATTACTAATAATTTTTTAGCTCTTGTAATTCCTGTATATAATAAGTTACGTGTTAATAACATTGGTGCTGTTGGTGGTATAACCATTATAACTACATCAAATTCACTTCCCTGTGCTTTATGTATTGTTATTGCATAACTATGTTCTATTTGATCTAATTCAGAAAATTCGTATTCAACAATTTTTTCATCATCAAATTGTATTCCTACCTTTTTTTCTTTTTCATCTATATTTATTATTGTTCCTATTTCTCCATTAAAAACACCATTTCCCATTTCTTTAGTTAATCTACCAGTGTTTTTTCCTGATATTTCTTTTTCCCAATAAATATCATAATTATTTTTTATCTGCATTATCCTGTCACCTCTACGGAATATTGCTCCCATGCTTGCTTTTTCTGGCAGATTATGAATATTGGGATTTAACTGTTCTTGTAAAATTTTATTTAATTCTTTTGTTCCTAACATTCCTTTTTTTGTTGGTGATAATACTTGTATGTTCTGGAAAAAGTCGTAGTCTCCATATTTTTCTAATCTACCTGTACATAAAGAAACAACTTGTCCCAACATTTTTTCTTGTGAGCTTTCTTTTATAAAGAAAAAATCATCTTCTGTCCCTTCTTCTATTTCCTCTTTTGTTAGAAAATGTTCTCCACTATTTACCCTGTGTGCATTTAATATTATCTTGCTTTTGGCCGCTTGTCTAAAGATTTTATCTAATCTTATTGTAGGAATTTTTTTAGAATTTATTAAATCTTTTAATACACATCCCGGCCCTACTGAAGCTAATTGATCTATATCTCCAACTAGTATTAATTTAGTTCCTTGATATACGCATTTTAATAAATAATTCATTATAAACATATCCATCATTGAAACTTCATCTATTATTATTGCATCTGCATCTATTGGTGCTCCTTGATATTCTTTATCACTTTTCATTAAACTATCTTCATCTATTTTTCCTATTTCTAATAATCTATGTAATGTTGATGCTTCTTTTCCAGTAGTTTCAGTCATTCTTTTTGCAGCTCTTCCTGTTGGAGCTGCTAGAACTACCTTTTTGCCATTTTCTTCATATAATTCAATTATATTTTTTATTATTGTTGTTTTTCCTGTTCCTGGTCCTCCTGTTATTATAGTTACATTATTTTCATTTACTAATTTTAATGCTTCTTTTTGCTTTTCTGATAATTCTATATTGGAATTTTTTTCTATATTGCTAAGTTTTTTATCTAATCCTGTAATTCTTTTCATATTTTTAGCTTCTTGTAGTTTTTTTATTCTTATTGCAATTACTTCTTCTGCTTCATAAAAGTTATATAAATATACATATTCTATATTTTCTATTTTTTCTATTACTATCTCTTTTTTGGCATTTAAATTTATTAATGATTCATTTATATTTTCTACATTAACATTTAATAAATTTACCACAAATTCAATTAAATTTTCTTTTACTACACAACTATTTCCATTATATGTACTTCTTATTAATCCATATTTAATCCCACTTGATATTCTTTTTTCATTATCATAATTTATACCTAAATCAAGTGCCATTTTATCTATTTGCTTAAAGTCTACTCCTTTTGCTATATCAATTAATATATATGGATCTGCTTCTATTTGTTCTATTGCATTTGTTCCTAATAAATCATATACTTTTTTTGCATATTCTGCTCCGATTCCAAACCTTTCTAGAAATCCTACTATTTGCCACACTCCCCAATTTTCCACAAAACTAGCAGCCATCTCTTGAGCACCTTCTTTTGATATTCCTCTTATTTCCGCTAATCTTGATGGTTCATGTTGAAATATATGTATAGTTTCTTCTCCAAATCTTTCTATTATTCTTTTTGCTATTCTTTCTCCTATTCCTTTTATGTTTCCATTTGCTAAATATTTTTCTAATCCTGCTATTGTTTGTGGCATTAGTTTTTCAAATGTATCTATTTTAAATTGTCTTCCATATTCTTTATGTTCAACAAATTTTCCAATTAATTTTAATGTATCTCCTTCATTTATAAATGGTAAATAACCTACTATTGTTGTTAATTCTTCATCTGTTTCAAAATCTGCTATAGTATAACTATTTACTTCATTTCTGTATCGTATATCTACTATTTCACCTGTTATTTCCATTATGTCCTCTCCTTTACATTTAAGTCAGTTTATCATAAATATATAAATTTTTCAATTTTTCTTTCTAAAATCTAAATAATTGCTATGTTTAACTTTATCTAAATTATATGTCATCTATATTATCCATAATTTCTTTACATTCTTTCCAACTTAATATTTGTAAACATTCATATTGTTTTTCCATATTTTTTATTATTTGATTTGTTTTGTCTGTTGATTTTAAGTCTACTATCATTATATTTTTTATATAGTCTTCTTTTCCATATAAAAATTTAAATATTGTCGAACGTAAAAATCCTTCTATTTTTTCTTCTTGATTTTTTACGCCAATAATTAGATATATTCCATCTGATTTAAATCCAGTATATGTATTAATATATATAATATTTTTAATAATTTCAAATAATCCGTATATTGCTAATATCCACAATATAGCATTCACTACATATTCCATCTTTATGCCTCCTGTAGCATTATATGAAATATATAACAAAATAGTTACTCTTATATTTTTTACACTATATAAAAAATATTTTCAAAGCAAAAATAAAAAGGTTTATAACAATTATTTAGAATAATTTATTACATACCTTTCTATTTATATTATTTTATATTAAATTTTAAATATTACTTTATTAATTAGATTAATTGTAATATTGCAACTTCTGCTCCGTCTCCTCTTCTTGGACCAGCTTTAACTATACGTGTATATCCACCTACGTTTTTACCAGCATATTTTGGAGCTATTTCGTTGAATAATTTTGATGTTAAATCAACATTGTTTCCTTCGCTATCTTTTACTTTATTGATTTTTTTCATCATTTTTCTTCTAGCATTTAATCTTGATGGCATATCTTTTTGTCTTTTTTCAGTAGTTTCTTCTTTCACTACTCTTAGATATTCTTTACCATTTTTGCTTTTTACTAATTCTGTTTCTTTGTTACCTTTTGCATCTAATTTTGCTTTTACTACTTTTACATCAACTGTTTCAAAGTTATCTTTTTCTTTTATTGCTAAAGAAATTAAGCTATCAGCTATTGATTTTACTTCTTTTGCTCTTGGTAAAGTAGTTTCTATTTTTCCGTGCATAATAAGGTCTGTTGTTAATGTTTTTAGCATTGCCATTCTAATATCTGTAGTTCTTCCTAATTTTCTATTAGTAGCCACTTTTATTCACCTTACCTTCCTAATTTATTCATCTTCTTTTGCAAAATCTAATCCTAATGAATGTAATTTTGCAATAACTTCTTCTAATGATTTTTTACCAAGGTTTCTAACCTTCATCATTTCTGCATCTGTTTTGTTTGTTAAATCTTCAACTGTTGATATTCCAGCTCTTTTCAAACAATTGAATGATCTTACAGATAATTCTAATTCTTCTATTGTCATTTCAAGAACTTTTTCTTTTTTAGATTCTTCTTTTTCAATCATAACTTGTGTATTTTTTGTTGCTTCAGATAAATCTATAAATAATTCTAAATGTCCTGTCATGACTTTAGCTGCTAAACTTAAAGCTTCATGTGCTTTTAAGCTTCCATCTGTCCAAACTTCGATTACTAGTTTATCATAATCTACCATTTGACCAACTCTTGTATTCTCTACTTGATAATTTACTTTTTTAACTGGTGTATAAATTGAGTCTATTGGAAGTACAGAGATATCTTGATTTGGTTTTTTATTCTTTTCTGAAGAATTATAACCTCTTCCTCTATCTGCAGTCATTTCCATTCTTAAGTTTCCACCTTCAGCTATTGTTGCTATATGTAAATCTGGATTTAATATTTCAACTGTTCCATCTGTAATAATATCTCCAGCTAATACTTCACCTTCACCTTTAGCTTCTATTCTTAAAACTTTTTCTTCATCACCGTCAAATTTTAATCTTATGTTTTTTAAGTTAACAATTAATTCTGGAACATCTTCAACAACATTGTCAATTGCTGAAAATTCATGTAATACTCCATCTATTTTTACACTTGTTATAGCACAACCTGGAAGTGATGATAACAAAATTCTTCTTAATGAGTTACCTATTGTTACCCCATAACCTCTTTCTAATGGTTCACATACAAATTTTGCATAATTGTTTGCATCATCTACTTCTAGACATTCAATATTTGGCTTTTCAAATTCTATCATTTTTACCTCCTAATATTCGAGACTACATCTCAAACTTTTTAAAACCTTGTTTAAGTTTTTTTCAAGTAAAAGTTTAAAAGTTTTTATAAAATAACTTTTAATTATTATTTTGAGTAAAGCTCTACTATTAAATGTTCTTCGATTGGAATTTCAATATCTTCTCTAGATGCTAGTTTAATTACTTTACCACTTAATTTTTCTGTATCTCTTTCAAGCCAAGCTGGTACTGGTCTTTTAGCTGATTCTTCAATATTAGCCTTTAATGTAGCATTATCTTTTTTACTTTCTCTAACTGTAATAACATCTCCAGCTTTTACTAGGTAAGATGGTATATTAACCTTCTTTCCATTTACTTCGAATTGTGCATGGTTTACAAGTTGTCTAGCTTGTGCTCTTGATGCACCAAATCCTAATCTGTATACTACATTGTCTAATCTGCTTTCTAATATTTGTAATAAAGCTTCACCTGTTACACCTTTTTGGTTTGAAGCCATTTCAAAATATTTTCTAAATTGTTTTTCTCCAACTCCATAGTATGTTTTTGTTTTTTGTTTTTCTCTTAATTGTGTTCCGTATTCAGAAAGTTTTGCTCTTTTTTGTCCATGATCACCTGGTGCATAGTTTCTTCTTGAAATACTACATTTGTCAGAATAACATCTGTCACCTTTTAAGAACAATTTTTGTCCTTCTCTACGGCATCTACGGCATTGTTCATCTATATATCTTGCCATTTCTATACTCCTTTCACTTATTTACTAATTCTATACTCTTCTTCTTTTTGGTGGTCTACAACCATTATGAGGTATTGGTGTTACATCTTTGATTGCACTTATTTCTAATCCAGCTGTTTGTAATGAACGAATTGCTGCTTCTCTTCCTGAACCTGGTCCTTTAACAAATACTTCTACTGATTTTAAACCATGTTCCATAGCAATTTTAGCTGCTGTTTCTGCAACTTGACCAGCTGCGAATGGTGTGCTTTTTCTTGAACCTTTGTAACCTAATTCTCCGGCACTTCCCCATGATATTGTATTTCCTTGTGTATCTGTAATTGTAACTATTGTATTGTTAAAACTAGAATGAATATGAGCTGCACCTTTTTCGATGTTTTTTCTATTTCTTCTAGCTACTTTTTTTGTTGTTACATTTTTAGCCATTTCGCATTTTCCTCCTTATTCAAATTTATTTTGAATTATACTCGATTTATTTTTTATATCAATCACTTTAAAATTAATTTAAATTAGTAAGATGTGCTTTTTTATTTATATTATTCTAGCTGAAGGTGTACGTTTGTACATCGAAGCGTAAATAATTAAATAAAAAAGTGCAGATTGCTGATTTAAATTGATTTTATTTATTTTTTACTTCTACTAACTAACTTCCTAGGACCTTTTCTAGTTCTAGCATTAGTTTTAGTTCTTTGACCTCTAACTGGAAGACCTCTTCTATGTCTTAATCCTCTGTAGCATCCAATTTCTGTTAATCTTTTAATATTTAATGCTACTTCTCTTCTTAAGTCACCTTCAACAACATAAGATTCGTCTATTGCTTTTCTTATATCATTTACTTGATCATCTGTTAAGTCTTTTACTCTTATATCTGGATTAACTCCTGCTTTTTCTAGGATTTTTCTTGAGCTTGACACTCCTATTCCATAAATATAAGTAAGTCCTATTTCTACTCTTTTTTCTTTAGGTAAATCTACTCCTGCTATACGAGCCATATTTTTTTGCACCTCCAAAATTTTTTGTTTTGTTTTTGTTTGTCCTAAAAGAGCTTAAAAAGTGAAATGTACTAGCGTTTACTCTAGTCAGTTTAAGATTTTAGAACATATATATAAACACAAACTAGATAAATGTAACCTAAACTGTTTCAGGTTCACAGCCGCTACCTCATTTGTGTTGTTAACTATAAGGATTATCCTTGTCTTTGTTTGTGTTTAGGGTTTTCGCAAATTACTCTTATAACCCCTTTTCTTTTTATAACTTTGCATTTGTCACACATTGGTTTTACTGATGGTCTTACTTTCATCTTATTAGCACCTCCTTGGCTTGCTTTAAATTTATATTTTTGGGTTAATTTCTATCTTATTTAGCTCTCCATGTAATTCTTCCTCTTGTTAAATCATATGGTGAAAGTTCTACTTTTACTTTGTCTCCTGGTAATATTTTTATATAGTTCATTCTTAATTTACCAGAAATATGAGCTAATATTTGATGTCCATTCTTTAGTTCTACTTTAAAAACTGTGTTAGGTAATGCTTCTACTACAGTACCTTCTACTTCAATTACATCTTCTTTTGCCAACTTTTTCCCCTCCTATTAATTAAAGAGTTTTTACATTTTTATGCAAAATTGGGCTATTGTGCATAATAACTATTTCATTATACAAAATTATTTTAGAATTGTCAATATCTCTGGCTCTTTTTCTGTAATTAAAATTGTATTTTCATAATGAGCTGCTAAACTTCCATCTTCTGTTATAATTGTCCATCCATCTTCTAATTCCAAAATATTAGGTTTTCCTTGGATTACCATAGGTTCTATGGCTAATGTCATTCCTGGTTCTAATCTTATTCCTCTTCCTGCTTTTCCATAGTTTGGTATTCCTGGATCTTCATGCATTTGTCTTCCTATTCCGTGTCCTTGGAATTCTCTTACTACAGAGTAACCTTGTGAACGCACATATTCACCAATTGCATGACATACATCACCAATTCTATAACCTGGTTTCGCATATTTTATCCCTTCATAAAATGCTTGTTTTGTTACTTCTACTAATCTTTTTGCATCTTTTGATACATTTCCTATCATGAATGTTCTTGCTGCATCGCCATTAAATCCATTTTTTAGTGCTACTGTGTCAATGCTTACAATATCACCTTCTTTTATGTATTTGTGTTTTGAAGGTATTCCGTGTATAACCTCATCATTTATAGATATACATATTGATGCTGGGTATGGTGGCACTCCTCTCATTCCTGATGGATATCCTTTTTCTGCAGGCAATGCTCCTTCTCTTCTTATTATTTTTTCTGCTAATTGATCAACTTCCCATGTTGACATTCCTGGTTTTATTTTTTTTTCTAATTCCTCATACATTATAGCAACTACTCTGCAAGCTTCTTTCATGTATTCTATTTCTTTTTTAGATTTAATTGTTACCAATTATATCATCTCCTAAAAATTTTCTTTTATATATTTTACTACATCTTCTGCTACATCTTTTCCTAATTTATTTACTGATTTACTTACAAGTGCAGAATATATTTTTTCTTGTTTTTCATAATAATCTACTACTGGACTTGTTTGTTCCATATAACTTGAAAGTCTGGCTTTTACTGTTTCTGGTGTATCATCTTTTCTTTGAATTAATTCTGATCCACACTTGTCACAAATTCCGTCTACTTTTGGTGGGTTTAATAATACATTATAAACTGTTTTACATTCTTGGTTTGAACATACTCTTCTGTTTACTATTCTTTCTATTATTTCTTCTTCAGGTGTTGTTAAATTAATAACTATATCTACCTTTTTTCCTTCTTTTTCTAATATTTTATCTAGTCTTTCTGCTTGATATACTGTTCTTGGGAATCCATCTAATATTATTCCATTTTCAACATCTTTTTGTTTTAATCTTTCTTCTACTATTTCTATTGTAACATCATCTGGTACCAATTGACCTTTTGATATATATTTTTCTGCTAATTTTCCTAATTCGTTTCCTTCTTTAATATTTTTTCTAAAGATATCACCTGTTGATACTTGTGGTATCCCTAATTTTTCTGTTAATATGCTAGCTATTGTACCTTTTCCTGTTCCAGGTGCACCTAACATTATTATAACCATTAATAAACACTTCCTCTACTTTTGTTTTAGGCTATTTTAATAACCTTTACCATATCCACCAATTAACTAATGGACATGCGAAAAATTATTAAACAAAGATACAGGGACGTTTATATCTTAAAAAAAGCGACGTCCCTTAATTATCCTATTCCAAGAATCCTTTATAGTGTCTCATCGCTAAGAAAGATTCTAATTGTTGTACTGCTTCTAGTGCTACACCTACAACGATTAATATTGATGTACCTCCAAATGCAATATTTAATCCTGTAAATCTTAGTAACATTGGTAGTATGGCAATTACTGCCAAGAATAATCCACCAAACCATGTTATTTTTGATATTACTGATGATAAGTATTCAGTTGTTGGTTTTCCAGCTCTAATTCCTGGAATAAATCCACCATTTTTCTTAATGTTACTAGATATTTCTGCTGGGTTAAATGTAGCAAATGTATAGAAGAATGAAAATCCTACTATTAATAATAAATATACAATTGCATTTGCTAATGAATACCCCCAACCAACATTTGATGTTGATGTTGCAATAGAAAATTTATATAATCCTGCTAAAAAGCCTGTTTGGTTTGCTATATCAGATACAAATATTTGTATAATCATAGCTGGGAATGTCATAAATGATGATGCAAAAATTATAGGCATAACTCCTGACATTGCTAATTTTAATGGGATATGTGTATTTTGTGCACCCATCATTTTTCTTCCTACTACTTTTTTAGAATATTGTACAGGAATTCTTCTTTCTGCTTGTTGTACAAAAACAACTCCTGTTATTAATATAATAGCTCCAATTAAAATTCCTATAGCTATTAATAATCCTGTTGTACTAAATCCTGTACTTGGCATTATTAATCCCCATAATGTTGTAATTAATGATGGAAATCCTGCTACTATACCTACAAATATCAATAATGATATTCCATTTCCAATACCTTTACTTGTTATTTCTTCTCCTAACCACATTAATATTGATGTACCAGTCATTAATCCTAATACAACTAGTACTCCTGTTAGGAAACTATCATTTACAAATATTCCTGATGATTTATATGATAAGTAAATTCCTACACCTTCTATAAAAGCTAATAATACTGTTAACATTTTAGTATATTTATTTACTTTCTTTCTACCTTCTTCTCCGCCTTCTTTAGTTAATCTTTCTAAAGATGGAATAATTAAAGCTAATAATTGAATTACTATTGAAGCTGTAATATATGGGCTAATTGACATAGCAAAAACTGAAAATCTAGAAAAAGCTCCTCCAGAAATCATATCAATTAATCCAGCAATTCCATTTGTATTTGACATTGCTTCATTTAATGCTACACTATTTACTCCTGGTACTGTAATGTAACATCCAAATCTAAATACAACAATTAATAATAATGTATATAGTAATCTTTTTCTAACATCAGGTGTCGAAATAGCATTTTTGATTGTTTTAAACAATTAAATCACCTCTGCCTTTCCGCCTAAAGCTTCGATTTCTTCTTTTGCTTTCGCTGTGAATCTTGTAGCTTTTACGTTTAATTTTTTCTCTAATTTTCCTGTTGCTAAAATAACGATACCATCATTAACTTTTCCAATAATTCCTTCTGCTAATAAACTTTCAGCAGTAACATCTGTATTTTGTACTTTATTTAACATTTTTAATGTTACTTCTGTGTAAGTTTTTGCATGAATATTAGTAAATCCTCTTTTTGGTAATCTTCTATATAATGGAGTTTGACCACCTTCAAATCCACGTCTTACTCCTCCGCCGCTTCTTGATTTTTGTCCTTTTTGTCCTCTACCTGAAGTTTTTCCATTTCCAGAACCAATTCCACGACCTACTCTATTTCTGTTTACTTTTTTTACAGCTGGTTTTAAATCATCTAATTTCATTTCTGGTTTGCACCTCCTTTTTTCGCTTAAGTTTTATATTTAATTATAAAATTTCTTCTACTTTTTTACCTCTTTTTTTAGCTACTTGTTCTGCAGTTTGCATTGATTTTAATCCTTCTAATGTAGCATAAACAACGTTTCTTGGATTGTTTGTACCAATAACTTTTGTTCTTACGTTTTGATATCCTGCTAATTCTAGAACTGGTCTTACACTACCTCCAGTGATAAGTCCTGTACCTAATTCAGCTGGTTTTAATAAAACTTTGGCACTTCCAAATTTTCCAACAAATTCATGAGGTACTGTTGTTTCAACAATTGGTACTTCAACTAAGTTTTTCTTAGCTTCTTGGATAGCTTTTCTTATAGCATCTGGAACTTCTGATGCTTTACCATTTCCAACACCTACATGACCATTTCCGTCACCAACAACTACTACGGCACTAAATCTAAAAGTTCTACCACCTTTAACAACTTTGGCAACTCTGTTTATTGCAACAACTTTTTCTTTTAACTCTTTTTCTTCCATAGGTTTTAGTTTTCCTCCTTCTTTAATCTACTAAAATTTAAGTCCGCCTTCTCTTGCAGATTCTGCTAATTCTTTAACTACACCATGATAGATATATCCTCCACGGTCAAAAACTACTGTTTCTATTTTTTTGTCAGCTGCTTTTTTAGCTATTAATGTACCTAATTCTTTAGCTGCTTCTTTATTAGCATGTTTTGTTTTGATTTCTTTATCTAATGTAGAAGCAGATACTAATGTTTTACCAGCAACGTCGTCAATAACTTGTACATATAAGTTTGCGTTACTTCTGTAGATACATAGTCTTGGTCTTTCAGCTGTTCCGGAAATTTTTGTTCTAACTCTTATATGTCTTCTTGTTCTTTCCATTTTTCTATCTGTTTTCTTAACCATTTTTATTCTCCTTTCTCTAAATTCGAATTTCTAGACTTCAAAATTAATTATAAACGAGTATAACTAGGCAACTCACCTAATTTTAATTTAGTTCTGCATATTGTGCATTTTAATGAATTAATCAAGACGAAGGTGTACGTTGGTACATCGAGGTTTGATTAATGAAATTAAAATGTGCAAATATAAACCAAATTCTAAAATTAATTATAAACAAGTATAACTAGGCAACCAAATTCAAAATTTTTGAAGCGTACTGGTGTACGTTGATAAAATTTTGAATGCAGGTTAACGACGTTAGACGAAGTTTAGAATTAATTTTATTTACCAGTTTTACCTTCCTTACGTCTAATAACTTCATCAGCATATTTAATACCTTTTCCACCATAAACTTCTGGTGGTCTTTTAGATCTTACTTCTGCTGCTGTTTGACCTACTAATTCTTTATCAATTCCTTTTACAATAATTGTATTTGCATTTGGAACATCAAAAGTAATACCTTCTGGAGCTTCTACAATTACTGGATGTGAAAATCCTAAAGATAGATTTAATCCTGTTCCTTGTTTTGCAACTCTATATCCAACTCCATTAACTTGTAGCTCTTTACTATATTCATTAACTACACCTGTTATCATATTATTAATTAATGTTCTTGTTAATCCATGTAAACCTCTGTTAAATGGTTGATCATTGATTCTTGTAACATTTATTGTATTTCCTTCCATTGATACAGAAACATTATTGTGTATTTCTCTTTCTAATGTACCTTTTGGTCCTTTTACAGTAATGTGTTTTCCGTCTATTTTAACTTCAACACCTTCTGGTACTGTAATAGGTTTATTTCCTATTCTTGACATGTTAGGTTTTTCCTCCTTCTTCTACTATTTTATGTATTACCAAATATAAGCTAATACTTCTCCACCAATTCCTAATTCTCTAGCTTGTTTATCTGTTTTTAATCCTTGTGATGTAGAGATTATAGCAATTCCTAATCCGTTTAATACTTTTGGTAATTCGTCTTTTGATGCATAAACTCTTAATCCTGGTTTACTAATTCTTTTTAAACCATCAATTACTCTTGTTCCTTTTTCATCATATTTTAGAGTAATTCTTATGATACCTTGTGCATCATCTTTTATTTCTTCATAAGATTTTACATATCCTTCATTTGTTAATATTTCAGCAATTCCTAATTTTAATTTAGAAGCTGGGATATCAACTGTTTTATGTTTTGAACTATTTGCATTTCTTATTCTAGTTAACATATCTGCAATTGGGTCTGTAATATTCATTTAAATATTTCCCTCCTTTTTTCATTTTTTCTATATTAATTGTACTAAAATTTTACCAGCTAGCTTTTTTAACTCCAGGAATTTCTCCTTTATGAGCTAATTCTCTAAAGCAAACACGGCAAATTCCATATTTTCTTATATATGAATGTGGTCTACCACAAATTTTACATCTGTTATATTCTCTAGTTTTATATTTTTGTGGTCTGGCTTGTTTAATTTTCATTGAAGTTTTAGCCATAGTTTTTCTCCTTTCCTTTGACTAATTAATGATTAATTTTTAAAAGGCATTCCTAGAAGTTTTAATAATTCTCTTGCTTCTTCGTCAGTTGTTGCTGTTGTAGCAAATACGATATCCATACCTCTTAATTTGTCTACTTTATCATATTCGATTTCTGGGAATATTAATTGTTCTTTAATACCCATTGAGTAATTTCCTCTACCATCAAATGAATGAGCTGAAACTCCTCTAAAATCTCTAACTCTTGGAAGAGCTACATTGAATAATTTGTATACGAAGTCATACATTTTATCACTTCTTAATGTAACTTTACATCCAATATTTGCTCCTTCTCTTAATTTGAATGCAGCGATTGATTTTTTAGCTTTTGTTATTACTGGTTTTTGACCTGTAATTTGTGTTAAATCTTTCATTGCATTTTCTAAAGCTTTTGGATTTTCTTTTAAATCTCCTAATCCAATATTTATTACTACTTTATCAAGTTTTGGAACTTGCATAATTGATTTATATTCAAACTTTTTCATTAAAGCTGGTACTACTTCATTATTATATTGTTCTCTTAGTTTTTCCATTATGAAAACTCCTCCTTTCTATTTTAATTTAGCTCCACATTTTTTACAAACACGAACTTTTTCATCTTTTTCTACTTTATATCCTACTTTTGTAGCTTTTCCACATTTAGAACATACTACATTAACTTTAGCTGCTGGAATACTGCATTCTACTGCTATAATTCCACTTTCATCTCCTTGTTTTCTAGCTTTAACATGTTTTTTTCTAACATTAACGCCTTTAACAACGATTTTATCAGCTTTTGGTATAACTTCTAAAACTTCTCCTGTTTTACCTTTATCATTTCCAGATAAAACTTGAACGTTATCTCCTTTTTTGATTTTCATCAGAGCTTGCCTCCTTTTCTTAATTTTTAAAAGTTCTCTATATTATTTCGAAAATTATTATAATTTTTTCTTCACTTTTCCCAAATTTTCTTTTTTGTAAAAGCAGTCAAATTGGTATATTGTGCATTTTTAGGAATTAGTTACAAGCCGAAGGTGTACTTTTTGTACATCAAGGTTTGTGGCTAATGACTAAAATGTGCAAGATGCCGATTTCAATGCTTTTTATAGAACCTCTGGAGCAAGTGAAAGAATTTTCATATAATCCTTCTCTCTTAATTCTCTTGCAACTGGTCCAAAAATACGAGTTCCTTTTGGTGTTCCATCTTCTTTTATAATTACAGCTGCGTTTTCATCAAATTTTATATATGAACCATCTGATCTTCTTAATCCGTTTTTAGATCTTACGATAACAGCTTTTACTACATCACCTTTTTTTACAACTCCACCTGGTGTTGCTGATTTTACAGAAGCAACTATTACATCTCCTATGTTTGATGTTTTTCTGTTAGAACCACCTAAACATCTAATGCACATAATTTCTTTTGCACCTGTGTTATCTGCTACCTTTAATCTTGTTTGTTGTTGTATCATTTATGGTTCCTCCTTTCTTATTTTATAATTGCTTTTTCTACAACCTCAACTACTCTCCATCTTTTATCTTTAGAAAGTGGTCTAGTTTCCATTACTTTTACTTTGTCACCAATTTGGCAAACATTTTCTTCATCATGAGCTTTTAATTTATATGTTGTTTTTACTGTTTTACCATATTTTGAATGACTTACATTTCTTTGAACAGCTACTACAACTGTTTTATCCATTTTGTTTGATAATACAGTTCCTATCATAACTTTACGAAGATTTCTTTCCTCCATTTAGTTTTCTCCTTTCCTCTTTCTAGTGTTTAAACTAAAAATCGTTTTATATCTGCTTATAATTATGCTTTTTTAGAGTCTGCTATTTTTCTTTCTGTTAATACAGTATTTATTTTAGCTATATCTTTTTTAACTTCTTTTATTTTCATTGGATTATCTAATCCATTTGTAGCTAAACTAAATTTTAATTTGAATAATTCTGTTTTTAGTTCACCTAATTCTTTTTCTAGATCTGGTGAAGACATTTCTCTTATTTTATTTATCTTCATCATTTTCACCTACCTTTTCAGTTTCTCTAACTACGAATTTTGTTTTATTAGGTAGTTTTTGCATTGCTAAACGTAGGGCTTCTCTAGCTACTTCTTCTGATACTCCAGATATTTCAAACATTACTCTACCTGGTTTTACTACTGCTACCCAACGTTCTGGAGCTCCTTTACCTTTACCCATACGAGTACCGATTGGTTTTGCTGTTAATGGTTTGTCTGGGAATATTTTAATCCAAACTTTTCCACCTCTTTTTATATAACGAGTCATAGCAATTCTGGCTGCTTCAATTTGATTTCCTGTAACTAAAGCTCCTGTAACAGCTTGTATTCCGTATTCTCCATCTGTTACTCTATTTCCTCTTGTTGCTTTTCCTCTCATTCTACCTTTTTGCATTTTTCTATGTTTTGTTCTTTTTGGCATTAATGGCATTATTTATTTCCTCCTTCCACTTTCTTTTCTGGAAGAATTTCTCCTTTATAAATCCAAACTTTTACACCGATTTTTCCATATGTTGTGTCTGCTTCTGCAAATCCATAATCAATATCAGCTCTTAATGTTTGTAGTGGAATGTTTCCTTCTTTATAGAATTCTGTTCTAGCCATATCAGCTCCACCTAATCTACCAGAAACTGATGTTTTGATTCCTAAAGCTCCTGCTTTTACAGATTTTTGCATACATTGTTTCATAGCACGTCTGAATGAAATTCTTCTTTCTAGTTGACCAGCAATGTTTTCTGCAACTAATTGTGCATCTAAATCAACATTTTTAACTTCAACTATGTTTATGTTAATATCTTTTCCAATTAATTTTTTAAGTTCAGCTCTTACGCTTTCAACTCCTGCTCCACCTTTTCCAATTATAATTCCTGGTTTAGCAGCATATAAATTTACTTTTATAGCTTTTGCTGTTCTTTCTATTTCGATTTTAGAAATTCCAGCAAGATATAATTTTTTCTTTAAAAATTTACGAATCTTTTGATCTTCTACTAAATAATCTGCAAAATTTCTAGAATCTGCATACCATTTTGAGTTCCAATCTCTGATTACACCTACTCTAAATCCTGTTGGATGTACTTTTTGTCCCATGGATTTAAGCCTCCTTTTCTTTTAATACTATTGTTATATGACTTGTTCTTTTTCTAATTCTTACTGCTGAACCTTTTGCTGCTGGTCTAATTCTTTTTAGAGTTGGACCTTGGTTAGCATAAATTTCAGCAACATATAAATTCTCATGTTTCATATCATGATTATTTTCAGCATTTGCGATAGCTGATTTTAATAATTTTTCTAATATTTCTGATGATGCTTTTGGTGTAAATTTAACAATTGTTAATGCTTCATCAACATTTTTTCCTCTAATTAAATCTGCTACTATTTTAACTTTTCTAGCAGAAATTCTAGAATATTTTAAAGTTGCTCTTGCTTCGTTTTTTACAACTGTTTCTTGCTCTTGCACTATATTTCCCTCCTTAACAACTAATTTTTCTCATTAATTTATTTTCCAACTTTAGTTGTTTTGTCTCCTGCATGACCTTTGAATGTTCTTGTAGGAGCAAATTCACCTAATTTATGACCTATCATTTCTTCTGCTATATATACTGGAACATGTTTTCTTCCATCATGTACAGCAATTGTATGTCCAACCATTTGTGGATATATTGTAGAAGCTCTTGACCATGTTTTTAAAACTTCTTTGCTTCCATTTTCGTTCATAGCTTCGATTTTCTTTAATAATCTTTCTTCTACAAATGGTTTTTTCTTGCTTGATCTTGACATAAAGAATGTCCTCCTTCCTATTTACTGTTTCTTCTCTTAACAATAAATTTATTAGATAATTTCTTTTTATTTCTTGTTTTATATCCAAGAGCTGGTTTACTCCAAGGTGTTAATGGACCTGCGTGTCCTACTGGAGCTTTACCGTTACCACCACCATGAGGGTGATCTACTGGGTTCATTACAGAACCTCTAACTGTTGGTCTTATACCCATATGACGTTTTCTTCCGGCTTTACCAATTTTAATATTCTCGTGTTCGCTATTTCCAACTACACCTATTGTTGCTCTACATTTAATTAAGATTAATCTCATTTCTCCTGATGGTAATCTTACATGAGCATATTTACCTTCTTTAGCCATTAATTGAGCACTTTGTCCAGCAGCTTTTACTAATTTTCCACCTTGTTTTGGATTTAATTCTATATTATGAATTAATGTACCTACTGGTATATTGCTAATTGGCATACAGTTACCAGGTTTAATATCAACGTTTTCTCCTGATATAACTTTATCTCCATCTGTTAATCCTTGTGGAGCTAAGATATATGCTTTTTCTCCATCTTCATATTGGATTAATGCTATGTTAGCACTTCTATTTGGATCATATTCAACACCAATTATTGTTGCTTCCATATCATCTTTTATTCTTTTAAAATCTATAATTCTATATTTTTGTCTGTTTCCACCACCATGATGTCTTACAGTGATTTTTCCATATGAGTTTCTACCTGCATGTTTTTTCTTTTTAGCAAGTAAAGATTTTTCAGGAGTTTTTTTAGTTACTTCTGCAAAATCAGAAACTGTCATATTTCTTCTAGATGGTGTATAACCTTTAAAATGTTTTACTGCCATTTTTAATTCTCTCCTTTTTAATATTTATTTTCCGAGTTTTCTCTCGATATTTTAATTTGGAAGTTATTTAATTAAGCTCCCATAAATTCATCAATACTATCTTTGTATTTTTTGCTTATTTTTGTTACTTTTCCACCTTTAGCTAAATATGTTTGTTCGCTTGGGTTTGTATCTATTGTAACAATAGCTTTTTTCCAATCTGAAGTTTTTCCTGTATGGTATCCAACTCTTTTGCTTTTACCATTAACATTCATTGTATTTACTTTTAATACTTTAACTCCAAATAATTTTTCAATAGCTTTTGCTATTTCAACTTTTGTTGCTTTTTTGTTAACTTTGAAAGTGTATTTTCCTTCTTGTAATTCATCATTACTTTTTTCTGTAACAACTGGTGCTACTATAATTTCTTCTGGTAACATTATGCGTACACCTCCTCTAATTTTTTAACAGTATCTACTGGTAAAACTAGATTGTTGTATTTTAATAAATCAAATACATTTATATTGTTTGCAGAAATTGTTTTAACTCCTTCAATGTTTCTTGCTGACATAACAACATTTGTATTGTTTTCTGGAAGAACGATTAATGTTTTTCCTTCTAATTTTAATGCTGATAAAGCTTTTACCATTGATTTTGTTTTAATTTCTTTTAATTCTATTTTATCTAATACTGTTAATTCTTTTTCTAATACTTTAGAACTTAATACAGATCTTATAGCAAGTCTTCTTTCTTTTTTATTTACAGTATATCTGTATGAACGTGGTTTTGGTCCTAAAGCAATACCACCTTTAATCCATTGTGGTGCTCTTGTAGAACCTTGTCTTGCTCTACCTGTTCCTTTTTGTCTCCATGGTTTTCTACCACCACCAGAAACTTCTGATCTTGTTTTTGTACTTTGTGTACCTTGTCTTTGATTTGCTAAATAATTTTTTAGTACACTGTGAACTATAGCTTCATTTGGTTCAATTCCAAATACGTTTTCAGCTAATTCTATATCACTTACTTTTTTACCGTTTAAATCATATACGTCTACTTTTGGCATTTCGTATTCCTCCTTCCTTTCTACTTACTAGCTTTTACAGTTGATTTTACTTTTAGTATAGCTCCTTTTGGTCCTGGAACGCTTCCTTTTACTAATAGTACATTTTTGTCTGTATCAACTTTTACTATTTCTAAGTTTTGTATTGTTACTGTTACTTTTCCCATATGTCCTGGTAATTTTTTACCTTTGAAAACTCTACCTGGAGTTGATGTTGCACCCATTGAACCTGGTCTTCTGTGGTACATTGAGCCATGTCCCATTGGTCCTCTGTGTTGTCCATGTCTTTTGATAACACCTTGGAATCCTTTACCTTTTGAAGTTCCTTGGATATCTACTTTTTCTCCTGTTTCGAAGATGTCAACTTTTACTTCATCTCCTACTTTGTAGTTTTCTACTGAATCTAATCTGAATTCTCTTAAATGTTTTTTATTTGGTAATTTTGCTTTTGCAAAATGTCCTGCTTCTGGTTTGTTGATGTGTTTATCTTTCACATCTCCATATCCTAATTGAATACTTTGGTATCCATCTGTTTCTACAGTTTTTATTTGAGCTACGATATTTCCTTCTGTTTCTATAGCTGTTACTGGTATAACATTTCCTTTTTCGTCAAATATTTGTGTCATACCAACTTTTTTTCCTATAATTCCTTTTTTCATTGTTTGTTTTCCTCCTAACTATTGGCTGATATTTTAATTTTACATTCTTATATATGTATTATCAGCTTGGTTTTTGTTTTTGAATTATTTTGAATTTTATTGATATTTATAATCATTTGTATTAAATAAATCACAAAAATTATAATTTAATTTCTATATCAACACCAGCTGGTAATTCTAATTTCATTAGGTTGTCAACTGTTTTTTGTGTTGGGTAAAGAATATCAATTACTCTTTTATGTGTTCTCATTTCGAATTGTTCTCTTGAATCTTTGTATTTGTGTGGAGAACGTAAAATTGTTACGATTTCTTTTTGTGTTGGTAATGGAATAGGACCTGAAACCTTTGCTCCTGTTTTTTTAGCAGTATCTACTATTTTTTCAGCAGACTGATCTAAAACTACATGGTCATATGCTTTTAGTCTTATTCTAATTTTTTCACTTGTTGCTAAATTTGCCATTGTAATTTTCCCTCCTTTTATTGTTTTATTTTTTCGGCTTTTGCCGGAGATAGCAATTATTTGCTATCGAAATTACCGTGGCAAGTTAAAACGCACTCAGGTGTTTTGAAAAATACCTGTATAAAAGCCCAAAATACGCATGATAATCTTGGGATAAGTGCTTTTTTATTTAGATAACTTACCGCCTGGTCTTTGCCATGACATACTCCGCTAAAGTTCCCTCCATACTTACTTGTTGTAAGAATGTAGCCACATTTAGTTTCATCGCTTAATTCATGCTTTTATATTATACAATGAATCACTTACAAAGTCAACCTTTTTTTACTATTTTCCAAATGATTTTGGGGACGGAGCAAAAAATCATTTTATAAAAACACATAAAAATATCCTAGTGCATAAATTAAACACTAAGATATTTTTTATTTTAAGATCAGTTTGAAAGGTTTAAATGTTTTTTTGCTCCGTCCACAAAATCATCTTATAATTATCCTTTTATTATTTTGTCTATTGATTGTTTTCTGAAATCCTTTATTACTTCACAACTATGATTTAATTTAGCTTGTTCTTCTTCATCTAAGTCTAATTCTAATAATTCACGTACACCTTTACTATTTATTATAGCTGGTACACCAATATAAATATCATCTTGTCCATATTGACCATCTTTCAAATATGTTGATACTGTTAATATTGAATTTTCATTATTTAAAATTGCTTTTACTAATCTATTTAATGCCATTCCTATTCCATAATATGTCGCTTTTTTCTTTTCTATTATCTCATAAGCTGCATCTATAACACCTCTATGAATTTTGTCTAAATCTTTCATTGGATGATGATTATCTTTCATTATATCTTTTATACTTTTGCATCCAACATATGCATGTTTCCAAGGTACAAATGAAGAATCTCCATGTTCTCCCATTATATATGCATGTATGTTTTTACTTGATACTTTTAAATAATCTGCTAATAAATAACGTAATCTAGCTGTATCTAAAACTGTTCCTGATCCGATTACTCTTGATTTTGGTAACCCTGACACTTCTGAAACTACATATGTCATTAAATCTACTGGGTTACTTGCTACAACTATTACTCCATCAAATCCGCTAGCCATAATGTTTTCTGTTATTTGTTTCATTATTTTTGTATTAACTTCTGCAAGTTCTAATCTTGTTTGCCCTGGTTTTTGTGCTATTCCAGCTGTTATTACAACTACTTGTGCATCTTTACATTCATCATATTCTCCAGCTTTTATAACCATTTTTTGTGGTGCATATGGTAATCCATGAGCCATATCCATTTCCTCACCTTTTGTTTTGTCTTTGTCAATATCAATCAGGATTAATTCATTAACTCCACCTTGATTTAACATAGAATATGCCATGCTCATTCCTACAAAACCTGTTCCTACTAAAACTACTTTTCCTTTTTTCATAAAAACCAACTCCTTATATATGTAGTCTTATTTTTTGCGCATATATTATACCACTTTTTTTCAATTTGCAAAAGATTTTTTAAAATTATTTTACTTTTTCTGTTAATTATGATATAATTTGCAAAAATAATTCAAAGTAAGGAGTGCTTTATATGAGTTCAGAATCAAATAATAATACCACTACTTTGGCTGAAAATAAGGTTTTGATTTTATATATATTAAATCTAATTGATAACGATATTAGACAAGATGATTTATTTAAAATTATAACCTCTATAAATAATATGAATTATTTTATTTTCAAACAAGTTTTAACTGATTTGATAGAATCCAAATTAGTAGGTAGTTATACAAAAGAAGAAGAACCAGTAATCAAAATTACTTCTGAAGGAAAAAATGCATATATTCTTACCAAAGACGTTTTACCTGGAATTTTAAAATTAAAAGCTGATAATATTTTCAAATCCGAATTTTCTTCAATAGAAAACGAATCTTCTATTATCGCTGAATTTATTCCAAAAAACGAAAATTCTTATACAGTAAAATGCAAAATTGTAGAAAATAATGAAACAATATTTGAAGTTAAATCTTTTGTAGGCTCACGTGAAAGAGCAAAAAAAATTGTTGATAATTGGAACAAAAATGCCAATTCTATTTATCCAGAAATTTTAAATTTGTTATTAAAAGATTCTTCTAGCAATAATATCTAAAAAAATATATATTATTTTATGTAATGCCATGCAAGCAATCAAACGAGCTGTGCGAGTGAGATTGGAGCAACTTACACAAATCAAAATCATAAGGTTGCGACACACAAGGCATAAATAAAATAATATATATTTTTTATTTTTATATTAACTTTTTTATTCCATTACATCTCTAATAGCTTCACCAATAATCTTATTTACATCTGCTATTAGGATATTAAATTTTGTTTCTGCTTCAAAAAACTTTTTAGCATCAGGATTTTCTACTAATTCTGCATACTCATTTTGTAATTGTTTATTTTTTTCTTCATCATTTTTTCCTGTTTGCATCATTGTTAATTGAATTTCATATCTTAATCTATCAAAATTTTCTATTTTTTCTTTTAAACTACTATTTAAATTTAATGCTTGTTTAGCCATTTTATAATTAACATATTCTTCTGATTCTTTTATTTCACTTGCTAATCTATTTGCTGTATCATATACGTTCATTCTAATCTATTCCTCCACTTTTTTACTTTATTGATTTACTGTATTAGTTGTTTCAGTATTTGTTACTAAATCAGTACCTTCGATTGTTACTTTAGCATCTGTTGGACATATATTTACAAATGTATTTCCATCATTTACTTTTATGACATTTCCTTGCAAGTCTTGATATATAGTTTTACTATCTCTAGCTTCTTTTATACATTTTATTTTTATAGCTTTTCCATTTGTTATATAATAACCCTCAAATGTTCCTATGTTTTTTAAACCTTGTCTTCCTTTGTTTTCTGTATCTGTTAATGTATAATTATCACAATAAGTTATTATGAGATTTTTTATTGTTATAGCATCTTTTGTATCCCAATCTTTTTGAGCTACACCTCTTGCATATCTTTTATATACTTTATTTTCTGAATCATATTCATATTTTACTGTTTGTAATTGAGAATGTGGAATCGTGATAGTTTCTGCACTTTCCCCATCTTCAAGATTAACTTCATCTGTTACATAGTTTAATACACTTTTTTCTGTTGATGTAGTTTTAAACTTTTTGCTTTCTGCTGATTTCTTTAAATTTGCCATACTAGTTACCGCATTGTGTGGTGCTGTTTTATCTTTTACTCTCCAGAATGTGCTTCCATCTTCTGATATTCCATTTATATCATTTATACTATATTTTTTTATATCACTTGCTGCTTGTGGACTTTGTCCAAAGTGTACATATATAGCATCATTTTCCATTGCATAATCTATAAAATAATGTCTAGCACTTCTAACTGGTCCAATTTTATCTACATCTGCACCTTTAAATAATGCCATTAGTCTTGTTTCTCCACCTTCAACTACAATTTCATATACCATATATGCCTTTTGTAATCCTGCTTGTGGCCAAGCATCTTTATGGTTGTCTATCATTACTGCAAAAGGTCTTTCATTTCCTTGAAATATTTGCACTTTTTTTTCTTCTTTTGCTGTTCCAACTAATATATTATCTTCGTTTGACACTGTTGTTTCTTCTTTTTTACTTTGTGTTATCTTATATGCCAGTACTCCTCCGGCTACAATTACTAATATAACAAGTATTGTTATTAATACTTTTACTCCGCCTCTTTCCATTTTATTCTCCTCTTATCATTATATTTTTGATTTCCAGGTAACGTGTTTTTTCTCTAGCACTCTCTTAAAATTTTTAAATCATTTAATATCTTTTCTTCTTTAGGTCTCATTTTTACTTTATCTTCTTCTTTTATATGGTCATATCCCATTACATGATAAAATCCATGAACGACCATATAACTTAACTCTCTTTCAAAACTATGACCATACTCTTTTGCTTGTTCTTCAACTCTTGCAATTGATATTATAATATCTCCCAAAACATCTTCATGTTCAAATTGTTTTTTAGCTATCATTTCATCTAGTTCTTGCTTTTCGAACATTGGAAATGAAAGAACATCTGTCTCTTTGTCTATTTTTCTGTATTCTTTGTTTATCTTTCTTATATTTTCAGGATTTGTTAATGTTACTGTTAAACATAATTTAGAGTCAGAAATTCCTTCTTCTTCAAAGCATTTTTCAACTACTTTTTTTATTGTTTTTTCATATTTACTATTTTCTTCTATGTCTTGATATATAATTTCATACATTTATGCTACTTCCTTTAACTTTTTTATGTATTGTCCTTGTGATCTATAAGAGTTTTTTAATTCTTTCATTGCTCCATAATCTACTAATTTTCTTTTATAATATTTTATTATTTTACTATAATCTATTTTTTCTTTATCTAATTTTTTAATATCGTCTTTTACAAATAATATTTCTTTTTGCTTTACATATTCTATAAAATCTGTTTCTTTTAGATTTGAAATTTGTTTATATTTATTCCAGAACTCTTTATATTCTTCTCTTGCCTTTGGTGTTTCCCAATATACCTTTGTTGATAATAATTTTATGTTATAATCTTCTATTAAATTAATAAGCATTGAATATGCTTTTTCTCTTTTTGTTGCAATTTTAGTATCTTGTACTAATGTTCTTGCATCTTTTAATAGTTTTTCATAACATTGTTCTGCAACTATTAGTGGTAAGCTATGTGTAAATAATTTTCTGCTTATTCCTAATAAAATCATATTTTTTTCTATATTATCTTTTGTATCTAATTTTCCAACTGTATATGTTTCATATCTTTCATAATCTGCTGATATTTCTTTTAAATGTTTATCATTACTATTGTTTTCAATTTTTATTGGTAATATATTTTGAATATATTCTTCTAATGTATTAAATATTTTCATATATATCCATTCTTTTGTTGAATCATATATATTTGTTGTATCTGCTACTTTTATAGAGTAATTTTTTAATATTGATTTATACAATGTATCCATTTTTGAGATATAAAATTGAGTATATTTTTCAAGTATTTTTTGTTTTGCATTTGCTTTTAAACTTTCATAATCTAATTCTAATAAATATTTTTGTTTTCTATATTTATATTCTATAAATTCACTTTCTTTTAAACTTGTAACTTCATAATATCTTGCCATTGCATTTTGCTCAAATTCTGATGCTGTATTATTCCTTACTTTTTTGTAAATAGAGTCCATTACATATTTGTCTAATGAATCTAAATATGCCTCATATGCTAAATTATATTTTTTTTCTAGTTCATCTTTGTCGTAATTTTCATTGTCTGCTATGTAATTCTCAAAGGCTTTTATAAGAATGTTTCTTTTTATTGAAATTAACATTCCATTAATTCCTATTTTTGTTGGTATTAATATTTTTGTCAAAGTATTTGTTATTTTATTAAAAAAGTTTCTATCTGCTCCTACTATTTTAAGGCTTCTTTCTTCCATTTCTATCATCCCTTCAAAACACTATTTTTTCATTTGTACCTATGTTTTCTAGAACTTCATATGTAACGTATATTTCAACACCGTCTTCTTTTTCATAGGTATTTATATTTTTATTTACAATCTTTTTTTCATCCTTTATTTCTTTTTTTAGTTCTTCTTGTAATTCTTCTATCCCTAATGTTTTGGCTTCTTCTAATGTGTATTTTTGTGTATAATTTTCTTTTTCTTTAAATGTGGTTTTTACTACTGAAATCGGTAAATAAAAATCTGAAAATATTCTAAATTTACTATCAGTTTCTATTGTATCATAAATTTCAAATTTTGAATACTTTTTTAAAAAATTTATTTCAAAATTATTTATTTTCAAACTATATTTATTTTCTTGATTACCTGTTTTCCTTGTTTGCGTAAGAATATATGGTATTTTTTTATTCTTTGTATACCATACTTTTGCCTCAATTTCTCCTTTAGCATGTACGTATCTTATTCCTGTATATTTTCCTTCCATCCAGCCATTAATTAAAATATCACCTTTGTTTATTGTATCCCCTACTTTCACATTTGCTGTTCCATTTTGTGCATTGATTTTTGTTATTACTCCTGTTTTATCTGAAACAATATTACAATATTCATTAGTATCTACTATTTCTGGTTTTTGATCAGCTTTCACTAATTTAACAATAATATTTGTACCTTTTTTCTCTATTCCCATCCATGCAACATCATTTCTTTTTAATCTTATCTTATTTATAATTTCTTTGGAATTTATTTTTGATTTTAAAGTCCCTAATTTTATTCCTGCTTCTTCTATATCCTGCCTTATATTAGGCAATTCTTGATTATTTTCTTCTATTATATCCACATTCCATACATACATTGATGATAATCCAATTATAAAAACTACTATTATAAGTAAAATTGCAAATGTCTTTCTTTTTTTATATTTATACATTAAAAATGGAAGACCTTTTTTACTTCTTATTTTTAATTTACAATTCAATTGTTTTACAATTTTACATACTTCTTTAAATTCTTTAATTCTTACATTAAAAAATAACATAGTATTTTTATTTCTTTTTAAATTCCAAATTGTAATATTTCTTTTTTTACATATATTTATAAATCTTTCTATATAATATCCTTCAATAGATATTCTTAAATACCCTAATATGTAGCTGAAAACTATTTTAAAAAACATATAATATCTCCTTAATTTTCTTCTATTGTTCTTTCTATGTCTATGCTTTCAATCTTCCCTTTTACTTTTATGTCATCATTTGTCATATTTTCAAGATTTAAATTGTATCCGTTTATATTAACAACCCCTATATATGTTCTAATTCTCACAAAAAATTCTTCATATTCTAAAATTCCTTTAAAATTTTCTATTATTAATTCATCAAATCCTGTTATCGTAATTTTAGGAATATTGGAATATACTTCTTGTGGTAATTCTAGTATTCTACTCATTCTATTTTGATTCTTTTTTCTCATATAAAAATCAATCCTCTCTTCTTTTGACTTTGTTGTTTGTAAGTTTTTATTCAAATTCATCTAATGATTTAAATTCATATCCCATATTTTTTGTTTCTTTAATTACTGAATCTAAAATATTTGTATTTGTTTTAGAATTTCCATGTAATAACATAATTTCTCCATTATGCAAGTTTTCTATAATTTTCTTTTTTGAACTTTCTTCATTAGGTTGTTTGTCTTCGTTCCAGTCTTCATATGCAAAAGACCACATTACTGTTTTATATCCTAAATTATTTGTGCTTATTATACTTTTTTCACTAAATTCGCCTTTTGGTGGCCTTATATATTTCATATCATATCCAAATTTTTGGTATATTACTGTATGTAGTTCCATTACTTCTTTTTTTATTTCTTCTTCTGATAATGTTGGCATTGATTTATGATTAACTGTATGATTTCCAACAATATGTCCTTCATCTATTATTTGTTTTACCAATTCTGGTTGTGTATTAACAAAATGTGCTGTTATAAAAAACGTTGCCTTTACATCATTGTTTTTTAACGACTCCAATATTTTAGGTGTATAACCTGCCTCATATCCTTCATCAAATGTTAAATATATATACTTTTTTTCACTATTTCCTAAACATATTCCATTATTTGACTCTAATATTTTTTTGTTACTTTTTCCTACATCTGGTTGTTCATGATTATTATTTCTTTTTATTCCCCATTCCATCTTTTTACTACTAATTGTTGATACTGATGTTTCTATGTTTTGCTCTTTTTGTTTTTCTCCTATACTTAAAATAACAACTAAAATTATAATTATAATACTTATAATTATTTTTACTTTTTTATTCATTTTAGTCTTACTCCTTTTCTTTAATTCTTATTAATTTTATGTTATTTTTCTTATTATAGAACTAATATTTTACTTTCAATTTACTCTACAAAACGAAAATTTTTTTTGGATAAATTTGTAAATTTCTATTGACAAGATTTCTTTTTTAGAATAATATTTATAAAAATTGGAAAAAAAAGGTAATTTTTTATTTTTTTACTAAAGATTAACAAAGAAGGCTGATATTTATGATTAAATTTGCACTATGTGATGATAGTATTAATATTCTGGAAAAAGTTTCGAAAATGCTCGAAACTATCTTTAATGAAAATAATTTTAATGCTGTAGTAGCTTATTCATCTACAAATACCAATGATATGTTAAATTATATAAATAACAATAAAATAGATGTTATTATTTTAGATATAAATATAAACTCAAATAAAGATGGTTTAAATTTAGCAGAGTTCATACGAAAAAATAATAAAAATACTTATATTATTTTTTCAACCGGTCATTTGGAATATATTATGCTAGCATATAAGTATAAAACATTTGATTATTTAGCTAAGCCTCTTACTTATGATCGACTGAGCGAAACTATTGTTAGACTGTTTGAAGATATAAATGGACAAACCACAAAATATATTAGAATCGACAATAAAAATACTTTAATTGACGCCTCTGAAGTACAATTTATAAAAAGAGACGGAATGAAATTAGTTTTTCACACTACTACTCGTAATTATGAAAGTTATAATTCTTTTAATAAAATCCAAAACAGCTTACCAACCAATTATAGAAGATGTCATAAATCTTGTATTGCAAATATATTACAGATAAAAGATATTGAACCTGTATCTAATACTATTACTTTTAAAGATGGAAGTATTTGTAGTATGGGTCCTAAATATAAGTCTGATATAATGGAGGTTTTACAAAATAATGAGAACATTTAATTTTATTCTTTTTCATAGATTCACATATTTTACAATAATTTATTTTTTCTCTGTAATTACTATTATGTCAATCAGTAACAGAACTTTACAGATTAGTTTTTCAAATATTCCTGCAAAAAAAAATTTGTCAATTATAGTTATAAATTTATTTTTAGGTATGTTAACTTTAATTGTTCATGCTATAATGATATTTCATTACAGATATAAATTGCCAATATTTATTATTTCATTAAATTTAATTTCTTTACTAACATATTTCTTTATAATCATTTATAGCTTAAGCAAAAATTTATTATCAGTATCAAATACAATTCAAAAAATGTCTACTTTGGAATATTATAATACAAGTTTACGTACTTTGTATGATGGTGTTCGAGGATTTAAACATGATTTCGATAATATTGTTACCACAATTGGTGGATATATAAAAACAAATGATACATATGGATTACAAAATTACTATGATCATCTAAATTTTGATTGTCAAAAATTAAACACTATTTCTTTATTATCACCTGAAATCATTAACAATCCAGGCATTTATAGTTTATTATCTAAAAAATATCAATATGCTATCGAAAATAATATAAAAGTAAATCTTTCTTTTATGCTTGATTTAAGTTCTTTGCATATGAATGTTTATGAATTTACTAGAATCCTTGGTATTTTATTAGATAATGCTATTGAAGCAAGTGCAACAAGTAATGAAAAAATAATTAATTTAACTTTCAGAAATGATATTAGAACTTCTAGACAATTAGTAATTATTGAAAATACATATTCTAATAAAGATGTAAATACTGAAAATATATTTGAAAAAGGAATTTCTTCTAAAGATAATCACACAGGTCTTGGTTTATGGACTGTTAAAAAAATTTTAAGCAAAAATCACAATGTCAATTTATCTACTTCCAAGGATAATAAATTCTTTTCACAACAACTTGAAATATATTAATGTAATAACTAAAATAGCTTGTATCTATTGATACAAGCTACTTTTATTGATTATTTCTTTGGTAGCGAAGACCCTACGCAATTCTTATATATATTTAAATTTATTACATTTGTTTTGTTTTTCGTTTAAGTAAAATAAATTATCAAAAATTAAAATAAATTTATAAAAATTAAATTTGTTTTTGACTCTTTCCTAATTTTTGTTAACTTCCATAAAGGCTTCTTCAATAGAGCATACATTCCCATCTTCTATATCTTGCATACCTTTTTGTAATTTTGTTAGCTTTAGCTTACAAAATTTAATTATAAAAATATGAGCCTTAGCAAATATTTTTGTATCACGATTAGAATATTTTATTTATTGAGCTTCTGCGAAATAAATTAAATATTAATCGTGCCAAGAAAGATATTTTATAAAATTTGAAAAATTTTATTATATATCTTTCTAAAAAAGGGTTGTTAGGGAAAAGTATTTTCCCTGACCATACAGAACGTCTGCGACGTTCTAGTATGTTAGAAACTCAAAATAAGTTTATTTAAGAAAAATCATTGGAGGTGTTTTATTTTAAGTAAGCCTTCGAAGGCTATCTATAATAAAAAGGAATTTTAAAAATGAGTTATGCAATAATTAGAAATGCAAATTACAAAAGAGATAATTTAGCAGGACTATATAAACATAACGAAAGAAAAAATACTAATTATTCAAATAAAGACATCAATAAAAATAGTTCTATAAAAAATTATTCATTAAAGCAATGTAATACAACATATTCTAATGCTATAAAAAAATTACAGCAAGAAAATAACTTACAAGGTAGAATTATAAAAACTACAAATATAGCTTGTGAATTTATCATTACTTCTGATAAAGAATTTTTTGATGCAATCGGAATAGATGAAACAAAAAGATATTTTCAAACTGCTTACGATTTTGTTGCAAATTATAAAAACTTAGGCGAAAAATACATTATATCTGCAAAAGTTCATATGGACGAATCAACACCACATCTTCACTTAGTTTTTGTTCCTGTTATCCATACTAAAGATAAACAAGGAAACACAATTGATAAAATTGCTTGTAGCCAATATTGGAAAGGAAAAGATAGTTATAGACAATTACAAGATAAATTTTATTCTTATATGACTGAAAACGGATTTGATTTAGAACGTGGCAATACTAAAGATAATACCCATATTCCTATTGAAACTTTGAAGCAAATAACTAATTATGAAAATATAAAATATGAATTATCTAACGAACAAATTAAATCTATTTCCACTAAAAATACTAATTTAATATTACAGCAAAACAAAGAATTAATACAATATACAAATAAATTAAAATTACAACTTAGTAAAACATATCCATTAATTAATAAAGCTGAACAATTACAAAAAGAAAATACTTATCTAAAGACTGAAAATGTAAAATTAAAAACAGAAAATAATAGATTAAAAAATTATATTGATAAAACCTTTGAGGTCGTAAAACATCTTTTTAATTTTCCTTCTGGAATTTTAAAAAATATTGTAGATGATTTTATCAAACATTTTGAAAAATAATATTTATACCTACTAGACTGTTAACAAGCATTTTGTTAACAGTCTAGTGTTATATTAATCATCATTAGGCATTGCAATAACAGATATTATTTCAATTTTCTTTTTTACTAAATCACTAACAAATTTATCTACATTTCTTGCTTCACATTCCTCTTTAAAAACTTGCTTATTATATAGATAAATAATTTTATATTTTTTAATCATTTTTATTTACTCCTATCCAATAATATTTTCTCTAAAATAGGCTTTATTTTTTCCTGTGTAATAGGTTTCTCTATATACTCATCAAATCCAATTTCATTTATAAAATAATCTCTTTTATTTTTTGAAATTGTATGTAAAACAACAGGTATATTAAAGCCTTCAATTCTTTTTAATTCAGCTAAACATTTACTTCCTCTATTATCTCTATACACATTATTAGAAAAAATAATATCATATTTTTCTCCATCACTTATTCTTTTTATTACCTCAGCACAACTTAATGCTACTTCAACTTCAAACCCTAAGTTTTCTAGAACAGTCTTTGTATTAATATAAGACATTTCTAAGTAATCCCCTATTAATGCTTTTTTTCCTTTATATATAGGTTCTACTTTAGATTCATCAATAAAACTATCAATTTTAATATATCCAATTTCGTGGTTTATATCTACTATATCTTTTAATGATTTGCACTCTTTTTTATAATATTCTAATTCTGCCAATAATTTTTTTATTGTTTCTTTTTTAGTATTAATTTCCTTTTTTTGATATAAAATATTGTAAAACATAATAAAAATAATAATAAATAGGATAATAAATTCGTTATACATCGTTTACCTCCTTTCTAAAAAAATTACTTACTATATTTATGCTTTGTTATAACTTCTGCTTTAGTAGTATGTTATAAAAATTCAAATCATACTAGAATAATATTGATTATGGTCAAGGAGGTAGTATTCGTGGCAGAAACTAGAAAAATATTAGCAAACAATATTATATATTTTAGATTAAAAAATAAGTGGTCTCAAGAACACTTTGCCGAACTATTAGGTACAAGTCCTAGTTATGTTTCAGAAATAGAAAATTGCAAGCGAAACATATCTATTGATTATATTGACCATATCTCAAATATTTTTAAAGTTGAACCACATGAATTATTTATAAAACGTCTAACCGTAGATAAAAGACGTGTTCCAAAACGTAAGAGATAAAATTTATTATCTCTTTTTTATAGTAAGTAAACTTATTATAACATAAATAATTATTTTTGAACATATATACCCGTATAAATAAACAGCTGTTTAATATCCACTTTCTTTGTTAATATTTATTTTGGAGGGAATATATATGTTAGAAGATAATAGTATTTTTTTATATAAAGATTATGGTAAAATAGTTTTTGATTTAAAAACCATTATGGATAAAAAAGGTATTACTGTGAGTAAAATTGTAAAAACAACAGGTTTACACCACAAAGTTATAAAACGATATTATGAAGGCTCTGCAGAAAGATATGATAAAGATGTTTTGTCTAAACTTTGTTTCGTTCTTGATTGTAATTTGGAAGATATTATGCATTATGAAAAGCCAAAAAAATAATAAATGCAACAAAATACAGCATATATATTTTATATATGCTGTATTTTGTTGTATTTTACTTACTATATTCATATTTTATGATTCTTGAAATTTCTTCAATTATATTTTTATTAGTAAAATAATATTTATTATAATCATATCCAAATATTTTTTTAAAATTAGTTATTGACTTTTGTTCTTCTCTATTATCTATGGCATATTTTATAGAATTTCTAATTTGTGTAGAATTTAAATTATCATATTTATTAGCAATATTTTTATATACATTTTCAAAAATTATAAATTCATTATTACTATTTACAACAATTTGTATAGCTTGTATTAATAATTTAGTCCCTTTTAACGATGGCGATAACCCTAATTCCATTAATATATTGTAAATTGTTATTATATAATTCATTTTTCTAACTCCTAAATTCTATCTTTTACAAATACTATACCAAAATTATTTTTCTTTTTCAAAATATAAAAAATTACATGCTATGCAATAGATTTTACACATCACGTAATTTTTTTTACTAAATTCTATTATATTTATAATAATATTTCTTAATTTTAACTCTAATATTTGTAAATTCATAAAATGTTACTTTTTACGTAATACTTTATAAATTTATATAAAAAATACAGGAGACCAACAAATGGAAAAAGCCCCTGTATTTTTTCTCTAGATATTTCTACCTAAAGCTATATAATTAATTTAAATTATTGCAACTAATTTAAATTAACTAACTTAATTATACTAAAGATATAAATAAAATTCAATATATTTAAAATATATAGGGGGAATTTTCCCCCTTTTTCTTATGCTCCTGGACTTCCGACCATCTAAGCAAAATTCTCTTTCTTCCATTTGTTGGTCTCCTTTCACTATATTCTATAAGTAATTTTCAATTATGATAAAAGAAGATAACAAATGTCATTCTTACAAAGTCCAAGCAGTTGCAATGCTTGAATTTCAAATCATAATTGAATACAAGTATTGCAAACTTGCAAAATAGCTTTTAGCCATTCCATGCTTATAGTATTTTAATTATACCATATTTTACCAGTATCTTCAATAAAATCTTTTATATTATGTAAAGTTGTGATATAATATATATATTAGGGGTGATTATATGTCCATTTTTAGTAAAACTGATTTTGGTGAAAATATTAGGAAATTTCGAAAAGCAAGGGGATTAAGTCAAGAAAACCTGGCTTTAATTTTAAATAAAACTTCTGCCACAATTGCAAGATATGAAACTGGTGAAATAATTCCAAATGCTGAACAAATTCATTTGATATGTGATGCACTAGGAATATATGAATATGAGCTTTTTAATAATAGTCAAAAAATTATCAATACTGAAACTATTAACAATCCTTTTAATACGGATATTCTCTATTTATATTATATAGCATATTATCCAAAATCTAAAAAATATGGTAAAGCAAAATTTAGGTTAAAACTTACTTCAAAACCAGACTTGTGTAAAGTAGATTTTATGGAATATAAAAAAGATTTTATCTACCTTTCTGGTTATTTACAAACTGACAATCATATTGCTGTATTTGTCTTTGAAAATTACAAAGAAAATAATTTTCGATTTGAATTATCGCATCTTATTGTCAATATTGCAAGAGGTACTAACTCTCCTATGCTTGGTACTTTTCATTGTACTAATGGTGAATATGTTCCTAGCATACGCAAATGTATTGTATCAAAAAAAGATTTAGACTTTACAGATGATTTACTTGAAAAAATAAAAATTACCGAATTAGAAAAACAAAATTTGAATAACCACAATATTTTATATCTTGATATTACTGATACTTATGATTTTGAAAATCTTTAATTTATTATATTAAAAGTAAAAATAACACTTAAATATTAATTATTTAAGTGTTATTCTTGATAATTTTATTACTTTATATTTTTTAATATTTTAATTTTTATTATCTAATATTTTTTCTGCTCTTGCTAATAAACTCTCATCTTTTTCTATACTATCCATACTAATTTTTATATCTTTTTTTAATATTTCATATTCATCAGTAGTTAAATTTTCTTCTTCTAATATTCTTAGAATTAAATCATAAAGTCTTTTTTCATAATTTTTTAATGGACTTTTCGTTATTTCTACAATACCAGTATCCTGTTCATTTTTTGATTCTTCTAATATATCTTCATACTCTTCTGGATAAAACTTCTTTATTATTGCTACTCTTTTAGCATCTTCTTCTTTTAATTGAGCTATTTGCTCATTTATAAATGGATCATCTCCTTTTTGCACTTCAGCTGTTTCATATTTTGATGTTATATTTTCATTTGAAATATTATTTTTAGCAAATTCTTCCTTTTTAGCTAATGCATTATTTTTTTCTTGGATATTTGCCTCCTCTATCTCCTTATCCGTCGGAAAGTGTACACTTATAGTTTTTGAGGCATAAATTGCAATAGGAATTACTATTACCGCTATTATAACTATTATTAAGAGTATAATTAATTTAGTTTTCTTTTTCATAAAATTCCCCCTTTATAATTACTAAAATAAATAAAATAAAAAATATTCATCTGGATAACTTCTACATATATCTAATAAACTTTTATTCAATACATTATTTGAATGATATGTCAATAAATATGTATTATTAGTACCATCATTTACATAGCCTGATACATACATACTATGATGGGATTCTCCTAAGCTTCCATCTGATTTTCTATTCGCCATCTGTATTACATCGCCTTCACTAAATGGTATATTCCATGCTAGTGCTGGATTTTCTAAGATTTGACTACCAGTAGCTTTATAACCTGCCGAAATATTATTTTTCCAATACTCCCTAAACTCTTGAGCACTAATCCATGGGCTTGGATCTGTTGCTTCCCAACTCTCATTAAATTGGTATCTAGATGGTGTACTATATTTTGTATTTTTCCTATGAATATTCCAATTATCTCTCATATGAATGCCAGATGCAAGCATCGCTTGTGAAACAAAATTAGTACAATCTCCACCCATATTAGTTAAATTTGGATATGCTGGAACATATGAATTATAGTTATCCATTGCATATTTAGCTCCTAAATCAACATCTTTTTCTACTGGTTCCAGTATCCAACGTTCATTCCAAGCACCAATATAATTGTATTGATGTACATTCTCACCTAAATCACATCCTGCATTACAAGTAGAAATTGCTTTAGTATAATTACTTACTTTAGTTACTATAACATAAACTGCTGAATCAGTTCCTCCTATTTTAAATTTTTGTGCATCTGTTCCATTATATTCATATATATGAACATTTGCTCCATTTTCTGTACTTGCATTAGAAATATCTAAAACCATGTTATTTCCCACATTCGAAAAAAATGAAAATGTTCCATCATTATTATAATTAATATACCACCTTTGTGCATTTGTACCATTATATTTATATTGATGAACATTAGTTCCGTTTGTGCTTTGGCCGTTAGAAACATCTAAATACTGTCCTGAAAGTGCATTTTTTATATAAAATGTTTTATTCATTATGTGATATATCAAATTATCTGAAGTTATTCTTGCATTATTATCTTCTCCTAAAAAATTAAGTTCCTCTAGTTTTTGAATATTTTCTTTTGCTAATACTTGATTTTGAAATAGCAAGAAAATTGTAATTGCTATATATATTATAATAGCTATTCTTTTCCTCATTAAAATTCCCCCTTTTATTTTTATATAATATTTTCCTCCTTTCCAAATTTTTTATATTGCTTTAATTATAGTGTACGCTTAATATAGTTTTTCTCATTGTATAACATAGTTTCTAAAATTTCAAGTATTTTTACATTTTTTTCTATTTTTCTATTTTTTTCCACTATTCTTGTAATTCTTACAAATTTTTACAAAATACTATATTTTAATATAAATTCGTTTATTTCAGTAAAATTCTTTACAAAATTACCAATTAACTATAATTACAAGTATCATAATACCAGTTCGAACAACTAAAAATTTCTAGAAATTTTAATTTTATTTATAAGGAGTTTATATGAAATCTAAAATAATCAATCAATTAAACCAAAAAGATACTGAATTAAATTCAGTTATTGAAACAATACTTGAAACAGAAACTATAATTCAAATGTTAGAAAGTAACTATTATCAAAAGTCCATGGAAAATGCCGATGTTGCAGATGTTAATATAAATCATTTAGAAAATATTTTTACAAATGAAACTTATTATTTGGCAATGAAAATCGTTCCTTTAATTGAAAGAAAAGTTTTATATCTTTCATATATCGAAAATCTTAGATTAAATGATATTTGTAAAAGATTAAAGCTTTCTAAAAATGAAGTTATAAAATTAAGAACTAAAGGTATTAACCACTTCAAACATAATTTAGAATTGTTATATAAAACAAATAAAATTAAGAAAGGTACTATTTAAAATGTGTATTGAACATTTAGAAAATGCAATAACAATGCAATCAGCTAAAAACAAATTATTAAATAGTTGGAATTGGATTTGTTGCAATGATGGTTCAGGATATTTACAAAGTCCAAATGGAAACTCTTATTTTCATTACGACTGGTCGACTACTGAATATAAACATACTAATAAAGATTCTTATTCTTTATGGGGTACTAGAAATGATGATGGCACTTCTACTACTTTCAAAGATTTTCAAGAATATGCTGAACAATATGTTATTAAACATTATTTAAAAACTAATAATTTAGAGGTATTAAAAAATGAAGAAAATGAAAGATAATAAAATTTATTTTAAATGCAAAAACCATAATTCAATTAGAGTTCTATATAAAAAAGTTGGAAAAGCTCCTGAGATTAAAATTATTTCAAATGTTTTTACTCTAAAAAAAGCGATTATAAAAAAGCAACTTACTATTATTCCTTATGAGGGTGCCTATATAATTTGTAATAATAATAAATTTAATAATTTTATGAGAACTAACATTATTTTACCTTTAAGAACTATAAGGGGGGATTTTATCCTTGTTAATATTGATAAAAATGAACGAGAATTTAAATCATTATCTCAAGAAGATGTTTTATGGTTTACAAAAGATCTAATTAATAAAACTCCCCTTTCCTCTTCTTCATCTACTATAAAATCCTCTGTTTTATCTACTTATTCTAAAACGTTTGATAATTCTAATAATAGATATATTAGTTTTGAAAAACTTTTAATTGATGTATTAATAAATGTTCAAACAATTTTATCTAATATATCAAAAAAATGTTAGAAAGGAGTTTTTACTTTGAATAAAATTAAAAATAGAAATGGAGAAATAGAAAATGAATAATATTAATACTTCAAATTTAATTGATACAAAAGAAAACAAAAATTCAAATGAACAAGTAGTAATAAATTATTTAAATAGAATAACTAATCCTTTTGCTATATTATCTGTTCAAGATGTTTCTAAAGATTTACATATTGGAATAAACCAAGCTTATGACTTATTTAAACAAAATGATTTTCCAACTATATGTATTGGTAAAAGAAAAACTGTAACTTTAGCAGCATATTTGCTTTGGAAAATGTCTACAAAAGGAGGTGTTTAGTATGGCTCAAAAAGGATTGGGCGAAGGTTATGTGTTTTTTAATAAACAAAGAAAAAAGTGGAATGCACAATATCGAGATTATGATATAAATACTGGAACTTTAAAATTGAAAACTAAAAGTTTTAAAACAAAAGAAGAAGCAAAAAAATATTTAAGTACAATTATGTACCAAAAAGAAAATCCTATATATGTAGAACATCATGGAATACCGCTTTGTGAACTTATGCGAGCAAATTTAAAATTTAAGTTAGATACTAACTTAATAACTGCTACACAATTTTCAAGAGTATCTACTACAATTGGAGCTTTAGAAAAATTACCTATTGGAAACAAAAAAATTGATGAAATAACATCAACGGAAATACAAACATATCTTAATTCTATTAGTAATTTAAGTAACTCATCAATTAAGAAAATCTATGGACAATTTGTCCAAGCCTTTAAAATAGCCATGAATAAAGGTTATATAATGAAAAACCCAATGAACACTATTATAAGGCCTATCAGTCAAAAGCAGGATAAAAAAGTTAGAGCATTAACTTTGGATGAACAGCAAGCTTTTACCGACTATCTTTTAACTAAAGACATAAAGCAATGTAAATACAAAAATGTATTTTTAATTCAAATGTATATGGGATTAAGAGTGGGCGAAGCTTTGGCTCTTACTATGAATGATGTCGACTTAAAAAACAAGAAAATAAACATACATAGAACATTGACTACAGATGAAAATAATGAAACCATAATGGGAAATAAAACTAAGACCTATGCAGGAATGAGAGTTGTACCTATTCCAGAAGTTATCCATCCTTATGTGATAGAGCAAATGAATATTGCAAACACTCAATATAATAATGATGAAAAGCTCTTATTTAAACCATTAAATCATAACTATACCAAAAGAACAAATGTAAATTCTGAATTGCATAGAATATTGAAAAGAGAATTTGATATAACAGATATTTCTACACATAGTTTACGACATACATTTGGGACAAGATGTATTGAAAGTGGTATGGCTCCTGTGGTTGTTCAAAGATTAATGGGGCATACAGATATAGGTGTTACTTTAAATACATATACTTCTGTTTTTGATAAATTTAAAGAAAATGAAGTTAACAAAGTAAATCAATATTACTTAAATAATAATTTGGTTTCAAACAATACTAATTTAATTGATAGTACAATATCAAATGAACATGAAAAATAAAATTAATATAAATTAGATAAAATTAATATCAACTAAACAAAGTTTTAAAAAATGGCTAAAAATAAGCATTTTGTTTTGATATTTTATCTGTTTATAATAAATATTTTTATTTTTATGTAAAACTTGTTATAGTATTATTTTGTAATACAGTTATACCAAGCATTTCCTGCAAATTATTTTATAATATTATTTGTTAATCCCAACTGATTAATTTCATCATAAAAATTATAAAAGCGTTGATATATAAGTGTTTCAGTGTAGTTTTCTAAACATCAACTAAACAACATCTAAACAAATATAAAATTGTTTAGTTTGTTGTTTAGTTGATGGATTTATGAAATAAAATAAAAATCCGTTAAACCATTGATATTACTAGTGAAAATTAATTTTTATAAATTATATAAAATTTATAGTAGTTGCAAACAACAAAACAGCCTGTATCCGTTGATACAAGCTACTTTTATTGATTATTTCTTTGGTAGCGAAGATGTGATTCGAACACATGACCCTTCGGGTATGAACCGAATGCTCTAGCCAACTGAGCTACTTCGCCATAACGACAATACATATTATACTTATAGTTTTACCTTTTGTCAAGATAAAAATACAAGAAATTTTCATTTCTTGTATTTTTATCTATCTTCATGTTCTTTTTGCTCTGAATTTTCTAATATTTGTTCTTCTCTTACTCTTTCTCTGCTAATTTCATTGTTTTTATATTGTTCTGTTTTCTTTCTTCCTTTTGCAATTTTTACGTTATGATGTTGTAGTTCACTTTCTAGTTTAGAAATATTGGCATCAGTTTCAGCTATATCTTTTGCATGTGCTTTTTGCCATTTATCAAATTCACTTTCACTATCTATTGTTGATATAGAAGAACCAAATAAAGATTTAAAAGTTCCTAACCAATCTGTATTTTTTTCAGTTCTTATTTTTGCTTCTTTCATATTTAACCTCATTTCTTTTCAAGGCGCAATACAGCCTTTTATATTAAATACATAATTATTTTAGCATAAAAGTTTTGAAAAATCAAGCATTTTCTAGTTTTTATAAATTATCTATTGTCTTTTCTAATACTTTTTTACATATATCAGCCGCTTTATCTAAATTTTTATCAAAATCTTCTGCATTTTTTCCATTTGGTGTATCTGAAACACCTCTTATTGCTCCAAATGGTATTCCAGATAAATATGCCACTTGAGCAACTGCTCCACATTCCATGTCAACAACATCAGCATCAAATTTTGCACTAATTTTATCTTTCATTGCTACATCTGTACAAAATATATCCCCTGTTGCGACAGTTCCTAATTTAACTTTAAAATCTATATCTCTTATGCTATTTACTGCTTTTTTTATGCTTTCTATTATAATATTATTACACTCTACTCCATTTCCTACTCCTGTTATATATCCTTTACTATGTCCAAATGCAGTAATATCAAAATCATGTTGCACTATATATTTTCCTATTACAACATCACCGATATTTAATAAATCATTAACAGCAGCTGCTGCTCCAACATTAATTATTTTATCTACTTTATAATTATCTATCATTGCTTGAGTTGCTCTTGCTGCATTTACTTTTCCTACTCCACTTTGTACTATAATACATTTTTTACCCGAAATTTTTCCTATATAAAAGTCCATTCCTAAAACATTTTCATTTGTTACATTTTCCATACATTCTTGTATTTTTTCTCTTTCTTCATCCATTGCGATTACTATTCCAATTCTGTTCATATTTTTCTCCTTTTTATCCAAATTTTATTATTAGTCTAGAGTATTAAAAATTTCACATTATATTTGACTGCATTATATATTATTTTGCACTTTACGTCAATTTTTTTAACTTTACTAACATCAATTTTACAAATATTTTTTTCAATTTTTACTTGCAACTTTTTTTATTTTAGTTTAATATAATAAAGTAAATTGAAAGATAGCAAATAAATTTAGTACGAAAGGAGTTTTAGTTTTTAGTTATAGCGCCAGAGCATTAAAATATTCATTAATGTTGACGAGGACTAAAGTTATCGAAAATTCGGCGGATGCTTTAGTGGCCATTCCTAAGGTCAAAGTATTAAAAACAAAAATCAATAGTAATATTGTAACAAAGTTTTAATACAATTAGGTTTTATTTTGCATACTTTCAATTCCAATTATAAAATTTTAAGGAGGACTTTAATATGTGTGGAATTGTAGGTTATATAGGAACACAAAAAGCTAGCCCTATTCTTATTAATGGGCTTTTAAGATTAGAATATAGAGGATATGATTCAGCAGGAATTGCAACAATTGAAAAAGATGGAATTTCTGTTATGAAAGATAAAGGTAGAGTAAAAAATTTATATAAATTACCTGGTATTGATGATTTAACTGGTACTATTGGTATTGCTCATACAAGATGGGCTACACATGGTAAACCATCAAAAGAAAACTCTCACCCTCATTTTGATAATTCAAATTCATTTAGTGTAGTTCACAATGGAATTATTGAAAATTACAATGAATTAAGAAAATTTTTAACAGATAATGGTTATACTTTTTATTCTCAAACAGATACAGAAGTTATACCTAATTTAATTCATTATTATTACACAAAAAATAATGATAAAAATCTTTTAAAAGCTGTAAAAGATGCTTGTTTAGATTTAAAAGGAAGTTTTGCTCTTGAGGTTATTTCTAAATATGACCCTGATCATATGGTAGTAGTTAGAAAAGATAGCCCTTTAGTTATTGGTAAAGGTGATGGGGAAAATTATATTTCTTCAGATATCCCTGCTATACTTTCTTTTACAAGAAACTTCTATTTACTAAATGATTTAGAATTTGTTTTATTATCAAGAGATGACGCTAAATTCTATGATATAGATTTACATCCTATTGATAAAAAAATTCAAACTATTGAGTGGAATGCTTCTAGTGCAGAAAAAGAAGGTTTTGAAGATTATATGTTAAAAGAAATATATGAACAACCAACAGCTATTCGTGAAACTATTGGAGCTAAATTAAACGAAGGTTCAAAATGTGATTTTGAAGAATTAGACTTCACAAAAGATTATTTAAAAGGATTAAACAAAATATATTTAGTAGCTTGTGGTACTGCAATGCATGCTGGATTAGCTGGTAAATGTATGATGGAACGTTTATGTAAAATTCCTACAGAAGTTGATATTGCTTCTGAATTTAGATATAGAGATCCTATTATTGATGATAAAACTTTATGCATTTTTATATCACAATCAGGTGAAACTGCTGATACAATTGCAGCATTAAAACTTTCTAAAGAAAAAGGAGCTAAAACATTAGCTATTACTAATGTAATTGGAAGTTCAATTACAAGAGAAGCTGATTATTCTATTTATACACATGCTGGACCTGAAATTGCGGTTGCTTCAACAAAAGCATATACTTCTCAGGTGGTATTATTTTCACTTTTAGCACTTTATTTTGCACAAACATTAGAAATATCTAATTCAGATGTTGATGATTTAAGAAAAGAAGTTTTAGAACTTCCTAAAAAAATTGAAGAAGTATTAAAAAGTGCTGACACAATAAAAGAATTTGGTCATCGAATTTATCAAGAAAAAGATGTATTTTTCTTAGGTAGAGGAATTGATGAAGCCGTTGCTAGAGAAGCTTCTTTAAAATTAAAAGAAATTTCTTATATACATGCAGATAGTTACCCAGCTGGTGAATTAAAACATGGACCAATTGCTTTAATTGAAAATGGAATTACTGTTATAAGTATTATGACTGATCCTAAACTAGTTGAAAAAACTGTAAGTAATATACAAGAAGTTATCACTAGAGGAGCAAAGACATTAGTTATAACAAATCAAGATATAGATGAAAAATTATTTGATACTGTAATTCATATTCCAGAAACAAGTACACTCATCTCTCCTGTGCTATCTGTTATTCCAACTCAATTACTTGCTTATTATATTTCTAAAGAAAAAGGATTAGATGTTGATAAGCCAAGAAATTTAGCTAAATCAGTAACAGTTGAATAATATTAATTTTATTTTAATTAATTTTTTAAAATTAATTAAAATTCACTGTATAAATTATAAAAGAATCCTATATTAGAACTAACTAATATATAGGATTCTTTTTATGTAAAATAAAAATATGTAAGCTTATCCAACAAGTAATTTTACTATAATTAATGCTACCGTTCCTGGTATTCCCAGTAAACCAACTACAATACTTGTAAAAATATTAAGTCCCAAATGGAATCCAAATGTAGCTCCACATACGTTAATTATGTATATAACTACTCCACCCAAAACCGAGTTTAATACTAATTTTAAAATTTTTTTTATTGGTACAATGAAAATTTTTCCAAATATAAATATAAAGCAAATACATGCTAAATATGTGATAACATTAATTTCCATATATTTCCCACCTTTTTATAAAATTATATTGCTTCATCATAAAAGTTTGAATATTGTTTATCTGTAATCATATCTACTTCTATTCCATTTAATTTTGCTAATTTTATTAAATAATCTAATTTTGATTGATTTGCTTTTATTTGATATACATAATAGTCTATTAATCCTTCTGTTGCACTTTCAAAATTTTGATTATTGCATTTTAGCTCTTCCCTTGTTTTTATTATCATTCTTATTAATTCTACTTCTTTTTCTTGTTCATTTTTTTCTATAATTTTAGTTTCTTTTTTATATTCTTCATTCATATTTACTTCATCCTTTCTTTTTCTAGTATATTCTATAGCGGTCTTTTTATTCATTTTTAGCAATATTTTCTTTAAACTACTTGTTTTTTTGCCAATTTTATAGGATAATATATATGTAGAATTATTAGTAGAATGAAAGGGTTTTTTAGATGAAGTATATAGATAAGTTTTTGAAAAAATTAAACACAGATAGAAACACTTTTGCAACATATACTCTTACTTTAATAAGTGCTTATTTAGCAATTGATAGAATTGTTGAAATGTTACTTATGATATTTACTGGTGTTTCTTATTCTTATTGGGGACCTTTTACTTATACATTGGCATTAGCTTGTCCTGTATTTGCATATTTGTTTTCAGGTTCTTCAAAATTTGCCAATAGTAAAAATAAGAAAGTTACATTATTTTTTGTATATGTAATTTGTCTTTACATTATTGCAATTTCAATGTTTACACAGTGGCTAAATATGGGAGCATGGTTATTATTACTTTCTGTTCCTAATTATGCTGAACTTATAACTGGTTTTTCCGATTTAGTAAAACCTGCTATGAGAAGTATATCTTTGTTCTTACCACTTGCAACATTTTTCCCATTTTTCAAATGGTGCTATTTTGGTGTAAATGATAATGCACAACAAATTAGATCTATTTGGGATTATGGTGGAATTAGTTTAGCAGATAAGAAAAAAGGTCATGGACCTTATTCATGTGAAGTTTACTTATGCTATAATAGTGAAACAGGAAAAACTATAACAATTCCTGAAGAATCAAGATTTCAATCACTATTTGTATGTGGTGGTTCTGGTTCTGGAAAAACTTCTTTAGTATATGAACCATTATTCGCAAGAGACTTAGAAAGAAAATATTTCTTTAAAGAAGTTTCAAAAGAAATGGGTTATACAGCATTAAAAACTGGATTAGCTAATTTAAAAGCTCCATATAACAATGATTATTTAAATAAATATTTTAATTTAAACATGCTAGTACCTGCTGAAGGTAAAGAATCTTTATTTAAAACTTATATTAAGAAAATGTTATTAGGTAATGTAAGTGGTGAATATACTTACAGAAATATTGGTCTTACATTAATGGCACCTGATTATGAAGTAATCAGTCATATGATTGGTGTTTGTAAAAATTTTGGTATTGAATACAATATAATTGATCCTGATAATCCAAAGTCTATAGGTTTAAATCCATTTGTATATGATGACTCATCAAAAATTGCTATAACTATTTCAGCTGTTATAAAATCCATGTATAACACAGCACATCATGATGTTAATGAAGCTTACAAAGAAGACATTGCTATGCAAGCAATTGAAAACCTAGCTATTCTTTTAAAAGAGATTTATCCAAAAATGAATGAAGGTAAACTTCCTAACTTAGAAGATATGCTAAAAATGTTTACTAATTTTGATTTAATTGAAAAAATGTGCAAAATATTAGAACATGATATAGAAAATGATCCAGTTAAAAAGGAAAAATATCACGTATTACTAGAATATTTTAAAAAGAACTTTTACCATGATGCACCTGCAAAATCAAATATAGAAAAATATATTTATTCTGTAACAAGTCAATTAGATAATTTATTACGTATTCCTGGTATAAAAGGAATCTTATGTAATAGATATGATAACTTAAACTTTGATAAAATGCTTTTAAATTCAGAAGTAACATTTGTATGTACAAGGCGTGGAAATTTAGGTTCTGCAGGACATAAAGCATTTGGTCTATTTTTCTTAATAGCAATGCAAAATGCTGTATTAAGAAGACCTGGTACTGAAAATACACGTACACCTTATCTTATTTATATTGATGAATTTGCCGATTTCATTTGTAAAGATACTGAAGCTATGTTCACAATGTACAGAAAATACAAAGTAGGTTCTATTATATCTACTCAAAACTTACAACAACTTGAAACTCCTGAATTATCTGTTAATTACAGAAATACAATATTATCTAACTGTGCAAATAAAATATTTACAGGTAATGGAGCTTATGATGAACTTGAATGGTGGTCTAATGAACTTGGTACTCATAGAGAATGGTCTTATGGAAGTTCTATGAATACAGATACTATGGAATATGATCATAAACTTAGTGGTGTTTCTTGGAAATTTGTTGCTAACTTTAAGCCTGGAAAACTTCAAGGTCTCGGAGCTAAAGACTGTGCTTATAAAATTAGAGGTGAAAACGGAAAACCTATTGCTGGTCCTGGTAAGTTAGCTTACTTAGAATCAAAATATAAAGAACCTCATAAAGTTAAAACTTTTGACTTTGGAAAATATTCAGATGGAGTAACAACTGTAACTGAAGATGATGATAGTGATATGAGAAAAAAATTCAATCTTAAACATATTGATTTTAGAGATGAAAGAAATGAAATTGATCCAATTCAAATTGATACAACTGATTCTAAATATGTTTTTGATAATGAAGATGCTATTGTTAATAACAAAAAAAGCAGTAAGAAATTTTAAATTTTAAAATAAATAAAAACTAAAAAGAAAGCGATTAAATAATATTTATTTGATTGCTTTCTTTTTTTCATAACTACTCCATACTTCTATAAATTTATATTAAAAGTTTATACCTAACATTTGCAATATAATCCCTGATAATGTACCTATTACAACTAATAAAACTACTATTTCTATATTTTCTTTTAATTTTTTATTCATTTTAAATAATACTGCTAGTCCAACTCCTGCTCCAACTAATAACCCAGCTATCATTGTTGAAACTGGAATAACATTTTGTACATACAATTGTGTTAATATAACTGATGACGCACAATTTGGTAATAATCCTATTAAACTTGCTAATACAGGTGCTAGTACAGGATTTGCTTGTAGAAAATTAGCTATGTTTTCTTCCCCAATAAAATATACTATCATATTAATTATAAATATTATTATTACAATAAAAACAAATATATTTACTGTATGTTTTAAGGCTGATTTTAATATTCCATGTTCACAATCGCAATGCTCTTTTTCACATAAATCCACTATTTTTTCTTCTTCAGTATTTTTTCTTGTTTGTATTATTAAATCAATTAAAAATCCTACAATTACTGCTATTATTAACTTTATTCCTAATATTTTTATTATCGTAATTATTGGTATTCCCTCTGATATCATAATTGGTATCATTTCATCTGATGTGGCTAAATACACTGCTAATAATGTTCCTATATTTATAATTCTTGTTGCATATAAATTTGTAGCAGCTACTGAAAATCCACATTGAGGTATAGTTCCTAATAGTCCTCCAATTAATGGTCCAAATTTTCCTGATTTTTGTATAGCACTTTTTACTTTATTACTTGTTTTATGTTCTAAATACTCCATTATTATATATGTAACAAATAAAAATGGCAGTAATTTTACACTGTCAATTAATGTATCTATCACAACATCTATCATTCTATTTTTTGTAGGATATATTTAGTATTGAAATATATCCTACTCTCCTTTCCAATTTTATTTTCAATATTATCTCATTATGTTCAACATATATTTTAACATACTTGTCAAGTATTTATTATTTATTTTTAAATACTTCTATATCTTCCACATACACGTCCTGTGCAACCACTTGTATTATTGTCATTTGTTTTACTTGATATTGTAAGTAATGTTCCATCATCAGTATTATTACATGTGCTACTAATAGTCAATAAATCATTTGTATTATTTACCAAGTTTGATGTATTATTACAATATGTGCATTGGTGCCTATTTCCTTGTCTTCCACTATTATTGTTTAATTGCTCTATTAATTTGCATATTAAGTACACTAATGTTGCTGTTATAAAACTTAATATTGTATATGCTATTGTTGCAATTAAAAAGTTTATATCACCAACAACAAATGTTACTATTAGAAAAATAGCAAATATAATTGCTGCAACTAATGGTGGACATTTTAAAATTTTTTGTAATGCTATTGAAATTATTATAGTAGCTATTGGTAGGGCAAAAAATATTAGTAAATTATTCATAATTATTTCTCTCCTTTATGTTTTACTATACTATATGCCTTTACCTTCTATTTGGTTAACAATTATTGTTTACATTCTTCATATTCAACATTTAATAAATATAATCCTTGTGGCTGAAGTGTTTTTCCTGCATTTTCTCTTTTTTTACTTTTTATAATATTTTCAATTTCTTTTGGTTCTATTTTCCCAAGTCCTACATCAACCAATGTTCCTGCAATTATTCTTACCATATTATATAAAAAACCATTTCCTGTTAATTCTATATATATTTTTTCATTTGGCATTTCTTTTACTTCTGCTTTATAAATTTTTCTAACACTACTTTTACTACTAGTTCCACTTGCTCTAAATGCTTTAAAGTCATGTTCTCCTTCAAAATATTTTACTGCTTCTTTCATTTTTTCTACATCAAGTTTTTGTGGTATGTGTGTTTCTAAATTTCTATATATAGCTGTTCCATATTTTGAGTTATTTATTATATATCTATATGTTTTTTTCTTGCAGTTCAATCTGCTGTGAAATCTTAAATCTACTTCTTCCGCTTCTTTTATTTTTATAGATGACTTTAAATTGCTGTTTAATGCTATTGGAAACTTTTCTATTGGTAAATTAGAATTTGTTTTAAAATTAGCAACTTGTCCGAAGTGCATGAACTCCTCTATCGGTTCTTCCTGAAGCAGTTAAATCCACTTGCTCGCCTGTTATTTTTTCTATTGCCTTTTCTATTGTTCCTTGTATATTTAATTTTCCTGGCTGTTTTTGCCAACCCTGAAATTCTTTTCCATCATATTCTATAATAAGTTTTATATTTCTCATTTTTACTTTATTCCTCTTCCTTATAATATAATAAAGTCGCAAAATTGCGACTTTTATAATTTACTCTTTTATTTCTTTTTCTTCTGAATTACTTTTCTTATCTTCTTTTTCTTTTTTCATTTTATTACGTAATTCTTTTAATCTATGTTTTCTTTCTTTTTTCTCTATTGTAAATCTCTTTGTTACTATATTACTTATTAATATTTTCTTTAATACATCTTCTCTAACATCTGCAATTAAAGTTCCATCTTTTGCTACTGATATTTTTCCAGTTTCTTCTGATACTACAACTACTAAACTATCTGATTCTTTTGATATTCCTATTGCTGCTCTATGTCTTGTTCCTAATTCTTTTGCAATATCTTTGTCATCTGCTAATGGTAAAACACATGCTGCTGCTGCTATTTTATTTCCTGATATTACAACTGCTCCATCATGTAATGGTGTCTTAGGTACAAATATATTTACCAATAATTGTGGTGATACTTCTGCATCCATTGGAATTCCAGTTGATATTATATCTTGAATTTTTATATCTCTTTCTATTACTATTAATGCTCCTGTTTTTGTTTTTGAAAGTTCTGTAGCAGCAATTACAATTTTATATATATCTTCTTTTGTCTTTGTAGCCAAATCCTTTTCTATACCAAAAAATTGTGCTAGTCTATTTGTTCCAAGTTGTTCTAACGCTCTACGCAATTCTGGTTGGAATATTACTATTATAGCAATAACTCCTAAATTCATTATTCCTGTTAATATCCAGTTTAATATTTTTAGATTTAATAATCCACTTACCCATGTAGCCAAAACCAATAATGCAATCCCTTTAATTAATTGCCATGCTCTAGAACCTTTTACAATTTTTAAGAAACAGTATATTAAAAATATAACTATACTTAAATCTAATATTAATGTAATTAGTTCAAATGGATTACTTTGAAGTGACTTTACATATGCTACAATACTATTTGTATAAAAATTTTCCCAATTCATTCCTAAATTTATAATCATATATTTTTATTACTCCTTAAAAAATTAATGCATATACAAGTGAAATTGCAGTTCCTCCTAGCATTAAAATTGCAAGTATTCCTGCCATTATTTTCACAAATATTTGTCCTTTATCATATTTTCTTTTTTCAATATTAACATTTTTATTTTTCATTAATTTCTTCCTCTATTATAATATTTAGGTTTTTAAATGGTTTTACCTATAAACCTTTTTTATTTTAATAATATACTTACTAAATTCTTCTTTAATATTATAACAATTTAGCACATTTTTTTCAATTACTTTTATAAATATTATTTATCTTCTATAATTTTTATTATTGTTTTTGTTTTTTCTGCTTGCTCTTTTCTGATTTTTATTGTTTTACTTAAATTTTCTTTTGCTATTTGCAATTTTTCTAAATCATTTGCATGTATATATGCTATTGGTTCATCTTTTTGTACTATGTCTCCTATTTTCTTTTCTAATACAATTCCAACTGCTGGATCTATTTCATCTTCTTTTCTTATTCGTCCTGCTCCTAATTCCCCTGCAATTTTTCCAACTGCTTTAGCTTTTATTTCATATATATATCCAGATTTTTCGCTATATATAGGTTCTATATATTTTGCTTCTTCGAAATTATCTATATCTGATATATATGTTATATCTCCACCTTGATTTTTTACTAATTGTTCAAACTTTTTATATGCTTTTCCATTTTTCAAGTTTTCTTCTAACATTTTTTTGGCATCTTCTAAATTACATTTGATACCTGCTAGTTTTACCATATAACTTCCAAGTTCTAGTACTACTTGTTTTACGTCTTCCTCAATATCACCTTTTAAAGCTTTTATTGCTTCTCTTACTTCTAAACTATTTCCTATATTATGACCTAATGGCTCTTCCATGTTTGTTAATATACATACTGTTTCTCTATTAGCTATTTTTCCTATTTCTATCATTTCTTTAGCTAATTTTTCTGCATTTTTTTGATTTTTCATAAATGCTCCATCACCAACTGTTACATCTAAAACAATTTTTTCAGCTCCACTAGCAATTTTTTTACTCATTATACTAGATGCAATTAAAGGCATACTTTCTACACAAGAAATACTATCTCTTAATTCATATATTTTCTTATCAACAGGCGCTAAGTTCATTGTTTGTGATATCATGCTTATACCTATTTTTTTTACGTTTTCTATAAAATCCTTTACTTCTATATTAGTTTTATATCCCGGTATAGATTCTAATTTATCAACTGTTCCTCCTGTAAATCCTAGTCCTCTACCTGACATTTTAGCAACTGGAACTCCACAAGAAGCAACTAATGGTAATACTATTAATGATACTTTATCACCTACTCCTCCTGTTGAATGTTTATCTACTATTACTTTATTTAAATTTGATAAGTTTAATATTTCTCCTGACTTTGCCATTGCTATAGCTAAATTTGCTGTTTCTTCATTAGTCATTCCTTGTATAAATATTGCCATAATTAATGCAGCTGCTTGATAGTCTGTTATTTCTCCTTTGTTATATCCTTCTACAAAATATTCTATTTCTTCTTTTGTTAATTGTTTTTTATCTCTTTTTTTCTCTATTATATCTAAAATGTTCATTTGCATAATCCTTGTATAATGTATTTAGGTTTTTTTATAAAGGTTTTACCTATAAACCTATTACTACCATTATTATATTTTAAGAATTTGTAAAATGTTTTGTAAATGTTAGTCTATGTATTGGGCAAAGTCCATATTCTTTTATTGCAGCTATATGTTTAGCTGTGCCATATCCCTTATGTGATGAAAATCCATATTGTGGATATATTTCATCCCATTGTCTCATTATTCTATCCCTTGTTACTTTAGCTAAAATTGATGCAGCTGCAATATTATAACATTTAGCATCACCTTTTATTATTGGTTCATATGGAATTCCTCTTGTATTAATATGTGTTAATGCATCAACTATAATTAGATCTGGCTTTACATCTAATCCATCAACAACTTCTGTAACTCCTTGTTTTGTTGCATTTAATATGTTTATATCATCTATTACATGATGGTCTATTACTGCTATTGAATAACTTATTGCTTCTTCTTTTATTACATCATATAATTTTTCTCTTCTTTTTTCTGTTACTTTTTTTGAATCATTAATACCTTCTATCATTGAATCTTGTGGCATAATAACCCCCGCAACAACAACAGGACCAGCTAATGGTCCTCTTCCTGCCTCATCTATTCCACATATATTTTTAAATCCTTTACTATATAAATCTTTTTCTATTTCTTTTATTTTTGTTAGTCTTTCTAATTCTTTTTCTTTCATATTAATCATATTCCTTATTTTTCTATATTATCTATTTCTGTTAATGAATATCTTCCATTATATCCAAGTGTATTATATACTTCAACAGTTGCATTTGAGTCATCAAATTTTATTAGATAATATTCTTTATTTTTTAATTCTACTTTATCTAATCCCCATTGTTTCATTGCTTCTGCTGTAACCTTATAGCATTCTGATACAGGTATTTCTGATGATGTTGATATTCCTGTTGCTGGTTCTAGTTTCGCCTCTGTTTCATATATTGCTTTTCTTATTTCTGCAATTTTAGTTTCATCTGTTGATTTACCTATTTTAAAATTTGCTTCTTCTACATATTCTTTTGATTTTGCCTGTATTAATAACATATTTGTTCTTAATTCTTCCAATTTTGATCTATTTATTGTTTCTTTACCTTCATATACAGTTATTCCTGCAATTATTAATAATACTACTATTGTTATTACTAGTGCTAATAAAGTTACACCATTATTTTTTTCTATTATATCTTTCATTTTTTATAAAATTCCTTTCTAAACTTCTATTTTTCTTCCTATTCATTATAAATAAATTCCTATAATAATTCAAGCATTTTAATATATTATTTTATGTAAGATTACCTAATCTTTTAAATAAGCTAAAGTTTTATTAAGATCTTAAAACTTTCTAATTTTTTTCACAAAATATTCACAAACCTATTGTATTATATAATTACATTAGGATATTATAAATATAGATTATTTTCAGGAGGTATTAAAATGGAAGAAAATAATAAAAAACCAATTATCGAAATAAAAAAAGAAAATTCTAAAAAATCTTCAAATTTTGAAGCTGTAAAAGCAAATAATAAAAATACAGCAAATTCTAAAAAATCTAGAACTAATAATAGTGGATTTGGTAAAACAGTATTAGTTCCATTTGTTAGTGGAGTTGTGGGTTGTGCCATTGTAGTTGGTACATGTTTTGGTGTTCCATCTATTAGAACAAAATTGTTAAGTTCTAATTCTACTGCATCTACATCAAATTCTTCTAATTCAAATGTAAGTGGATATGTTAGTCAAACTTCACTCTCTAATTACTCAGACACCGCTGTATATGCTGCTAATAAGATATTGCCTTCAGTTGTAGGAATTGAAGTTCAATATAGTGTAAATTCTATGTTGTCTATGTTTGGAAGTAGAAGTCAATCTCAAACAGCAACAGCTACTGGTTCTGGAATTATAATAAGTGAAGATGGATATATTTTAACAAATAATCATATTGTTTCTACATCTTCTTCATCATCTAGTAGTTCTTCTAGTAGCAACTACTATTCAGTATCAGAAGCTGAAAAGGTTACTGTAACATTATTTAATGATGAAACAACATATGAAGCAAAAATTGTAGGTACTGATGAACAAACAGATTTAGCTGTTATAAAAATAGAAAAAACAGGACTTCCAAAAGCAGAATTTGCAGATTCTGACAGTATTAAAGTTGGTGAATTTGCAATGGCAGTTGGCAATCCTTTAGGAATGCAAAGTAGTATTACTTGTGGAGTAGTAAGTGCTATTAATCGTAAAATTACAGATAGTGATGGAAAAGAATTTACTTTAATTCAAACTGATGCAGCAATAAATGCTGGTAACAGTGGTGGTGCATTAGTTAATAGTCAAGGTCAAGTTATTGGTATTAATACATTAAAATTACAAGGAACTGGAATTGAAGGTATGGGATTTGCTATTCCAATTAATTCAACCACAGATATTACTTCACAATTAATTCAATATAGTAAAGTAAAAAGACCTTATATTGGTGTTACAGGTATGGATTTAAGTGAAAATACAGCAAAAGCAAATAATTTAGTTAAAGGTATTTATGTTAAAGCTGTTGATGATTTCTCTGCTGCTGAAAAAGCTGGAATAAAAATAGGTGATGTAATAATTGAAGCAGATGGAACAAAAATTACAACGATGGATGAATTAAACTCAATTAAAAATAAACACTCTATTGGTGATGAAATGAAAATCAAAGTAAATCGTAATGGTCAAGAAAAAGAATTAACTTTAACTTTAGGAGAACAACCTTAATCTTTTCACTTTTAGTTCACACAATGGACAAAATACATTGTTAAAATACAAGCATAGTCAGTAAGGAGATTACTGATTGAATATAAAAAACATCCCCTTTTATTTTCAAAAAGAGAAGAAATTTGTCGATTTCTTCTCTCCTTTTTTATTATAACCATATTATAGTAAATACTAAAAATCTAGAAGTATGGAGCCATACTTCTTTTAGTTTGAATTATAATCAATCTATTTATATAGTAGGAAGTATGGTCAATCTACATATTAATTTTATATTTGATAATAATATTACACCATGACCTATAACAAAACTATGTACGCAGATTTGTCCTTATCTCCATGAATTATTATATCAAATTTTTTCCATTTATTATTAAATATAAAGTTATTGAGTGTAGCTCTCGTAAATGAACTTGAAAAAAGCCACTTAAAGTGGCTTTTTTCTTTTTATTTATATTTATATAAAATGACTTTTTGCTCCGACCCCAAAATCATAATACTACTATATCCATTTCTGATGTTGCCATTTGGTTTCCATATGCATATATTACATATAATATATTTCCTGTAAAATAAAATTCTGTTGATTTTTCTATACTATAAATATCACTGTTTATATCTCTTGAATATATATTATATCCTAAACTTTTTAAATCTTGAGCTTTTTTTTGCTCTGTCTGTATATCTGCTTTTATCTTATTTTGAACATCATTTTCGTTTAACTGCTCTATTTTTAAGACTTCTGCTAATGTTATTTCTTTATTATTTCTTAAGTCATAATTATATGTTTGGATTATTACTTTCTGAGCTTTTGATCCTTCTTTTAAATTAGATTTAATCATTACTGATAATATGTCATCTTGAATATTTGCAACATATTCCACTGTATAAATAACATTATTATTTTCGCTTTGTAGAACTTTTTTTGCCATATCAACAAAAATATTTTCTATTTCTTGATTGTATTTTTCCACTACTTCTCCACTTATATTTATATGTGGTATATGTACCTCTAAATCATAACTATTCAATTTCGTTTCTTTTTTCTCATATTTAGTATACACTATTTTTTTGTCTGCTTCTTCTTTTTTAGAGTTATTTGTGTCATTATCATTTGTTATTGTATTATTAAAAATAGTATTAAATTCTGATTTTATTGTTTGTTGCTGTTCTTCTGTTTTGCTACCTAATCCATCTTTTTGACTTATTCCAATAAATTTAGCTATATCTATTCTTGTATAAAATTGTACATAAAATGCAATTATTACACTAATTATACAAATTATTATTATTGATATATAAATAAATAATTGTCTCTTCTTTATTCTGTTTTTTTCTGGTAAAACTACGTTCATTATCTACCCTCTTTTACATTTGTATTATCTGTTTTATTATAACATTATATTTAATTTTTATCAACATTAATTTTGTATTAATATTAACTCAAAATATTGACTATTACTAGTTTTTAAGGTATTATATTGTAGTAATATTTTATTAAGAAATGAGGAATTTTAAGTATGTTATGTTCAGAATGTAATAAAAATCCAGCAATACTTTTTTATAAAAAAATTGAAGATGGAAAAGAATCTTTAGAAGGTTATTGCTATGACTGTGCTAAGAAAAAAGGAATAAATCCTACTGAAGTACTTTCACAACAAAATAACTTTTTATCACATGATAAATTAAATATTAATGATATGTCAAAACAATTTGAAAGTATTTTTAAAGATTTAGCAGAAAATATTAATCTTGAAGATTTAGAAAATATTGAAGGTGCTATTACCTTTGATAATATAGATGGAAAAACTGATGATGATGGTGAATCATCTAAAATATCAGGTACAGCTATTCCATTAGGTTCTATTTTTAATATGTTTCAAAATAACAATAATAATGAAGAAGAAACTGAACCTAGTACAGGACGTAAAAAAGTTAAAGTTGAAAAACGTCCTAAACAAAATAAAAAGAAAAAATTTCTTGATACTTTTGGAACTAACTTAACTACAAAAGCAAAAAATAACCAACTAGATATGGTTATTGGTAGAGAAAAAGAAATTCAAAGGATTGTTCAAATTTTAAATAGACGTTCAAAAAACAACCCTTGCTTAATTGGTGAACCAGGTGTTGGTAAAACTGCTATTGCACAAGGTTTAGCTATAAAAATCGCTAACCAAAATGTTCCAGCCAAATTACTTAACAAAGAAGTTTATTTGTTAGATATGACTTCTGTCATTGCTGGTACACAATTTAGAGGTCAATTTGAATCACGTATGAAAGGCATAATTGACGAATGTAAAGAATATGGAAATATTATTTTAGTAATTGATGAAATCCATAATATTATCGGAGCTGGTGATGGTGAACATTCTATGAATGCAGCAAATATTCTAAAACCTGCCCTATCTAATGGTGAAATTCAATTAATTGGTACTACAACATTAAAAGAATATAGAAAATATATCGAAAAAGATTCTGCTTTAGAAAGAAGATTCCAACAAGTTTTAGTTGAAGAGCCTTCAATTGATGACAGTATAGGAATTTTGGAAGGAATAAAAAAATATTATGAAGAATATCATAAAGTAAAAATTTCTTCTGATGTAATTCGTCAAGCTGTTATAATGTCTGAAAAATATATACATGACAGATTTTTACCAGATAAAGCTATTGATATATTAGATGAAGCTTGTTCAAGAATTAACCTTGAAAATAAAGCTCTATACAAATTAGAAATGTTAAAACAAGAATTATCAAAAGTTCAAGCAGAAAAAGAAGAAGTTATTGCAGCAGATTCTACTGAAGATTATCAAAAAGCTGCTGATTTAAAAACTCGTGAATGTCAACTTATAGAAGAAATTGATAAATTAAGTGCTAAAACAAAACCAAAACAATTAACAGTTCAAGATATTGCTACTGTTATTGAAAACTGGACTAAAATACCTGTTAAGAAAATAACTGAAGAAGAAACTCAAAAATTATTAAATTTAGAAACAAATCTTCATAAAAGAATTATTGGTCAAGACGAAGCTGTAAGCAGTGTTGCAAGAGCAATTCGTAGAAATCGTGCAGGACTAAAAAGCACTAAAAGACCACCTTCTTTTATATTTGTAGGTCCAACAGGTGTTGGTAAAACAGAACTTGCTAAAAGCTTAGCTTATGAAATGTTTGGAAGTGAAGATTCTATCATTAGAATAGATATGTCTGAATACATGGAAAGTCATTCTACATCTAAATTAATTGGTGCACCTCCAGGATATGTTGGATATGATGATGCTGGTCAATTAACTGATAAAGTAAAGAGAAAACCATATTCTATAATTTTACTAGATGAAATTGAAAAAGCTCATCCTGATGTATTTAACATTTTATTACAAGTATTAGATGATGGTAAATTAACTGATAGCCAAGGAAATACAGTAAGCTTTTCTAACACAATTATTATAATGACATCAAATGCAGGTTCAAATGTTAATAATAATTCTATTGGTTTTGGAAATGAAACTGTTAATAAGGATAAACTTATAGACAGATTAAAAGAATATTTTAGACCTGAATTTTTAAACAGAGTTGATGAAATTATTAGTTTTGATTCATTAACAAAAGAACAATTATTACAAATTGTTGATTTAATGTTAAAAGATACATCAAAAGCCTTACAAGATAAAGATATTACTTTAGAAGTTTCATCTAAAGCCAAAAATTATCTTTTAGAAAAAGGAACTGATATCAAATTTGGTGCAAGACCTTTACGTAGAGCTATCCAAAGATATATTGAAGATGAATTATCTGAAATGATTTTAAGAGGTCAATTAATTGATGGTCAAAAAGTAGTAGTAGATTTTGAAAAAGATAAACTAAAATTTAAAATAGAAGATTAGGAGAAAACAATGTTTAAACACATACCAAATATCTTAACAATTATAAGATTTTTATTAATACCATTTATATTATTAAATATATTTACAGGTAATTATATACTAGCTTTTGTATTTTTCACAATATCAGGCATAACTGATATTGCAGATGGATTTATTGCCAGAAAGTTTAACCTTATTTCAAATTTTGGCAAATTAATGGATCCGTTGGCTGATAAATTAACACAAATAGCAACACTTACATCATTAGTTATTGTTAATATTATTCCTTTATGGATTTTAATAATTGTATTATTAAAAGAATTTATAATGATTGTAGGAGCTTCTTTCCTCTATGGAAAAGATGTTGTTGTATATAGTAAATGGTATGGAAAATTAGCAACTGTATTATTCTATCTTGCAATTGTATTTTCTCTTGTAATTAAGCAATTTAACCTTGTTGGTATTTGGGAACATTTAACACTCACAACATACTGTTTAGCGTTAATTGCAACAGTATTTGCATTAATTATGTATGTAAAAGCTTTATACCAAAAGGGATTTATTGATAAAGAAGATTTAAAAAAAGATGTTACTGAAGTAACTATTGAGAAAAAGCATTTTAAAAAGAACTAATTATGAAGTGAACCCAATTTATTAGACAAAAAAGTTTAATAAATTGGGTCTATTTTTTATATGCTAGTTTAATATATTTTTTATGCAGTGACAATTCGGGGGGATCGACAAGTTACAGACTGTTATGTAATTACAGTCTGTACGTAGTTTGGAGTCACAAAGAAAAAATATATTAACTTAGAACAAAATAAATTATTCGTAGTCCTCTATTAATTGATTTAAATTTTGCAATCCATTAACTTCTATTCCTTTTTCCATATTAATTTTATCTGTCTCTGATAAATATTCAGTTGCTATATCTGTTGTTTCATACTCCTCTTCTTCTCCATTATCTAGCTTTTTAAATACTGTTGCAAACCCATTCTTTTCTTTTAATATAAAATGTTCATTACAACTACCTTTTTCTGTTTTGCTTAAAACTATATTGGTGTCAGAAAATTTTTCTATATTCCATTCACTATATTTTTCTTTTAGTTCTTCTTGTGTTAAATTTACTAATTCTTCTGGTATTTCTCTATATTGGCTTGTTTCATGTCCACATTTTTCGTATTTTATTTTATATGTTACAAATGCTTTTGGTGATATTTTCTCTTCACTCACATTTGCAGCTTTAACAGTATTATTGAAATTATTGTTTTGATTTTCTACATTATTTTCTATCATATTTTGATTGTTTTCTACTTTTGCAATACTATCATTTTGTCCGTTTTTTGGCTTTATTAGAAGTATCCCAATTATTACTCCCATAATTATAATAATTATTGTTAACATGCTCATAACTACTTTATTCATTTTACACCACACTCTTTTCCTAAGAACTAAAACTAATTAGAATTACTTATTCTTTTTTGTATTTTTATATAGTGTTAACAATTTACAGCAATTTATACCATTTTTTAGTAATTTATTTTTTCTTTTACTATATATTGTCCCTTTCTATTAACTTTTATTGTAATTTCTCCATTTTTATCTGTTCTATATATTTTTATCTTGTTCTTATTTAATGTTTCTAAAGTGCTATCTGATGGATGTTTAAATAAATTATTTTTTCCAACTCCTATTAATGCCATTTTAGGATTAACTTTTTCCACAAATTCTTCTATTGATGATGTTTTAGAACCATGATGTGCTATTTTTAAAATATCTGCTTTTAAATCTTTATTATCATATTTTTCTAACATTTTTTCTTCTGCAATTTTTTCTATATCTCCTGTAAATAACATTGAAAAATTGTGATAATTTAATTTAGCAACTATTGAATTATTATTTAATATATTTTCTTTTATCTGCTCTTCTTGTGGCCACAATATTTTAAAATATAAGTTATTTTCAATTTTTAATATATCTCCTTCTTTCACTATTAAGACTTTAATTTTCTTTTTCTTTACTATATCTAAAAGTTTTTTGTAATTTTCCGAGTCTTCTCCTTGTTTAGATATTATTATTTTTTTTACTTTTAGTTCTTCTAAAATTGTAAATAAATTTCCAATGTGATCATTATCCATATGAGTTATAAGCATATAATCAATTTTTGTATATCCTTTATCTAATATATATGGTAACAATGTATTTTTTCCGCCATCAAAACCACTATTTATATTACTTCCTCCACCATCTATAAGAATTGTTTTATTATATGGTGTTTTTATAAATGTACAATCACCTTGTCCTACATCAACAAAATTAATTTCTAACTTTTTTGGTATTACTTTTAATACTACTATTATGAATATAATTATATATGTAATTTTTTTTATATTTTCTCTATGTACTCTGCAATAATATTTAGCAACTGCAATTAGATTTTTTATCCTCTTTTGAGTTGCTGTTAATTTAGTATTTACTTTTAATTTACATACATAATATATTATGTATGTAAAAATATATGTACTAATTAGTAAAAACACTGATGGAGTTGAAATATATATTTTTGCACAAGGTAATTCACTAAATTTTGTAATTAATAATAAAGTATCTACTAAAATTTTTAATGGAAACCCAAATATTTGGGTTAAGTTAATTGAAATAAAAGATAAACTAATTAGAAGTATCCCAATTATTATAATTGGACTTATTATGATACAAACTAAAAGATTTGTTATTATAAAATATGGACTAAAAATATTAAAAGAATATATCATATATGGTAATATCATCAGCTGTGCTGATATTGTCACACTTAATATTTCTTTTATCTTTTCTAATTTTGCAGATTTTAAATTTATTTTATATTTCCATTTTTTATTTCTAATTTTAAAACTATTTAATATCTTTAACACAGTTTTGTTGAAAACAACTATTCCAATAGTTCCAAGATATGAAAGTACAAATCCACTATTTAGCACCAAATATGGATTATTTAAAAGAATAATTAATATAGATAAACTTAATGTATTCCAAAAGTCGTTTTTTCTATAAAATATATGTCCTCCTATAACCATAATTTCCATAAAAACAGCCCTCATTATAGATGGTGATAAACCAGACATAATCATATATATATTCAAGAATATTGCTGTAAAGATTCTTGTTTTCTTTTTTCCTAAAACACCATTACATATTGATAATATAATAATTATATATTGTACATGCATACCTGATACCGCTAATATATGTGATAAATTACTAATCTTAAAATTTTCCCTAATTTCATTATCTATACCACTTGTGTCACCTATTAATATTCCTTTTATCACTTCTGCTTCTTTTTCTGGTAATATTTTTTCTATATTATCTTTTATTATGTTAGTAAATTTATTTATATTAGAAATTACTATATTTCCTTTATTTTTATCTGTCAATTTAATATCTTCTACTTTTAGTGTTCCATATATTTTAATTGTTTTCAAATATAATTTATAATTAAATCCACCATAATTTCTCTGTTCATTAGGTTCAATAAAAGTAGCCTTTACATTAACTATATCCCCATATTCTAAATTAATATTTATCTTTTTGCTTACTTGGATATAAAGTATTTTGTTAGTTCTTAAAATTTTCCCCTTATAGATGTTATTGTATATTTTTTCCATTTTGTCACTGATAATGATAATTTTTTCTTCTATATTTTCTCCATCACTATATATTTTTTTATATTTGTTTTCTTGGAAATTAATAAATAAATTTGATATTATGCTAAATACCGCAATTGTGATTAAAATTTTTGAATTTAAAAATAATTTGATATATCTAAAATATCTCTTTGGACTAAATATTGAAAAATTTTTATTTAGTTCTATTCTATTTTTAGTTTTTCTTTTATATATTTTTTTTAAAATAACATAAATTACAACTATGGTCAAAAAAATAGGAGCTATACTAATTTTTGTATATAGCCCCCATATTATTCCTATTATATATCCTATAGTTGCAACTAAAATAGGTCTTTTTATTGTTATTCCCTCCTACTTTACTGCAATTACATAACTCTTCTTGCTCCTACATATTTGTTATTATAGTATCCTGAAGTTATTGAATCTATTGTAACTCCTCTTGATGGATTTGCTGCATGAACAATTTGCCCTCCACCAATATAAATACCAACATGGTTAATTCCTGATGCTGATGATCCAAACATTACTAAATCCCCTGCTTGTAAATTACTTCTTGCCACTGCTGTACCATTACTATATTGTCCTTGTGCTGTTCTACTTAAACTTATTCCATGTAATTTAAATACATATGATGTAAATCCTGAACAGTCAAAACTATTTGGTCCTGAAGCACCATAAACATATTTACTACCTATATAATTCTTAGCTGTTGCTATAACTGTTGAACCTTTTCCTGATGAGGCAGTAGTTGTTTTTGTTGTTTCAGTATTGTCTACTTGTGTTGTTCTTGCTTTTGTTGAACTTCTTGATGTTGTATTAGTTGTATTTGTAGTGTTTGTTCTATTTTCAGTTGTTTCTACTTTATTATCTGATAATAAGCTTGTAGAAATATAACCATCTTCTCCACTTACTTTTACTTTACTCCATCCGTTTTCTTCTGAATATACTTCAACACTTGTGTTTTGTACTAATGTTTTTACTATTTCAGAAGTTTGATTTGCTTCTTTTCTTAAATTAACACTTGTTTCTTTTATATATGCTGTCTTTATTGGATTTTTAGCAGCTTCCTCTTGTTTTTGCTTTTCTTGTTCTTCTTTTTGTTTATCAATTTCTTTTTGTGTTGTTAATTTATCTTTTCTGATCCAGCCTTTAGTTGTATTAGTTTGAACACAAACCCAGTCATTAATTACTTCTACTACATTTACTTTTTCATCTTTTTTTACTTCTACTATGTCTGTTGCATTTATTACTGGAACAATTTTTAATTTTGTATTTTCTTTTACTATTTGTTCATTCGTAATTTCTGTAGTTTGCTCTTCTTGTTCTGTTGATGTATTTTGAGTTGTTGTTTCTGAGTTTGAACTTGTATTTTCTTCAGTTTTAGTTGTACTAATTTCATTTTGGTCTTCTGTACTATTTTCTAATGTTAATAAGTCTTTTCTTACATATCCTGTAATATCATTACTTTTTACTTTACACCAATCACTAGAATTGTCTAAAACTTCTACATTATCATTTAGAGATAATTGTACTAATATTTTACTATTTTCATCTGCTGTTTCTCTTAAATTTGCAGTTTCAACATTTACTTTTGCTGTATTTGCTGCAAAATTTACATTTGTAAAAAACAATATTGTAATTCCTAAAATTGCCACGAGCATTATGCCTATTACTTTATTTTTACTTTTCATTTTTATTTCTCCTTAAATAATAATTTAATACATCCTGTCTTTGAACGTTCCTAGTATATACTTTTTTTATTTTTTTGTCAAGTTTTTCAAAAAAAGCTCCCCAATGTATTGACAAATCTAGATTTTCATAATATAATGTTTTAGCAATATTGATAATATGATTTAGGTTTAAGCTTCTCCCCGGTGGCTAAAACTTGAATTTCATATATAAATACAAAAATAAATAGGAGGGTATATATTACCATGAATAATACAACATATTATGCAAAAAAAGGTGAAGTAGAAAGCAAATGGTATATAATTGATGCAGCTAATAAACCTTTAGGTAGAGTAGCCGCAGAAGCTGCTAAATTATTAAGAGGAAAACATAAACCAACATTTACACCAAATGTTGATACAGGTGATCACGTAATCATTTTAAATTGTAAAGATGTTATCTTAACAGGTAACAAATTAACACAAAAAATTTATAGACATCATTCAGGATATATTGGAGGAATGAAAGAAATTCCAGCTAAAGATATGTTAGCTAAAAATCCAGAAAAAGCTATGACTTTAGCAGTAAAAGGAATGTTACCTCATAATTCTTTAGGTAGACAAAGTCTTAAAAAATTAAGAGTTTATGCTGGTTCTGAACATGAAAACCAAGCACAAAAACCAGAAGTATGGGAGGTAAAATAAAATGGCAAAAAAAGAAAATATCGTTTTCTATGGTACAGGTAGAAGAAAAAATGCAATCGCTAGAGTTAGAATAATGGAAGGAAACGGAAAAATCACTATTAATGGAAAAGATATTAATGAATTTTTCGGATTAGAAACATTAAAAACTATAGTAAGACAACCTTTAAATGTTACTAATACAGAATCAAAATATGATGTTATTGCAACAGTAAAAGGTGGAGGATTTACAGGTCAAGCTGGAGCTATCAGACATGGTTTAGCTAGAGCTTTAAATGAAGCAAACAGCGAATACAGACCAGCTTTAAAATCAAACGGATTCTTAACAAGAGATCCTCGTATGAAAGAAAGAAAGAAATATGGTCTTAAAAAAGCCCGTAAGGCACCTCAATTTAGCAAAAGATAGACATATATCAAAACTCGGAAATATTATTTTCCGAGTTTTTTGTTTTTAACAATTATTCTATAATATCAACTGCATTAGACTTATCTAGTCCCTCTAAATTATAATAATTTGTCGGTATTTCCCCTACAATTATATTTTCAGAAAGTAGTACCTGACTTGTTATATCTTTTTGTATATCTCTAAATGGCGTTAACACATTAATACTACATTTTGCGTCTAAATATATTCTATGTAATGTCTGATTTATTCCTTGTGCTGTAAATTCACTTTTTAAGTTTGTTTCTATATCTCCAACAGTTGAAATTCTAATTTTCACACCTGGTCCTCTACCTGATAATAATTTTAACCCTGTAAAACTTCCGAAGTGCTATTGATATATCTTCACTTCCTTTACTATTAATTTCTTTTTGCGCATTCAACGCAATTTTAGTTGTTATTATATTTATATTAGTAGTATTAGATTTTATCATTATAATTTTATTAGTAGTATTATTCCTTTCTATTGTAAATATGTCTTCATATGAATATTGTTTCATTACATTATTAGTTTGTTCATTTAAAATCATTGTTGCCATTGATTTTGATTTTGCCTCACATAAAGTATCAAAAATCGGATTTACTGCATCTAATATATATTTTGAAACACCACCTGCTATACAAAAAATGATGATAATTTCTAACAAATTTAATAACTTCTTTTTGTTGATCTTATCACCATTTATGCATGCTTTGGGTAATTTTATTCGTGGTCTTGAATATATTTTAGCCATTGCTCATAACTGGTATCCTTGTATAATGTGGGATAAACAATTTTTGTCCTGGGTTTATTCTATTTTCATCTTCAATTCCATTTGTTCTTGCTATATCTTCTACAGAACTTCCAAATTCTTTAGCTATTTTCCACAAACTATCCCCTGGTTTTACAATATACATTAATATACTATAATCCTCTTCTTCCCTCTCTCCTGTTGTTTGTACATCATCTATTACATTAATTGTAATATTTCTAGATATATCTAATATCATTTTTAAATCAATATTACAACTAACATTTCCACCATCTTGAACAATAAAATCTTGATTTAAAACTTCTATTAAAAGTTCTACATTACTATTACCTATTCCATCTATATCTACATTATACTCAAATGGAATATTGGCTGTTCTTGTTTCTACTTGTAAGTCACTATTAGATAACACGAAATTTATTTCTAATTCACCTATATATGATAATCTATTATTAGTTTTGTTTTCTTCTTTTATTATTGGCACTATATCAACATCTATAATGTTTTTATTTTCTAATCCCGCTAAGTTTATTCTCTCTCTTATTTCTTTTTTCTCTACATTCATTTGTTTCCCTGTTATTGTTACTACTTTTCTTTGGTTAAATTCTAAGTTTTCAGTTGGACTATATAAATCTTGTATTAGTTGAATTTGCTTATTTTCATATACAAATGCTATAACACTAACTTCTATTTCCACATAAATTGAATGTTCTTCTGCACTATTTGGTTTTATTATTATATTTTTTATTTCATAATCTACATTTGATATATTCTCTTCTGTAACATTAGGTATATCTATAAAACCTACGATTGGAATTTTTGCACTTACACTTCTTATTTGATTATCTTCTGTTAGATATAATATTTTTATTTCTGCTTCTGCCTTTGTTAATATTTTATTATAACTAATTTTTATGTCCTTATCACCAATTATTACATTTGCTTTTAATATTTCTGCAAAATTGTCTTCTGTTCTAATTGCTATTGTGTCTTTGGCAAAAATCTTATTTTCTCCCATTCCTACTAATGAATTAACATTTAAGTTTTCTTTTAACATCTGTATTCCTTGGGCATCTGGTATGTCTCTTACAAATTCTATCTCCTCATTTGAATATATTTTTATATTTAATTCTATTGTAGCTTTTATCCCTATTTTTCTGCCATTAATAACTTTTGTCTCTATACTTTTTAAAACAGCTTCTAATTTACAATTCATTCCTTCTTGAACATTTGGTATTTGTATGTTTTCTGAGAAATCTAAATCTGTTATTAAGCTTCTTATTCTATCATTTTCATCATCTGCCATATACATGATATATGTATTTATATTACCATCAACTCTTATTTTCCCTTCTAGAACTTCTTTTTTATATATACTTACTACCCCACTTGTACCAATTGTATTTATAATATCAGGTTTAGCATCTGGTACTATCATGTCACCTTCTACTACTAATAGTTCTTTTCTATTTGCAATTAACTTATTTATATTTAAATTTTCTTTAATTGTTTCTACAATCATTATTAAACCTCCTTAATTATTCTTTATTAATATATATTAGAGGTTTATTTATTTTATTCTTTTTTATTATATAAAAAAGACAAATAAGTTGTTTAATCTTATTTGTCTCTTTATATTATAATGATGTTTTTCTATTTCTTAATTCTGGCTCTGGTGGTATTAATGGTGAATATGAATCTCCATCAAATACTTCTACCTCTACTGTTCTTGTTAAAACATCTGTGTAACTATATGTTACATTTCTATTATTCTCTTCATATTTTACTACAAAAATATTTGGATATGCTTTTTCTATTGTGGCTTCTTTTTCAAAGGCTTTGCTTCTTCCTAGTGAACCTTTTACTATTATCTTTTGTCCTACTTTTTCTAATATATCAGTTTTCAGATTTGCTATATCATTTCTACAAATCATATCCTCACCTACTCCCTTATGATGGCTAAATTATAGCATTTTTTGGCCTTATTGTCAAAATTTAGCATTTCTTGTTTTAGCCGTATAACCTGCTTGTTTCAAGGGATTGGCAAGTTTGTTTTCACTATGTTACAACTATATTACATTTTTGTTACATGTTTATTTTGAAGTTAATTTTTCTTTTGTAATTGAACTTTTAATTTTCCATTACTTCCTATTCCACTTATTCCTTTTTTACCATCTCTTAATTCATTTGCAATATCATCAATTGTTATATATTTATATTTCTCTGTTGTAGCTATTCTTTCAGCTACAATTAAAGGATCTATAAAATCTATTAATATTCGTGCTGGTGATGATGCAAAATTTGCACCTGCTGCCATTATTGCTTCAAAGTAACTTTGGCAGGCTCCTGCAAATATTGCTATATTTGCATTATTGTTTTTTTCATATCTTCTTGCTTCTCTTACTGTTTCTATAAAATATTTTGAATTTTTATAGTTGTAAATATCATAATATCTTGTTCCTTTTTTAAACATTTCGTCATGTCCTGTAACTACAAGGATATCAGGCTTATATACTTCTAGTAAATTATAAACTACTTGTGGTTGTCTATATTCTGGTATATTTTTTACAACTGCATTTAATCCTACTTTTTGATAATAATTATATGCTTTTTCACTGTACTTTTTATCACCATCTAAATGAAGTATTTTACCTGATATTATTTGAGTTTTACATTCTTCTATATCACCTATCGCTTTTTGACTCATCATTTTCACCCCATTTGTCAGGCTACTACATTATATGTCAAAATTCGTCGATTGGTGTATTTATACTAATGACCATATTTTCTTTTTGTTGCCATCCCTCCTCTTATGTGCCTTTCTGCTTTATTTTCATCTAAAACTACTCGTACTTCTTTAGCTAAACTAGGATTTATTTTCTTTAGTCTTTCTGATACATCTTTGTGTACTGACGTTACTTTTCGTAACGGTAGGATATTCTTCATTATTATTGGCATCTTTGTTTTCTGTGTCTTCTCCATTTTGGTAAATGTCTTCAAATTTTGTTATTACTGGCTCATTTGTTCCTATTTCATTTAGTAGTTTTAGTCTTACTTCTACATTTGAATCTGAATCAACCTCAATTACATCAATTATTGTTTTTAGCATTGCATTTGTTATTGTTTGATTATTTAATATGTCATCTACTGTTTTTATCGTTTTATTAAGTTCTTTTTCTAGTACATCTTTTTCTTTTATTTCTGATGTAATTAGTTTTAATTCTCTTTCAAGTCTTGCAATATCTTCATTTAGTGGATTTGTATATTTCTTTAGTTCTTGTATATTGATTATTTCATTTTGAAACATTTCCATGTATTTTTGTTTTTTAACTGTTACTTTTTCAATTTCTTTTAAAAGACTTTCTTCACTTCTTTCATTGTTTTCTCTTAATTTTGTAATCTTTTCAAATTCTTTTTCAACAGCTTTCATAAAATCTTTTTTATTTTTTATTATACTTTTTAAATAGATTTTTATTGCATTTAAAAGTTCTTCTTCATCAATAACAGTTGTATTTGGACAATGGTTTACTCCCATTGAATTTCTTCCACTACATACCCATCTAATATATTCTGGTCCATCAGCTGTATATTTTCTCTTTATTCTTCTAAATGAATAACCACAATGTTTGCAATATATAAGTGTGCTAAATACATATTCTGTTTTTTCTCTTTTGTTATTTAATTTAAATTCGTTTGATCTTTGCTCTAAAAGTTCTTGTGCTCTGTTAAATAGTTCGTCTGATATTATTCTCATTTCTGGTCTTTCAACAACTATCCATTCTTCTTCTGGCAATTCTTTTCTTGTTCCTGTTATAAAGTCTGTTACTTCTGATTTTTTATTTGTTACTCTTCCTGTATATATTGGATTTTTAAGCATTCTTACAATAGATGTTTGTACCCATTTTGATTTTGTTTTTTTAGTACGTATTCCTCTGTCATTTAAGTTCCATGCTATTTTTGTTGTACCTATCCCTTTATATACGTAACTTTCAAATATTTCTTTTACAATTTTTGCTTCTTCTTCATTTATTTTTAAAGTATATCTTTCGTCTGGAATTTTGTCATATCCAAATACTAGATTAGGCACTCTTCCTTTTTTTGCTGTGATGTCTTTTCCGAATTTAACTCTTTTAGACATATTAGCACTTTCTTGCTGTGCCATTGCTCCTAAAATTGTTAATATAAATTCAGAGCCACCTTCCATTACTTCACCATTGTTTAAAAAATCTACTTGCACTCCATAAGATTTTAGCTCTCTTACACTTTGTAATAAGTCTACTGTATTTCTTGCAAAACGGCTTACATCTTTTACTACTACTTTATCAAACTTTTTTGCTTTTGCATCTATCATCATTTGTTGAAATTGTTTTCTGTGTTTTATTTGTTTTCCTGATATTCCTTCATCTGCATATAGCTTGTACAATTCATAGTCGTTCTTTTTAGTAAATTCATTAAAAAATTCTATTTGCTTTTCCAATGAATCTATCTGTGCTTCTTTTTCAGTTGATACCCTACAATATGCTGCAATTTTCATAACATCACTACTTTCTTTATTTTTCTGTTTCGTTGTTTTCGTTCTGTTACATTTTAGCATATCAGTTTCATTTTTTCAATATAAAAGCACAAAAAAACTACTCCACTTTCAGAAATAGTTTTAATTTTGTCGCCAACAGGGTGGCGAGTAACATTTGAAATTATATTTTACTTATTTAATAATATTTTCTTCATTTCAATTATATCATAAAATGGTATTTGCACACCGTCTTTTGCTAAATCAACCACTCTTAATGCTTTAGTAATTACCTGTTCTTTTATAATTTCTGGTATTTCAACATCCCTATTAGAATTTGTATATTTCTTTTCTATGTAATCTAATGTTGTTGGAAATATATTTTGTATTAAAAAAACAGCTTTTTTTCCTAAAACACTTCCAAAAACAAAGTTATATACTGGCTTTTTTCCACTTTTCGCCTTTTTCTTTTCATAAATTTTTTCATACTTTTCATATTTAGTAGAAATTGGAACAAACCATATTATTTCGCTATTTTGTCTATCTTTAAAGCAAAAATAGCAAGGTCTTTTATTACCATTTTCTTTATTAACCATTAATCCATAATCTTTAAATACATCAAAAAATTCATCTTTTATAAAGTAAAATTTTCCATCTTCTATTACCATTTTGCTCCATCTCCTTTTTATGAAAATATGGGATCTACTTTTATAGACCCCATATTTAACTATAATTAACATTTTTCCACCTGCACATTTGTATCTCGCAAGCAGGGTTGCGGCTCACATTTTCTCACCTATACATTTATTTCGCCAATAGGGTGGCGACTCACATTTTAATTATAGTAGATATTAAATATCTACTACTATTATATTCATTATACACACTTTTTATCATTTTTTCAATAGATTTATTATAATTTATTGTATTTTTTTATATCTTATTATAACTTATTCTATTTTCCTATAACTCAATTTCTCCATCTTCTATACTGTGAGAATTTTGATAAGCATTTGAATTATAATCAAAAATTATCTTATTGTCATTCTCAGCTAAATTATAAGCAAGAACACCAGCCATAGCTTGTACTATTTGTTCTTCAGTATTAGGATTTATAAACGTAATCTTCAAACCCTTTTTCAAAACTCTCACCTTCTTTCACTTCAATACTATTATTTAAAGTTTAAAAATATTACTAAAATAAAAAATATACCTTGAACAATTTCAAAGCATATCTTATACACATATTCTTTTATTTCTTATACAATTTGCATTAATCACATTACTTACCCTTTTTGGTACATCAAAAGCAAATTTAAATCCTCTTTTCAAAACTAAATCGCTAGAATTTTTATCATATTGAAACATACCTCTGTTCCATTTAGCAAAATCCATATCTGATATTTGTGTTTTAGTTGATAAATATTCATTATCTTTGTTAATTTGTATTATCATTGCTTGATACTCTTGTTTCTCTGTTTGTCTTCTTTTATTTATATAGTTTCTTTTACAAGCTTTATGATTTTCCTTACTTATATTACTTCTATATCTCTTTTCTGCATCATATCTCTCATCTTTTTTAATAACTTTTGTAATATAAGGTTTACTCACTTCTAGTTCTTCTGCTATGTCTGTTGGTCTTTTGTGTTCTTCATAAAAAAGTCTTATTATTTCTTCATTTTTACCTATTTTTATCACCTCCGTTCTTAATGGTTAATTTTCCGTCTACAACTTTATACAATAATTATTCCAAAAAGTATTGTATTTACATCAATATTATAGTATAATATAATTAGAATGTCAATAACAATTTTTATTTTTTTATAAATTGTTTATAAATGAATTGGAGGAAATATTGAAATGAATAGGGATTTACCAGAAAATAAATTTTTTGAAGATTTTTATATTTGGTTTAATCAAGAAAAAAGAGAAGAATATTATTCTACCCCTTTATATTATTATAAAGCTAGTTTTAATATAGATTACGATACTCATACACTTAAAGTATATTGGAAGGAAAATGAAGGTACAGATAACGGCTTAAAACACCCTGCCACCTTGTATTTCCCTTTTGTAGAAAAGTTCGGTACTTTTTTAGTTAGATTTTTGAATGCCAATTTATCTACTTATGAATCTGCATATAAAGACTTCTTCTTCGCTTATGGTTTTGAAATATTAAAAGATTTAGAAGAAGATTATAAATTTACATTATCAAATAATTATGGAAATGATGAAACATACTTAAAAGAAACTCAAAAAATTTATGACACTTTAAAACAAAAAATAATATATGTTCAAGAAGAAATGAAAAATGCAATAAATTACATATTTAATATTGAAGAAGATGAAAATCTAAAGGATTTTACATCTGCCCAAAGATATGCAGTTTATTTAATTAAGCAAATGGGAAAATTACATACTTTTAATAAAAATGATTATATTATACGAGATAGTTTTTCTAACAAATATGATCAATTCCAAAATACTAGTGAACACACTTTATTAAACGAATTAAAAAATAAAAGTATGTTCATTTCTATGATAGATACACATAAAAGTAACGATTTATCTAGTATTTGTTATGCAGTATTAGAAGAATTAGTAAAAACAAATAATAACCCTATTAAAAAATGTCAAAATTGTGGCTTGTATTTTATACCTACTTCAAGACTTGACGAAATTTATTGTGACTATCCAAAAGATAATGTAAAAACTTGTAGAGAACAAGGTGCTATTCTTACATATAACAAAAGATTACAAGAAAAATCAGCTTATGCAGAGTACAGAAAAACATATCAACAAAAATTCGTTGCAGTTAGTAAAAATAAGGAAGATAAACAATTAAAGAAAAATTTTGATAAATGGAAAAAACTTGCTAAAGAAAAAATTAACAGCTTAAAACATGGTGAACTTTCTGAAGAAGAAGTTTATGAATGGATTTTAAACAATAAATAGACAAAAGTCTAATGCAATAAACTGCATTAGACTTTTCCTTTTTTAAAAAGATTCTCATAACTAAATTTTTCATTTAATTCTATTTCTTTGATTTTTAACTCTATACTATCATCAATTTTTAATTTTTTACTTTCATCAGAATCACATAAGTAACTTCTATATATCAATGATAATATAGCTCTTGTTTCTTTTAGTAAGTTTTGCTCATTTAATGATAATTCCATATTTAAATTAGGAATATATGATTTTGACTTTTTCTGCTCTACAAATTCCAAAAACGAATTTGGTATTTTATTTAACATATCTTTTTGCATTATTTTCAATATCATATCCACTTCTGCTAAAGCATTTTGATATTCAATAGTCATATACATTTCTCCTTTGTTTAATCATCTAAAGATATATCCGTACTTTCTTGTACTTTATCTTGATTTACTTCTTGTACAGGATGTAATTCTTCTCCAATAGCACTTGTTGCTGATTGTCTAGCTGAAGCATTAGAAGTTCTATCTACTAAAGAAAAATCACTTAATGATATTCCATGTTGTATCAAAGATTTTTTTGTTTCTTTTATAGTCTTTTTACTATCAGCTATTACACTTTTTGCTTGTCTACTTAATTCTTCCAAATCGACTTCTTCTTTTCTTTCAGATTTTCTAGTGAAATCTGGAACATATAAATGCATATCTTCATCTTTTACTTGATAAATTTCAGAATCTGGTAAATCTTTTTTATATTCTTCAATTAGAGCTTCTTGTAGTTGAGGAACTAGATGTTCTAATCCTAATCTTTTCAAATCTGGTATTACACTTTCCTCTAAAAGTCCCGGAACATTAAATGCATGATGTTTGTGTGGAATATCAAAATCTCCAAATTTTTGTGAACCAGCAATTTCCTTAACTAATGCTTGAACTATATTATCTTCTAAATTGTACTTCCATATATCCGAATCTATATCTTTATATTCTTGCAATGAGCTATCAAGCATACCTTGTTCTTCTTCAGTTAATGATAAATCAACAGGTTGTACAGGAACAAAAAATGCTCTTATTCTTGAAAAGAATTTTCTTATTGGACTAACATTTTGTAATGCTAACACTCGTTCATTTTTTTGTTTAGCAACATTTCCGATTGTTTTACCATATTCGCCTAATTTATCAGTTGATGTTGCTAATTTATCTATTAAGTCATGAATAATAGCATCTCCCAAAAAAGATGAACCAACAAAACCATAATCTTCAAATTCTTTAGAAAACATTGATATTCCTGCATTTCTAAATTCATGTGATAATTCTACTATTTTATTATTCAAAGTTGTACTAACATTAGGAATGCTGACATGTGATTGTCCTAAATTTGTTGCATTTGTTGTCATTTTGCTTATCCCTTCAAACTGCGTTGAACCTACTTCTATTATTTTAGCAAAAATTGTATCTTTATACTTTTTTTCAAATTCTTCTACTTGTTTATTATCTACAGCCATACTTCCTCCTATCTATCAAAACCAGAAGACGCCTCTATTGTTGGTTGTTCTTGAACTGGTTGTGGATTAGCTTGTCTTTCCATATGCTCTTGTGCCACTTGTTGAGTACTTCTTTGTATTTCTTCTTTTTGTTTTGGTGGTAATTCCCAAGACTTTCTTGGTGTACTATCATCATCTTGTTCTAATTCTTCACTTTCTTGTTCTAATCCATCATCATCTTGTTCCAATTCTTCATCTTCTTGTTCTAATTCATCAGTTTCTTTTTCATCTTTTTCTTTATCTTCTTGTTGTTGTAATTTATCTTCCATTTCTTTCAATGATGTTGTTTCCTCATCTTTATCTTTTGAATCTTTTTCAGCTCTTTCTCTATACTGTTCTATATATTTATCAACAGTATCTTTAACATCTTGCGCCGCTTTTATTTGTTCTTCTGTTAGCATTTTTAATTCCTCATCACAACCTGGCATTGTTTGTATGTTTCTTGCTAAATCTTGAACTCCATCAAAAAACTCCTTTTCTCCATCCATATACATAAGCATCATAGGAGAAGGACATCTATCTATATTTGCTTTAATTCTTTGCATTAAATTTATACTTATATTTACTTGATGTTTTATATTAGCCACATAATATTCTTGACTACCATACACAGGAAATCTATCTCTTGAAATAGGCATTATAAATTGTATGTCTTGGTAATTTTCTACATCATTATTTACTGAAGAACTATTTTGTTCGCTATTATGAGCTTTTCCAGAATGTTCATCATGCTCATCATCTTCACTCTCTTGCCATTTTTCATCATCTTGTTCTTTTTCTTCATCCTTATCTTTTTCTTGTTCTTTCAATTCTTTTAACCTGTCTTCTGCTGTTTTCTTCAATTCTTTTGTTGCCTCTATATCATTTTCAATTAACTCTTTAAATTCTTCATCATCCCCCAAGTCTTGTAACATCAATTCGTCAGACTTGATTTGTCCATCAAAGTCATTTGTTTGAAGAAAAAGTTCCAACATTTCTTGTTTATCTGAGTTTCTTATTGTTTCCATAAGTCTTTGTTTTACTGATATTCCTCTTTTTAACGACTCTTTTAAGATTATTTTTTGGTATTCATTTCTGTATTCATTATAATCCATAAATAACACCTTCTTTCTACTAATACTTCCATTATACCACATTTTTACAATTCTGTCTACATTTTATTTAGATATAGCTTAATAAGTTTTAGTGGTGTTAAGTTATTTATGTTTTATCTTTATAATTTATATATGAATAATTTTTATATTATAAAGCAATATAAAAGAAGGAGGTTTCTTATGACTTCTATGGAATTAGTTGGACTTAATACAAAATGGTATAGATATCAAAATAATTTAACTCAAGAACAATATGCAAATAAAACAAAGTTCAAAATGGCTTATATTAGTGTTATTGAAACTGGTAATGCTAACTTAACTTGTAAAAATATAGATTTTATAGCAAAATCATTTAATATAAAACCAGAATTATTATTTAACGAAAAAACTGCTAAACTTGCTCAAAAACTACCTATTAGAGTAGATATGTATAAGAGGAAATAACTTTTTTCAAGTTCATTTCCTCTTTTTTTGTTATAAACTACCTTTCTAAATCCCATTCCTTTTCTCTTTCTTCATTCTTTATCTGCTTTTCTGGATCTATAAAAGTATTCGTTTCCTTTTGAAAATCTCTAATTAAATTATCTTCTTCTGCAATGTCGAATTTTTCACAAATCCAATGAATAAATTTATCAAGAGTTTCCCAAAACTTATTTATTATTTTATTCAAATAGTTATTCTCTTTTTCTAATTTACGAATTTTACTTTTATATTGATTTTCTATATCATAAGTTTTATATTTAAATTCTTTTTCAAGCTCATCTTTTCTATTATTGAATCTCAAATCAAGACTATCACTCTTTTTCTTATATTCTTTTTCTAAAATTTTAACTGAATTGTTTAGTTCTTTGTTATCAGCAATTATTTTATCTCTTTCACTCTGATATTTTTCTGCTTCTTCAATTGTTTTTGCTTGTTTTGATAATTCTTTATGCAATGCTACATTATCTTGATATAATTTTTCAATAAGTTTATCTTTAGGCTTTATGATATCATTTAAAATCTTTTCATCTCTGCCAATCATAACTTTTCTTATATCTTTTAACTCTGGAACTTCAGGTAATTCTAATTTTATATTTTTTAAAGTTTCTTTTGTTTGTTCAAAATTAGTTATGTTTTTATATTCTTTTACTGTGTAATGTTCTCTATTAGTTTCTTCTTTTGGTAGTCCTCTTTTTAAATCAAAACCATTTGATACCATATATTCAAAAAAAGCATTTTGTAACTGTCTATAACTATCTTTAGCTTTCCAAAATTCACTACAAGCAAGTTTTTCTATCGAATTTCCTTTTTTATCTGTTGTATGAACTACAGGCAAAAAAAGTAAGTGCATATGAGGAGACCTCTCATCATAATGCACTTTTGCAGACAAAATATATTGTTCACCTAAATCTTTATATTCACTTACAAATTTATATGCTGTTTCAAAATATCTTTTTGTTTCATCTTCTCCTATTCTTTTAAAGAAATCATTATCTGATGTTATTACATATTCACATACAATATTACTTACTGTTTTTATTTGTCCTTTTAAATTATATTTTTCTCTTATTTTATCAAATTGTTTTTCATAATTAAATTCAGGTTCTTTTAATGCATAATTTAAATATGATTTTGTTTTATCTATATCCTTATTTGAATAATTTTTATTCTTCCTTTCATTATGGCGATATACTGCCTTCAAATTTTCTCTTTTGTACTTTGCATTTCTTATTATTGCATAACTCATATAAGACCTCCTTGCTCGTGCTCAATAACACAAATAAATTTTATTTTTCTGCTCTAATTTCAATTGTGTTGTAAACACACTACAACACTTTTTTAGCTGACTGCTTCAAAAAGTGTTAGTGTGGCAGGGTCAACCCCACACCCCAAAACCTAAAATTGCTTAATTGCATTTTAGTTTTTTTATAAAAATTTGCTTGTCGCAATTTTTATAAATGCGAGCCAAAAAATAAATTTTTTGACTCACTCACTTTAGCAACTCCCAAGTAGAAACCAGAGGAAGTGAGCTAAAGTGAATTAGGCGTAATAATCCCTTATTTAAAAAAGGAATTATTACACCCATATAAAAGTAGAAACCGTCGGTCGGTCGCCTCGTTTCATAGGTAGTCTAGTAAGTAGCATTGCTACTATAATTGCTGATACTAATAAGCATCTTTGTTCATACTTGTCCAAACTTTTTGCAATTATAAATCCACAGCCAAGTTTTGCCACCGAATACTCTTTTATTATTGTGAGTCTATGTTCTAAAATCTCACTCACGTACTTCATACTAATAGACTGTTAGCATTTATACGAATGAACTTTATAGCATCGGCTCATTACACCTATCACTTTTTAAGAGTTTGAGGCATTATCTCTTGCATAGAAAAAAGACACCTGTAATTTTTTTAATTACAAATGCCTTTTCTATTAAATATTTAATTTTCTTTGCCCTCACGTTTTCTTTTCAGCCAAATAAAACTGCAAGGTAATAAATTATGCCTACTCAAAAGAATAGACACGAAATTTCTTATTTATTTAATTATCATTCCTAATCTAACAACTGGATTCTTCTCTGCTAAGAAAACCTTTTTAATTTCAATACTTTCAGGAATGACTTGTTCTATTTCTTTACCGTTCTGGAGTGTTACATCTTTGTGTACTGTACTTTTACTAACTCCAAATTTTTTGGCAGCTCCTCTTACTGTATCTTTTGATTCTATTATATAATGCGCAAGTTCTACACTTCGCTCTTCTATTGTTTTTTTTCCTGCTGTTGATAAATTGTGTGCATATATTTGTCTCATAAAGAAAGACCCCCTATGAAAATACTTTTGTTTAATTGTATTCTTCATAGGAAGTCCTTAGAACTTTTATAAATTGTATCTATAATAAATATTAATGCATAATTCAAAACATATATTTTCATTTATATTTTTTCTAGTTTATGAATTACTTACTGCATCTGTATTTATTAGAAATAAACATTAAAAGCCCAGAAGCATATACACACCTCTGAGCCGATTATTATTCAACATTTTTCTTATTATTATAAATTTTATCTAAATATTCATCTGGATATGCTTTATCTATAAATTCATCAAGACTATTTTTAGGTGGTATATCTTTTCTTCTTTCTTCTTGTCTTGCTGCTGCCATACATGATATTCCTATATCAAATGTCATAAACAATGCTAGAAATACCGTAAAAATTTTTACTGATAATTTATGTAGTAACGGTTCTATACTTTTTAACCATGGATATACAATTTTTAAATATGCTACTGCTATTATTCCCCAATAAAAACAATATAATAAACTTGTTCTACCATTTAAGTTAAAAAACATGTTACTATAATCCCATGAAATAGTTCCAAATAATATTTCTTGTAAAAATGAGCCTATATATTCTAATATTCCTCCCATAATCATTCCATATATAAATGCTTCTTTAGGTTCTTTTACATTGCTTATTAACAAATAATATGCAACTGCACCTACTCCATATATTTGTATAAATGGTCCATATATTAAGCCTTTTCTAATTACCAAAGTACGTGTAAAAATTGTTGAATATAACATTTCTGCAAAAAATCCAAATACACTACCTATAATAAATACCCAAAATATTATTGTTATAATTTTAATTACTTTTTTTACTTGTTTACCCATTTTTTTCCTCATATATATAAGTATTTTTAGTATGCACTAATTATAGCATATAAAAAAAATATATGCTATAATAGTTATATATTTTATTTAAAATTTATTAAGAACATATTAATAGAAGGAGCTTGTGATATATTTTATGATTAGAATTTCCAATATAAAAGTTTATAAGAATATTGATGATGATAATATAATTGATATAATTTGTAAAAAATACAAAATAAATAAATCTGATGTTTTAGATTGGAGCATTTTTAAAAAGTCAATTGATGCTAGAAAAAAAGATGATGTTCATTTTAATTATTCTGTAAATTTAGCATTAAAAAATGAGGATAAATATAAAAAATTTGATAAAGTTGTAAAAAAAGAATTACCACATATCAATTCTAAAAATATTTCTAGTAAAAATGTTGTAATTGTTGGTGCAGGTCCTAGTGGTTTATTTGCAGCTCTTACTTTGGTTCAAAATGGTATTACTCCTATTGTTATAGAGCAAGGTGATAGTGTTGAAAATAGACAAAAGGTAGTTGATATATTTAGAAAAACTGGTAAATTAGATTGTTTATCAAATGTTCAATTTGGTGAAGGTGGTGCTGGTACTTTTTCAGATGGTAAATTAACAAGTGGTATTCATAGTCCTTTTTGTACTAAAGTTCTTCAAGAATTTGTTAATTTTGGAGCACCAGAATCCACATTATACACAGCTAAACCACATATTGGTACTGACAATTTGATTGTTATTATAAAAAATATTAGAAATTATATTATATCTAAAGGCGGAAAATTTTACTTTAATACAAAAGCTATTGATTTCAATATAGAAAATAATAGTATTGCTTCTGTTACATGCTCTACTAATGGAAACATCTTTGAAATTCATTCTACACACTTAATCCTTGCAATTGGTCACAGTGCTAGAGATACATTTGAAAAACTTTACAGTAAAAATATTAATATGGAAAGAAAAAATTTCTCTGTTGGCGTTAGGATTGAACATTTACAAGAACAAATTAATATTGCACAATATGGTAAAAGCACTAAATTAGCATTGCCTCCTGCTGATTATAAATTAGCATATCATTCACCTTCTGGACGTTCTTGTTATACTTTTTGTATGTGTCCTGGTGGTGTCGTTATTGCATCTTCAAGTGAGAAAAATACCATTGTTACAAATGGTATGAGCTATTATTCTAGAAATGGACAAAATGCTAACTCTGCTGTTTTAGTAAATGTTACACCAGCTGACTTTGGAGGGACTTCTCCTTTAGAGGGTATTTATTTTCAACAAAAATTAGAAGAACAAGCATTTATTTTAGGTGGTTCAAATTATTTTGCACCTATACAACGATTTGAAGATTTTATGAATAATAAAAAATCTACTTTTATTGGTTCTGTAAAACCTACTTATTTGCCAGGTGTAACTTTATCTAATTTAAATGATATTTTACCACAATTTGTTTCAAACACATTAAAAGAAGGTATCAATTATTTTGATACCAAGTTAAATGGTTTTGCTAATCCTGATAGTATTTTAACAGGTGTTGAAACACGAAGTTCTTCCCCTGTTAAAATAAACAGAAATGAAAATTTAGTTTCTAATATTTCTGGTATATATCCTTGTGGTGAAGGTGCTGGATATGCTGGAGGCATAATGTCAGCTGCTGTTGATGGAATTAAATGTGCTATTGCTATTTTAGAAAATTAATTATTATATAATATTATTTCTTGTAAATTTTGGACCAAATAATCAATATCTTCTTTTGTATTATCTGGTCCAAAAGTCGTTCTTATTGCTGATTTTGTTAATTCATCTGGAATTCCTAATGCTTTTAATACATGTGAAGCTTTTGTTGAACCAGCTGAACATGCAGATCCACCTGACACACAAATTCCTCTTTTATTTAATTCTATTACCATTCCTCTTCCATCCATACCTCTAAAAGAAAAGTTTGCATTTCCTGGTAATCTCATGTTTCTTGAACCATTTAATTTTGCATTTGGAATACTATTTTCCACTTGCATTACATAATAATCTCTTAATTCTTTTAATATTCTCATATTATCACCTAATTCTTCATTTGCAATTTCACAAGCTTTTCCTAATCCCACTATTCCTGGAACATTTTCAGTTCCTGCTCTTTTATCACCTTCTTGATGTCCTCCATCTATATGTTTATCTAGTCGTATTCCTTTTCTTATATATAAAGCCCCTGTTCCTTTAGGTGCATGTAATTTATGCCCTGACATTGACAACATATCTATCCCCATTTTTTTTACGTCTATTGGTACATTTCCACATGCTTGAACAGCATCTGTATGAAATATAATATTATACATTTTTGCAATTTTTGAAATTTCATAAATAGGTTCTATTGTTCCAATTTCATTATTTGCAAACATTATACTAATTAAAATAGTATCATTTCTTATAGCTTTTTTTAGTTGCTCTAAATCAACCATTCCGTCTTTATCAACATCTAAATAAGTCACTCTAAAGCCTTTTCTTTCTAAGTTTTGACAGCTGTGTATTACTGCTGAATGTTCAATCTTAGAAGTTATTATATGTCCTCTTCTTGCCATATTTGCAACACCTTTTATTGCCATATTATCACTTTCTGATCCACCTGAAGTAAAATATACTTCATCTGGCTCACAATTTATTAAGCTTGCTACTTTACTTCTAGCTTCTTCAATTGCTCTTTTAGCTTCTTTTCCTAATTCACATATTGATGATGGGTTACCATATTTTTCTGTAAAATATGGTATCATTTCTCTTACAACATCATCATATACTCTAGTTGTAGCAGCATTATCAAAATATCTAAATTTCATAATATACTCATTCCTTTTATTTTTCTTTTATATATTATATTCTTTAGATACTTAAAACTTGTTTAATTTCTTCAATTTTTTCCGAAACCGCTTCATAACCATATTTGTAACAATTATCTAATTTTTTTATATCTAATAATCCAGTTTTATCTGTCTCAATTGTTAATACATAATCACTTTTCTGCAAATTATTTTCTCCTATTTTATTTCCCATGATGTCAATTGTTTTCATAACTACATCCATAATATTACTTTGTTCATCTATTTCATCTGCTTTAAAATTTACTGCAATTACTATATCTGCTCCTTGTTTTTTTACTTCTTCTACTGGCACATTATCTAAAACTCCTCCATCTAAAAAACTATGTTTTTCAAATTCACATGGACAAAATACTGCTGGAAAACTACTACTTGCTCTTACTGCTTTTCCTAAACTTATATCATTTATATATTTGTCGTTATTTTTACTATTTATTGGTATTTTATTTGTAAAAATATATTCTTTAGCTTCTTTTATATCAACTGCAGGAATTACAATTGGCATTTTTGTAATATCTTTTATTTTCTTTATTCCATTTTTTAATGCTAAATTATCATATGCTTCCTCTAGGTTTTCTCCTGTTCTAAATCCTGTCATACTTACTTTTTTGCTTTTTACAAAATTACCTATGCCAGATATTATTGGGCCTGTATTTATTCCAACTATATCTTTTGCATATCTTTTAAATAATAAATATATGTAATATGGTGAATATCCCATTGCATATAATGATGCAATTAGTGCTCCTGAACTAGTTCCACCAATTACATCTATTTTTATATTATTATCTTCTAATGCTTTCAAAGCCCCTGCATGAGCTATTCCCCTTATTCCACCACCTGACAAAGCTAAACCTACTTTCAATTTACTTATCTCCTATACAATAATTTAAATTATTTTTTATACTAACCTATAATATGATTTATAAACATTTTATGTTTTTAATTTATATTATTAGTATTTACTTATTTTTACAATTTAAATCAAGATAAATAGCAAATTTTTATTACATTATAAAAACTCTAGTAATATTATTTTACTAGAGTTTTCATATTTATTTATTATTTGTATAATATATTTCTCCTAGACCATTTTTTACTTTATAATATGATTTTATAAATGATGGTTCTATGTCATTTAGTTTATATGTTGGTTTCACAATTTCTTCACCTTTTGTATTTATAGAGCCCCATTTATCATCTTTTTGAACTGCTGCGTAACCATATTCGTTAAATTCTGTAACCATATCATATTTAGCTTCTACTACCATATTTCCACTTTTATCTGCATATCCCCATTTGTTATCTACTTTTTTAGCAAATAACGTATTGTTAGGATATACTTCTGTGTTTTTTAGTTCTTTTCCTTGTTTATCAAAATATTTTATATCATCATTATTAGAAACTTTTATATAATTATTTTTGTTTTCAACATTTGCTTCTTTCATTTCACAAATTTGTGTCATATCTTTTGAATATAATCTTAAAATATTTCCATTTGTTGTTATTGTTTCTATTATATCTGTTCCATTTATCTTTTGTATTGAATCATTATTTATTTCTATCTTTATGTTGTTTTTATCATCTATGACACCTAATCTAGAATCAGAATTACTAACTATAAAATAATTATCATGTAAATATTCTACATAATTATATTCTTGTGGTATTATTTCTTCACCATTTTTTCCAATAACACCATATTTAGTGCCTTCTTTATTGTTAATCTTTATTTTGTATTTTTCATTATCAGTATTTAATATTGCTACATTTGTATCTATATTTACTTGTGTTCCTTCTGTATTATATACTGTTGTTCCTTGCTCATTTTGTGCATATAAATATATACCTGTAACATCTATTTGTTTATATTCTGTTGGTACTAATATTTTTCCTTCTTTATTTGTTATTCCATATTTTTTACTTTTTTCTATTGTAAATATGTCATTACCTTCATCATAAACAATTGATTGATATTCTGTTGGCAATAATTGTTCACTATTTTTCATTATACCAAATTGTCCGTTTTTTGAAGCAATTATATAAGCATTTTCATTATCATCTATTTCTATTGTTCTTGATAATTGGTTATATTCTGGTTTTAACATTAATTTACCTTTATAATTTATATATCCATATCTATATCCTTCATTAGTAGTATTTGATACAATATAACCTGCGTATTTATATCCACCATCTGTTGTATAATATCCGTCTACTGTAATTTGGTCATATATATTTTTTACTAATTCATTTCCTTTAATGTTAATTACTCCGAATTTTCCTTCTTTTTTTATTAAAAGTTCACCTTCTTTATATGGTAAGCCTTCTATGCTTTCATATATTGGTCCTGTAATCTTTTTACCATCTAAACTAACAAGTCCATATTTTCCATCTTTTTCATATTTTAATACAGATTTTTCATACATTAATTCACTTGTTATATTTTTTAATTGTATTGGTTCTACATTTTGATATTCAGTTATTTTTTCTTGTTTTTGTTCATTTAATATTGTTGTTTTACCATTCTTATAACATACAAAAACCGCCTTTTCTGGGTTTGGTATTTTTATATCATCATAATTTGATTCAATAACAACATTTCCTGCTTTATCTATTACTCCTGATGTTTCTCCACTTTTTAACACAAAATAATTATATTGTTTCACTTGTGCTATTTCATATTTTTTTCCATTTTCTTTTATAATGTAAAATGAAACTCCTGCAATTATTGCTACAACTAATATTACTATTATAGTAGTACGAATTATAAAATCTCTTTTCATAATAAATTTCATCCTTTCTTGCTTCATTTAACGGCTTATATAATTACAAAACTTTTTATTCTTTTTGCTCCTCTATTATTTCATTATTATTTTTGCATGCTTTTATTTTGATAATTCTTTTGTCTTCATATTGTTCTATTTTATATGTTACTGTTTTTGTTTCTATTATTGGCTTTTCTTCATCTTCTGGTATTCTTCCCAACTTTTCTTGTAAATATCCTGAAATAGTATCATAATCTCCTTCTGGAATTTTTGCATCTAATATTTTATTTACATCATATATGGGCATACTTCCTGCTAATATATATGTGTTTTCATCTATTTGTTCAAATTCTTTTTCTTCATTATCATATTCATCATAGATATCTCCAACAAGCTCTTCTAATATATCTTCCATTGTTATTATTCCTGCTGTTCCACCATATTCATCAAGAATTATAGCTATCTGCATTTTATTTTTTTGTAATTCTTTAAAAACTTCATTTATTAACCTGTTTTGTGATACAAAATATGCATCTTTAACTAAATCTTTAACTTTAACATTTTTATTTTTAATATTTTTTAGTACATCTTTTACATATAAAATTCCTTTTATTTCATCTATGGTTTCATCATATACTGGAATTCTACTGTATCTATATTGTGCTTCTTCTAATTCTTGTGCCAATTCTTCATTACTAATATTTATATCTACTGCAAATATATCTTTTCTATGTCTCATTATTTCAGATACTGTAATATCATTAAATTCAAAAACATTATCTATAAGTTCTTTTTCTTCTTCTTTTATTGTTCCTTTTTCTTTACCTTGATCTACCATCATTTTTATTTCTTCTTCTGTTACTTCTTCTTCGTCATTTTCTCCTACTCCAAATATTTTGGAAATAGCATTTGTAACAAAAGTAAGTAATTTTACAAATGGTAATGTAATTGTAGAAATTGTTTTTATAACACCTATTGTTGCAAACGAAATTTTTTCATAATGCTTCATTGCTAATCTTTTTGGCACTAATTCTCCAAAAACTAATGTAAAAAAAGATAATATTATTGTTATTATAATTATTGATATACTTTTCCATATATTCAAACTTAAAAATGGCATTATATCAAATAGCATCGGAGCTAATTTTTCTGCAAATGCATCTGATGCAAACGCACTTGATAAAAATCCTGCAAGGGTAATTCCTATTTGTATTGTTGCCAAAAATTTGCTTGGTGATTCCAACATACTTTGAATTTGCTTTGCTTTTTTATTACCATCTTTAGCCATTTTCTCTATTTTTGCATCATTTAAAGATATAAATGCAATTTCACTTGCTGCAAAATATGCATTTAATAAAATAAGAATAGCTAAAATTATCAGTTGTGATAACATATAAAATTTATTCACTCCTTTTAACTAAATACATTTACACATTTAAATCTAAATATTATTTAATTATTAAATATTTCTAGTATAACCTAATTTTTACAATTCCATTATGTCTTTATCATAATCTTCTACTTCTTTACTTTTATCTCTTCTTACTGTATCTACTATCTGTTGTGGTGTTGGCAATGTTTTATTTTCTCGTAATTGCTCTAGTCTAGTATTATATTTATCTAATAATTTTTTATAATTTTCTATACCAAAATCTTCTATTTTTTCACACAGTTCTTTTATATAGAAATCTGTATCAGGATAATTTTCCAAATTTTCTGCTAATTCTTTATCAATATTCATATTGTTAGCTAAATATTTATAAAATTTTTCTTGAAAATATGTATTTACAATATTTATATTTTCAAATTCATTTTTCAATTCCCCTGGCACGTTATTATTTTTATCAAATATTATATCAAAATGATACATTTGTAAAATATTATTTTCTTTAGCAACACTATTAATTAAATCCTTTGTTTCTTCACTTGTATCAGACTTTTTAAATCCTCCTTCTGCTTTGTTCAATATTGGTCTTTCTGGCGCATATCTATTAGTTTCAATTAATGTTTCTTCAACAGATTGTCTTAATTCTCCTGAAAAAGTCTTTACATTAAATTTAGAAAGTTGTTTTTTCTGTTCTTCATTTAATAAGTTATATTCATTTTGTTCTATTAATATAATAGCGGAATCTGACAATTCTACATTTCCTTGTATTGCCGTATCTGTTGATACTATTGACACTACACTTGACAAAGTTAATTGTTCTTTTAGCCCATCAATTATTACACATTTTTTATTTGAAAAAGTATTATTTCCAAATCCATTTTCACTATCATCTGGCACTAATCCATTTATAGACCAAAGAACCATTGAATTATAATCAGAAGTATAAGGTATATATTTTTTAAGAATTTCTTGTCTATTTTTAATATCTTCTTCCATAATCTCAAATGTAATAGGTGGCATTTTTCCAACTTTTCTTAATAAATCATTCATAGCAAATGCAAATTTTGAGCTTGTATTTTTTTTCAAATACGGTACTTCACTTATTGGTTTTACTATTCCATCAAATGGTATAACATCAGTAGCTCTTACTAATGCAATATTACTTATATCCATATGTCATTTCTCCAATTTTTTCATAATATACTAATTTATTTAAAATTTTAACATATCAAGTTAAAAAATACAATACCTACAAATAATAGATAATTTTTAAATTTTCTTCTAATTTTTACATTCCTGTTACTGGTAATTTTTTCACTGTTTTACTTGCAACACTTTTATTTTTTTCTGTTTTTGTTTCTATTTTAGGTTGTTCCTCTTTTGAGTTATTTACAGTTACTGTTACTTCTTGATTTAATTCTGCATCTACTTTTATTAATTGTTCATATTTTTTATATCCTTCTATTGTTTTAGTTTCTTTTATGTAGTATTCTCCTGGTATTAGATTTTCTATAACAATCTTTCCATTTTCATCTGTTTTTAAATCTGAATATACCACATTTTTATCTTTGTCTAACAATTGAAATTCAACATCTTTTAGTATTTCTCCTGTTTCTTGATCTTTTTTTATTATTACTATTCTTGTTTCATTTTTGTAAACTGTATCTTTGGTACTACCACTTCCATTTTCAAAAGTTGCTGCTGTTAAAGCATAATCTTGATGTCCACTATCAGGTGCTGTTCCATACAATACTGGTTTGGTTTCTACTGTTGATTCTACATTTATTATTATTTTAGCATCTTCTGTTAAGTTTTTTATTGGTATTAATATTTTAAATTTTTCATTTGGCTTAAATTCTGATTTTTCATTATTATTTTCATCTGTTAATTTTATTCCTCCTAAATTTTGAGAATTTTCTTTTGCTAGGCTAACTTTATAATCACTTATATTTGAACCTGCACTTACACTATATATTTTAGAAACATATTCTTTTTCTATATTATCTTGGTTCCATTCTTCTTTTTCTTTATTAACTGTTATTGTACTAGATATTTTTGTTTCTGTTGAATTTTGTGCATCAGATATTATTTTATTCATGGCATTAAGTGTTCGTGTTCCCGCTTCTCCTATTCCTGTATAATCATTCGGATTATTACCATGAATATAACAATAAACAGCTTGTTTAGTAGCTGTAAAAGCTTCTTCCTTATTTGCAACACCTAATTGTTCTATTGTTTTATATGGATATCCATTAACAATTCTTCTCCATAAGCCTACATCATTTACTGCACTATGTATAGAAACTGCATATTCACCAGTTTCAGCACCTGGTTTTGTTTTATCCATACAATATGCAGGATAATGTATACCATTTGATGTGTATTCTACATATGTTACTTTTACAGGTACTCCTTTATATTTTAATAAACTTCCACAGTCATTTACAGCATATATATTTGCTGTATTTATATTTGCAGCATATGCATTATTTACAACTCCTAAAAAATTTAATATTAATGCACTTACTACTAATAATATACTTTTAATTTTATAATTTGATTTTTTATTTTTGTTATGTATTTTATTTAATATGTTCATATCTTTCCTCTCTAACTTATACATTTATTTTTTTGAATTTTAAAAATCTCTTTTTATTAATCACATTGTCTCCCTTGTATACATCTTCTATATTCTGGCTGATTTTCCACACATGTTATTAATGTAATTATATTTTTTTCTGTATTTTCTAAGCAATTCCAGTCTGTATCTTTTATTATGGATATTTTTTCAACTTTATATTCTTTAATTTTTCCTTTATAATTATAAAAAATACTATCATCTTCTTTTAGTTTTTTTATATTTTCAAAATAATTATTTTTATATCCTCTATTATGTGCAGCTAATCCTATATTTCCGTTTTCTTTTTGTGTTTCTTCAAAATGTCCTACATAATCATCTAATGTTTCTTTTTCTGTTCCTTCTTTTATATTAGCTTTTAGGTTTATAATTGGTATTTCAATATACCATTCTTCAGTTTCTTGTTGTGATTTTTGGGAATTTGTTTGATTGTTTAAACTATTACTTACTTTATTTTGAATTTGATTTTCGACGTTAAATCCTGCTTTCAAATAACTTTTTTGACTAAAATTTTTATAATTTGAAAAAAATAATTGTATAAAACTAAAAATAATTATAGAAATAAACAGGCTAACTACATTAATATATGTTGTACTAAATTTAAACATATAAAAAGTCGTTCCTCCTCATATATAATTTATGTTTGAATAATTTTTGTATGAATAATACGATTTTAATGACTTTAAAATTTAAAGATTTTAAGATTTAAAAAATTCATGAGTTAACTCTGCAAATATAATAATATATTTTTTATGATTTGTAAAGGAAAATCGTTCGACAAAAAATGACAAACGATTTTTTATTCACAAAATTATTAATAGTAAAAATAAAAATTATCTAGTTTTTTCTGTATCTGTATTAAGTTCTATATTATTTATCGTTCGTGTTTTAGAAGGAAGTTTTCCTTGAGTTCTAGCAATTAAGCTATATAAATTTGACAATCTAATTCCATCCGTACTAGTGTCAAATGATAAAGTCGATGAACTTTGCATAGTCTTCCTTACCTCACTAACAATATTTGGATTTTGTCGTACACAAACATTAGCAGAGTGTAATTCTTTTTCGCCTTGTGTTTGTGAATGCCCTTCTAATAAACCATTAGAATTAATTCTTCCATTACTTTCATTTTGCATAGCTTCATCTCTAATCTTATCTGCTTGTCCGGACTTTTTTAATTCTAATAATGTTTTATTAACTACTGGTTGAGAAATTATTTCCTCTAAGAAATCTTTCTCACCATTAATACTCAAATTTTGTGCAGCCTTTAATAAATATAATAGTCCAGGACCACTTTTTACTACAAGCATTGTTTCATGACTATTTACTATATTAGCTACCTTTTGCATATTGATAGCTTCTTTTTCTGTTCTATGTTGATACCATTCTTCATGTTCCATTTTATTATAATTCGAAATAAGTTCCTCTACAAAAGCTCTTCTTCTAGCTTTTTGTTCTGGTGTTAACTCTTTTGACTTTTCATGTTGTGTATATATAGGATTGTCAGGATTTAATTGTTCAATAAATGCGTTTCTAGATTTATTTTCAATATCATAGGTAATTGTTAATTCACCACTAGTTCCACCGGAAATCTCCATATTTTTAGCAACTTTTCCATTTTCTAATAATACATATTGAAAATAATTCATTGCTAATGGATCGTTTTTTAACATTTTAATCCAGATATTATCTTTTCCTATTGTTGCAATTGCATTTCCCATTAAACGGTATGAATGCGTATTATTAGCCATTGCATCTGCTTCAAAATCCTTTTGAAACTTCTCTAAACGTTGTTCTTCATTCAAATTTTCTAATCCAAATATTTCTTGTTTAATCATTTTATATAAAAATAAAGCAGATTTAATTTTCATACTTTCTTCATCTGATAATTCAGAAGGAGATTTAACACTATTTTTATTATCCTTATTATTTATTCTATTAAATATTATATTATCGTTATCTTCGATTTGATAACTTTTTCTTAATTCTTTTACTTCATCAAGAGTAAACATGATTACAACTCCTTAATTTAAATTGATACATTTTAATTATACTATAAATCAAAATTTTTTTCAAATTTATCAAATCTGCAATAGTGTAAAATGGTTTCGGAATGTACAAAAAGAAAGTCCTTTGATATAATAATTTACGTTCAAATAAATCAAAGAAAGGACTTTCTTATGAAACCTATTATATCACAAAAATTAATAAATGTATTAAAAAATAAAATATTTAATGTAATTTCTTTAAATTTATTTAATAATGTTGAATTTTTATTAAATAATCTTTTAAATAACAATACTTCTAATCAATATTTTAATGTTATTTTTAAAGCTCAACAAACTGCTAGAGATATTGTTAAATCTATAGTTATCTCTACTTTTGAAGAACTTGATAATGAATTTAAAGAATCTACTTACAGAAAATCTCGTTATTTTATTAATAAATCTAATGTTCCTAGAACTCTTATTACTATTGTTGGTGAAATAACTTTTTATAGAACTTATTATATTTCTAAACATTCCAATAAAAAATTTTTCTACATAGATAAAATTTTCGACTTACCTAAATGTGACCATTATGATCCCATTGTTAAAGCTATATCCATATCTAAAGCCATCTCTACCTCTCAAGCTCAATCTGTTCGTGATACTTCAGCTTTTATTAATGATATTTCTTACTTTGAAACTAATTCTATAATTAAAGATATTCCTCGTCAATCTGTTTATAATTGGATTAAAAATTGGTATATTCCTAATATTGTACCTAAATCAGTAGAAACTCCTGAAACTCTTTATGTTATGGCCGATGAGAAATATATTGGTGCTCAAAATATTGATAAAGATATTATGGTTAAATGTTTTGTTACATTTGAAAATATAAAAGATATTAGTAAAAACAGACGTCAATTAGTAAATCGCTCTGTATTCTCTTGCTGTTCTTCTAAAGCTTGGCCTAAATTTATGGATTTTATTGCTATGAAATATGATTTTTCTAAAATCAAAAATATATGTCTTTTAGCTGATGGCGGTTCTTGGATTAAATCTGGTATTCCTGAATTAAAACTCGATCCTAACAATTCAGTGAAGTTTTATTTGTGTGAATTTCACTTTAAACAAGCTATTCACCATATTACTACTGATTCTGATGAAAGGTATTATCTGCTACATATTTTTAATACAAAGCCTAAATCATATTTTATTGATGCTGTTAATACCATTATTCTCAATAATCCTAAACGTAAAAATACTATTACTAAAAAACTTAAATACATAATTAATAATTATACTAATATAAAATCAATGTTAAATTTAAATATGGGATCATCTATGGAGAGTCATATATCTCACTTAATAGCTTCTTTTTTTTCTTCTAGACCTAAAGGCTTTTCTACAAAAAGAATAGAGAAATATATAAAATTGAATGATTATAAATATAATAACATAAATATTTTTAAATTATATTTAAGCACATATTCAAAAAAACAAACTATAACACTTAATAAAAATACATATGATTATGAAATATTCTCTCAAGATAAACTTCATAATATTCCTGTTTTAAATAATGGCTTAAAAACTGGTACTTATACTATATTAAATAATATTTCTCATGATATTTCAATTAATTATGACATAGAAAATGAAACATAAAGATACTTATTCATATCTTTATGTTTCACAAACTTTATTATATTATTGGATTATTTTCCGAAACTTCTTGACACTAATAAATCTGCACAATAACATTTTTCATCTTTTGATTTTGGTTTCAATGTCTGAAAAGTTAACTAACTTACTACTTTACTGACTTAGCTCCAAAATCATTTTATTTTTAATTCTAAGTCGAAATAAAATTCCACTCCATTTTCTTTATTTATTAGTCCATAATCTTTTCCATAATTCGTCATTATGGCTTTTACAAATGCTAATCCTATTCCTGTTCCTCCATTGCTTCTATTTCTTGATTCATCTATTTTATAGAAACGGTTCCATATTCGTGCCATATGTTCTTCTGATATTTGTTCTCCTGTGTTAAACACTTTTATTCTTACATTATTTTTTTCTATATTTACTTCATTTGTTATTTTTATGTATTTTTCTCCATCCACTTCTTTTACATGTTTTATTGCATTTGTTATATAATTTGTAACTACTTGCTCTATATAAAAATCATCTGCATATACATTTATTTCTTCTGGAGTTTCATATTTTACTTCCACTTGTGTTTCTTCTAACATTACTTTAGATTTTCTTATTACTTCTTTTTCTACTTCAACTATATTAAATACACTATCTGTAAATTCACGCTTTCCATATTCTAATTTCATAAGTTCTAGTAATTGTTTTACAAGCTTATCCATCTTATTTGTTTCATCTAATATTACTTCTGCATAAAATTTCCTATTTTCTTCATCAGTATTTACATTTTCTAGCAATCCTTCACTATATCCTTGGATTAATGCTATTGGTGTTTTTAGTTCATGTGATACATCTGATATAAAACTTTTTCTCATCTCATCTATTTTTGATTTTTCTTCAATGTCTTTTTCCAATTCTATATTTGTATTTCTTAATTGTTTTATAGTTTTTTCCAATTTATCTGACATTGTGTTTATACTTTTTCCAAGATTATTTATTTCATCATCTGCATCTGTTATTCTATATTTGTGACTAAAATCTAGGTTTGACATTTTTTTAGCTATTGCATTAAGTTCCAATATTGGTTCTGTGAATTTTCTAGATACATATGATACTATAACTGCAGCAATCAGTATTGCAAAACCCGCCATTAAGTACAAAAAGTTGTTTGATATTTTTACACTTTCTTGTATTGAATTTATTGGTATACGTATATATAACAAATAATTATTATCCAATTTAGCTGATAACAACACATATGTTACACCATTTTGTGTATCTTTTATTTTAATTATTCTATAATTATTACTTTTTTCTATTACTTCACTTGATCCTGTATGTAATTTACTTGTCATTTCATTCATTTGTCCTAATGTGGAAAAAAAGTCTTTACTTGATGTAAACACATTTATGTTTTGATTATTCCTTATTAATATATCAAAGTTATTTTTTATAGCAATTTGTTCTAGTTCTGATGACAAATCTCCTTCTTCACAATTATTATAATAATCATTTACTGTTGTATATACTGATTTTAGAACTTGTCTTTTACTATACAAATAAAATTGGCCAAATACAAAATTATTTACTAATATTAAAAATGTTATTATTCCTAGTATTACTAATGATATTGTTAAAAATAATTTAATTCTTACAGAAATAAATGGATTTTTCTTTTTGATCATTTTTTACTATTTTCCCCTTTTCTATTTTGTTTCAAATTTGTATCCTACTCCTCTAATTGTTTTTATATTTTTACCTTTTTTTCCTAATTTGTGTCTTATTTTTTTTATATGGCTATCTATTGTTCGTGAATCTCCATAATAATCATAATTCCATACATTATTTAGTATTTTATCTCTTGATAATGCTATATTTTCATTTTCCACTAGATACACTAATAATTCATATTCTCTTAGACTAAGTTCAACTGGTTTTCCATCAACTTTTACAGTTCTTCCTTCTTTATCTATTTCTATCCCATCATAATCTTTTACTTCTTTTTCACTCTTATTAGTTCTTTTTAATATAGCTTCTACTCTAGCAACCAGAATCTTAGGACTAAATGGTTTTGAAATATATTCATCAACACCTAACTCAAAACCAAATAACTCATCTTGTTCTTCTCCTCTTGCTGTTAACATTATAATTGGTACTTTTGAATCTTGGCGTATTTGTCTTAGTACTGACCATCCATCAAGTTTAGGCATCATAACATCCAATAATATTAGGCTTATTTTATTTTTATTATTTTCAAATACTTCTAGTGCTTTTTCACCATCTTCTGCTTCCAAGATACTATACCCTTTTGCTGATAAAAAATCTTTTATTAATTTTCTCATTCTTAATTCATCATCAACTATTAATACACAATTATTTACCATTTATATTTTTCCTCCCTAACAGTATATTTAACTGAAAAAATTAAGTTTTGCTATTTTAAAGTTACAATTATTTTAACTCTTTTTTGTATTATATATTATAAAATAACTATATGTCTATATTGTGAAAAAAAGTTAAAACAATTTGTTACTTTGTTTTAACTTTTTCTTTAGCTTAAATTTATTATTATCTATTATCTTCATTTCCTATAAATACTGTAGTTGCTGGATATGCCAATTTAACTCCTGAATTATGTACTATATCTAAGATTTTTGCATTAACATTATTTTTCATTTTTATAAAATCATCATAATTTGTTGTTTTTACAAATATATCTATTAACATTGATAATCCTGATGTTGATATAGTATCAAAATTTATTAATATATCATCATTTATTGTTTCTGGATTGTTTTCTAGCATTGTTCTTATTCTTTCTGTTAACATATTCATTTGTTCTGACGTTATTTCAAACGAAAACGGTAATCGTATTTTATATCTTCTTTTTTCCATTTTACTCCAGTTTATTATTGCTGTATCTGCCATTGTAGCATTTGGAATATTTACAACTGAATTTTCAAAATTTCTTATCCTTGTTGTTCTAAATGTTATTCCTTCAACTACACCTTCATAATTAGGAGTTTCAATCCAGTCTCCAACATTAAATGTTCTATCTAAAAATATTACAATTCCTCCAAAAATATTTTTTGCTGTATCTTGTGCAGCTAATGTTACTATAACACCTCCAACACCTAGTCCAGCAAGAAGTCCACCTATATCTATATTTAGGATCATTAATATTATAAATAATGCTATTACATATATAATTATTCTTATCATTTTTAGTGAAAAACTAAGCATTCCCATATTTATATCTTTTTCAGTTGCTTTTACATATTTTGCTATCAAACTAGATTTTATAGTAAAACTTTCTGCTAGTGCTTTACTAAATGATATTGTACTAACTATCCAAAATATTTTTGTTACAACATCCATTATTTCATTTGAAATATTAAGTGATCTATTCAAAAATACTACTGCAAGATATACACCTAATATTGAAAAAAATACTTTTAAAGGGTTATAAAATGCACTATTTCTTATTTGCTTTTTATTACCTTTTAATTTTACTGATTTAACTATCATATATGAAATGCTTGGACTTAGTACTATAAATAAAATCATTATACATGTAGCCATTAATACATCTATAACTTGTACGGATTTTATATTTTCTATAAATCCTAATATTTGTTCCATTTTATCACAACCTTTCTATTTAAAGGCATAAATGTGTTTTTCCATTTTCCTTTGTATAGTTTAGCTCATATAATCTCTTAATTTTTTGCTTCTACTTGGGTGTCTTAATTTTCTTAAAGCTTTTGCTTCTATTTGTCTAATTCTTTCACGAGTTACTTCAAATTCACGCCCTACTTCTTCTAGAGTTCTTGCTTTTCCATCTTCTAGTCCAAATCTTAATTTTAATACTTTTGCTTCTCTTGGTGTTAATGTACTCATTACATCTTCTAGTTGTTCTTTTAATAAAGTATATGCTGCTGAATCATGTGGTGCAGGACTATCATCATCTTGAATGAAGTCCCCTAAATGACTGTCGTCTTCTTCTCCTATTGGAGTTTCTAAAGATACTGGATCTTGAGCTATTTTTTGTATTTCCATTACTTTTTCTGCCGGTATTTCCATTTCAGCTGCTATTTCTTCTGGCGTTGGTTCTCTACCTAATTGTTGTAATAAATGTCTTGAAGTTCTAATTAATTTATTTATTGTTTCTACCATGTGAACTGGAATTCTTATTGTTCTTGCTTGATCTGCTATTGCTCTTGTAATTGCTTGTCTTATCCACCATGTAGCATATGTGCTGAATTTAAATCCTTTTGTATAATCAAATTTTTCTACAGCTTTAATTAACCCCATATTTCCTTCTTGGATTAAGTCTAAAAATAGCATTCCTCTACCAACGTATTTTTTAGCAATACTTACAACTAATCTTAAATTTGATTCTGCTAATTCTTTTTTAGCTTCTTCATCACCATCTAAAATTCTTTTAGCTAAATCTAATTCTTGATCAAAAGTTAAAAGTGGTATTCTACCTATTTCTCTTAAATACATTCTAACTGGGTCATCAACACTAATGCCTTCATAACTTGTATCTGTTATTTCATCTAATTTTAAGTCTTCAACTTCTTTTAAGTCTTCAATATTTGGTTCTTCTTCCATATCATCACTTAAAAGATTAACTCCCATTTCTTCAAAAGCATCAAAAACTTCATCTATTTGTTCTGGATTAACATCATCAAGTTCTTTTGCAAGATCTCCATATGTTATTTTTCCTTGTTCTTTTGCTTTCTTTAAAATTTTATTTACTTTTTCATCTTTTATTCCTGTTTCTTTTCCTTTTGCTTCAGTTTTATTATGTTCTTTCATTTTTGTTCTGGCTTTTTCTAATTTTTCATTTTCTTTTGAATTTTTTTCTGTATTAGTTTTACTTTCTTTTTTTGCATTTTCTGTTTTGGCTTTTACTTTTTTGCTTTCTTCTAATTCTTCTTTACCTTTTGCCATTTTATTTTTCACCCCTATTTCATTTTAGCCACTCTGATAATAATATCAGTTAGCTCTTTTTCAAGTTTATTTTTTTCCTCTTGATCTATTGTTTCATTATTGTTTTCTAACTTTTCTATAATCTCTATTTTTCTATTGACTAGCCTTTCTTTTTCATAACTTTGCATAACATCATCAATAGCTTTTTCTATATCATCAAGTTCATAATCATCTGCTAAAATTTCTGTTATATGATTTTGTTCTTCTTCATTCATTTTGTCTAAAATCGCATTAATATTACTATTTCCTTTTTCAAATTCTTCATACATTTTTTTGGCAATTTGATTATTTAATTCATCTTTAAAATCATCAATTTTTATATTTTGTTTAATTATTTGAAAAATTCCTAAATCCCCTGTTAACAATATTGCTAATACAGTATTTTCTCTTTTCATTATTGCTTCTGGAACTAGTACCTCAACCCTTTTATGTGTTATAACTGGTTTTGGCTTGTCCAATATTTTTTCACTTTTATTACCTGAATATGTTAATTTATTAACTTCTGCATAAATTGCTTCTTTAGAAATTTCATATTCTTTAGCTATATTTTCAATATATATTTCTCTTTCAATATTGTTATCTATTTTAGATATTAATTTGGCAATTTCATTTAAAAATTTTATTTTATCATTTGTATTTTCTAAATTTAAGTTTTGTTTTAGTAGTTTTACCTTAAATTCTATAATAGATAATGCTTTATCTATTAAGTTTTTAAATCTTGCATTACCATATTTTACTATATATTCATCAGGATCTTTGGCTCCATCTATTTGCAATACACGTATGTCACATCCCATGTTTTGTAATATGTCTAATGCTCTTATTTTGGCTTGAAGTCCAGCTTCATCTGAGTCAAAACTTAATATTATTTGTTCTGAATTTTTTCTTAATAACCATCCTTGTTGCTGTGTTAATGCTGTACCTAATGGTGCTACAACATTTGGTATTCCTCTTTGTTGCAATGATATTACATCCATGTAACCTTCAACTATCAAAATTCTTTTTTTGGTTTCTTGACTTTTTTTTGCAACATTTAATCCAAATAAATTTCTACCTTTACTATATACAATATTTTCAGGTGAATTTATATATTTAGGTTTTGAATCATCTAAAACTCTTCCACCAAATGCAATTACTCGTCCTCGTGCATCACATATTGGAAACATCAATCTATTTCTGTATCTATCTATATATGTTCCATTATCATTCCTATTTACTAAGCCTGATTCTAAAATTTCTGGATCATTAAATCCTTCTTTTTTTAAGGCTTTATACAATTCGTCAAACCTACCTGAAAATCCTATTCTAAATGATTTTAATATATCATTTGTTAGTTTTCTCTTTTTTATATACTCTTGTGCCTCTTTAGCTGTTGGCTTATATAAATTTTCGTGATAAAAAGTTGCTGTAAATTCATTTACTTTATATACTTTAGTTTTTAATTCTTCTCTTGCTGAGTCTATACTATTTTCAAAAGTGGGTAATTGTATATTAGCTCTTTCTGCCAAGCTCTGGACAGCTTCTATAAAACTTATTCCTTCTATTTTCATTAGAAATGTAAATACATTTCCGCCTACTCCACATCCAAAACAATGGAATATTTGTTTATCTGGCGAAACAGAAAAAGAAGGTGATTTTTCATTATGAAACGGACATAATCCGAAGTAGTTTCTTCCACTTCTTTTTAAATGCATATATTGTGATATTATATCAACTATATCATTTGATTGTCTTACTTCTTCTATAATTTCATCACTATATCTTGGCATTTTCCTCCCACTTTCTTGTATTTTTTAATAACATACACATTTATATATTTCGACATATTTTACATAATTCCTTCTTTATGTGTTAAAAAAATAAAAAATGTCACTTTCATTTTTCTCTTTTGTGACATTTTTATTAAATTTTCTATGTTAAATATTCTAATTTTTTATCAACTTTGTTTATTGCTTTTGCACAGTTTGACCATTCTTTAGATTGTTTTTCTGTAAGTTCTTGCTCTGGTTTGTATCTCATTTTATGCTCTATTGTAGCCCATACATCCATTGCCATAGTTCTTATTTGAACTTCTACTTTTACATATATTAATTTTTTAGATAATACTACTGGTACTGCCAATATAATGTGATATGATTTATATCCACATTTTTTAGGATGTGCTACATAATCCTTTTCTTTTAATGTTTGTATTCCAGGTATATTTTGTATTAAATTTCTTATAGAATATATATCTTTTTGTACAGGACATATTACTCTTAATCCTGCAATATCATTGATATTTTCTATCATTTCTTTATATGTTAATTTTACTCCTTTGTCTTGCATTTTTTTCATAATACTTTCTGGACTTTTTATTCTAAAATTAATATGGTCAATTAGATCATAATTATAAAACATTTTAAACTCATCTTTATATATTTCTACCTTTGTGCTCATTTCCTTTAATGCCATTGCATAAATAGACATTATTTTTTGAAATGTTTCATCACTTTCTTTTATTTTTTTATTATAATCTATAAGATTTTCTAGTTGTTCTAAATCTGTGACTATTTCTTTTTGTTTTTTCATATACTATCAACTCCTTGCTTTCTTGTTCTCAACATTTTATTTTATGTATTTATTTATAATATATGCTTATTTTAATTACATATTGTTTCTAAAAAGTTTTTTTGTTGTGTTTTTTATGTGAATTACATTAACTCTTATTACGCGAAACAAAGCAACCATTAAAAGTAAATATATTTTTCTACTTTTAATGACTGCTTTACACTTACTAATAATATTCTTTTTGTTATTAGTATTGTCTTCCCCAAACGACCATTTTATCTGCTTTTTTACCACAGCATACACATACATCATCTAAATGTTCTTGTTTAAATGGCATACATCTTGATGGCGCTCCTGTTAGCTCTTTTACTTTATCTTCACATTCACGTGAACCACACCACATTGTTTTTACATATCCTTGGTTTTCTTCTAGATTTTTTTGTAATTCTTCTAGATTATGTGCTATTGTTGTTTTTTCTTCTAGTCTCTTTTCACAAGCTTGATACATTGATTTTTGAATATCTTCTAATAATGTTTCAATTTCTTGTTCTATATTTTCAAGTTTAACCGTTACTTTTTCGAAGTTATCTCTTCTTGTTAATATAGCTTCTCCATTTTCCAATTCTTTTGGTCCTATTTCAACTCTAAGTGGTACTCCTCTCATTTCCCAATCGTTGAATTTATAACCTACTGAATAATTATCTCTTAGATCTAATTTTGTTCTAAATTTTCCATTTAATCTATTTTCTAATTTTTCAGCTTCTTCTTTTACATTTCCTTTTTGTTGTGCTATTGGAACTATAACAACTTGAATTGGAGCTACTTTAGGTGGTAATTTTAATCCTCTTTCATCTCCATGTGCCATTATTACTGCACCTATTAATCTAGTACTAATTCCCCAAGATGTTTGATATGCATATTCTTGTTCACCTTTTCTATTTTGGAATTTTACATCAAATGATTTTGTAAAGTTTTGTCCAAAATAATGTGATGTTCCTCCTTGTAATGCTCTCCCATCATGCATTAGTGTTTCTACTGTGTATGTTGCTTCTGCACCAGCAAATTGTTCTTTTGGTGTTTTTTGTCCTTTTAATACAGGTATTGCTAATAAATTTTCAATTACATCTGCATAGACATCTAACATTTTTAGTGTAAATTCTTTTGCTTCTTCAGCTGTTTCATGTATTGTATGACCTTCTTGCCATAAAAATTCTCTTGAACGTAAAAATGGTCTTGTTTCTTTTTCCCATCTTAAAACGCTACACCATTGATTATATAAATATGGTAAATCTCTCCATGAATTTAACCATTTTGAATACATTGAAGAAAATATTGTTTCTGAAGTAGGTCTTATACATAATTTTTCTTCTAATTTTTCTTGACCTCCAATTGTAACCCATGCAACTTCTGGAGCAAATCCTTCTACATGTTCTTTTTCTTTATTTAATAAAGTTTCTGGTATTAAAACTGGCATTGATACATTTTTAACACCATTTTCTTTAAATCTTTTATCTGCATAGTTTTGTATATTTTCCCAAATAGCATAACCATATGGTCTTATTGCTATAAATCCTTTTACAGTTGTATAATCTGCAAGTTCTGCTTTTACTACTATATCTGTATACCATTGTGCAAAATTTTCATCAATGTTTGCTATTTCTTTTACAAATTCTTTTTTATTACTCATTTAATCTCATCCTTTCAAATTATGAGTTAAATTAAAAATAAATTTCTAATTTACTCTTCTCCAATTTTCTATAAAGTTATTCTTCATCGCCTTCCCTTGCGGGCATTGGAGCCTCCGCTAAAGCCTCTACTGTTACTTTTTTCTGAGATTTTTCTTCTATATTATTTTGTTCATCCTCTATTTTTCCTTCGTCTTCTTCATTTTCATTATTGATTAAGTCATCAATTACTATTTGCTTATTTTCGTCTAATTTATATCTTGGCAATTCTGGTAATTCTTCTAATGAAGTAAAACCAAACATTCTTAAAAATTCATCTGTTGTTTTATATGACATTGGTTTACCTGGTAGATCTAATTTTCCTGCTTCTTCAATTAAGCCATATTCTAATAATTTATATACACAAGCATCTGCTGAAACTCCTCTTATATTTTCTATTTCAGCTCTTGTTATTTGTGGATTATATGCAATGATTGCCAAAGTTTCTAATGAAGCTGCTGACAAATTAGGTTTTGTTCTTTTGTCTAATACAGGATAAATAAATTCATACAAGTCTTTTTTGGTGCATAATTGATATGAATTATTTATTTTTATTAATTCTATTCCTCTATTTTCTAAATTATATTCTTCTTGCATAATTGTTATTATTTTGTCTATGTCTTCTTCTGAAATTTCCAGTGCTAACATTATTTCATTTTTGGTTACTGGTCTTCCAGCTGCAAAAAGTATTGCTTCTATTATTGACTTTTCTTTACTAAATTGCATAAAAATCCCTTCTTAATAAAATTTCACGTATATCTATTATGCCAAAAAAAATGGAATATGTCAATATTTTTTGACTATTCCATTGATATTCTGCATTTTTTACAGTTCTTTTTTATTGCGCTTTCTTCCTTTTTATGGTATTATATATTTGAAATATACCTTAAGAAGGGAATGAATAAAAATGAATAATGAAGATAAAAAAATACCAGAAAGTATTGAAGTTATACAAGGTGATGGAAAAAATTTAAATATTTCTCCTGTATATGACCATATAAAAGATACTGAACCAAAACCTTCAAGTAAAAAACCTAAAAATATAATAATTCCTAAAAAAGATAATTAAAATTTAGAGATAACATTTATTTTTAATTTATGTTATCTTTTTTTTACTGACTATAACGTCTATTTACAATTAATAATTCTTATAATCAAAAAGCCTTAAATCTACATGCATCCAAGGGTTTTAGACAAAATCTTCACTTGACATTATCATCAATTAGTTATATATTAAAGTTATTAATTTTTTTGATTAAGGAGGCTACGAAATGGATAACATGATAGAAATTAGATGGCACGGTAGAGGTGGTCAAGGTGCTAAAACAGCTTCATTATTATTAGCAGATGCTGCTTTTAATACTGGTAAGTATATTCAAGGTTTTCCTGAATATGGTCCAGAAAGAATGGGTGCACCAATTACTGCCTATAATAGAATTAGTACATCTCCTATAACTATTCATAGTAATATTTATGAACCAGATTATGTTGTTGTAGTTGATGATACCCTTTTAGATGCTGTTAATGTTACAGCTGGCTTAAAAGAATCTGGTGCTATTGTTATTAATACAACTAAATCTGCTGAAGATTTGAAAAAATCACTAAATGGCTACACTGGTAATGTATATACAATTGATGCAAGAAAAGTATCTATGAAAACTTTAGGAAGATATTTTCCTAATACACCGATGCTTGCTGCAATTGTAAAAGTTAGTGGCATTATGACAGATGAAGAACTTTTAAATGATATGGAAGGTTCTTTTAAACATAAATTTGCTAAAAAGCCTGAAGTTATCGAGGGAAATATGAAAGCACTTGAGATGGCTCTAAAGGAGGTTAAAAAAATATGACTAATATAAATCCAAATACACCAATGGAAGACTTAACAATTGGTGGAAATATTTATACAGCTGGAAATGCCAAAGAGTTTAAGACTGGAGATTGGAGAAGTACAAAACCTATTTTTTATATTGATAAATGTAAACAATGTGGTTTGTGCTTTCCTGTTTGCCCAGATGATGCAATTCCAGTAAATTGTGATCAAAAAAGAGAAGATTTTGATTATGATTATTGCAAAGGATGTGGCGTTTGTGCAAAAGTATGCCCATTTGGTGCAATTGAAATGAAAGAAGAATAATTATTTGTAAAGCTTAAATTAAATACAAATATAACATTATCAGATGGTTTATGGGTAAAAACCTTGAAAACCCAAATATAAATAATAAGGATGAAAAATTATGAGTATAAGAGAAAGATTAAGTGGTAATGAAGCTACTGCTACTGCTATGAAACAAATTAATCCTGATGTTGTTGCTGCATACCCTATTACACCTTCTACTGAAATTCCACAATATTTTTCAACATTTGTTGCAAATGGTACTGTAGATACAAACTTTGTTGCAGTAGAAAGTGAGCATAGTGCAATGTCTGCTTGTATTGGTTCTGAAGCTTCTGGTGCAAGAACAATGACTGCAACTTCAGCAAATGGTTTGTCTTTAATGTGGGAAATGATTTATATTGCATCTAGCTTACGTTTACCTATTGTTTTATCATTGGTAAATAGAGCAGTTTCTGGACCATTAAATATTCATTGTGACCATTCAGATGCAATGGGTGTTAGAGATGCAGGTTGGATTATGCTATTTTCTGAAAACAACCAAGAAGCTTATGATAATACTTTAATGGCTAATAGAATTGCTGAACATAAAGATGTAATGTTACCTTTAATGGTATGTCAAGATGGATTTATTACTTCACATTCTATTGAAAATATTGAATTAGTTGAAGATGACAAAGTAAAAGAATTTGTAGGTACATATAAACCAGAACATTCTTTATTAAATGAAAAAGAGCCAATGGCTGTTGGTCCTTTAGATTTACAATCATATTTATTTGAACATAAAGTTCAACAAGCAGAAGCAATGAAAAATGCTAAAAATGTAATATTAGAAGTTGCTAAGGATTTTGAAAAAATGACTGGTAGAAAATATGGTTTGTTTGAAGAATACAAATTAGATGATGCAGAAATTGCAATTGTTTGTATGAACTCAACAGCTGGAACTACTAAATTTGTAGTTGATAATTTAAGAAAAAATGGTATAAAAGCAGGTCTTTTAAAAATTCGTGTATTTAGACCATTCCCTGCTGAAGAAATAGCTAATGCTTTAAGTAATTTAAAAGCTGTTGCTGTTTTAGATAAAGCAGATTCTTTAAATGGTGCTGGTGGTGCCTTATTTGAAGATGTTACTTCTGCAATGTATGTAAATAATAAAAATGTCCCAACTGTAAATTATATTTATGGTATTGGTGGTAGAGATACTAAAGCAAATGATATTGAAAAAGTTTATACTGATTTATTAGATATAGCAAAATCAGGAAAAGCAGAAAATCCTTATCGCTATTTAGGACTAAGAAAGGAGGAAAAATAATATGCCTTATAATGTAAAAGATGTAGTGGCAAACAAACCTTCAAGATTTACAGCAGGTCACAGAATGTGTGCTGGTTGTGGAGCTCCCCCTGCTATAAGAATGGTCCTTAGAGCATTAAAGCCAGAAGATCATGCAGTTATTGCTTCTGCTACTGGATGTTTAGAAGTTTCAAGTTTTATATATCCATATACTTCTTGGACAGATTCTTTTATCCATACAGCATTTGAATGTTCAGCTGCAACTTTATCAGGAGCTGAAGCTGCTTACCAATCTATGAAAAAACAAGGTAAAATAGAAAACACAACAAAATTCATCGCATTTGGTGGAGATGGTGGAACTTATGATATAGGTTTACAAAGTTTATCTGGTGCAATGGAACGTGGTCATGACATGTTATATGTTTGTTATGATAATGGTGCATATATGAACACAGGTATTCAACGTTCTTCTGCAACACCTAAGTTTGCAGATACTACAACTTCTCCTGCCGGAAAAGTATTACCTGGAAAAATGCAATCAAGAAAAGATTTAACAAAAATTATGGTTAGTCATCATTTACCATATGTTGCTCAAACAGTTGGTTATATGAATTTTAAAGATTTATATGAAAAATCTGAAAAAGCAATTTATACAGAAGGTCCAGCATTTTTAAATGTTTTATCTCCTTGTCCTAGAGGTTGGGGATATCCAACAGATATGTTAATGCAAATTAATAAATTAGCTGTTGAAACTTGCTATTGGCCTTTATATGAAGTTGTTGATGGTAAATACAAAATTAATTATAAACCAGCTAAAAAATTACCTATTGAAGAATTTTTAAGACCACAAAAAAGATTTAAACACTTGTTTAAACCTGGTAATGAGTGGATGATTGAAGCATTCCAAAAAGAAGTTGATGCTAGATGGCAAGAACTTCTTGATTTAGAAGAAATAACAAATAGATAAAAATAGATCTTCCCCTAAAAATAAATATCTTCATAAAATACTTTACGAAGATATTTATTTTTTGTTTTTATAAGTTAATTGTTATTCTAGTTTATATCTTAATTTTTTTATTATCTTTTCTTTTTGTTGGAATTAAGAAAATCAAACCAACTAATATTGGTAAATAAAATGTATATATTCTCCAAAATAAGATTGACATGTTTATACTTCCATCTTTAAAAATATTATTAAATAATAGGTAAAATCCTCCTTCTGCTCCTAAGCCTGAACCAGGAGTTGGAATAAATGTCATAATTAATAATAAAAATGCTTGTGTTGGTATTATTTGCCAGAAACTTATTCCATAATTTCCAAATGCTCTATATATTGTATATGTGATAGAATAATATGCAAAGCTCTGAATTACTGCTGCTATAAACATTGTTACTACCATTTTCTTTTTAGATTTCATAATTGAAAATTGCTTATTAAAATTTTCTATACTTTTTTCACATTTTTCTAATGTTTCTTTTGGATTTTTAAAAATTTTTATTTTTCCTAAAAACTTAATTATTAGCTTTGTAATTGCTAATATTATGCTCTTTTTTACTCCAATTAATATAACCACTATTATTGCTATTATATTTACTAAAAATCCTAGTATAGCTACCCATATATAGTTTTGCATTAATATTTTTAAAAAATCAAATTCAAAAAATACAACAACTAATGTTGTTACTACTAATGCTATTTGAGTAATAATAAATTTAATTGCCATAGCACTTAAGGAGTCACTTACCCTTTTTCCCGTTTTTGTAAGCTCATATGCCTGCATAGGCTGACCACCTGATGAAAATGGTGTTATATTATTAAATAATAATCCTATCATAGATACTTTAATTGAATTTTTTATACTTTGATTTGGATACATTTCTTTTATTGGTATATGTAATGTAATTGCTTCACATGTCCAATGAATTAATAAGCATATAATACCTAATAATACCCATCTATAATCTGCCTGTATAAGTATTTTTATAATATTATCAATTCCATCTACTTTAATCATATATATTGTTAAACCTACAAATATAGCTAAAATTAATACAAAATTAAATATTATTTTTTTCTTGTTTGTTGTTTTTAATACTTCTTTTTCTATATTTTCATTTGTTTCACTATTAGTTTTTTCTTCCTCATTAGGGTTAATATTCTTATCTGTTCTTTCTTTCATAACATTCACCACTTAATATGTAATTTATTCAAAAAGACTGTTTATAATACTAAAATTACAAACAGCCCTTATAAAAATTATTCTTCTTCTGGTGCTCCTACTGGACAAACTCCTGCACAAGTTCCACATGATATACATGCTGATTGTTCAATTTCAAATTTGTCTTCACCTTGTGATATACATCCAACTGGACATTCTGCTGCACAAGCTCCACATGATATACATTTATCAGTTATTTTATATGCCATATTAGTCACCTCCTTAAAATTATATTCTATTTTTATTGTCTTGTTCTTCTAGTCTTTCTAATTCTTCTAGCTCTTTTTTATGTTCTTTTTCTTCTTCATCTTCTTGATCATCTATTTTGTTATCTTTTATAATTTTTATGTCAGAAACATTATATTTTTTATATGTATAATTATCTCCATCTTTGATTTTTACTCTTATAATTTCTTTTAATGTTTCAATATTATCAACTTCGCCTTCTCCATCTGCTGTTTTTACAATTGCTCCTATATTTGGAAGTCTTTTTAATTTATCTTCATAAACATCATTTTCATATTTTAAGCAACACATTAATCTACCGCAATTTCCTGAAATTTTACTTGGATTTAAAGATAAATTTTGTTCTTTTGCCATTTTTATAGAAACTGCTTCAAAATCTCTTAGAAATGAACAACAGCATAGTTCTCTACCACATACACCATTTCCACCTATTCTTTTTACTTCATCCCTAACTCCAATTTGTCTTAATTCTATTCTTGTTCTGTAAATTGATGCTAAATCTTTTACTAATTCTCTAAAATCTATTCTTCCATCAGCTGTAAAGTAAAATAATATTTTGCTATTATCAAATTTATATTCAACATCAGTTAATGTCATAGCTAATTTGTGTTCTTTTATTTTTTTCTTGCATATTTCAAATGCTTCTTTTTCTATTTTTCTGCATTCCTCATAATGTTTATGGTCTTTTCCATTTGCTATTCTTATTATTTTTTTTAATGGAGTAACTATTTTTTCGTTATTTACATATCTATTAGGAATTACTACTTCTCCATATTCTTCCCCTTGTGTTGTTTCTACTATAACTTTAGTTCCTTTTTGAACTTTTAAATCTTTTGGATTAAAAAAATATATTTTCCCTAATTTTTTAAATCTAACCCCTATTATATTTTTCAAACTATTTCCTCCCACATATTAAATAACAAATTATCAATACACATATCATAATTTGCATTTTGTTTTAATCGTTTTTTAGTATTTTCTACAATTTTTATACAATTAGTGTATTTTGTGTTATTTCTTGATAATCTAAGTAATACAATATTTATATAATCTAACATTTCCATTATTTCTTCTTTAGTTTGATATAATATTTCTGCATTTTTTGTTACATCTATTAAATCATAATTAGATATATTTTCTATCATTTTTTCTATTTTTAAATATTCTTCTTGTTTATCTTTTAATTCTATAGCTTTTCCTATGCTTCCTTGGAATAATTCTAGCATATTTTCAGTTACATTTTCTATTCCTTGTGATTGTAAATATTCTGTCATTATATTATTATCTACAGAATTGAATCTAATTATCATACATCTTGATTTTATAGTTGTTAAAAATGCATTTTCATTAGATCCTATTAATATTATTGTTACAAATTCTGGTGGTTCTTCTAATGTTTTTAATAAACTATTTTGAGCCTCAACTGTCATTTTGTCAGCATTATCTATAATATAAACTTTTTTATTTGATATTATAGGTTTTTCTTGTACTTTTTTTTGCATTTCTCTTATTTGTTCTATTTTTAAGCTATTCCCATCTGGCTCTATATATAGAAAATCAGGATTATTATTTCCATCAAATTCTACACAAGATTTACAATTATTGCAGTATTTATTATCATTTAAACACAAAATTGCTTTTGCCAGTTCAGTTGCCAACATCTTTTTGCCTATTCCTTCTATTCCAACAAATAAATAGCTGTGTGATATTTGATTATTATTAATTGATTTTTTTAATTGTTCTTTTATTATATCATTTCCAATTATTTTTTCAAACATCACTACCACCTCTCAGATTTTGGGGACGGAGCAAAAAATCATCTTCTTACTCTTCCCCATTTTTTAAAACTATCTACTTTTGTTTAAAATGATTTTTTGCTCCGTCCCCAAAATCATTTTACTTTTCCCCATTTCTCCAATGGCCATATACGTATTGCTACTGTACTTTCTATTTTCTCTAACGGTATGCATCCAAATGCTCTACAGTCTGTACTATGATTTCTGTTGTCTCCCATCGCAAATACACAATTTTCTGGAACTGTAAAATCATCAAATCCATTTCCTAATATATCTGTTACTATTCCTGCTTGTAAATAGTCTTCTTTTAACTCTTTATCATTTATATATACTTTACCATCTTTTATTTGAACATGTTCACCCGGTAATGCTATAACTCTTTTTATATAACTTCTTTTCCCTATTTCTAAGAAGTTTTTAAAAAACCATTCTACTCCTGTTGTTTTATTATATTTTGCTACTGGATTGCTTTGATCTATTTCTGATGCTGAATATTCCAATTTAGCTGGTTCTTCAAATGTTATTATTTGACCTCTTTCAGGTAATTTATGGGTTGTTCTTCCCCATCTATTTAGCCACAATCTTTGATTTTGCTCTAATGTTGGCTTCATTGACTCCATTTTTACTATTGTTGGTGTTCCTATAAAATATCTAAATAGCATTGCTAATACTAATGCAATTACTATACAATATACCCATTCTAAAATTTCTTTTACTGTTGAATTCAAAATAATTCGCTCCTATCCATATATTTTCTATAAATTATCTATCTAATTATACACTAAAACATAATAAATCACAATAAAAAGGGAAGATATTTCAAAAAAATTATTCCTAAAATATGCTTCCTTTAATTTGTTATATTTCATTATCATTTGTTACTTTTGTTGGTATTCTAATTACTACTTCTGTACCTTGTCCTACAACACTTTTTATATCTATACTTCCACCGTTTTTATCAAGTATTTCTTTTGCAATTGAAAGTCCTAAACCAGTTCCTCCCATTTCTCTAGTACGTGCTTTATCTACTCTATAAAATCTTTCAAATATTCTGCTTAAGTCTTCTTCTGGTATTCCAATACCATTATCAAATACTTTTATATATGCATCATTATATACAAATCCTACATATATCTTTATTTCCCCACCATCTGGTGTGTATTTTATACTGTTTGTTAGTATATTTAAAACAACTCTTTCTATATCATATTTATCAGCATATACTGGTGGCACATCTGCTGTAACAAAGCAATTTACTTTATGATTTTTCTTTTTAATTTCTATTCCTAATTTGTCTTGACATTTTTTTACCAAATCACCTAAATCAAATGATTCTTTTTGTGTTCTTTTTTTGTTACTATCATATCTTGACAATGTTAACAAATCTGTTACTAGTCTTGCCATTCTTCTTGCTTCTGTTGCTATTACATTTAAGAATTTATTTTGTGTTTCTTTGTCATATTCTCCTTCTAGCAATGTATCTGCATATCCCATAATTGATGTTATTGGTGTTTTTAATTCATGTGATACATCTGCAACTAATTCTTTTTGCATATTATCTAGTTTAACATGTTCTGTAATATCTTGTATTACTGCAATTACACCATCTGGTCTCTCTGTTTCATTTTTAAATGGTGCAAAAAATACATTTACATATCTATCATCTACTTGAATTCTTTGTTCTGTTGATGTCCAATTTTCTAAATATATTATTTTTTCCATATTTATATTTAGATTGAATTTTTTAAAGATATCATCAAAATTTTCGTCTTCTGGTCTTATTGCTAGAAACTTTTTAGCTGCTGGATTTATTAATATTATTTGACCTTTTCTATTAAAGGCTATTATTCCATCTGTCATATGTAATAGTATTGTTTCTATTTGATTTTTTTGTGTAGATACTTCACTTAATTTTTCATTTAATTCTGTTGTCATTAGTCCAAATGCACTTTCTAAGTCATCTACATCATTTCTTTTTTTCTTATTTTTCACCTTATTTTTACTATCATCTTCTGTTACTCTTTCTGCACTTTTTATCAATTTATTTATTGGATATATCACAAATTCTGATAAAAATGCAGAAATCAAACATCCTATAATGGCAAATACTATTGCAACAACTCCTAGTGCCACTATTGTATTATGTTTTATCTGGTTAATTTCTTGGACTACTTGTCCAATTTCAACTATATTATTTGCATCTATTTGTGCTTTTACTGTTTCTAATGAATATATATAAAATGCTCCTAATGTTCCTATTAAAATTATTCCAACTACAAAGAATATTACAATTATTTTAAATTGTGTATTTTTAAACATTTATACTTCCTCTTATTTAACTAATTTTTTTATTTCACTATATATCTTATCCTCAACATTTGATGTTGATACCTTTAATGCATTTTCTCCCATTTTTTTCATACTGTCTTGTGTTACTACTATTTCTTTTATAGCTTCTGACAATTTTGTTCCAGTTAATTCATCATTTAATATTATTTTTGCTGCACCCACATTTTCTAATACTTTTGCATTATATAATTGATGGTTATGACTTACATTTGGTAATGGAATTAATATTGATGGTTTTCCTAAATTAGAAATTTCAGTTATTGTCATAGCTCCACTACGTGCAACTATTACATCTACTGAATTCATTAATTCTTCCATATTATAAATGTATGGCAATGCTTTTATACCTTCTAAATTTTCAATATCTATATTGAATTTTTTTAGTTCTTCTTTTATTCCATCATATTGTTTTGGTCCTACTGCCCATATCATTTGATAATTTTCATTTAATTTATTTTTTATTATTTCAACTATTGCATCATTTATTTTCTTAGCTCCTTGACTTCCGCCAAATGCTAATACAATAGGTTTATCCACATTTAGTCCCTCTTTGTGTAATATTGTTTCTTTTTCTTGTTGTGAATATTCCTTTTTCTTTATTTTTACTGGTGTTCCTGTAAATACTACATTTGCACCTTTTCTTATTCTATCTTGTGCATCTTTAAATGATACTAATATTGTATCTGCTTTTCCTGATAACATTTTTACTGCTTTACCAGGAAAAGCATTACTTTCATGTAATAATGTTGGAATTTTTAGACTATGTGCAGCTGAAATTGTAGCACCACAAATATATCCACCTGTTCCTATTACTATATCTGGTTTAAATTCTTTTATTATCTTCTTAGCTTCTCCAAATCCTTTTAGAGTTTTATACATTTTTTTTAGATTTTCTACAGAAATTTTTTTGCTTAATCCATATGCATCTATTGTTTTTAATTCATATCCTGCACGTGGTACTAAATCATTTTCTAAGCCTCTAGTAGTACCTATAAACATAATTTCAGAATCTTTTTCTTCTTGTTTAATTTTGTTAGCCATTGCTAGACCTGGGTTTATATGTCCTGCAGTTCCTGCCGCTGCAATTATTACTTTCATTTCTATTTTCCTCTTTCTTTTATATATTTTTATATTTGTATCTATTGTTTAGCAGTTGCCCTTGAAATATTTAGCAATATTCCCATTTCACATAATAAAATAAATAAGGCTGTTCCTCCGGTAGCTGAAAAACGGTAATGGCATTCCTGTTGCTGGCATTGAAGATGTTACAACTGCCACATTTATTATTACTTGTACTGCAACTAATGTTGTTATTCCTACAGCTACTAAGCTTCCAAACATATCTGGTGCTTTCATTGAAATTAATATTCCTCTCCAGATAAATATAGCAAATAATATTAATACTAATGCACAACCTATAAATCCCAATTCTTCTCCTAATATAGAAAATATAAAGTCATTATGTGGTTCTGGTATGTATAAATATTTTTGTTTACTTTCACCTAACCCTGCTCCAAATAGTCCTCCTGATCCTATTGCATATAAACTTTGTATTACTTGCCATCCATTTCCTGTGGCATCTTTCCAAGGGTCTAAAAATGTTACAACCCTTTGTAATCTATATGGTTCTTTTATTATTAAGAAAATCATTGCTGGTAATCCTACAACTCCACCTGTAGCTATAAAATGCCAAAATTTGCAGCCAGCCATTATCATCATAACAGAACAAATAGATATAATTACTATAGATGCACTAAAGTGTGGTTCTAATAAAAGTAATCCTATTATTGGTGCTAGTAAAATTATATGTTTTATAAATCCTTTTCCATATTTAGATAATTCATCTCTATTTTTTACCAATATTCCTGCATAAAATATTATCATTAATAATTTTACAAATTCAGATGGTTGGACTGATAAGCTTTCTGTAAGATATATCCATCTTTTTGCACCATTAATTGTTTTTCCTGCAACTAACACTAATGCAAGTAATAATAATGCGATCCACCATGCATGTTTATAGAATTTTTTATAAAATCTATAATCCACTTTAGAAATAAATAACATTGCAATTATTCCTAATATTGCAAATATTAATTGTTTAGAAAAAAATGAATAACTATTTCCTGTTTCTGAAAGTGCTGATGGTGAACTTGCTGATAATACCATAATTAATCCTATTGATAATAGTAATAATATTGTTATTAACAAGGTAAAATCTATTGGATTATTTACAAAACTTGAGAAATTTTTTTTCTTTTTTGCCATTTACCTTTCTCCTTTTTCTTTCTTTTGTTTTATTATATTTAAAAATCTTATTTTATATGATTTTTAATCCTATTACACATACAATTAATGTGATTACACTAAATATTACAACAACTTTATTTTCTGTCCATCCTGATAATTCAAAATGATGGTGTATTGGCGTCATTTTAAATACTCTTTTTCCTGTCTTTTTAAAATATACTACTTGGATTATTACTGATATAGTTTCTATTACTGGTATTATTGCTATTAAAAGTAATAATAATGGCATTTTTAAATATAAAGCTATAGCAGAAATAACTCCGCCTAATAAAAGTGAACCTGTATCACCCATAAATACTTTTGCTGGATGTAAATTGAACATTAGAAAGCCTAATACTGCTCCTATTACTATGCTTCCAAATACTGATATTTCTGGTTGCCCAAACATTATTCCTATAACTGTTAAACATGTTAGTATTATTGCACTTACACTAGATGCTAAACCATCAATTCCATCTGTTAAATTTACTGCATTTGTTGTTCCTAAAATTACTAATATTGCAAATGGAATATATAAATAAATAGGTAAATCAATATATTGTTTCCATATTGGTATATAAGTTTGTGTTCCTATTTTTAATACATATATTAGATAAATTACATATGCTACTGATATTATTAATAGCCCTAACATTTTATAGCTTGGTTTTAAACCTTTGGTATTTTTTAATACTAATTTTTTAAAATCATCTATAAAGCCAATCATTCCAAAGCCTAGTGTTAATAGTAATACTGGTAATATTTTATGTGCGATTGTTATTTGACCATTGATTGTAAAATATATACATATTCCTATTGCAACTAATAACATTGCTATTATTATTATTATTCCCCCCATTGTAGGAGTTCCTTGTTTTTTAAAATGTGATTTAGGTCCATCATCTCTTTCTATTTGACCAACTTTTAATTTTCTTAATATTGGAATAATTATTATACCTAGAATAATTGATACTATAAATGTGATTATTAATGATATTGTTTCTAATTTCAATTTTCTCCAACCTTTCTTTTTATTTTAATTCTTCTGTTATTTCTTTTATTATTTTTCTTTCATCAAATGGCTTTTTCTTTCCATTTATTTCTTGTTCCATTTCATGACCTTTACCTGCTAAAACTATTATGTCTCTTTTAGTTGCCATTTGAATTGCTTTTTTTATTGCTTCTTTTCTGTCTAAAATTACTTCATATTTTCCTTTTGTCTTTTTTATTCCATTTTCTATTTGTTCTGCTATTTCTTCTGGTTTCTCATTTCTAGGATTATCAGAAGTAATAATAGTATAATCAGCTGTTTTTCCTGATACTTCGCCCATGATGGGTCTTTTAGCACTATCACGATTTCCACCACATCCAAATACTGATATAACTCTTCCTCTTGTATATATTTTTACTGCTGATAATATATTTTTTAAACTCTCTGGTGTGTGTGCATAATCCACCATTATTGGTAATTCTAATTTATTGTCTACCATTTCTGATCTTCCTGGTACTCTTACTTCTACTAGTGCTTGTTTTATTATCTCTGGGTCTACTCCATATTTTTGTGCAATACATATAGAAGCTAGTGAATTATACACACTAAATCTTCCCGGAATACATGTTTTTACTCTTTCATTTCTGTCTGTTAGTTTTACCTTGAAATCAACATATGAGTTTGTTACTGTTATGTCTTTTGCAAGTAAATTTGCCCAATTATCAATTCCATAAGTTGTTATTGGTAAATCTGGAAATCTTTTTTGCATTTTACTTCCTTGTAAATCATCAGCATTTACAACTGCTTGTTTACACATCTTAAATATTTTTAATTTTGAGTTTAAGTAATCTTCCATATCTGGATGTTCACTAGGACTAATATGATCTTCTGCAAAATTTGTAAATACTGCAATATCAAATGTACAACCTGTTACTCTATGTAGTTTTAAACTTTGTGATGATACTTCCATTACAGCATATTCTACACCTTTTTGTACCATTTCATTTAATATTTTTTGTAGCTCTAAGCTTTCTGGTGTTGTTCTATCATTATCTTTTAGTTTTTTTCCAACTATTTCAGTTTCTATAGTACCTATTAAGCCTACTTTTTTTCCTGCTTTTTCTAGCATAGTTTTTACCATATATGTTGTTGTTGTTTTTCCTTTTGTTCCTGTCACACCAATTAATTTTAGTCTTTTAGAAGGATTATCATAATAATTACAAGAAATTATAGCTAATGCTTCTCTTGTATCTTTAGCCATTATTATTGTAACATCATCAGGTATGTTTATCTTTTTTAAGTCACATCCTTCTTCTATAACTATTGCTGATGCCCCTGCTTCAATAGCTTCTTTTATATATTCATGCCCATCTGTTTCAAACCCTTTTATAGCCACAAAAAGATATCCTTTTTGTACTTCTTTAGAATTAAAGGCAATTCCTGTTATTTCAATATCTATATTACCTTTTGCTTTTAGTCCATCTAGACCAATTAACATTTCTTTTAAATTCATATTTCTAATCCTTTCATTAATTAGTATTTTATTGCTTATAAGTCTTTTATATTATATAACTATTCTCCTACTTTGTATAGTTTTTTGCGATTTTTAATTCAAAAATTTATTTTATTTTTAAATATATGTTGCTTCCTTTATTTACAACTATACCTGCACTAGGAGTTTGTTCTTTTACATATGTGTTTTCTTTGTCTATTTCTTCTGTATTATCTTCTATTATATAGTTTAATCCACTTTCTTTTAAGATTTTTTCTGTTTCCTTTATGCTTTTATTTAAAATATCTGGTGTTTGAATTTGTTCTATATTTTCAATTTCTTCTGTATTTCCTTGGTTCACCTCTAAATATGGTAATATTTCACTAAAAATTTGACCTCCTAATGGTGCTGCTACCCCACCTCCTTGGTGTCCACCTTCTCCTGTTGGATTATATAATGTTACCAGTACCACTGCTTGTGGATTATCTATAGGTGCAACTCCACAAAAAGATGTTACATATTTATTAGTATTTACCCCATCTTCTGATGTCCCAGTTTTTCCTCCTATTCTATATCCTGCTACTCTTGCATTTTTTCCGAGTTCCTTCAGATACTACTGATTCCATCATACTTAATACTTTTTCTGAGGTCTCCTTGGATATTACTTGGTCATTTTTTTGCACTGGTACATCTGTAACTTCTTTTGTTTGACTATTTACAATTTGTTTTACCAAACGAGGTTTTATACTTGTTCCTCCATTTGCAATAGCAGATACTGCAGAAATTAGTTGAATTGGAGTTATCTCAAACCTTTGACCAAAACTTATTGTTGCAAGTTCAACTGGTCCGACCTTGTTTTCCGCCAAGAAAATACTACCAGCTTCTCCTGGTATATCTATTCCTGTTTTTTCTAATAATTTAAATTTTCTTAAATAACTATAATATGTTTTAACTCCCATTTTTTGTCCTAATCCTATAAATACGGGGTTGCATGAATTCATTAGAGCTTGCCTTAAACTTTCTGCTCCATGTGGTCTATAATATCTCCAACATTTTATTCTAACTCCTGCTACTTCTATTCCTCCTGTACACGCAAATTCCCCTTGGTTATCTGTATCTGTTATTCCTTCTTCCAAAGCTGCTGATGTAGTTATTAATTTAAATACTGAACCTGGTTCATATGTATCTGCAATTGCTCTATTTCTCCACACTGATTGTAGCATTTTAGTTTTTTCTGATTGTTCCATATTATCCCAATTTTGTGCTAATTCTTCTGTATATGCAGAATATGGTTCATTTAAATTATATGTTGGATATGTTGCCATTGCTAGAATATTGCCATTTTGTGGATTCATTACAATTACATTTCCACCATCTGTACACTTATTGTCTATACATGCTTCTTCTAAATATTTTTCTACTATTGATTGTATGTTCAAATCTATTGTTAATATCAAATCATCTCCATCTATTGCTGATACATAGTTTTCTCCCTCAGTACCTATTTCTCCACCTTTTGCATCAGTATGTCTCTGAATACTTCCTTTTTTTCCTTTTAGCTTTTCATCATATTTCGCTTCAATTCCATCCAATCCTTGATTATCACTTCCTGTAAATCCAATTACCTGTGATGCTACATTATTATATGGATAATATCTTTTAGTGTCTTCATCCATATTAATTCCTGTAATTATATTGTTTTCTTGCATCCATATTCTTAATTCATCTGTTTTTTCTTTTTCAACCTTTTTTACTATTGTTTCTATTGAACTTCTTTTAGTTACTTTTTTTAATACTGTATCATAATTTAAGTCAAATAATTCTGATAATTCTTTGGCTACTTTTTCTTTATCTTTTTGATTGATATTTCCTGGATTTACTGTCACTGTTTCTACCGTACTACTTACTGCAAGAATATTTTTGCCAGTTGCATCATAAATTGTTCCTCTTTTAGGGTTTATATTTCTATCTAATGTTTGCTGTATGTATGCCATTGAACTTAATTCTTCGCCTCTAATAAATTGAATAAATCCAAGTCTTCCTAATAATATTAGTATAAGCAAAAAACAAATAAATAGCATGTTTCTCATTTTCTTTCTGCTAGATAATTTTGCTCCAATCATAAAAAAACCTCCTAATCAATTTTATTAGAAAGTTTTTTATTTATTCTTATATTATTTATTAAATATCTTGTTTACTAATTTTTCAAACCAATTTGTTTGATCTTTTATAACAACCTTTTCTGATGCAGATTCTACATAGTCTTTTTTAGGTAGGCTAACATATACTATTTGTTTATTTGTTAGTTTTTGCATACCTAATTTTTCTTTTGCTAATTTCTCTATATTAGCTAAATTTAAGCCATTTGCAATATTTACTTTTAGTTGTTCATTTTCTTTTTGTAATGATGAAAGTTCTTTTTTTAAACTTTGCATTTCATTAAATTTTTCATTTATTTGTGAGTTTCGGTAACTTATAGTCAATAATAGCCCAAATATAGCTATAACTGTTATTGTTAATTGTATTCTTTTTCTTTTTTGTTCTTTAGATACTTTTACTTCTTGTCTTGGTAAATCTTCTACTACTCTTAACTTTTGCTTTCTTTTTTGCGATCTATATTCTGGCTCTAATTTTCTTGGACTTGTAGAATATTGATATTCTGCTCTTGCCATAAGTTACCTCACCTCCTTACTTTTACTTTTGTTCTTCTCTTTTTTCAAAAATTCTTAATTTAGCACTTTTACTTCTTGAATTTTCTTCTTGTTCTTCTTCTGTTGCTATTATTGGTTTTTTATTCATAATTTTTCCAAATGATTTTGCTCCACATACGCAATATGGTAAATCTTTTGGACATGTACATTTCCCTTGTGCTTCTATATATGCATTTTTTACTGCTCTATCTTCTAATGAATGAAATGTTATTATACATAATCTTCCTTTATCATTTAAACAATCTATTGAATTTTTTACTGTATTAAATAATGGTTTTATCTCATTATTAACTTCTATTCTTATTGCTTGAAATGTTCTTTTTGCAGGATGTCCGTCTTTACTTTTAGGTATTGATTTTTCTATTATTTCAACTAATTGTTTTGTTGTTTCTATTTCTTTTTGTTTTCTATATTCACAAATATTTTTTGCAATTTTTCTTGAAAATCTTTCTTCTCCATATTCGTAAATAATATTTGCTAATTCTTCTTCTGAATATGTATTAACTATTTCTTTGGCTGTCAATTTCTGTGTTTTGTCCATTCTCATATCAAGTTCATTTTCGCCTAAATAGCTAAAACCTCTATTTCGTTCATCTAACTGATATGATGAAACTCCTAAGTCTAATAATATTCCATCTACTTTTTCTATATTTAATTTTTCTAGTATTTCTTTTATGTTGTCATGATTGTCATGGACATAAATAACATTTGAAAAACCTTTCAGTTTTTCTTTTGCAGCTTTTAATGCTTCTTCATCTCTGTCTATTCCTATAAGCTTACCATTTCCTGAAAGTCTTTTTACTATTTCATAACTATGTCCTGCTCCTCCGAAGAGTTCCGTCTACATAGATTCCATCTGGTTTGATGTTTAATCCTTCGATACACTCTTCTAACATGACAGGTTTATGTTTAAATTCCAATTTTTCACCTCAAACATTTTGTTATAACCCATCATTTGTACATTTGTCTTTTGTACGTTTTTCTTTAGTTTTTTATCTTTTGTTCTTTCAGTTTTCTTTTGATTTTTATCTTTAGTAATTTTTCTTTTGTATTTTATAAATTCTTTTGCATTTTGTCTTTTGTAATTTTAATCTTTAGCATTTTTTTCTTTTGTATGATTATCTTTTGTTTCTATATAAACTTTTTCAAGTTATATACCTAACATTGTCATGTTTTCAGCAATTTCATCTGCTGATATGTTTTCATCACATTTTGACCATGTTGATTTATCCCAAATTTCTAATCTTGTTCCAACTCCTATTATTACTGTTTCTTTTTCTAAGTTTGCAGCTGTTCTTAGGTTATTTGGTATTAGAAATCTTCCTTGTTTGTCTAATTCACATTCAGTTGCTCCTGATAAGAAAAATCTTACAAAGTTTCTGGCATTTCTATCTGAAAGTGGTAATGCTTTTAATTTTGTTTCGAAATTTAGCCACTCATTTTGTGAAAATGCAAATAAACATCCATCTAACCCTTTTGTTACGATGAACTTTTCTCCCATGTCTTGTCTTAATTTTGCAGGCATTATCAATCTACCCTTTGTATCTAGAGAATGCTCATATTCACCTATTAGCAACTAATTTCACCTCACTCCACTTTGTCACCACTTTGTGCCACTTTTCTCCACTTTGATTAAATTTTAATATAACTTTTCGCAATTTGCAAGTATTTTTGTAAATTTTTTCATTTTTTTATGTTAAAATTTAATTACAGTTTTATTACAAAAAAATTACATTCTTAATTTTATAGCATGTGATTTTTTTATATTACTTGTTGTAGCCAAGTTTATATATTTGTGTTATACTAATAATATGTTTGTTATTGATAGCCTAATTGGTAATACAGATAGGCATAATGGCAATTGGGGATTTTTAGTTAATAAATCAACAGATAAAATTAAATTTTCTCCAATTTATGATTGTGGTTCATGTTTGAATCCAATAATCGAAGATGATGAAATTGTAAAAATGAATGAAACAGAAATAAAAAATTTAGCATTAAATTGTTACTCTTGTATAAAAGAAGATGGCAAAAAAATTAACTGTATGTCATATATAAAAAGTTTAAAAAATGCTGAATGCACCAATGCTGTAAAAAGGCTAATTCCAAATATTGATATTACTAAAATTATTGAATTTATTGCTAATATAAGTTGCATATCTTATGTACGAAAGGATTTTTATAAAAAGAGCCTAATGATTCGTTATGATATTATAAAAAGTATAGTTTAAAGAATAATATAGCAATGAAAAAATTGTTTTATTAAATTATTTGAATAGAAAAAATTTTGAGTGTTAAATTCAACTGTGAAATCTCAAACGATTACATGGTTAAATTTAACACTCAAGTTTTTTGAATTTCCATTGAACCTACCAAAAACGTTCTTCGAACCTTTTTGAAGGCTCCTTGGAAATTCCTTACTT
>CAJMJN010000004.1 GCA_905213875.1 uncultured Clostridium sp.
TACCTTTGAAACTGATTTTTCATTTCCTGGTATTGGATTTGCAGAAATTATAACTAAATCATTTGGTGTAATTTTAACTTTTCTATGGTCACCTGCTGCCATTCTTGTTAATGCAGACATTGTTTCACCTTGGCTACCTGTTGTTATAATTACAAGTTGTTCGTCATTATATGTTGACATTGTGTCTATATCAATAAATATATCGTCTGGACAATCTATATACCCTAACTCTTTTGCAGTTGAAATCATATTTATCATACTTCTACCACATATTGCAATTTTCCTGTGATATTTTACTGCTGAACTTACTATTTGTTGAACTCTGTGTACATTTGATGCAAATGTTGCAACAACAATTCTCTTTGTACATCCATCAAATAACTCGTCAAATACTGGTCCTATTGAACTTTCGGACATTGTAAATCCTTTTCTTTCTGCATTTGTACTATCTGACATTAATGCTAAAATACCTTCATTTCCAAGTTCTGCAATTCTTCCAAGGTCCATAATTTTTCCATCTATTGGTGTGTAATCTACCTTGAAGTCACCTGTGTGTAAAATTGTTCCAACAGGTGTTTTTATTGCTAGCATTACTGAATCTGGTATACTATGTGTACTTCTGATAAATTCAACCTCAAAATATTTACCAAATTTTATTTTTTGTCCTTGTGTTACTTCAACTAATGTTGAACTTCTTAAAATTCTATGTTCTTCTAATTTATTTCTTATCAATCCCATTGCTAGTTTTGGTGCATATACTGGGATATTTATTTGTTTTAATAAATATGGCACACTTCCTATATGATCTTCGTGTCCGTGTGTTATTATTAATCCTTTAATTTTCTCTTCGTTTCTTTGTAAATATGTGATATCTGGTATAACTAAATCTACTCCAAGCATATCGTCATCTGGGAATGATAAACCACAGTCAACTACTATTATTTCATCATCATATTCAAATACTGTAATGTTTTTTCCAACTTCGTGAAGTCCTCCTAGTGGAATTATTTTTAATTTTGGTTTTTTGAATATCATTTCATTTTTTCTTGTTTTTCTTTCTGCTATTGCACTTTCTCCTCTTACTACAAGTTCTTTTGATTCTACACTTTCTTGTAATTTATTTTCTCTTGTTTTTCGTGTATTTCTTACATTTCTCGTTCTTCTAACATTTTTTGTATTCTCATTTACTTCTGTTTTTTCTTCTTTTATTCCCCTTCTTGGCGTTCTTGTATTTTTTGCCTCTCTTGATGTTCTTGATTTTTTTACAGTACTTACTGTTTGTTCTTTATTTTCTACTGTTTCTTTTTTATTTTGTACCCTTTTATTTGTATTTCTTCTTGGTACTCTTGGCTTTTTTTCTATTTTATTTTCTTCTTTTTCTTCTGCCATAATATTCCTCTCTTTCTTTGTTTTTAGGATCTTTCGTTTTATCCTTTTTATATTCAATTTTAATAAATCCGTTATTGGTTTAAAGTTTTTTCATTGTTTAATAATATGTATTTTTCAGCATATAAAAATACATCTATACATCTAAAAATTTATTTTTTCTTTTGTTTTATTTTTTGTCCGTTCTCTTTTTTCTTCTCTTTAAACTTTTGGGTTTTATAAAATCTCATTCTTGTGCCCTCTTGGCAACATCTTGGTTATTATACTATATTTTCCTGAAATTGTCAAACGTATATTATGTACACTGTTTATAAATAAATTCGCAATTTTATAATTGTTGGCAATATCTAATTTTTAAAATATAAAAAGTGCCCTTTTAAGGCAATTTTCTAATCAAATTTCACCTTAAAAAGACACTTATTTACTTAAAATTATTTTAATTGATTCATAACTTCTTCTGCAAAGTTTTCTTCTTTTTTCTCGATTCCTTCACCTTTTTCGAATCTAGCAAATGCAACAACATCTGCATCTTTTTCACTTAATAATTGTGAAACTTTTTTGCTTGGATCTTTAACAAATGCTTGGTCTACTAAGCAGATTTCTTCATAGAATTTTCCAATTCTACCTTGAACTATTTTTTCTGCTATTGCTTCTGGTTTACCTTCATTCATTGTTTGAATTTTTAAGATTTCCATTTCTTTTGCTACTCTTTCTTCTGGAACTTCTTCTCTTCTTACAAATTCAGGTCTAGCAGCAGCAATTTGCATGCATATGTCTTTTGCAACTTCTTCAGTTCCTTTAGCCATATTTACTAAAACTGCGATTTTTCCATCACCATGGATATATTTTGCAACTAATCCTTCTGATTCAAATCTTACAAATCTTCTAATTGATAAGTTTTCACCTATTGTTGCAATTTTTCCAACTAATGCTTCTTGAACTGTTTTTCCTTCTTCAAATTCTGCAGGTGAAGCCAATAATGTTTCAACATCTGCTGGGTTTTTGTCAACTATTTGTTTTGCAACATCCATAACAAATGTTTTGAATTCTTCATTTTTTGCAACAAAGTCTGTTTCTGAGTTTACTTCTACAACTGCTCCTACTTTTCCATCTTCTGAAATATATGCTTCAACTAATCCTTCTGCTGCAACTCTTCCTGATTTTTTAGCTGCTTTTGCAATTCCTCTTTCACGTAATAATTCGATTGCTTTTTCCATATCTCCATCTGTTTCTGTTAAAACTTTTTTGCAGTCCATCATCCCTGCTCCTGTTTTTTCTCTTAGGTCTTTTACTTGACTTGCAGTAATCATATTATATTCCTCCTTTTATTATATAACTAATATACTAATAGAGAGTAGAGCAGAAAAGCTCCACCCTCTTTTTATTTAATATAAATAGGTTTTATTAAATTATTCTGTTACTTCTTCAGCTTCTTCGTTAGCAACAACTTGTTCAATTGTTGTTGTTTCTTCTTCTACTGATTGTTCTTCTTGTTCAGCTTCAAAGCTTTCGCCTTGTTTTCCTTCAATAACTGCATTTGCCATAACATCAGCTATTAATTTAACTGCTCTTATAGCATCATCATTTCCAGGAATTACATAATCTACATCTTCTGGATTACAGTTTGTATCTACTAATCCAACTAATGGAATTCCTAATTTTTTAGCTTCTAATACAGCTATTCTTTCTTTTTTAGGATCTACTAAGAATATTACTCCTGGTAGTTCTTTCATGTCTTTAATTCCACCAAGGTTTCTTTCTAATTTTTCCATTTCTTTCTTTAATAATATTACTTCTTTTTTAGGTAATACTTCAAATGTACCATCTTCTGCCATTGCTTCTAAGTCTTTTAATCTTTTAATTCTTGTTTGGATAGTATCGAAGTTTGTTAACATTCCTCCTAACCATCTTTTATCAACATAGTACATTCCACATTTTAAAGCTGCTTCTTTCATGCAGTCTTGAGCTTGTTTTTTAGTTCCAACAAATAATATTGTTTTTCCTTCTTCAGCTTGTTCTCTCATGAAGTTATATGCTTCATCTAATTTTTTTGATGTCTTTTGTAAATCGATAATATGGATACCATTTCTAGCTTGGAATATGTATTCAGCCATTTTAGGATCCCATCTTCTTGTTTGATGTCCAAAGTGAACACCTGCTTCTAGTAATTGTTTCATTGCAACTACTGCCATTTTTAATTCCTCCCTTTTTGTTATTCTTCCGCCTAAGTTTCTCGTTTTTTAGGACCTAACTTTTAGGCACTTCCCGTAAAACTAGCTTATGACGTGATTAATTACGTTAGCTATTATACCAAGATTTTTGTTAAAAATCAACCCTTTTTCCATATTTTGTGCATATTTGTGAATTATCATTCCGTTATTTTAAACATATTGTGCAAAATATGTCAATTTATAACATATTATGTATTAATAGAATATAATATTTATTTATTATTTTCTAGGTATTCAATTTTAGAAAGGAGGGTTTTTATGTCAAAAAGAACAAGTACAATACTATTCTTCTTTGTTTTTTCATTATTTTTAATGTTTTTTTATTGCACTTCTTTGGCATTTGGTCCTTCAAATGAAAATCTTTATCAAGGAATTGATATTAGTTCTTGGCAAGGTTATGTTAATTTTTCTGCTGTGAAAAAATCTGGAATTGATATTGTATATATAAAATCAAGTGAAGGAATATCATATGTTAATCCTTATTTAGAATATAGTTACAAAAATGCTAAATCTAATGGGCTAAAAGTTGGATTTTATCACTATGTTACTGCTAAAAATACAACACAAGCTCGTAATCAAGCCATTTTTTTTGCTAAAACTATTTTGGGAAAACAATTTGATTGTAAGCTTGCAATGGATTTTGAAGATTTTAGTAGTTTATCAAAATATGAAGTTAATCAAATATCTAAAGTATTTTTAAATACATTGCAATCATTATCTAATTCACAACCTATCATTTATAGTAATTCTTATTCTGCTAGAACCATTTTTGATAAAAATTTAAATTCTTATCCTCTTTGGGTTGCAAATTACGGTGTTACTTCCCCTAGCAATAATGGTAAATGGCAATATTGGCAAGGTTGGCAATATACAAGTTCAGGTAGAATAAATGGTGTTTCAGGTAATGTTGATAGGAATGTTTTTACTTCTGATATTTTTGTTACTAATTCTTCTATTTCAACTTTTCCTACTTCGTCATCTTCTTCAATTATATATACTGTAAAACGTGGCGATACTTTAAGTGCAATTGCTTTAAAATATAAAACTACTGTAAGTTCAATAGTTGCTCAAAATTCTTTTATAGTTAATCCAAATTTGATTTACCCAGGACAAAAAATTTCTATTAGTTCAAATATTAATTTTGGAAGCTCCTCTACTAGCACTAAATACTACAAAATAAAATATGGTGATACTTTAAGTCAAATTGCATCTAGATTTGGTACTACAGTATCTAAAATTGCTAGATTAAATAATATTTCTAATCCGAACCTTATATATGCTGGAAGAACTATTCTAATTCCTAGTAGGTAACTACAATTAATATTTTAAAAAAGGAATAAAAATAATTTTTTATTCCTTTTTTATATTTTATAATGTTGCTCCTATTATTCCAGCTTCATTTCCTAATACTGCTGTTTGTATATTTATCTCTTTTCTAGGATTAAACAACATATCTTCTTTTAATATTGTTTTTTTTACATCTTGTAGCAATACTTCGGAAAAGTATACAAAGCTTCCACCAATTCCAATTGCTTCTGGTTCAAAAATATTTACTAAGTTTGCTATACCTACACTTAAATCTCTAATGTATTGTTTTCTAACTTTTTCTATTTTAGCATAATCTTTACTTTCTTTTGTTGTGTCTTTTAAAATTGCCATTAATTCTTTTCCACTTGTTTTATCTTCTAACCATAGTTCGTTCCTTAAATTATCCTTAAAAGCTCTCATTGAACCATACTTTTCGAAACATCCTTTTCTTCCGCAATTACACTTTAATCCATTTTCTTTTATTACCATATGACCAAATTCACACCCTGGATATTCCCCAGTTTCTAATAAATTTCCATTTATTATTACTGCTCCACCAATTCCTGTTCCTAATGTCATAAATAATATTCTATTATATTTTTTTAATGCTCCATATTTATTTTCTGCTAAAGCTGCACACTTTGCATCATTACGTATTTTTATTGGTAAATTTATTTCTTTATTAATTGCATCTACTATATTATAATCTTTTAGTCCTAAATTTACAGATTTAATAATTTTATTTTGATTTACTGTTCCTGGTATTGCGATTCCTATTTCTGTTATTTTGTAATTATTTTGATATTCTTTTACATTATCTATAATTGTTTCTTCTATTGTTTTTTTTATTAGTCTATTTGCAATTCCTCTTAACTTTTTTTCTCTTTTATCCAAAATTTTTCCATCTTTGTCTACAACTCCTATTGCAATGTGGCTTCCTCCTAAATCTATTCCTATTTTCATTTATTTCCCTTTCATTTTATATTTATATAAAAAGACTGATAGTATTTCTACTTTCAGCCTTTTTGAATTTTTTATTTTTTCGTGTTTTAAAATGATTTTTTGCTCCGTCCCCAAAATCACCAAAATCATTAGCCAACTCCATACGCTGAGAATAAGAAATTTCCCATATATACTTGGATACAAGGTACTAATACTACTAATACGAAGAATATTAATACTACACCTACTATTGCATATACTACTTGTGGTAATGCTTTCATTATCTTTGTCATTATGTTGTCTATATCTATTTCCATATATTCAACTAATTTTTCCATCATTTCTGATAAATCTGTTTGCATACCTATTTTTAACATTTCTGTTACCATTGGTTTTGACAATCCTGCTTTTTCAAATGGTTCTATCCATGATGTTCCCATTAATATATTATTTATTGATGTTTCAACCATTGATAGCATGACATAGTTTTTTACTACGTTTTTACTTACTTCTAATGCTTCTTGAATTCTCATTCCATTACGTAAGTTTAGTAACATTGCCTTCATTAATCTTGAAAAATCTAAGGCATATATAAGTTCTCCAAATATTGGCATCTTATATTTAAAATAATGAAAATTATATTTTCCTCTTGGTGTATTTATATATGCTATAATTCCTACAACAATTGCTACTACAATAAATGTTGGTATATACCAATATTGAATAACTTTGTTTAAGAAGTCTGCAAACCATAATGTAACTGCTGGTAATGTGTCTTGTGTTCCCATTTCATCAAATACATTTTGAATTGCTGGTATTGCTACTAATGTTCCTACAACTAGCATTACAAGTAATAATACAAATTGTACTATATTAGGTATTAAGATTGATCTTATCTTTTTATTTAAACTTTCTGATTCATCTAAGTATTGAACTGCTTGTTCTAGTGATTTTGTTAATGATCCAGATAATTCACCAACTTTTATCATATTTATATAAATATAAGGAAATACATTTGAATAATATTCCATTGTTGTATACATATTTTCACCAGCTTCTACCCCTGCAAGTATATCTTCTAGTATTCCTTTAAATGATACATTTTCAGTTCCTTCAATAATTGTACTTAAAGCATGAATATTATTAAAGTTGGCCTTTTTTAATAAATAAAAGTTCTGTGTAAATACAACCACGTCTCTTGTTGTTATTTTTTCTGTTTTAGCAAAATATAAATTTATTTTTCCTTTTGTTGTAAGTGTTTTTGGCTTTCCTGCTATTTGTGTTGTATTAACATTTTTCATTATTTCCTGAATGTCTGTTACATTTTTCTTTTTCCTTTTTGGTGCACTGTTTTTTCTATATGCCATTTGTTCTATAGATATTGGAAGTAAATTATTTTCTTTTAAACTTTTTATAAGATATAATCTACTTGATGCTTCAACTCTATTTTTTACAATTACGCCTTTATCGGTCATTGCTTTATACATATATGTTGGCATAAATTTATCCTCCTTCTATTAAAGTTTTCTATCTCCTTTTTTTATCTTTAGTTGCATTATTGTTCTATTTAATATTTCTTGGTTTTTCTCTTCTATTTGTGCTTTTGCTTGATCTAGTGTTATTTTATTTTCAACAAATAATTCTGCAAGTGAATTTATTAATCCTATACTTCCTTTTTCTAAGTTACTTTGTATAGCATCTTCTATTTCTGATACACTTAATTTTTCTTTACGAATAATACCTGCTACTATGTTATCTACAACCATTACTTCTGGTACTAATACTAATTTGCCATCTCTTCCTTTTAATAATCTTTGTGATACAACAAGTTTTAATAATGCTGATAATAAGTATTTAATACTTGCTTGATCTCTTACTTCGTAGAAGTTTATCATTCTGTCTATTGTTTCTGCACAAGATTTTGTATGCAATGTTCCTATAACTAAATGTCCAGATTCTGCCATTTCTATTGCTGCTTCCATTGTTACTTTATCACGAATCTCTCCTATTACAAGAATATCACAGTCTTCTCTTAATGCGTTTTTAACACCATCACTAAATGTTAAAGAATCTCTACCTTTTCCCACCTCTTTTTGTACAATTAATGACATTTTAGAATGATGCTTATATTCTACTGGATTTTCTAGTGTTAATATTTTCTTATTTTGATTTTCATTTATATAATCTATTAATGAGTTTAATGTTGTTGTTTTACCAGAGTTTGTTTTACCTGTTACTAATATCAATCCTTGTGGTTGATATGACATTCTTCTAACTATATCAGGTATTCCTAATGATTCATATGGTGGTAATTCACTTTTTATTAATCTTAGTGTGCAAAGTGGTACTTCATCTGTTAATGATATATTTACTCTTAAACGTATATCTTTATATTCATAAGACATATCTAATTTTCTAGTTGTATTAAAAACTTCATCTTTATCTATATTCCCTCTAACTAAAAAATCATATATTTCGTTCATATCATCTGGTGTTAATATTTTTGTCCCTTTAACTGGTATCAAATCTCTTGATACTCTAAGCATTGGTTTGTTTCCAGGTACTAAATGTATATCTGAAGCATCTAATTCTATTGCTTCATCTAATATTTTATTCATATCCATACTCTTTTTCTCCTTTGCAAAATTAATAAATAAGTAATTTTTTATTTAGTTCTTCTAATGTTGTATAACCTTGTACAACTTTTCTTATTCCATCTACAACTAATGGTCTATATCCTTGTTTTAATGCTTCTTGTTTTATTTCTATACTAGATTTTCCTCTCATTATTTCAGCTTGAATTTCTTCTGTTACATTCAATATTTCAAACACACCTATTCTATCAAAAAATCCAGTATTATTACAATGTTTACATCCTATTGCATCATATGTCATTCCATTTAAGTTATATTCTACACCATATTTTTTACCTATTTTTTCTATTATTTGTTTTTCTTCTTCTGTAAATGGTCTTTCTTTTCTACATTTTGTGCATAATTTTCTTACTAATCTTTGTGATATTATAGTTGCTAATGTACTTGCTACATCATAATCTGAAAGTCCCATTTTTCTAAGTCTTGTTATAACTTCTACTGCATTTATTGTGTGAATTGTTGATAAAACATAATGTCCTGTTTGCCCTGCTTGTATTGCAATTTCTCCTGTTTCTTTGTCTCTTATTTCTCCAACTAAAATTATATCAGGGTCTTGTCTTAAAACTGTTCTTAATGAATCTGAGAATGATGCTCTTGCATCTATTTCTATTTGGTTTAGCCCTTCTATACGAATTTCAACTGGGTCTTCTATTGTTGTTATATTTATTTCTGGACTATTTAAATAATCTATAATACTATATAAACTTGTTGTTTTACCTTCACCAGTAGGTGCTGCCATAATTGTTATACTATTTCTTTTGTTAATACTTTTACTAAGTTCTTCTTCTGTTGCTGGAAATCCTAGATCAAATATATTACGTATGTTTGAATTTTTCTTTAATAATCTTAAAACAAATTTTTCTCCATATACATTTGGTTGTGAAGATACACGAATATTATAATCTTCATATAATAAAATTCTACCATCTTGTGCTTCTTGTTTTTCTTGATGCATATTTGATATTGCTTTTAATCTTCCTATAATTTGTCCTTGTTTTTCTTTGGCAATATTTGCAGCTGTAAATAATTCACCATCTATTCTGTATCTAACTCTTACTTTATTTTCCATTGGTTCAATATGAATATCACTAGCACGTCTTTCAATTCCCGTTTTTATGATACTATCAACTAGGTTTGTTATAGTGTCATTTCTTCCTCTTACATTTAAATTAGTTGTTGCTTCTCCTTCTTGTGATTTTATTATTCTATCTATATCACTTTCAAAAGTAATGTAACTTTCCATTACTAATCCTTTATTTAAAAGTAATAATCTCATTGCATCCATTGATCTTTGGTTCACATTATCTGCAAAACATACTTTAATCTTTCCATTATTAATTTCAAATGGTATTGCTTTATTTTCTTTTGCAATATCCAAAGATATATAATCTGTTATTTTTATTTTTAAGGTTTTGTTTGTTAATAATACACCTTTTGTTCCTATTATATCTCCTATTGCTTCTACCAACTTAAATGGATCACATACTTCTAATATATATAAAATATCACCTAATTTTTTCTTAGGATGTTCTCTTTGATATTCTAATGCTTTTTCTATATCATTTTCTGTTACAATCCCTCTTTTTACTAATTCCACACCTATAGGTTGTCTTCTTTTTAAATCCATAAGATTCCTTCCTTTCTTTTGTGTTATTTTAATGTATATGTTGTAGTTCTATTTTGACTTCCTGCTTTGAATTTTACTTGTATCACTTGTTTTCCATTTTTTATTTGTTCTATAAATGTACAGTAATCTACATTTTTTGCTATTTTCACTTGGTTTTTATATATCCCCTTATTTGCTGATATATATGTGTATTGAACTCCATTATCAAATGCTACATAATCTTCTTTACATTCTAAAATTTTTATTCCTTGATGATTAATTTCATCTGTAAAATTACTATTAAATGCTGTATATTCAGTTAATGGGTCTGTATAAAAATTTGATGTTTTAACACTTTTAACAAAAGCACCTGTTATGATTCCTATTACAGCTACTACAATTGTTAACACAAGTATATATATTGTTAATGATATCAGTGTAATACCCTTTTCTGAATTCATTTTAATTCTCCTTTGTAAGTATTGTTGATAATTCAACTGTTTGCTCTTTTGCTTTAAACATATATGTTATTTTAACATTTACCTTTTTTACTATATCTTTTGTTTTATCTGTTTTTCCTTCTAAATCTGTATAATCTGTTACTGTAATTGTTTTATAATATCCTTGTTTCTCTGTTTCTTCATTTTCAGCAATAATACTATTTCCATTTGCCACACTTTTTCCTATATATGCTTCTATTCCTTCATTTTTTATATTTTCAACTTCATTTATTGCAACATATGTAGCATCAGATTTTAACTGAATTTCCTGTGATGTACTATTTATTCTATATACTAATAATGAAATAATTGAAATAAATATAAAAATTACAATTACTGAAACAGATATGTCAATTCCTGTAAATCCTTTTTCACTACATACTTTCATTACAATTTTAATTCCTTTCTTATTGTTTTTTATATTATGTAATAATTATAATTATAAATTAATGTTATTACAAAAATTAAAATATTCGAAGCTCCTAACCAAAAGCCTATACTGATTTCATCTGATATTTGTTTGTCTGATTTTTTTCTTTTTAAATCTTGTTTTATTTTATAAATTAATATGTATATACCTATTCCTAAAAGTGCTGTTACTAATGATATAGATGTAATAAATTCACCTGTAAATGATGCCATTATTAAAATTAATAATAATATACCATTTAAATATGTACTTTTAGCAAATTTTTTTAATGTTATTGTATCTACTAATAGAATTAAAATATATAAAATTAAATATATACCATATCTATATATATTAGTTTCTCCTACTATGCATAGATATGACATATACATAATAGATATTGCTATACCATAGATATTTACTGCTTTATCAATTTTTCTGTTTTCCTTATCTATACCTGCCATTAAAATTATATATGTTAAATATAAAACTACAAAACAAAAATTAATAATATTTATTGAGTTTAAATTTTCTAATTTTAATCCCATAAAATATGCTATTATTATAAATAATAATCCTGATAAAGTTTCTAATATCAAATAACGAGGTCTTATTTTTTGTTTACAATATCTACATTTTCCACCTAAAAAGATATAACTAAAAATTGGGAACAAGTCTAATAAACCTAATTTATGGTTACAATTAGGGCAATATGAATGTGTATGAACTATATCTTGTCTTTTTGGAATTCTATATACTGCTAATGTATAAAAACTTCCAAATAGAGTTCCTATTATAAATATTATTACATAAAAAAATATTTCCATTTTAGTTTTTCCTTTTATTAATTTAGCCATACACACATTGTGTGCGTATGGCTATTTTACTTTTTATTTTTATTATTGTACATCAGCTTTTGTTACAGCTTGGAATGATTTTCCTGCTGCTGTTAATGTTACTGTGTATGTTGCTGAATTTTGTGTAATAGTTAATTTGTTTTCTGCTACTGCTGCAGAACCAGTACCATTGTCAGAAATATATTGATTTTTAACTTCATCTAATGTTAATGCTGCTGATGCAACACCACTTCCATCTGCTACTTTTTGTGCGTAAGCTGCTTGAACAGCCATATTTACTTTTTCAGCAATTTCAGCTTTTGCTGTATCTGATTTTGCATTACTTGCTTGTGTTAATATACCATTTTGTCCTGTTAACATCGCAATTGATACACCTGCTAATATTAATAGAACTATAATTGTTATTACTAATGCAATAAGTGTTATACCTTTGTTATTTGTCATTTGTTTTTCCCCCCTTTTCTTTAGAATTTTATTGTACTATATTTATATATATAAATATAATGTTAATAACTAATTTTATTTTGTTCCCTTATCTGGGAAATAACTTCCTCCTGATGTTGTTGTGTTATTATTAGTTGATGAATTTGATTGTTGGTTTCCTGAAGAAGTTGTATTTTCTGTTGTAGTACTTCCTGAATTATTATTTGAAGAACTACCTGTATTACTATTTCCATTTGTAGTATTTGTTCCAGTTGATGAACTAGAGCCTTCACCACTTCCTGAAAATGGATTTGCTTTTCCTGGTTTATAATTTTGTATCTTTTTATAGTTATTTAAGTCATCTTGATTAACTTCATATGTTACTATTATTTGATCATCATCTACATCACTGCTTGAAAGTAATTCTTCTTTTACATCACTTGGTGTTGTATAAGCAACCTCATTTGGTATTGTTTTAGATATTGGTACATATTCATATAATAGTATTCCTAATACTAAAATTATAGCCAAGCATATCAATAATATAATTATAATTTCTTTTATAATTGATTTTGCCATTTTCTGTTTCCTTTCCATTATCTTGCATTTGATGTCGCTGTATTATTAGTTGTATTATTTGTTGTATTAGCATTATTTACAGCATTTGCAGTATTATTACCTGTTGTGTTATTCCCTGCTGTATTTGTATTTGCTGTATTATTTCCATCAGTTGTTGTGTTTTGTGTTACTGTTGTAGTTGATGAAACTTGCTTTATAGGAATATCTTTACATACAAATGTTGCTTGTAAATCATTTCCAGATGGTGCCATTTTAAATTCTTCTATTTTGAATCCTAATGTACTATCATTTTCAATAGATGATATAAAATCTTCTATTTGTACATATCCACCTGTAACTGTAAAATTTAAGTTGTAACTATCTTGTGCTCCACTGCTTCCTGATGTTACATCCATTTTCATTACAACCCCTTCACTTGTTGCATGATTTCCTAGTTTTACCCATAATGTCTCGATTTCATATTTTTCTATTTGATTTACTGCTTGTGTTTCTCCATCTGAACTTATTGCCGTCATATCTTGATAATTTTGTTTTTCTTCTTTTAATTTTTTTGCATTACTATTTACTTCACTAATTGTTTGTGCATATGTTTTTTCAACCAATTTAGCTGCATCTTGTATTTTGCTATCAAGTTCGCTATTTTTGGCTTGAATTCCTTGAATTCCAAGAATTTCTATTTTTCCAATAGTTACTCCTTTTATTCCAATAAACATTGTAAGTATTAATAGTAATGTTATAAGAATTAAAATCAACAATTTTTTCATGGTAAGTCTCCTTCTATTTTTATAGTAACAATACTATTATCTTTTTGTCCCGCTGTTGAAACTACATTTGTTAATATAACATCATTTTTCAACTTTGCTACAAAAAATCCTAATTGTTCGTATTTGCTTGATTGTGCATTTATTACTACTTTTGTTCCTGTTGTGTTTTCTATTGATGTTAATTGCACTTGTTCAGGTATAACTGACATTATTTGATTTAATAAGTTTGGAATCGCATTTCTTGTTTTGTTTCTATCTGTTATCCTGTCATTTGCATCTTCTAAGTTTTTAATCATTGTTGAATAATCATTTGTTTTTGTTTTTATTTTTTCATTATCACTTTTAGCTAATGCTATTTGACTATTTGTTTGAGCCATAGACTCTTCTGCTTCTTGTTCCTTTTTGTTCATTTGATAATTTAACATTCCTGAAAATCCACTATATATTACTACTAACAAAAATAGTGAAACAGCTATTCTTACTAGGCTTTTTTCAGTTTTATCTAGTTTTTCTCCTAAGTCCCATGTTAATAGTCCACCTTTATTTTTCTTTTCTTTTTTCGTTTTTTCCGGATCTATTTCTATTTTCATCCAACTTGGAATTTTTTCAACAAAACTCATTTTTTTAAAGTTCATTCCTGCAATTCCTTCATTAAGTCCCATTAATGCAAGTGATATTGCCGAATTCACTTCTATATAATCTTTTATATTTATATTTCCTGTATTTTCCACAAAATATGGTTTTAATATTTCACATGTTACTTCTGTTAAATATTCTTGAAAATATAAGTCTATATTATTAACTAATGATGCTGTACCTGTAATATATACTTTTTCAATTTTTTCTGTAGTTGAATTTATTGCTTTTTTTACTTGTCCTACAATATTATATAATGTAGGCATTATATCTGCTAAATATCCTTCTTCTTCTGATTGTAATTCTCTTCCTTCTGATGTATATATAGTTGTATTTTTACATATTTCATATGCTTTTGAATAAGAGTTTTCCCTTAGGTTTATTTTATCAAGTATTTCTTGACTTCCTTCATCTAGTTTTTCTACATTATATATTTTTCCATTTATTATTGTTGTCAACTCTGTATGGTCTTCTATATTTACTATAATACAGTTTTCATCTTTTTCTATTTGTGCTAAATTCGGAATTGACATTCCTATAGGAGAAACATTTCCTAAATGATAATCTGAAATTTGTTGTATTCTTTTATTTAATTCAATTTTGTTATCTGCTATATGAATTATTCTTAATTTATCTCTGTCTAATTGATTATCTACAACTGCATATCTGGTTTCAAAAACATTTGGGTTGTAACCTTTATCTGCACAATATGCTTCAAATTCAGTTCTTATTGCCTTTTGCAAGTCACTTTTGGTTAATAATGCATACATGTTAAAGTAATTGTACATTTCTTCTGACATATTAACACTTATAGGTGTTTTTTGGCTATATGTTTCTTCTACAACTTGATCTATAGCATCGCCTAATTTTTCATAAAATTTTATCCCAAAAGCATCTATTTTTAGATTGTCATGATCTTTTGAAACTTTTGCATATTTAATTATATTGTTTTCTATATATAGCCCTAAGCAACTTGACATCTCTTTCTCCTTTTATTTTATATTTTTATTTTTTACATTAAATAAAAAAACATACTTGTAATATATTTTATATTATTCTATTTTTTTCTTGTTCATAAAATCTCGAATATACTTATATTTTATATTTTATTGTAAAAAAGTCAATATGTTTAACAGAACCGTAATGTAAATGTAATAGAATTGTAATATTACGATTTTTAGCCATTTTTAGCCATTTTGCAAATGAAAAATCCATCTGTTTTTTCATTCTGATATACTTGTAAGTACTTACAGTTTTTTATATATTTTTGAAAGAATTCATTTGCATTTTTTTCATCTTTTAATTGTTCATTTTTTTCAAAATCAAATTTTTCCACATTAAAATTCGAATTGTTTTTCATAAATTCTTCTATTACATCTTCGTTTTCTTCTTTAAATATACTACAAGTCGAATACACAATTTTTCCATTTTTCTTTAAATATTTTGAACAATTTTCTAAAATTTTATATTGTATTTTTGAAATTTCTTTTATATTTTTTTCATTTTTTTGCCATTTTATGTCTGGTTTTCTTTTTAAAACACCTATTCCCAAACATGGTACATCTAATAAAATTTTATCAAATTTTTCTTTATATTCATCTTTATATATTGTTGCATCTTGTACATTTGTTTCTATGATTTTTAGTTCTAATCTTTTGGCTGCATTTTCCACTAATTTCGTTCTGTGTTCATGTATATCCCATGCTTCAATTTTTCCTTTGTCTTCCATTATCTCTGCTAAATATGTAGTTTTCCCTCCAGGACTACTACAAGCATCTAAAATATTTTCTCCTGAGTCTGGATTTAAAACTAAAGCTGTTAATCCTGCTACCTCATCTTGTATCGTAAAATATCCTTTTTTAAATTCTTCTATATTTTCTATTTTTTTAGCTTTTTTTATTATAAGGAAATCATTTAATATTCCGTCTTCTACTTCTATTCCTTTATTTTGCAATTTTTCTTTTAATTCTTGTTTGCTTATTTTTAAATTGTTAACACGAATAGAAATATTAGGTCTAATATTTGAACATTTACATATTTTTTCTATTTGTTCTAATGATAATCCTTCTTTTTTTAATTCCAAAATTATCCATTCTGGCATTGACGTAATTTTTGATATTCTTTTTATATTGTCTTTTTCTTCAAATAATTCAGTGTAATCTTTTTTATCCACTTTTCTTAATACTGCATTTACAAAACCTACGCTACCTTTATTTCCATATCTTTTAGCTAATTTTACTCCTTCATTAACTGCTGCTGATTTTGGTATTTTGTCTAAAAATATTATTTGATATATTGACATTCTTAAAATATTTAAAATCCATTTTGATATCTTTTTTAATTTTATTTTTGAATATTTTTTTATTATTTCATCTAATGTAAGTTTCCATGTTGTTACACCATATATAATTTCAGATATTAAACTAATGTCTTTAATATTTAAATTTTCTTTCTGTTTTTTTATTTCATTATTTAACACAATATTTGAATAAGCATTTTCTTCATCTATTTTATATAGAATTTTTAATGCTGTTTCTCTTGCTTTATCCATTTTTTTATTTCCTTTCTTTATTTCATATTGCAATTATACATTTTTTTGTATATTTTTTCTAGCTTTTGGAAAAGATATTTTTAAAAGCTATTTAGGAGGTTTTAAATGGAAGTTAAAAAACATTTATTTATTACTGGAACTTCAACAGTTTCATGGAAAGATGCTATTGTAAAAACAATTGCAGAAGCATCTAAAAGTATTGATTATTTATCAAATGTAAAAATAATTGAGCAAAGAGCAAATATTGATGGTGATAAAATTTCTGAGTATTTTGTCGATTTAGATTTAACTTTTACTATTGATGAAAACAGAAAAAATAGTTAGGAGGTTTATTTATTATTATGGATCCTTTAGAAAGTAAACAAACTTATCAAAAATATGTTGATAAGAAATCACCAAATTCACCTATATTAAAAAATTGCTTTAATGCTTTTTGGGTTGGTGGATTAATTTGTACAATTGGTCAAGTCATTTTTAATATTTGCAAAGAACGTGGTTTTGATACATCAACTTCAAGTACAATTGTTTCCATCTTGCTTATTGGAATTTCTGCATTTTTGACTGGTCTTAATTTATTTAATAAAATAGGAAAATTTGCAGGCGCAGGTTCTTTAGTTCCTATAACTGGTTTTGCTAATTCTATCGTTTCCCCTGCTATGGAATATAAATCTGAAGGATATGTTATGGGAGTTGGTGGAAAAATGTTCACAGTTGCTGGTCCTGTTTTAGTTTTTGGTATTTCTGCATCTATTTTAGTTGGAATTGTTTATTTAATTTTTAATACACAAGCTATTACTTTAGTATAAATTATTTATAGCTTTACTTAATTTTATATATTTTTTTCTTGCAACTCCCAACTGCATAACAATCTGTAACTTCGTAACAGCTTGTAATTTGTCTGTCCCCCCGAATTGTTGCCACAAAAAAATATATAAAATTATTCAAATGTGTATTAATGGATTTTAAAAGAAAGAGGTTGATTTTTTGAAAAAAGTAGGTAAACAAACTATTAGTTTTGATTCTCCACCAACCATTACAGAGTGTAATAGTATAGTTGGTCCTAAAGAGGCTCAAGGACCACTTGCTAAGTATTTTGATTTAACTTTAGATGATGAGTTTTGGGGCGAAAAAACTTGGGAAAAAGCTGAAAGTAAAATTATAAAAGAAAATGTAAGTGCATTAGTCACAAAGTCTGGTATATCTACAAATGATATTGATTGTATTTTTGCAGGTGATTTATTAAATCAATGTATTTCATCTAGCTTTGGATTACGTGACAGTAATATTCCTTTTATCGGAATGTTTGGAGCTTGTTCAACTTTTGTTGAAAGTATGTGTATGGGTGCAATCGCAGTTGAAAGTTTTGCCAAAAATGTTATTTGTGCTACTTCTAGTCATTTTTGTAGTGCAGAAAAACAATTTAGGTTTCCATTAGAATTAGGAAATCAACGTCCACCAACAAGTCAATGGACTGTAACAGGTTCAGGAGCTACTATTTTATCAAAAGATGGTACAGGTCCTTTTATTACAAATATAACTTTAGGGAAAATTGTGGATATGGGTATAAAAGATGCAAATAATATGGGTGCAGCTATGGTCCCTGCTTTTGCAGATACTTTATTAACACATTTTGCAGACACAGGCAGAAATCCTAGTTATTATGATGCTATTATTAGCGGAGATCTTGGTAAAATTGGAAAAGAAATAGCTATTGATATTGCCATGTCTAAAGGTTATAACATAAAAAGTAATTATAATGATTGTGGACTTATGATTTTTGATACTAAAGCTCAAGATACTCATGCGGGTGGAAGTGGATGTGCTTGTTGTGGTTCTGTTTTTTCAGGATTTTTATTCAAACAATTAAAAGAGAAAAAAATTAAAAAATTGTTATTAATTGCAACAGGTGCTTTAATGAATTCTACAAGTTCTCAACAAGGAGAAAGCATCCCTGGAATTGCACATGCTGTTAGCATTGAACTATAAATTTCTGTGCTTTATATGCTGATTTTACTTTTTTATTATTTGTAAATTATATATTTATTTTTATAGATTTTTGTTTAAAATCTAAATTTGTTAATAAGGATTTTAATTATGGATATAAATTGGACAAATATTTTTGATGTTTATTCGCTATTAAAATGTTTTATAGTAGCTGGAATTATATGTGTCATTGGTCAAATTTTAATTGATAAAACCAAACTTACACCCGCCAAAATATTAGTAATTTTTGTTACAACTGGTGCTATTTTGGGAGGTTTAGGTATTTATAAATATTTAGTTGAATTTGCTGGTTGTGGTGCTACTGTTCCACTTACAGGTTTTGGTTATAATTTATCTAAAGGAGCAATTGAAGCAGTAAAAGAATCTGGTTTGCTTGGTGCATTTACTGGTGGTGTAAAAGCTGCTGCTGGCGGTATTGCTGCTGCTGTGTTTTTCGGTTATCTTGCTTCTTTAATTTCTAAGCCTAAAATGAAAAAACAATAAAAAAAGTCCTTATTACTTTCTATATTGAAAATAATAAGGATTTTTATTTATAATTATAATAATTATGCTTTTTTTGCTATTTCAGCAATTTCTGCAAATGCTTTTTCATCATTTACAGCTAAGTCAGCTAACATTTTTCTGTTAATTTCTACATTAGCTTTTTTAAGTCCTGCTATTAATTTGCTGTATGTAGTACCATTAATTCTTGCTGCTGCATTAATTCTTGTAATCCATAATTTTCTGAAATTACTTTTTTTGTCTTTTCTTCCTACATATGCATATGTTAATGATTTTAAAACTGCTTGGTTTGCGTTTCTAAATCTATAACTTTTTGCTCCATAATATCCTTTTGCTTGTTTTAATACTTTTTTATGTCTTGCTCTTGTTGTTCTAGCTGTTTTTACTCTTGCCATTTATAATTCACCTTCCTTTGATTTCTACTTTATTTTAGTTTCCATATGGTAATAATTTTTTAATTGTATTTACACATGTTTTATCTGCATAAGCATCTTGTACTTTTCCAGATTTTCTTTGTCTAGCTGTTTTATTAGCTAGTAAATGTCTTCTGTTTGATTTTGTTCTTTTTACTTTTCCTGTAGCTGTTATTGAATATCTTTTTTTAGCAGCTTTATTTGTTTTTAATTTTGGCATAATGATATACTCCTTTCGATTTTTGTTATATTATTTAGCAGAATTTTTTTCTGCTTTTTTAGCTAATATTGTAAACATATTTCTACCTTCTAATTTAGGTTTCTTTTCCACTGTAGCAACATCTTCTAGGCTTTCAATAAACTTATTTAAAACAGTTTCTCCTGCTTTAGCATTATTTATTTCCCTTCCTCTAAATCTTACTGTTACTTTTACTTTGTTGCCATCATCTAGAAATTTTTTTGTGTTTTTTAATTTAAAACTAAAGTCATGTTCTTCAATATTCGGAGTTACTCTTATTTCTTTTACTTCAAGAGTTTTTTGCTTTTTCTTAGCTTCTTTTTCCTTTTTTGCTTGTTCAAATTTATATTTTCCATAGTTCATTATTTTGCAAACAACTGGATTTGCATTTGGTGCTACTAATACTAAATCTAAATCATTATCTTCTGCTTTTTTTAAAGCTTCTTCAAAAGAAACTAATCCTATTTTTTCTCCATCTGCTCCTATTAATTGAACTTCTTTAGCTCTAATTTGTCTATTGATTGGTAATTCTTGTTTTATGTTAAAACACCTCCATAAATAAAAAAATTTGACTTTTGTTACAAGTCAAATTAAAAAATACTTTAATACTTACATATTAAAATTATTTAATTCTAACCTTTTTCCCTCTTTGGATTAGGTGAGAAGTTTATTACTTCTTCTTGTAACGCTTATTATTATACACTGCCTTTTGTCCTTTTGTCAAGGATTTTTCATGATTTTTTTATTTTTATATACATAAATTGGTCACAAATTTTCATTTAGTTCCCAGCTAATTGTTTGGCTTTTTATGTGACAGACTTGAATATAAGCTTTTCTATAAATAAAATATTAACTAATAACTTATCAGATATATTAATATACCAATTGATTGTATTACAAATAAATTCAACATATTTGAACTTATTAAATTATTTGTAGCCTCTATCACACCTTTTAACTGTTCTTTGCTTTCTTTTTTGTGATATTTTTGCGCCTCATTAAATGTTATAAATTCAGGTGCACTTGTAATTACTCCAAGTAATATTCCTATTATTATTTGTGATACTCCAAAGTTGTTGCACAATATTTCTAGTGAATCTGATAAAATATTACCTATTATAAATATTAAAATTGTTGCTCCAATTAATATAATTATATATTTTAATATTTGCTTTTTATTTTTTTCCTCTGCTCCTTGCTTTTTTTCTATTTCATTTTCTTTTCCTAAATATTTCTTATGAATTTTGCTATCTGTTATAGAAAATATACAAAATAGCAATAAAAATATGATTATTATCATAAAATTTAGTTCTATATCTTTTACATATATTATAACTGGAATTATTATTGTAATTAGTACAATTATTAATTCTATTATAATTACTTTGTTTTTCATTTTTTTAATATTTCCATTTATTTTTACTGTTAAAAAATATTCTAATACATTAATTACATTTGAACTAAGTATATTAAATATTCCGGTATCTATTAGTCCTGTGAAACCAGCTATACCAAGTGATAGTAGTTCTGGCACTGATGTTGCAATTCCTGCTATATTTCCAACTGTTTTTGACTTTAAATTCATACTTTGTGCTAATTTTCGAAGTGTGGTTGCTAATATATTTTTAGATATTATAACTATTAAGATTGAACAAATTATAAATTTTAAAAATGTTATTATCATAAAATCACCTATTATTATTTTGACATTTCTTTACCTTTTTATTCTAAATTTTATATATAGTTTAATATATTTTTTATGCAGTAACAATTCGGGGGGACCGACAAGTTACAGACTGTTATATAATTACAGTCTGTACGTAGTTGGGAGTTACAAAGAAAAAATATATTAAACTTGGAATATCTTTAGATAAATTATTGATATTTGTCACAAAATACGATATAATACCTTAGAATTAAAGAAAAGAGGAGATTTTTATGATAGACATTAAATTTTTAAGAGAAAATCCAGATGTTGTAAAAGAAAACATCAAAAACAAATTTCAAGATGCGAAACTTCCTCTAGTAGATGAAGTTATTGAACTTGATAAAAAAAGTAGAGAAGCAAAATTAAATGGAGATAATTTACGTTCTCAAAGAAAAAATTTGAGTAATCAAATTGGAAGTTTAATGAGATCTGGTAATAAAGATGAAGCTGAAAAAGTAAAAGCTGAAGTTACTGAAATAAATGCTAAATTAGAAGAAAATGAAAAATTAGAAAATGAATATTCTGAAGAAATAAAATCTAGAATGATGAAAATTCCTAATATTATGCATCCATCAGTTCCAATCGGTAAAGATGATAATGAAAATGTTGAAATTCAAAGATTTGGTGAACCTGTCGTTCCAGATTATGAAATTCCATTTCATGGTGAAATATTAGAAGCTCTTGGTGGTTTAGATTTAGATAGTGCTAGACGTGTTGCAGGTCAAGGTTTTTATTATTTAATGGGTGATGTTGCAAGACTTCATTCTGCTGTTTTAACTTATGCAAGAGATTTTATGATAAATAAAGGGTTTACTTATTGCATACCACCTTTTATGATTCGTTCAGATGTTGTAACAGGTGTTATGAGTTTTGAAGAAATGGATGCAATGATGTACAAAATTGAAGGAGAAGATTTATATTTAATTGGTACTTCTGAACATTCTATGATTGGTAAATTTAAAGATCAAATTTTAAATAAAGAAGACATGCCATATACTATGACATCATATTCTCCTTGTTTTAGAAAAGAAAAAGGTGCTCATGGTATTGAAGAACGTGGCGTTTACCGCATACATCAATTTGAAAAACAAGAAATGATAGTTGTTTGCGAACCAGAAGATAGCTGGGAATGGTATGATAAAATGTGGTCATATACAGTTGAATTCTTTAGAAGTATGGGAATTCCTGTTAGAACATTAGAATGTTGTTCAGGTGACCTAGCTGACTTAAAAGCAAAATCTTGTGATGTTGAAGCTTGGAGCCCTCGTCAAAAGAAATATTTTGAAGTTGGTAGTTGTTCTAACTTAACTGATGCACAAGCTCGTAGACTTGGTATTAGAATAAAAGGTGAAAATGGAACATATTTTGCACATACTTTAAACAATACCGTTGTTGCCCCACCTAGAATGCTTATTTCTATCATGGAAAATAATTATCAACCTGATGGTTCTGTAATTATTCCAGAAGTTTTAAGACCATATATGGGCGGATTAGAAAAAATTCAAGTTAAAAAAAAGTAATTAAATACTAAAAAAGACGGGTTCCAGATATTTGGAACCGCCTTTTATATTATATGGAGGTATAAATATGATAGTTAAAAATCCTCAATTTGAAGTTTCTGCAGTTAGTCCTAAACAATATCCTAAAAATGGATTACCTGAAATAGTTTTAGTTGGAAAATCTAATGTTGGAAAATCAAGTTTTGTTAATACTATGATAAATAGAAAAAAATTAGCTCGTACAAGTAGCGAGCCTGGTAAAACTAGACAAATAAATTTCTACAATATAGATGACTCTTTCTATTTCGTTGACTTACCTGGATATGGGTATAGCAAGATGTCTAAAAAAGAACAAGCACAGGTTGGTGATTTTATTGAAGAATATCTATTTAACAGAAAAGAAATCGCTTTAATAATTTTCTTAATTGATATTCGTCATAACCCAACTGCAAATGATTTGCTTATGTACAATTATGTTATTTCAGCCAAATTACCTTTTATAATTTTAACTAATAAGGCTGATAAAATTGCAATAACAAAAGTTGATAATGCAGTTAAAAATTTACAAAAACAAATTAATCCAATTGGTGATGTAACTACTTTACCATTTTCAGCTGAAAGAAAAATTTATAAAGATGATGTTTGGAATATAATTGAACAATATATTTAAAAAAGAGCTTTTGCTCAGTCAATTACATTTTGTAATTAAACTGTGCTTAGCTCTTTTATTTTATATTTTAGCAACAACATTTGCATTTATTTTTCTTATCTTTACCTTTGTTACAGAATAATAATATTAGTGTCAAGATTAGTAATATTCCTAGGACTACTGCTAAAACTATTATAGCTGCCAATGCTTCTAAGAACGTTCCTGCTAATGATGCACCAATTATTATGCCTATAACGGTTGTAAATGCTGCAAGTAATATCGCTGCTACTATTCCTAAACAGTTCTTTTTATTTTTGCATTTTGGTTCTTTATTATCATAGCAATAAATTGTATCTTGTGGCTCCATAGAAGTCACCTCCAATATAGTATTTATTAATACTATACTATATTATATGTATTTTAAGATATATTGTGATATTATACTTTTAATCTTATATTATATTCCATATTATCTTTTTATAAATTTTACTTAAAGTTATATTACAATTATTCTGCTTTTTTTTCTATTTTAGTAATTGCTTTTTTAGCTTTTTCTCTAGGTATCATAATAACATGTCCACATCCTTGGCATTTAAGTTTAAAGTCAACCCCTACTCTTGTTATTTCCCATAATTTACTTCCACATGGATGTTGCTTTTTAGTTCTTACAATGTCTCCTATGTTATATTCCATAATTACTCTCTTTCTTTTTACTATTTTAGTTATTTTAAATAAAAACAATATATAATATATATATTGTTTTTATCAATAATCATATAAAATTGCAAATATAAATTTTATGAATTTATTGCCTTTTCATATCTAGCAACTATTCTATCTTTTCCTAAAATTTTCATAATTTCATACATATCTGGGGTATTTGTTCTTCCTGTTAATGCAACTCTTAAAACTGTACTTATATCTCCAACATGTGCTTTATATTTACCTGGGTTTGCTTTAAATTCTTTTACATCTTTACAATATCCCATTTCTTCTGTTAATTCTTTTATCTTGTCAAACCAAGTTTGCTTGTCATCTGCATCATCATAGTATTTTTCTATATATGTTTTTAATATTTTATTAATTTCTTCTTTATCTGATATTACTTGATATGGATATTCTTTAACATTAAATAATTCGTCATACATATAATTAATATTTTCTTTTACATCTGACCATTTTGCAATATCCTTTCTTGGCTTTTTATTTCCTCTTTCTATTCCAAATACTTTTAATGAATATTCTTTATCTTCTAATATTTTTTCAAGTTCACTGTCATGACGTTTTGCCCATTTCATTGCTTCTTCATATACTTGTTCTGCAGTAAATTTAGATATCACTGTTTTCCCTACATCAAGTAATTTTACCATATCAAATAAGGCTCCACTAACACTCATTTTCTTTATTTCTAAATTAAATTCTGAAATATCTTTATCTGGATTAGCTCTTCTCCAATTTTCAAATGTTGAATTAGCAATATTTAATAAATATTCTTTTACTGCTTCTTTTGGAATACCTTCTTCTTCGTAATAAGAAACTGCTGCTTCTGCATCTTTTCTTTTACTTAGCTTTCTCTTATTTCCATTATCATTTTTCATAATTGGTGCAATATGTGCATATTTAGGTGGTTTGAATCCTAATTCTTGGAATAATTGTAAATGTAATGGAACTGATGATAACCATTCATCACCTCTAATTGCAAGTGTTGTTCCCATTAAATGGTCATCAACTGCATGTGCAAAATGGTATGTTGGTAATCCATCACCTTTTATGATTACTACATCTTGGTCATTTTCTGGAAATTCTACATTTCCTTTTATTACATCTTTATGTTTTATTTTTCTATCTTCTCTTCCAGGTGATTTAAAACGAATAATATAGCTTTCACCATTTTTTATTTTTTCAGCCATTTCTTCTAGTGTTAGATGTCTACATTTTGCCCATACTCCATAATATCCTGGACGTATTTTAGCAGTTTCTTGTTTTTGTCTTATTTCATCAATTTCTTCTTGGCTACAAAAACATGGATACGCTTTTCCTTGTTCTATCATATATTTAGCATATGCTTGATATATTTCTTTTCTTTCAGATTGTTTATATGGTCCATAACATCCTTTTTCTTCTGTTTCTGATGTCATACCTTCATCTGGTACAATATCAAAATCTTTTAAACTATTTACTATTCCACTAACACCATTTTCAACTTCTCTTTTTTGATCTGTATCTTCTATTCTTAAGAAAAATACTCCTTCTGTTTGGCTAGCTAATTTTCTTGCAATTAAACTTTGATATAAGCCACCAATGTGTACAAATCCTGTTGGACTTGGTGCAAATCTTGTTACAATTGATCCTTCTTTTAGATTTCTTCCTGGATATTTTTCTTCATAGTATGATATTTCCTTTGCATTTGGAAATATTAAGTTTGCTAATTCTTTATAGTCCATTTTATATTCCTCCTTAAGTGCTTTTACACTCATAATTATAATTTTTATCTTTAATTATATTTAATGTAAAGTTCCTTAAGATTTTTTATACTTCCATAATAATTGGTATAATCATTGGGTTTCTTTTTGTTTTTGCAAATATATAATCTCTTAAGTTTTCTCTTACAGTTGTTTTTATTGTTGACCAATCACGAATTTCTCTTTCTTCACATTTTTTAACTTCATGTCTTACAACTGCTTTTACATCATCCATTAAATTTTCTGATTCTCTAACATAAACAAATCCTCTTGAAATAACATCTGGCCCAGCTATTACTTCTCCTGTTGATCCATCCATTGTTAATACTATGATTATTAAACCATCTTGTGATAAATGTTGTCTATCTCTTAATACAATATTTCCAACATCTCCTACTCCTAAACCATCAACAAGCACTCTTCCACTTTGAACTGTACTTGTAAATTCAGCACTATCTTCATTAATTTCTAATACTCTACCATTTTGTAACATTATGATGTTGTCTTTGTCTATTCCCATACTTTGAGCGGTTTCACTATGGGCAATTAATTGTCTATATTCTCCATGTACTGGTATAAAGTATTTTGGTTTCGCTAATGCTATTATTAATTTTTGTTCTTCTTGACAAGCATGTCCTGATACGTGAACATCTTCTAATGCACTATATACAACTTCTGCTCCTATTTGCATTAAATCATCAATTACTTTTGATACAAATTTCTCGTTTCCTGGTATAGGTGTTGCAGAAATAATTACTAAATCATTTGGTGTGATTTTTACTTTTCTATGATCCCCTGCTGCCATTCTTGTTAATGCTGACATTGGTTCTCCCTGACTTCCTGTTGTAATTATAACTAGTTGTTCATCAGTATAATTTTTTATCATATCTATATCAATAAATAAATTTTCTGGACATTCGATATATCCTAATTCTCTTGCAGTTGTGATCATATTTATCATACTTCTTCCACATACTGCAATTTTTCTGTTATATTTTATCGCTGCATTAACAATTTGTTGAACCCTGTGTACATTTGATGCAAATGTTGCTACAACTATTCTTTTTGTACAATGTAAAAATAATTTATCAAATACTTCTCCTACTGAACTTTCAGACATTGTAAATCCTTTTCTTTCACTATTTGTACTGTCTGACATTAATGCTAAAATTCCTTGTTCTCCTAGTTCAGCAATTCTTCCAAAGTCCATTATTTTTCCATCTATTGGTGTAAAGTCTACTTTGAAGTCACCAGTGTGCAATATTGTTCCTGCTGGTGTTGTTATTCCTAGCATTACTGAATCTGGGATACTATGTGAACTTCTAATAAATTCTACTTTAAAGTTTTTTCCTAATTTAACTGTTTCGCCTTGAGTAACTTCATGTAATTCAGTTGTTCTTAATAATTTGTGTTCTTCTAATTTATTTTTTATTAATCCAACTGTTAATTTAGTTGCATAAATTGGAACATTTATTTTCTTTAATAAATATGGTATTGAACCAATATGATCTTCATGTCCATGTGTTATTACTAATCCTTTTATTTTATCCACATTTTTTTCTAGATATGTTATATCTGGTATAACTAAGTCTATTCCTAACATATCATCTTCTGGGAATGATAAACCACAATCAACAACTATTATTTCATTTTCATATTCAAAAACTGTTATATTTTTTCCTATTTCATGTAATCCACCTAATGGAATTATTTTTAATTTTGATTTTTTGAATATTGATTTATTTGTATTTCTTGTTGTTTTTCTTCTTTGAGTAGTAGTACTTTTTCCTGCTTTTACCGTTTTTGCGTTTTCTCTTTTAGCTATTGATGTACTTTCTTTTTCTACTGCCCTTGTTCTTCTTTTTGTTTCTGAACTTTTGGCAGTTCTTTTTACTCCTTCTCTAGTCTTTTTTACATTTTCCCCTTCTTTTTTAGCTACTCTTTTTCTTTTTGTTTCTACTTTGGCTTTACTTTTGGTTTGCTTTTTTTCTAAATTCTCTTCTGCCATAAAATCTCCCTTCTTTTTTATAACTTTTTGGCTTCTTGCCTAATCTCCTGAGTTTTATCTTTTTTCCTAATTATTTTTATATACATTAATAAAGCTTATATTTATATTGCTTCTCCCAGCTTTTATATAAACTATTATAGAAAATTATATTACACAAAAATTCTCTCAATTTTTTCTCGTGTCTAAATAATCTTGCTTTACATTTTTTACATTTACTTTATTAAATTATTTTTCCGCTCTCATATTTTTCGTATACCTTACTACATTTTAATTAGGTATCATTTATAATAAAATCTCATAATATAGCATTTACATATGCTATCAACTGTTTCCAATTATACTATATTAGCTCGAAAAAGTCAAGAAAAGAGGAAAGCCCAATAATTTTAAACTTTCCTCTTCAATTTTATTATTATTTATTTTCTCCTCTTCCTTCTGGAAGTGCATCTGAATAGTCTATAACTACTCTTATTCTTGTAATTGCTTTTACAGCTCTCACTATTTTACTATTTTTTATTCTTTGCCATAAACTTGGTTTAGCTTCAAATGTCATTTCTTGATTATATTGTTGTTGTTCTATTTCTTGTATTGGTGTTTCTTTTTCTGGTTCAGCAACTTCTATATTTTCAACAACAGGTTGTTCCTCTACTTCTTCAACTGGTGTTGGAATAGATTTTAATGCATCTGCAATTTCAATTCCTATATAACTTAAAGCTTTTGATTTATCTTCTATTCTTTCCATATCTATTTCTATATGTAGATTAGATTCCAAATTGTTTACTCTTGCATTTAGTAATTTCATTGCATCTTGATAATTTTGTGAAGTTGTTCCTTTAGCTTTTCCTATTATATTTAATGGCTCAATTATATCTTCTGAAAAATCTTCTTCTGCTGCTTTAACCTGTTCTTTCCAGTCTTCTTCTTTATTTTCAACTGCTTCCATTACTTCTTTTAATTTACCAGCTAATGCAATATTTTCTTCTCTTTGTCTAATTAATTCTTCAATTCTTTTAGTATTTTCTTCAAATTGATTTGTTGCATATTCTACTAATCCGTAAGCTGCTTTATATACACTTGCTGGAAAATTTTTCTTTTTAGGATATTCTATTAAATATGTTTTTATAGATTCAACTAAATCTTTAAAATATGTATCATCTTCTAGTTGAACTATTTGTTTCTTACTTTTGGGATTTATTAATTTTTGTACTTTATCTATATTTGATAATATTTTTTCTTCAGTGATAACCATTCTCACATTTACTATGCCAGATTTAGACATTGTAAATTACCTCCTTCATCTTACGCGTATTCAGCTTTGCTGTTCTCTATTATTATACATTAACCTACAAAAAACTACAAGATACAGCAGTTATTTTTTCTGTTAAATTTTTATTACAGTAACATTACAATAATATTACAAAAAAGTTTTAATGGTATTTCTGCATTGTTTTTCGATTTCTATGACTCATGAAATAAGTCCAATTCTAATCGAATTGGACTCTTTTAGAGCTAAAATATCTGTACTTACAATAAATTTATCATATTTTTTCTTATAATACTGTTTTTATTTCTTCAGCTCTTTTTGTTTTCTGTGTTGTTGTTTTTATTAATTCTTTATCTGTAATACTAATATCCCTAATATATTTATAAGCTGGCATTTCCTTATTTACTTTTTTAACTTCTTTCCATAGTATATCTTTTAATTCAGATTCATCTATAGTTCCATATGCTTCTTTTGCAATTTCTGGATCATATACAATTTTAGCACAAATTTTATAATCCCCATCATCTTCTGGTCTTCCATATACAAAACTTTCTTTAACCCCTTCAATTTTATTTACTAATGTCTCTAGTTCTTCTGGGAATATATTTTTTCCATTTTTTAATACTATTACAAATTTCTTTCTTCCAGAAATAAATATATATCCATCTTTATCTATTCTTGCTAAGTCTCCTGTATGTAGCCATTCTCCTTCTAATGTTTCTTTTGTAGCTTCTTCATTATTATAATAACCAAGCATAATTGATGGTCCTTTTGCTACTAGTTCTCCAATTCCATCTTCATCTGGGTCTAATATTTTCGCATCTATACTCGGAAAAGCTTTTCCTATTGATCCTATTTTTTGATACTTGTCATCCTCAGCAGCTATAACTGGTGAACTTTCTGTAAGTCCATATCCTTGGTACATTGTAAATCCCATTGCATTAAATCCTTTTTCTGTTTCTGGATCTAATGCAGCACCTCCTGAAACAAATAATCTAGCATCTTCACCTAATGTTTGATGTACTTCTTTAAATAATTGTTTTCTTATATCAATACCAAATTTTAGTAGAAATTGGCTTATTTTCATTCCTTTTTTTACCGTTTCTAGTTTACCTTTTTTCTCAATTCCTTTCATTACTTTTTTATACATAGATTCAAAAAGTATTGGAACTGATATCATTGCTGTAATTTTATATTCTTTTATATTTTCTGCAATATGTCTTATCCCATCACAGAAGCAAATTGCTCCACCAACTGATATTGGATATAAAAATCCAACTGTACATTCAAAAGTATGATGTAATGGTAAAAACGATAAAAATCTATCTTTTTCTGTTACTTTTATTACTGATGTAATATCTGCTAAATTTGAACAAATATTTTTATGTGATAACATTACTGCTTTTGACATTGCTGTTGTTCCTGAAGTAAATAACATTATTCCCATTTTTTCGTTATCTATTTTAGCATTTAAAAATTCTTTGTTTCCATTATCTATTAGTACTTTTCCTTGTTCTGTTAGCTCTTTTTGTGATTTTATACCATCTTCTTCTTTTTCTAAATCCATAGATATAAAATATTTTAAATTAGTATTTTTTTGTTCTTTTATTTTATTCATAACTTCATTATATTTTTTTGAATAAAATATTGCTTCAACTTCTGAACGAATTATTAAATTTTCAATTTCATTGTCTGGTAATGCTTTATCTAAAGGAACAATTACTCCTACTCCTGTTGCAACTGCAAGGTAATCCACTGCCCATTCATATCTATTTTCTGATATTACAGCTATTCTCTTATCTTTTAGTCCCATATCTATCAATTTTGTTCCTAAATTGTTTATTTCATCTCTGAATTCTTTATGTGTTATTTCCATAAATTTATCTTTTTTTTCTGTCTTAAATATATATGCTGGTCTATCTCCAAACTTTTTCCCTGATTCTTGTAGCATTTCTTTTAAATCTGAATATTTTGTAAATTTATGTATTGGTTTTCTCATTATTAAAATCATTCCCTTCTAAAGGTTTCAAATAATTTACTAATTTTTTATTATTATATCTACCTTATTAATGTACCTTTAATCCTTTTATTATTGTATTTTCAAATTCTTTATATAATTTTATGATATTAAATTCCTCTTTATCTCTTACTTTATATACTAAACTTGAGCAAATTAATCCATATATTTCTGAAGCAATTGCTTGTGGGTTTCCAGCCTTTATCTCTCCTTTTTCTATCCCTTCTTTTACTATTTGTTCAATTTGATTTATGTATAGAAAAATTTGATTTTTACACATTTGATTTCTTGATTCATTTCCCCAAAATTGACTTAATAAAATTGTTATAAGATCTTCATATTTATCTACAATTTTTATTTGTATTAAAACAATTGCTTTTAGCTTATCTATATAATTAGAAAATTTTGCAGTTTTTATATCAACACTATTTTGTAATAATTTTATCCCTTCTTCAACAAGAAAATTAAATATTTCTTCTTTACTCGAAAAATGATAATATAAAGTTCCCTTAGCCACTCCTACTGTTGCAGTTATTTCTTCTATACTGGTAGCGTCATATCCTTTTTCTGCAAATAGTTTCATTGAAGTTTCAAATATTTTTCTTTTCGTTTTATTCATTTTTACCTCATTTCAATTTCATAGGATAAAGTTTTACTTGCTTAAACTTTTTAATTATTATTTTTTATCCATAATAATTCCTACTTATTATATATATTTTTATTCAATAATGCAATAGTTTTATTTTTTTTTGAATCACTCGTACAAAAAATACCATTAAACATTTTTATTATTTTAGAAATTTACTTTCTACTTACATGTTTCAATGGTATTTTTATTATAATTATAATTCCTTTATTTACATTATAAAAATTTTATTTTACTATATGTAATTTGTTTTCTACTTTATTATTGGGATTTACAAGTTGTTTTATATATTCTAAAGTTTCATTTTGTACTTCTAAGATTTTTCCAATATTTAATCTATTTATTCTAATGTCATCTTTCATGACTAATTGTTCATTTCTAATTTCTATTTGTCCTTCTTTTAGAATTTTAATATCACTTTTCATTTGTTTCATATCTTTTTTCATTGTCTGTTGTTCTCTTTTTATATTCTTTATGTCTTTTTTCATTACTTGTTGTTCTTCTTTGATGTTCTTGATATCTTCTTTCATTACTTGTTGTTCTTCTTTTATGTTTTTGATATCTTCTTTCATTACTTGTTGTTCTTCTTTTATGTTTTTGATATCTTCTTTCATTACTTGTTGTTCTTCCTTTATGACTTTGATATCTTTTTCCATTACATCTTGTCTTTCTTTTATGTTCTTGATGTCTTTTTTTATTACATGTTGCTCTTCTTTTATATTCTTGATATCATCTTTCATCTCGTATTGAGCAGATTTAACATCTTTAACTTCGGAACTTATTGTTTTAAGAATATTTATAATTTTTTCTTCCAATGTAAATTCCTCCTTTCTGCAGTAATTTTACTATTAAATTTTTATTAATTCAATAGTAAATTATTTCTAGGTTTACTAATAGATTTCAGTTTTTTACAATTTTTTTGAAATTTTTTTCGATTTAATTTTTGAATTCAATTTAAATAAAAAAATAAATTTTGAATAAAACTTTAGATAAATTAAAATATTTATATTAAAGAAATTATAATTATCAATTATCTTAACACATTTTTAAAATCACATCAACTATATTTGTTATAATTTTACATTTCTTTTACATTTTATACTATAATCTTTACTTTTTATTTTAACTAATATAAAATAACAGAAGATTGGTTATACTAATAAAAAAACTTTGGAGGAAACAAATGAAAAATAAAAATGAATTAAATTACAAAGATTTAAAAATGAACTGTAATCCTAATATTTTTAACTTTGATTCTACAGCTGAATTAGAAGCTATTCAAGATGGTATTGGTCAAGAAAGAGGAATTAAAGCTTTAGAATTTGGTTTACAAGTTGATTTAAAAGGTTATAATTTATATCTTGAAGGACCTAGTGGTGTTGGTAAAACTTCATATACTAGAAATTACTTAAATAAAATATCAGCTAAGAAAAAAATTCCTTCTGACTGGTGTTATGTTTATAATTTTCAGAATCCTAATGAGCCTATTGCAATTGAATTTCCTGCTGGAAAAGGTAAAGAATTCAAAGATGATATGGATGGATTTATTAAAGAAATCAAAAAAGATATTCAAAAAACATTTAATAATGATGATTTTGAAAAAGAAAAAGCTTTAATAAAACAAGAATTTGAAGCTAGACGTTCTGCTTTATTAGACAAATTGAATGAAAGTGCTTCGAAATACGATTTTCAAGTAAAAACTGCACAAAATGGTATTTATATGATGCCTGTAGTTAATGGAAAAGTTATTGAAGAAGAAGATTTTGAAAAATTAGATGATGAATTAAAAAAGAGTTATGAAGAAAAATCTGCAGTTGTTCAAGAACAAATAATGACGGTAATTAATCAAATAAAAGAAATTGAACGTCAATCAGATAAAAGAATTTCAGAATGGCAATCAAATGTTGCCTTGCTTACAGTTAACGCACATATTAATTACTTAAAATCAAAATATAAAAGAATTAAAAAAGTTAATAATTTTTTCAATGATGTTAAACAAGATGTATTAAAAAATATACCTGTATTTTTAGATGATAATGAAAAAAATCAAAATACTCAACAACAGCCAATGAATCCGGCAATGAAGAAGCCTGATCCTTGTTTGAATTATAGAGTTAATCTATTTATAGATAATTCTAATAAAGAAGGTGCACCAGTTATTATGGATTCTAACTATTCTTATAATAACATCTTTGGTGCAATAGAATATGAAAATTATTACGGTTCTTTAAAGACTGACCACACAATGTTAAAACCTGGTCTTTTACAACAAGCAAATGGAGGATATATAATATTCCAAGCAAAAGATTTATTAGCTAATGGTGCTTGTTATGAAGCCCTAAAAAAAGCTTTAAGAGTTAAACAAATTGCTATTGAAAATGCAACAGATCAACGTTCTTCAATGGTATTAATTTCTTTAAAGCCTGAACCTATTCCACTTAATTTAAAAGTTATATTAATTGGAAATGCTCAAATATACCAAACTCTTTTAGCTATGGATTCTGATTTTAGAAAATTATTTAAAATAAAAGTTGAATTTGAAGAATCTGCTACATTAAACACAGCAAATGCTAATAAACTTGCTCAAATAATACATGGGTTCTGTGAGTATGAAGAATTACCACATTTAGACAAAGATGCAATGGCAAAATTAATTGAATATTCATCTAAATTAGCAGGAAGCCATAGTAAACTTTCTACAAGATTTGACGATTTAACTCAAATAGTTGGAGAAGCTGCAACTTGGGCAAAACTTTCTCGTTCAAAAACTGTTACTCCAAAATTTATAGATAAAGCTTTGGCAGAGCGTGTTGAGAGAGTAAAAAAATATGATGAAAAATATTTAGAAATGATTAAACAAAATACACTTCTTATTGATACAACTGGTTTTAAAGTTGGTCAGTTAAATGGTCTTACTGTCTTAACAATAGGTGATTATACATTTGGGAAACCTGCTAGAATTACAGTTAATACATATACTGGAAAAAATGGAGTAGTAAATATAGAAAGAGAAGTTGAAATATCTGGTCCTTCACATTCTAAGGGAGTTCTTATTTTAACTGGATATTTAGGGGAAATGTTTGCACAAGATATTCCATTATGCTTAACTGCTAGTATATGTTTTGAACAGTTATACAATGGTGTAGATGGTGATAGTGCTTCTAGCACTGAATTATATGGGCTACTTTCTAGTTTGTCTGGAATCCCAATTAACCAATCAATAGCTGTAACTGGTTCTGTAAATCAAAAAGGCCAAATACAACCTATTGGTGGTGTTAATGAAAAAATCGAAGGATTTTTCCAAGTTTGTCAGTCTCGTGGATTAGATGGAAGTCATGGAGTTATGATTCCAATACAAAATGTTGATAACTTACAATTATCTGATGAAATTGTAGAAGCTGTAAAAGATAAAAAATTCCACATTTATGCAGTTTCAACTATTGAAGAAGGAATTGAAGTTTTAACAGGTGTTCCAGCTGGCAAAAAAGATAAAGATGGAAATTTCCCTGCAGGAACTGTAAATTATTTAGTTGCAGAAAAATTGAAAAAATTTGCAAAAGCAACTGAAAGGAATTAAAAAATATATAATTAACTAAAAAGACTTTAGGTAAACTTTGAATGAAGTTACGAATGCGACTGGAGAAATTTTAGAAATTCTTACGTAGTTTTATGGAAAGAGTTCATTTTTAATGGAAGGGTGCCATAAAATAAGTTAGAATTTCGTAAATTTCGTAATGAGCCGAGAAACGTAATGAAAAGTTTACCTAAAGTCTTTTTTATATTAATAAATTGGTAGCTTTTATAATCCCTGTGTCATAGTATATACCAATTTTTCAATTAAAAAATGTTTTTCAAATTAAATGCATATTTTTCTTCTATATGTTTAACCAAAAATGCTAACTCATTTATTTCTCTTATAGTTTCATCATGTTCCTCTGTTTCAATATAACTTTTTAGCAAGACCAAATTTGTATCTATTTTTTCAAGTTCATTATGTTCAATAAAATATGCTAATTTATCTTGCTTGTTTTTCCATATTTTTTCTGTTTCTTCTAGCTTTTCTTTTACTTTAACATCATCTTCTTTTGCTTCTACTGCTTGTTTTATTTGTTGTAACGAATCTAATATTTCTTCTCCAGATTTCTTAGTATAATCTCTACTAAAAAAGTTCCCAATTGCTATTAATGCAATAATTATTAAGCAAATAACAAACTCTTTTCTCATTATAATTATTTTCCTTTCTCCTTCTACTTCTTTCATAACTTTAAGAAACTAAAATTTTATTTATCTTTTAAGAAATTAGTCACCTTTTTCACTTTTCTGACAAAATATTTGATTTTTTCCGTCAATTGTAATTATTAATGCTTCTTCTGGTTTTATTTTAAATTTTTCAGCTTGTTTTTTTAACCAATTATAATCTTTTCCTATTTGTTGCAAATTCTTTTCCATTACTTTTCCATCTATAACTAAATCATATGGTATTCCTTCATATTCTGGAGTAATATTAAAATCTTCTGGTATTGTATTTCTTTTTTCTGGTTTTTGGATTACTGTTACTTGACCACTTGTCTCTAGGATTGCATATTCAACATCTCCAAAATTGAATACATTATCTGTTCTTAATCTTTCTTCTAATTCATTTATTGTAAATCTTTCCTTTTTCAAAATTTTTTCATTGATTTTGCCTCTATATATTAATATGCTTGGCTTTCCACAAATAATTTCTCTTGCTCTCATACTTTTTAAATTTATTACAGATATTATTAAATGCATTGTAAGTAAACCTAGTATTGGAATAATTCCATTAAAAATAGGTATTCCTATATCAGTCATCGGTATTGATGCTAAGTCTGCTATCATTATTGATATTGCCAATTCAAATGGTTGTAATTGACCTATTTCTCTTTTTCCCATTAATCTCATTACCAGTAAAACTAGAATATATAATATAATTGATCTTACAAATGTAATTATCATCAATAACACCTACTTTAAACTTACTTTTTGTTTTAGCATTTGCAAAATTTATATAATTTATTCAAAATTTACTGTATACTTTTTTTATTTTTGTAAATAATAATTTTATAACCTTAAAATTTTCTGCATAAATTTTTTAACTAAGGAGGTTGAATAATATGTCAGAAGTACAAGAGAATCATACATCTCAAAGTGAAACTTCTACTGTATGGCAAGTGGTTGGTAGGTTAGTTACCGCTGCTGTAGTGTTAGCTATTACTGCATTTTTCACACCTGGTTTTACTATAAATAACATTTGGACTTTAGCTATTGCAGCAATTGTTCTTACAATAGTAGACTATCTTGTAATAAAATTTACTGGATTACATGCTAGTCCTTTTGGTAAGGGGTTTGTTGGCTTTGCATTAGCTGCAATTGTTTTATATGTAACTCAATTCTTTGTTGCAGGATATTCTATTTCATGGATGGCTGCAATTATAGGTGCTTTAATTTATGGTGTAGTTGATTACTTTATACCTGGAAATCAACAAATGTAGTAATATCAATTTAAAAGGACAATCTATTTTATTCATATTAATTGAATAAGATAAATTGTCCTTTTTTTAATTATTATAAATTTTATTTTTACTAACGATGTTATTTATTAACCTATACAAAACTTATATCTAATTACCAAAATTTTAATATTTTTCTACTATTTCATTTTTATTTTTATAAATATGATTTTCTGGGATAACCCCTCTAACACATGATAATGGGTATATATTAGTATTTCTGCATACAACTGTTCCTGGATTTAATACACTATTACATCCAACTTCTACATTATCTCCAAGCATTGCTCCAAATTTTTTCAAGCCTGTTTCTATTTGTTCTCTTTCATATTTTACAACTACTAATTTTTTATCTGATTTAACATTAGATGTTATAGAACCAGCTCCCATATGTGCTTTAAATCCTAATATTGAGTCACCTACATAATTATAATGTGGTACTTGCACTTTATTAAATAAAATAACGTTTTTTAATTCTGTTGAATTACCAACTACAGCACCATTTCCTACAATTGCTTTTCCTCTAATAAAAGCACAATGTCTTACTTCAGCATTTTCTCCAATTATTGCTGGTCCATTTATATATGCTGTTGGAGCAACTTTAGCTGATTTAGCTATCCATATATTTTCTCCTCTTTTTTCATATATATTAGAATCTAATTTATTTCCTAATTCAATTATAAATTCTTCTATTTTAGGTAATGCTTCCCAAGGATATGTAACACTTTCTAACAATTCTTTTGCAATTGTTTCATCTAGATTATAAAGATTTTTAATTTTACATTTTTCCATTTTTATCATTTCCTCTCTTAATTATTAAATTCGTAACTTAGCCCAAATTATAATTATTTTCTGTTTTGCCAATATTTTTCATACAACTCTTTAGCAGTTTTAGGGCTATCTACACCTTCTCTATTTTTTACAGGTGCAAAATCATCTTCCCTTTTTCCTCTTAAAATTGCTATATCATCAAAAAATTCAAAAGCATCAAAAATAAATGATTCAAATTTATATGAATTTGGCTCAGTTGGTATTACTTCTTTTCCATTTTCGTCTATATATGAATTCTTCTTAAATGCTGTATGATAAATAAGTGGTTCTTTACTTATTTTTTCTATTGCATCAATTGTATATAAATTACACATTATATGTGATTCTCCAAATTTTAATTCTCCATCACTATCAACTTCTTCTGCCATTTTTTCTGGAAGTTCTGTGTATTCTATAACTTTAGGGTGATTATTCATTTTACAAAATACCCCCACTCTTTCTTGTGGGTTTGCCTTTGCAACAGATTTAGATGCTATTTGAACACCTTTTTTAACTGCCATTCCAAGTAATGTAACATCAATCATTTTTAACAAAGCATTATCCACACTACCAATAAATACCCATTTTATTCCTTTTTCTTTCATATCTGCTAAACATCCACTTGCTCTTAAAGATGAATATGTGCCACCATTACCATCTGATGCTTCTTTTATTTTATATTCTTTGTTTATTAAAAATTTTCCTTCTGTATCTACTAGTGGTAATTCACTTTGTTTAAATATTGTTACTTTATTTTTGTCATATCCGAAGTAATTATTTTTTTCTAAGAACTCTACTGTATCAGCATTATTTTCTTTGCTTGTCATTATGTACCAATTAATAACTACACCATACTTTTTATTTGCTTCTTGTAAATTGTCTGCCAATATTTCAAATAAATATTTTCCTTTTCCATATACATCTAGTTTAAAAGTTCCTTTTGGGCCTGTATGTCCTAATCTTGTACCTTGACCTCCAGCCATTGTTACAACAGCATATTGATTGTTTTTGACAATTTCTTCTCCTAATTTATCAAATTCTTCTCTTTGATCTTTTGTAAGTTTAGCTTTATCTAAATAAGGTACTGGCTCTATTTTACCTTCTTTAAATTTTATTTCTTTTTTAGTATTTTGATATAATTCCATCATTTGATGAAAATCTATTTTATTTATTTGTTCTATTAATTCTTGTTTTTTTGTTTCATCTAATTTTTCTAATATATTTACTATATGATTTTGACCATATTCTTTTAATTTGTCTATAGCTTCTTTTTCTCTATCCATTGTTTTCATCCCTTCATAATCTTATATTACATTATATGTTCTATAACTAACGTTGCTATTGTATCACATGTACTTTATTTTCGCAAGTTTTGGTAAATTTTAAAATTTCATTTCGATTGTTATTTTTTCAAATTAATTTTTGTTACTAAAACTTGTCATATTTCTAATAAAAATTAAATATACATTAACTAAAGTATTAACGTAGTACAAACATCTACAAAATTCAAAGGAGGGTATATGATGGATAATACAATATTGTATCAAGACATCGCAAAAAGAACTGATGGTGATATTTATGTAGGAGTTGTTGGTCCTGTAAGAACCGGTAAATCTACTTTTATAAAAAGATTTATGGACTTATTGGTTATTCCTAATATAGATAATGAATATAAAAAAGAAAGAGCAAAAGATGAATTACCACAAAGTGCTGGTGGTAGGACTATAATGACAACTGAGCCAAAATTTATTCCAAATGAAGCTGTTGAAATAAGTTTAGCAAATAACTTAAAATTCAAGACACGTTTAGTTGATTGTGTAGGTTATTTAGTTGATAATGCAATTGGATATTTAGAAGATGATATGCCAAGAATGGTAAAAACTCCTTGGTCTGAAGAAGAAATTCCTTTTGAAAAAGCAGCTGAAATAGGAACTAAGAAAGTTATAGAAGAACACTCTACTATTGGAATTTTAGTTACAACAGATGGCTCTGTAACAGGCATTCCAAGAGAAGATTATATAAAGCCAGAAGAACGAGTAGTTGCTGAATTAAAAAGCTTAAATAAGCCTTTTGTGATATTATTAAATTCTACTGACCCTAATTCTGATTATACTAAAGAATTATCTAAAACATTAGCAGAAAAATATGATACAACAGTTATTCCTATAAATTGTGAATACCTTGATATTAATGATATAAACAATATTTTTTCAAAAATATTATATGAGTTTCCTGCTGACCAAATTAGAATAAAATTTCCTAGATGGGTTGATGGACTTGATTTTTCACACCCATTAAAAGCTGAATTATTTAAAGAAATCAAAGAAGCTTTTGAAAATGTAAATGTTTTAAAAGATATTTCCTCTTGTACTTCAAAAATTAGTTCCACTGAAATAATTTCTAATACTGTAATTACAGATATTCAACTTGGAACTGGAAATGTAAATGTTCAAATAACTTTAAAAGAAGAATTATTTTATAAAGTTCTTTCTGAAATTACTGGTGTTGATGTAGCTAATGAAGGTGATTTATTTAAAATAATTTCAGAACTATCTATTACAAAGAAAAAATATGACAAAATATCTTATGCCTTAGATGAAGTTGAACGTAAAGGTTATGGAATTGTTACACCTTCTATCGATGAACTTGTTTTAGAAGAACCTGAAATGGTAAAACAAGGTTCACGTTTTGGAGTAAGATTAAAAGCAACTGCACCTTCTATACATATAATAAGACCTAAACAGATACTTTTTTTATCCACCTCGCTCATTTCCAAGCCGAGGTGGAAATTTATTTTTAGCTTAACATGATTTTTTTCAATTCCTTGTACATATATCCTATCGATTTTTTCATGTATAAATTCTTTTGTTAATTCAAATGTATCAAAATCAAAAAACTTCTTTATTTTTTGTTGATTTTTTCCAGTTTCATTTGCATCTCTATTTACTTTTAATTGTATTAATTGACTTTTATAATCCATAATTTCGTCTTGATATTCATTCTTGATTTTTTCAAACTCATCATCAGTAATTTTATTCATAGTATATAATTTTATTAAATTAGCTTTATTCTTTTCCTTTTCATTTATTGCATTTTCTAAAATTTTTATATTTTTTTCTAATTTAAAATCCTTTTTGTCTAACCTAGAATTTGCTTTCAACATTTCTTTAAGTATCATTGATTTCTTTTCTAATAATTCAGAAAAAACCTCACTTAATATACTATTTAATTCCTCAGTTCCAATATATGTATGATTATTACAATTTTTTAAGCCATTCTTAGCATATTCAGAACATATCCAAAATTCTTCTTTTGCTGTTGGTCTATGCTTTCTTCTCCAAAATTTTTTTCCATCATTAGTACATATCAATAAATTAGAATATTGGTATTGATTATTCCAACGATCTCCAGTTCCAGTATACTTATTACTTCTCTTTTCCATTATTTCATTGCATTTTTGCCATATATCGTCATTTACAATTTGTGGTACAATATTCTCTTCAGCTTTATAGGTAATCCATTCCTCTTTTGGAATTTCTATTCTTTCCTTACTCATAAAATCTATCACCTCTGTTTTTTTACCACAATAACATCCTTTATATTTTGGATTTGTAAGTATATTTTTTATTGTAGAATAAGCAAAAACATCTCCTTTTCTCGTTAATTTTCCCTCTTCTGCTAGTTTCTTTCCAATTCTCCTTATTCCAATATTTCCTGTGGAATATAATTCAAAAATTCTCGAAACAATTTCTGCTTCTTCATCGATTTTTTTCAATTTACAATTGTCTTTTTCATATCCCCATATAACATTACTGCCAAGCACTCTTCCTTTTTCTATTGCTCTATTAAATCCAAATTTTACCCTTTCTGAAATTCTTCTACTTTCATCCTGTGCAAGTGATGCCATAAGTGTTAATCTCAATTCTCCTTCTTGTTCAAGAGTATTAATATTATCTAATTCAAAATATATACCTTTTCCTCTTGCTAATAAGTTTCTAGTAAACTGTAGTGTGTCTAATGTATTTCTTGCAAATCTACATACTTCTTTTGTTAAAATCAGATCATATTTATCATCCATACCATCCTGTATCATATTATTAAAGTCCTCTCTTTTCTTTATTGATGTTCCTGTTATTCCACTGTCACTATAGCCTTGAACTAATGTCCATTTAGGTATAGATAAAATTTTGTTTTTGTAATAATCATCCTGATTTATTAGTGAATTTTTTTGTTCATTCTTTCCTGTAGAAACTCTTGCATAATATGTCACCCTTAAAGGTAAATCATATATTGTTTTTCCTGACATTAATGCTTTTCTAATTTCATATAATTCCATTGAAATACCTCCAAAATCTTATTTTAATCGCTTGTGTTGTAACTCTGTTTGTATTTATTGTCAACATTTTGAAAGATATTTCCAAAATTAAAAAGCCCTTATGGGCTTTTAACTAGCAATCTTTTGCTTATCTATGTACTTAATTATTTTTTTCTTTTTATATAATAATTCTATTGTAATTCCAACTTTTAAAACTATTTCTAAATTTGCTAATCCTGTATCATCCAGTCTCTCTACTTTTATTTTATCTAAAATTACATCTACTAATTGTGCTGGTATTCCTTGAAAAAATTCAAAATCCTTTTCAAAACTTTTCTTTATTATTTGCATCTTATCATCTATTTCATCCTTATTTCTTGACATTATAAGTTTATTTTTTTCTTCTTCATAGGCTGATATTTTTTCGTTATATATATTGTTTTCTTCCTCAAATTCTTTTTCATCAATAAGTTCTGTAGTATATAATTTTATCAATTTTTTCTTTTCTTTCTTCAAGCTTTCAATTTTATTTTGTAGTGAAGTTATATCTATTTCAGTAGAACAGTCTTCAAAGCACTCTTTACATTTATTTAATAAATTCTCTATAAATTTTTCTTTATTTATAAACATTTCATTAAATATTCGTTTTAATACTTCATCTAATGTTTCTGTATATATATTAACATTGTTTGCACATCCACTTATACCTTTTTTCTTATATAATGCACATTGCCAAAATTCTCTTCCTCTACTAATTGTTCTCCAATAACATTGTCCATCTTTTTTGCAATAAATTTTTCCAGAATATTTATATTTTGTATTATAACCAGTTGTTTCGCTTTTAGCTCTTTCACTTCTTTCTTTAAAGATTTCATTACATTTTTCCCAAATTTTTTCATCAACAATTTGTGGTACAACGTCATCTGTCGCTTTATATTCTACAATTTCATCTTCTCCAAGATTTACTCTTTGTTTAGTCATGAAATCTATAACTCTTGTCTTATTCCCAGAATAAAAGCCTTTATATTTCGGATTTGTAAGTATATTTTTTATTGTAGAATAAGCAAATGTTTCTCCTTTTTTTGTTAATATTCCTTCTTCTTCAAGTTTTTTTCCAACTTTTCGTATTCCAATATCACCTGATGCATATATTTCATAAATTCTTTTTACAATTTTTGCCTCATCTTCGTTCATTTTTAATTTACAATTATCTTTTTCATAACCCCATATAGCATTATTTCCCAATACTCGTCCTTTTTCTATTGATCTTTTAAAACCAAACTTTACTCTTTCTGAGATTCGTCTGCTTTCGTCTTGTGCTAATGATGCCATTATTGTTAATCTTAATTCTCCCTCTTGTTCTAATGTATTTATATTGTCCAGTTCAAAATAAACTCCCTTTCCCTTTGCCAATAAACTTCTAGTTAATTGTAATGTATCTAATGTATTTCTTGCAAATCTACACACTTCTTTTGTCAATATTAAATCATACATATCATTAAGTCCATCAGAAATCATTTCATTAAAATCTTTTCTTTTTTTTGTAGAAGTACCTGTTATACCTCTATCACTATATCCATCAACTAATGTCCACATTGGTGTATCTAAGATTTTATTTTTGTAATATATCTCTTGGTTATCTAACGAGTTTTTTTGCTCGTCCTTTTCTGTTGATACTCTTGAATAATATGTAACTCTTAGTGGTAAATCATATATCGTTTTTCCTGACATCAATTCTCTTCTTATTGTATATAAATCCATATTGAAAGCCCCCTTATATATTTCTAAGTATATAATCTTTCATCTGGTCATCAATTAACCCCTGTTTATTTGCTGAATTTATCAAATATTTACTTAATTCTTCTTTAATACTGTTTTCAAATTTTTCTATTGTTTTGGTTTCGATCTTATCAAATATTTTGTCCAATTTCTTCACCTCTGTTAATGTATATTGAAGAAATCATTTAAATATTACTGTATTTTTTTATTCCCATAATATTTTCTTGGGTACATCATACCCTGTTATGATTCCACTCTTTAAATGATAAGATTTAGTATTTTTATTATAATTATAAATAGATGAATTCCACTTTCTAAAAGCTCTATTATTTATTGTTTTTCTACCACCTGATAATTCTCTACTAGCTTGTATATGCATTTGTCTTAATTGTGCATACGCTATATCACCATCTTTTCTTTGCTTTCTTTTTTTAGCAATATATTGCATAGTTTGAGCATTATGCTTTTTTTTGTTTATTTCTTTTCTTTTTTCTTTTTCTAATTTATATCTAAAATCTTTAGTCACTACTCTTGAAACTTTATATTTTGAAATATTTAATTCTTTCGCAATTTCTATTTGCTTCATTTTATCTTCAAAATACATTTTTAAAATTTTCTCATTCATAGTACCCTCCTGCAACTTTTTGCTAACAGATTTTAAATATGAAGAAACTAATAGAGCTTATATTAAAACTCTATTTAATTTCTAAATCTTCCATTGCTTTTTTAAAATTTTGCTCACTTAATTTTTTTACAGTTTTATATCTTTTATTTCTTTCTAATATTTCTATGATCTCTCTAGCAAATATTCCTAAACTGAAAGAGATTATAGAAAAAATTAAATATTTTAGCATTTTATTTTTTCTCCTTTTTCTCTTTCATTATTATACTAGCTAATCTTTTTACTTCTGTATTTCCAAATTTTTCATAAAACATTGTTACTTCTTCTTTTATAGACTTGGCTGTTATGTCTGTATTGCTATTTTTTAATGTATGGAATGCTAACTGTGCATAAGCAGTAATAAGTTCTATTTCGGTTTTAGAATTATTTTTGCTTATTACATCTTTTGTTTTACTAAAAGTCTTTGTTTCTTTTAAATCTTTTACTTCTGTAACTTGATTTGTATTTCCTTTTTCATCCATATTGTTACCTCCTTCTAATATTAGGAGTCCTATTTTTTATATTCGATGTTGCATTTTTATAATTTTTTTCTATTTTTTGTTAAAGTTTTATAAATCATATATTTTATTTCTTGCATTAAGTCTTCATCAATTCCATTCCTTAGCTTACTCATACTTGTAATTAGTGGATTATAATCATCTAAAATTTTCAATATTTCTACATCATCTAAATTAAAGTTATTAAACATTGTTTTTTCCTCCTAGTAATTTTTTTGTAATCTTTTCTTGTGCCTTATTTCTTATTCTCCATATTGTTGTTCTTTCTACATTCATTTCTTTAGCTATTTGATTTATACTTTTTTCTTCTTTATATAAAGCAAAAAGCACCATCTTTTCTTTTCCAGACAATGCTTTCGCTACATTATATAATTTTTCATCACAAAAAAGTCTCTCGAATTCAAGAGCGGACTTTAACTCATCGACACATTTATTAAGAACAGCATCAAATAAACTGCTACTTTCCATATCCTCACAAATATCCAAATTGATTTCTTTACTGTTTAAATATTCATAATTATTTTTTATGTATTTTTTTCTAACATTTATAATCAACTTTTTTAAATATGATTTTTCTTCTTTTGATAATTCTTCTTGTAAATAATTTTTTCTTTCCATTTATTATCTCTCCAATTTCTAAAAATTGGACAAATATCTAAAAGAGAAAGAAAAACAAATATTAAATTATTTTTTCTTATTCTTTATAATTTACTTTTACATATTTTTATCACTCCTAACAAATAATCTTTAATTAATAAAAAATCTCTTGTACTTTATTATTTCTTCTAATGTATTATTTTTCTAACTCTTAAAGACTATTTGTCCTATTGGAGATTATACTTTTTAATGTTGTTTCATTGTAAAAACGGCGATAGATGGCTAATAAACGGCGAAAAATGGTTAAAATTATTCATAATCAGTTATATTTTTAGTTTTATTTGTAAAAATCTTCCATTTTGTATTGTGTTTACATAATTTTAGTGATATAATATTGTTGATTTATAAAATTGTTAGGAGAAGTTATCATGGTAAAGATTCTTTCAGTCATTCAAAATATTGAGCAAAATTCTCAACTTTGCCAATACCTTACGCAAGATAACAATATTGATTTTAAAATTACTAGTGATGAAGTTTCTGTTTTGAAACAGTATTACGATTTTAGACCTGACATTTTTATATTAGACACCAGTTTTAAAAATATAAAATATAGTGATGTAATCAATGAGCTTTCATTAGATGATACTGAACAATTCAAATGTAATACCATATTACTTTATAACTCTACTACTGAATTATTAAATCTTGCAAATTGGTCTAAAATATATAATATATTTTTAAAAACTACAGATTATAAAAATATTTTAAAAGCTATATATGAAATGTCTAATTACACTTTAGAAAGAAAAATTGATAGGCTATTTTTAAAGTTACATATTCCATTAGAAAGTAGCCCTTCAAATCGTGTTAGAAAAACATTAATTAAATGTTGTAATTCGCCTAATTTACTTGGCAATTTAAACACTTTATTTAATACAGTTGGCAAGGAACTTGGAACAACCGGTGAAGGTATTCGTTCTTCTTTTAGAACTGCATTAAAGCCTTTAAATGAATTTAAAGATAAAGAAGATTTGCCTTTTGCAATTTATAAATTCTTTCCAAAAGGCGAAGAAGTTACCCCAAAATTATTTTTAGATATTAGCATATATTATTTGAAAAACACAAAAAAATAACAGATAAGTTTTAGTATGATCAAAAACTTATCTGTTATTTTTTATTTATTATTTTTATAATCATTATATTGATTAATAATATCCACTACACTATTACTTATGTTATCTGAACTTGATATTACTGAATTTAACTTTCTTCCTATAATATCATACATCTCATCTATTTCATTTTCTTGTACCTTATTATCTATTATCATATTGAATATAGGAATATTATTTTCTAATTTTTCTTTTGAAGATTTTACAAGATCTAATCCGTTCATATTATCCATAGCATATTTTGTAAATATCATTTCTGGTTTTAAATCTACAATTTTATGATATGTTTCTGTTCCATCTTTTGCTGTACCAACTATATCAACAAAATCAAGTTTTTTTATTGCATCAACTATCTTGTTTGTTATATTTATATCATTATGTGCAATTAAAGTTCTAATTTTTCCATTTGAATATATTTTATCAAAATCTATTATTTCTTCTTTTAAAGCATTTCCAAAATAATGATCCTTTCCATTTTGTGTTTGAATTATATCTGCATTTGGAACAATTACTATACTTTTTTCAAATTCACTTTGTTTTTTATATTCTACAGTTTTGATATTCTCAAATTTTCTTAATCTTTTTACACTATTTTCTAATTCTTTTTCTTCTATTTCAAATAGTTTTTCATTTTTTTCTGCCCTTTCTCTAATAGGCATAAACTTCAAAAATTTCCATTTTTCTATTTGATAGTTATTTAAAAATTCTCCTAATTCATCTAATTTATCAACATTAAGCCTGCTAACAACCGTGTTTATTCTTACTTTTATATTCTTGTTTTTAGTTTTTTCTAAAAGATTTTTTATAATATCTAAATGATTATTTTCTTTACCTAATGCTAAATTGATATCATTTTCAATTGAATCAATAGATAAATTGATTTCATCAAGTGTATTTAAAATATCTTCTACATATTCGTTATCGTTCTTTGATAAGTAAATTCCGTTCGTTACTAATTTATTATATAATCCTCTTTCTTTTGATTCTCTCATTAATTCATTTACTCTTGGATATAATACCGCTTCTCCACCAGTCCAAGTAATATGGTTTATCCCACTTGCAATTAAATGATTTAATACTCTTTCATTTTCTTCAAAAGATAGATTTGGTATATTGTTAAATCCAAAACAATATTTACATCCTTGATTACATTTAGTTGTTATTTTCCAACAAACTTTTTTCTTAATCATATACATCCTCTTTTCATATATAAAATCTCTTTTTACACATTTATATTATATATGAAAAGCAATTGGAAAACTATTCCTAATATTTTAACATCCCTTAAATATCATTGAAAGCAAAAAACATCCTATTTCTAGGACATTTTTTACTTTATATATTTTTTAAATATTCTTTAATGAATTTTTTATCTACCTTTGTCAATTCACCTTTTAGATAAATTAAGTTTAATTTTAGGCTAGGCAATTCTATTGGCATTTCAACTTCATATAATTCTTTATTATTTAATTCATTCTTTACAGCCTCTTTTATAACATATGCAATTCCCATATTTTTCTTAACTGCTTCAACTCTTACTTCGGTTGCATCACACATTATATCAGCATTAATATTAACATTGTATTCTTTTAAAAGTTCCTTTAATCGTTTTGTTGCTTTTGTATTTTCAAGGTTTAAAATACAATTCAATTTTTCAATTTCTTTTATATCTGCAATTTTCAATGGTGCTTTTGAAACAAATATATTATTAATTTTTAATAATTCTTCTATTTCAATATTGCTATTTTCAATCTCTGTATCTATTATTGCAAAATCAATTTCATGATTTTGCAACAAACTCATCATTTTGTTTATATCAACTTCACATATTATTTTTATATTAAGATCTGGATAATCCCTCTTAACTTTTTCTATTTTTTCCATTAGTAAATAACTTGTAAAATGTGATGGGCATCCTATTTTTATGCAGCCACTTGATATATCATTCTTATCCTTTGCTAATTTTTCTGCAAAGTCAAATCCTGATATTGATTTATTTACTATTTCATATAATTCTTTGCCATTTTCTGTTAGAGTTACTCCTTTGTTTTCCCTATTAAATAGTTTTAAATTTAATTGTTCTTCTAAATTTGATATTTGTGTACTAACATTTGGAACTGATAATCCTAATTTCTCTGCTGCCTCTGAATAACTTTTGGATTGAGCAACTTTACAAAATATTCTATATAAGTTCAAATTTACATTTGACATACAATCACACTCCTATAAAATTTTTCTTAATTCTATTTCAGCTTTCTTTATAAAATAATCATTTGTATCTACTGGAAGATTTAATCTTTCCAACTCTTGTTTTATTTTATCTATTGTATCTAATTGTTCATTTTCTTCAATCTCAATTAGCTTATCACCATTTAGTACATCTTTTATACATATTTGCAACTCATTTTTCTTATAAAGATAATCCATTTCCTTAATTTGCATAATTGCTTTATAATCAATTGCTTCTAAAAATTTTTTTCCATCATTTGAATCTATAATTTTACAATCAACTTTACTTTGTTTTACTATATTTCCTTCTTGATCAATTTCTTTTTTCTTATATGTTAGTTTACTTTCTCTATATTTGTTTGGAATGTATCCTTCAACATTTCGTAAAATTATTGCTTTACTTAATATATCTCGTTCTGACATATTCTTTATATTAATTGTATTCGGTATATAATAAATATCGTCCAGTAAATATCTTTCTACAAATTGAAATCCTTTGCTTTCTAATATTTTGCATATTTCTTCTACAGTACATTTTAATTTGACTGTTATTTCATTACTCAACTTAATATATCTCCTTTACAGTATCACTCTTAAATTATAACATATTATGTAAATTTTGTAAAGTTTTAACCAGTCTCTTTTCTCCTTTATTCCCTTAATATATTGCTTTTTATAAAACAAAAAAGATTAGCACTACGCTAACCTACTCTTCCTCTTTTAAAAAGTCATCTAACTTTTTATCAAATAAAATACTAAATTTAATCAACAATTTTAATGAGCATGTTTTTACTTCATCATTTAGTGATTCAATTCTTCTTAAATAATCGTGGGACATATCCAATATTTCTGCTACTTCCATTAATGACATTCCACTTTCTTTTCTATACTTTTTTATATTTTTGTATATAATAGGCATATAATCTTTTGATAATAATGCCTTTAACTTTTCGTTATTCTCCATTTAAAACACCTCTTAACAAACTTATTTTTCCATAAATTAGATAAAAAATATGTAACTTATTTGTCCCATTTAGTGTTTTTATGGTATAATACTGAATAGTAATAAAAAAGTGGCGATTTTTGACAAGTTTTGTCGATTGTATTGATTATTTGTAAAAAAGTATTACTATATACTTATAGCAATTACTTTTTTCGATGAATATCGACTCTTGGCTCTAGTTTATTTGCTTTTGGATTGGCAATAAAAAGCAAATAAGGATCTACATCAAGTGCTTTTGCTATATTTTCAATAGTAGGAATTGATGGACTGTATTTTCCTTGTTCAATATCTGATATATAATGTGTACTTAAACCAGACAACTCTCCTAACTTTTCTTGTGAGTAGTCTTGCATAAATCTATAATACTTTACATTTTTGCGAAAAATATCTATTAACTTCATTATATATCACCACACTTTCTAATACCATTCTTTTTAGTATGGTATAATTTTGTAGCAATATTCACAATGAAGTATATAGCCCAAACATTTTTCTATTATAATAAAATACTTTAAAAATCCCAGTATTTTTATTAAAATTTATAGAAAGGAATTCATAAAAAATGTTGTATTTTTTTATTGGTCTTAGTATTGTATTTTTTGTGCTTATAATCATATTATTTTATAAGATAAATACCTATAATAATAAATTAGCTAAACTAAATAACACTATTTCACAAAAGGAAAGTAAGATTTCTTTTCTTAATAATGAAATTACAAGGCTAAAAAATTCAGCACAAATATTAGAAGAAAAAGAATTTGAATCTTTAAAGTCAAATCCTTTTAAATTCTCTGAAATTCCAGAAGAATATAACGGAAAATTTGAAGGTAAAAAAGCCTTAATTGGTAATTATGATAATTTTTCTTCTAAATTAACTCGTACAATGTTAATGAATTTTGGAATTTCGGCAGATATTGTTACTACAGGTATTGATATATATGACAGAATAAAAAATGGTTGTACATATGATATTATTTTTACAAACAATATTTATCAAAAAGGCTATACTGGTCCTGAATTATTACATAAATTAAAAAACATTAACGGTTTTAAAACCCCAGTTATTATTCATACTATATCACATGATGCAAGAGAATACTTTGTAAATACTATTGGTTTTGATGATTATTTAGAAAAGCCAATAAAATATGAAGAACTTAAAAATATCTTAAACAAATTTTTAAATACTTAAGAAAAGAGCCACTTCAAAAGTTGGCTCTTTAATATATTATAAATTAATATTTAAACATCAGATTTTCTATATCATTAATATTTTGTTTCTCATTAATTATTATTTTAAAAACTTCTGGTGCTTCAATTTGTTTATTAATAATTACTTTATCTTTAAATTTTAAACACTTTCTTTTTTCGTTATCAATATTTATCAGTTCGCACCATTTCATAAGTAAAAATATTATAGAAGCACCATGAGAAAAAATTGCAATTGTCTTACCTTTATTTTCATTAATTATATGCATAAAAGTTTTATACATTCTGTCAGTAACTTCTTTTCTGCTTTCTCCCTCTACATTTTTGATTTTTTCATCATAATATTGTTTCAAAGTTATATCTTCTGCATATTTAGGATTCCCATATTTTCTCTCATTTAAATTTCTATTAACATGAATTTTTTTATCCAACCTTTCTGCTAAATACTTTGCAGTTTGTATTGTCCTAACATAACTACTTGAATATATCACATCTACTTTATCAAATTCCTTTTGTTTACTTAATATGTTTGCCTTTCTTTCTCCTTCTGCACTTAGTATTCTTTTTTCTCTAGTTATTTGATAATTCTCATCATCATAGTATCTATCAATATATTTCATATCTAATTTTTCCGAGTGCCTAATTAAATAAACTATTGTGTTCATATCAAAACCTCGATTCTATATCTAAAAAATCAATCTCTAAAATAAATATCTCTTGTATAAACCTTATCCATTACATCAGCTAATTCATCTTCTATTCTATTGGCAATTATAATCGAACTATTTTCTTTAAATGATTTTATATCCCTTACTATTTTACAATTTTTATAATTTTCATTTTCATATTGTGGCTCATATATTATTATGTTTTTGTTCTTTTCTATAAGCATATCTATTATGTCAAATATAGCACTTGTCCTAAAATTGTCTGAATCTTTTTTCATTGATAATTTATATATGCCAATAATTTTAGGCTCTTTGCTTAATATTTCTTTTACAATATGTTGTTTTCTTGTAGCATTACTATTCACAATCGCAGTAATAAGATTTTCAGGTACATCTTTGTAATTAGCTTTTAGTTGCTTGGTATCTTTAGGTAAACAATATCCACCATATCCAAAAGATGGATTATTGTAAAAATCCCCTATTCTTTGATCCATGCATACACCTTCTATTAAATTTTTTGTATTCAAGCCTTTTATTTCTGCATATGTATCTAATTCATTAAAATATGCAATTCTTAATGCCAAGTATGTATTAGAAAATAATTTTACAGCTTCTGCTTCTGTTGATTTCATAAATTTTATTGCTACATCTTTTTTTAATGAAGCTTTTTTCAATAACTCTGCAAACTTTTTCGCTTGTTCATTTTTATCTCCCAAAATAATTCTAGATGGGTATAAATTATCATATAATGCTTTTCCTTCTCTTAAGAACTCTGGTGAAAATATAATATTATTCATGTTATGCTTTCTTTTCATTTTTTCTGTAAATCCTACTGGAACAGTAGATTTAATTATTATTGTTGTTGATATTTTCATATTTTTTATTTTTTCTATAATTTCTTCTACCAGAGAAGTATCAAAAAAATTATTTTTTTCATCATAATTTGTTGGCATACAAATTATAATGAAATCTGCGTTACAAAAAGCATCTTTATAATCTAATGTTGCTCTTAAATTTAATTTCTTCGTTCTTAGATATTTTTCTATATATTTATCTTCAATAGGACTTATTTTACTATTTATTTTATCCACTTTATCTTCTATAATATCTAATGCCACAACTTCATTATATTGACTTAACAATGTAGCCAAAGATAATCCAACATATCCTACTCCTGCTATTGCAATTTTCATATTATTCACCTCTATTGCATATAATAATCTTTATACCATTTAGCAAATTTTTTTAATCCTTCTCTTAATGATGTACTTGGTTTAAAATTCATATCATCTTCCATTTGCTTTGTATCTGCATAAGTTATAGGTACATCCCCGGGTTGCATCGCCACTAATTCCTTATGAATTTCAAAATCATAATTTTGGGGTAAAACTTTTGCCTCAATTAATTCTTCTTGTAATATATTAATAAAATCCAATAAATTTTCAGGTTGACCTTTTCCAATATTATATATTTTATATGGAGGTATTGGTAATCCATCTTCTCCGTTCTTTTTTATTGGAATCTTATTTATTGTTCTTATTATTCCTTCTACTATATCATCTATGTAAGTAAAATCTCGTTCACATTTTCCATAATTATATATTTGAATTTTTTCACCATTTAATAGTTTATTTGTGAATTTAAAATATGCCATATCAGGTCTACCTGCTGGTCCATATACTGTAAAAAATCTCAAACCTGTTGTTGGAATATTATATAATTTTGAATAGCTATATGCTAAAAGTTCATTAGACTTTTTTGTTGCTGCATATAATGATACAGGCATATCTGTTTTATCATCTGTAGAATACGGTATTTTTTTATTTACTCCATAAACAGATGAACTTGATGCATATACTAAATGTTCTATTTCATATTTTCTGCAACATTCTAATATATTATAAAATCCTATAATATTTGATTGTATATATTCATCAGGATTAGTTATACTATATCTAACTCCTGCCTGTGCTGCCAAATTTACAACAATATCTGGCTTATATTTTTCAAATATCTGTCCTATTTTTTCTTTATTCGCTATATCACATTTAATAAATTCAAATTTATCAAATTTTTGTAATTCTGATAGTCTATATTCTTTTAATTTTACATCATAATAATCATTTAAATTATCAATACCTATTATATGTATCTTTTCATTTTTCAAATTTAATATTCTTTTTGCAAGATTTGCTCCAATAAATCCTGCAACTCCAGTAATTAAATACACTTTTATTTTATCGTTCACATTCTTCACTTTCCTTTATATCAACTCTCTCATCTATTCTTTTCAATATTTGATTTAATACTTGTTTTCTATTTTTAGATGTATCTATATACTCTATCCCATATTTAGGGCATTCTTTCTTTAATAATTGATTCTTCTCATTCCATTTGTCAGCATTTGTTGATAAATTCTCATCTGATATTCCATATGTCCAATCTTTTTCTGTATCATATTCTCTACATAATTGCATAATTCCTTGTTTGTCAAGATCTCCATGTCCTAAACAAACACAAATTAAATTTCCCATGTCAAGTAGTTCTTTTGCATATTTAGGCTCTAGTTGTCCACTTTCAAGAATAGTTCCATAATTTTTAGTATCTTGCTTTATGGAAGATTTATAAATTTCTAATATAATCCTTTGAAATTTATCACTATGTACTAATTCTTTTCTTGCTTTTATGTTTTTAGTATAATATTCCTCTCTACCTGTTCCTCTTATTATTCCCCATATAATTGAATCTGCATGAATTATATTATACTGATTAAATTCATCTTTAATCATATTCCCTAATGTTGTTTTTCCCGCTCTTGCTACTCCTATTATTAAAACATTTTTCATATTAAATAAGTTCCTCCAATTTTATAAATATAAATTCATTTCATTTGAAAAGTCTTTTATTTCATCTTTATATTTTTGTGATATTACATCTGTATTAAAGTATCTATATATATCTAATAAACACTCATACATATTATCATCAAAATCAATTTTTTCACTATGTATTACTTTATTGTTTTGAATAATAGAAACATTTCCATCTTTTAATTTATTCAAATCTTTATCATAAAACAAAAATTCTCCTTTAATAACAATGTTATTTTCACATATAACAATTACTTCCCTAATTTTGGTATTCGTTGCAAAATCACTCTCATGAATTACATAAACATCATTTTTCTTTGTAAAAATTTTACTATAGCCATGTTTTTCTAGTATTCTATTTCCTCTTTCCATGGCTTTTTCTTCTTCAAGTAGCACTTGAGTATCTTTAGGATTATCTAGCAGAAACTGTGAAATATATACTTGATGTGGTATATCATGTTCTATATTTCTTGTGACTTTTTTGTACATTCCCCTACCATTGAAGCTTTCTTCTGTCCTGTTTTTAGAAAAATTTGTATAAATAATAACTGGTTTTAATTCTTTTTGAACTATATATTCTTTAATTTTCATAACAATTTTTGAATACTCATAATTATGCACCATTGCGATATTTAAATCGTCATTTTCTTCAAAAAACTCCTTATTTACAATAAATGGTTTTTCGACCAATATATCTCTAATATTTAATTGTTTACATTCCATTATAATATCTAAAAATACACTTTTAGGAGTACATATATCAACAATAATATTGTTAACATCTAGTTTTTCTTTTTTTATTGTGCTTTCTATACTAGAATATACTTTTGAATCTTTTATATTTTCATTTTTTATTTTACCATCAATATCTACAAAATAAATTCTTCCTATTTTTTCAAACTTTTTATATGAATAATAATGCAAAAAACCTGCTTTTCCTGTTCCTACAATAATTATATCTTTCATTTTTTACTCCTTTTTTACTCTAATAACTTTTTTGATATTTCATCTGCTTTTTTATATAAATCTCTACAAATATTAGTCCTATAAAAAGCAAACTCCAAATATTCATCTTTATTTTCTATATTTTTAAAATATTCACTATATCCAAATGTACTTCTTGCTAATTGTATCAAATATACATATGGTAAATATTTAAAATCATATTCATTTAATTCAGTAAATTCTGCTACTTTTTTTGTATATTCAACTAAATTATCAACATCTATTTTTCCATCTTTAGCATCTTTATCTATATAACTATAAGATCTAGCAATCTCCCAAACAATTGGTAATCTTTTTGTTTTAATAAAATCTAATATAACTCTTATTTTATCCTCATTATCATAAATAAATTGTAAACTACTATAATCGCCATGTGATACTTTATGAGTTATATTCTTTATATCTTCTGCATTTATAGTTTTACTTAATTTAACTAATAATTCTTTTTTAAAAATAATATCCATTTTTATTTTTTCTGAAATTTTTGAATTATCCAATTTAGATAATATTTCATCATATTTTTTATTTGCTTTTTCAAATTCTTCGTTTGAATACCAATCTAGTATGTTAACATTATCATCTATCTTATAATTTTTAAATCCTTCTATAATTAACCCTAAATATCTTGCTGATTCCAATATTTGTTCATGATTTCCTTTGTTTTTTTCAAAAACTTGTCCTTCTACAAATTTTTGAACCACTATCACTTTTCCTTTATGTACAAAATATAATTCATTGTTATTATTTTTTAAATATATTGGCAATGGAACTTGCGAATTTTTTCTTAAATATTCTATTGAATTTATTTCTTTTAAAACATTTTCTTTTGAATATTTTGACTGAAATTCTTTTACTATAAATTTTTCATTATTTGATATAATTTTAAATATATTTGCTGTTCCTTTATTTATTTTTTCTATTTTTTCAACCTTTATCCCATACTTTTTGTTCAGTTCTATTTGTAATTCTTTTTTAGAAAAAGTTGTTTTTTCAATCATTCCTATATCTCCTCTAATTTTTTTATTATTTCTCTTTTATCTCCCCTGACTTCAAAATTAAATATTTTACTTTCATCAATTTTACTCAAAAAACTTTTCACAAAAGTATTTGTATTATATAGTTCTACATTATCTGTAAATAAAGGCATCATATAGTTCCAATAACAAAAAGGTGCTATATTTTTTACTATATAGTATTTGTTATTATTAATATCTATTTGTGTTTTTCCTTCATCGCATAAGCCTACTATTCTAATTATTTTATTAATTTTTATTTCTTTTTTATATTGTTTTGTTTCCAAAGTTTTTATTTTCCCATTTTCTATATCAAAACTTGAGCCTAATTCTTGATACAAATCATTTTCTTTAAACTTTAGCCATGTTTGATCCGTTGAATTGATTTCATATCCATTATTTACAAACTCTTTTGCAAATGTTGATTTTCCTTGTCCAAATTCTCCAATAATTAATATTCCATCGTTCCCTTTACTAACTACCAATGAATGTACAAACATATTACTTTTGTCATTTATTATATATGCAATTACATTATTAATAATAGGATATATATCTGTTTTTACTATTCTATTTTTTAATATTTTATAATCACCATTTATATTTATTTCAACTGATGTTTCATTAAATCTCAAATAATTATTGATTTCTTTATTGGTAACAATCTCAAATTGACTGAATCTTTTAAAAATATATTCATCATATTCATTACAATAGTTTATTACTTCTAAATATTCATCTTTTATTTTATAAATCATATTTTATTACCTCTATAAAATTTTCCTTATGCTCTAATATTTTTTCTATAATATCCTCTTGGACATGGTATACATTAACAAATGATATCAGATCTTTTTTACTATTTATTTTCAATAATTCTTCAAAAATTTTTCTTCTTTCTTCTATAGTATGTCCATTTAATTCATGACCACCTATAAACATCAAATTTTTCCTATTAATATCTAATGGATTAATTAAATATTTTTCTTCTCTTGGAACACCTAATAAAATAATTTTAGATAAATTAGGTGCTGTTTCAACTATACTCTTAATAACTTCACTGCATCCTGTTGCTTCTATATATGTATCATAATCAAAATCATAGTCATCAACAAATTTTATATTTGAGTTATATTCCTTATTTAATCTATTAATTGCTTCTGTCTGATATTTTTCAATTTTATTTGTTATTATTGATATATTTTTATAATTATTTTCTAATAAATACAACATTGCTGTAAAACCTATATTCCCTAGTCCTATTATTAAAATATTATCTTTTATTATATTTAATATAGGTTTTATTGTTATTGCTCCCATTAATTCAAATCTTGATATTGCTATATTCTCAATAGAATATTTAGCTGAAATTTCAAATGAATCTTTATATGTATCAATATATTTGTCAAAATGTTTTGCTAATACCAATAGTCTTTTATTATTTTCTATTTTTGTTATACCTATATAACCTTTGCTACCTGCTTTTTCAGTTCCTCTTGAAACCACAGTGTATTCAATATCTTTTTCGGTTTGATTTAATATTTTATTGATTTTTATATATTCTTCTTTAATATGATAGCCTATTTCATCAATGCTATGTGCATCACTTCCTACTGTATATCTTGTTCCATATTTTTTAAATAAATTCAACATATATTCTAATTGTTGTATATTCCATCTAGAACGATCACTTGTATTAATATCAAACATCAAATTTTTTTCAGTTGCTAATTTTACTATTTCTTCAATTTTTTCTTTATATTGTTCATACTCTTTTCTTAATTTTAAATGTCCTACAATATTAATTGGATAAGTTTTTATCATATCTATATTTGCTTGTAGATAATCTATGTAATTTACTTTTTCCATTCCATGTACTGAGCCTATAATATAATCGAATGGATAACTTTTTAATATTTTAATTTCTTTTTCTTTAAATTCTTCATCATACGAAAAATCACTTTCTATACCTGCATTAATTTCTATATCAGGATTATTTTCTTTTACAATTTTTATGTTTTCAAAAAATTTATCAATAACTTTGTTTTCATTTAAAACAGGGGTATGTTTTGGAGACATCCTATTTCCATGATCTAAAAATAAAACTCTATTTAATTTCATCTCCTTACATTTCTCTACATACTTTTGCATAATTGATATATCTGTTACACCTTTTTTTAAATGCATATGCATATCTTCCATAATTTTTCCTACTTTCTCTTGAAATAAAGATTATAATATTCTTCAAGAATATTTGATTCATCAATCCACTTATCTACTATATCTAATTCTACTTGATTTCTTAAATCATCTTTTCCATTTATTATTTTATCTGTAACAACCAATTGACTCGCTTTAAATATATCATTTGATCTATTTGGAATAGCTTCAGAATCAAATAGATTTACTGACCTACCATTTCCTAATACCGTTATCTTTTTACCATTAATTTCATATTGTGTACCATATTTAGGAATTGCCTTATATTTACATCCTTCTTTCTCATATTCTTTAAATATATTAAGGTCTGCTGTTGCTCCTGATGTAATAAATGTTCCATCTTCTAATTGTTCTATAACTTCTTTACTAATACTATTGTATCCACTTGCTCCCACAATAAGGAATGGTTTATCGTATTTTACTGCTTCTTCTAATGTTCTAAATGTTGTAAATCCTTTTTCTGCTGCCTCTATACATTTCATTACATCTGGTTCGATTACTATAATTCTTGCACCATATTGACTGTATCTATCTGCTAAAACTTCTCCCAAATCACCATATCCTAATTGTATTACAGTTCTTCCAACTAATTTTTCACCTGCTAATAATTCAATGCTTCGTGTAAAAATTGTATTTGCTATCTCCTTATATGTAATAAACCTTTTTAATTTTGATTTTGCAACATTTAATACTGGATAAGGTAATTCATTTTCCTTTAATTCACCTATTCTTTTTAATCCAGTTACAGTTAATTCAACAAATGCCTCGACATTTTCATAATTGTGCAATGTTAATATTCTTGATACTATCGCTCCATCATCTAAAATAACAATTTTTTTATCTTTTCTTTTGTCAATAAATTCTCTTATTAACCTTTTTCCATCTTCTATAAGAATATCATTTGCAACAGCTGTATTATCCAAGACATCAACTTGATATCCTAATTTTTTAAATGTTGCCGTAATTTCTTGTCTATGTTTTGTACTATCTCCTTTATCTATTGCAAGTACATCTTCTGGTTTTACTCCCATTCTTACCATTGAAGTTAACAATCCAACATTTTCTTCTAAGAAATGATCTCTCCATATAATTGCTACTCCTTCGAGATTTTTCTTTCTTTCTTCTGAATATTTTTTTAAAATTGGCATTGTTTCTTCTATTGCTTCTATTTCTCTATCTGTATATGCAGTACAAATATCTTCTATTTTATTTGTTAATTCTTTATCATTTCCATCATAATTAATAATTGTTTGGTTTTCAACAAAATATGGAACAGAAAAACTTCTAACTCCAATATCTTTTTCTTCATATTTAATGATTTCATTTTCTATTTTTATCTTATTTTCTTTCTCATTTATTTCAATACTTTTATTCAAATTTTTTTCTAAGTCCTTTACAAAATTATCAGCTATATCATAATAAACTCTTTCCATTTTATATCTCCTCATATTATTAAATTTTTATTTTTAATTTTTCTAAAATACTATAAAATAAATTTATAGATTTCAAAAATAATTCCTGTTTAGTCTCTCCACTCTCATTCATAGGTAAATGTGTTTCAATTGAAATAACACCATCAAAGTTATCTCTTTTTATAATTTCCATAAATTTTTCAATTCCTATATCACCTTCTCCTAAATGAGCATATTTATTGGTCTTATTATCAAAATCCCTCAAATGTATATAAGTTATTCTATTTTTTGATTTTTCATATTCTTCAAACACATTATATCCCTCAAGAAAAGCATTTGATAAATCAAATATTATATTTATGTTTTTTTCTTCTTGCATTAGATTAAAACAATCAACAGGACTTTCAGCATAAGTTTTTCTTTCATTTTCCATTAGCAATTTTATATTTCTTTTTTCAGCCTTTTCACATAATCTCTTTAAATTTTCTTTTATTTCGTTTTCATCAATATTTCTACCTAAATTAGAAAATATTCTTATATACTCACTCTCAAATATGTCACAAATATCTAAATAAATATCAAATAATTCCATTTTTCTTTCATATGGTATCGGTTTCTTTCCAACTGGGCTATCTAATGTTATAACTTTTATATTTTCTCTATCCAAAATTTTCTTAAAATTTATTAACTCCTCTTTTGAAAATTCCCACAAATACTTATCATCAATTTTTCTTAATTCAATATTTGAAATATTTGCTTTTTTTAAACTATCTATTTGTTCTTCAATAGATGTTCCTATTTCATCTGCAACTACTGCCAATCTCATATTTTATTCCTCCTCTAACATTTTTAAAATTTCTTCTACCTTAGTATTTACACCATATTTTATTTTTTTTATTTTCACCTCTTTCATTATTTTTTCATTTAATCTACTTTTGCAATCTAAAATTATTTTTTCACTTGTTTTTCTTTTTCTTATCCAGGGCTTTCGTAAAGATTCTGTATCATTTGGTGTAAAATTAGTTATTTCTAACAATTTTTTTTCTTCAACTTCTGACATTTCTAAAACTTCTAATTCTTTTGTATTTATATCAAATCTTGGATATATTATATAATCAAGTTTTGTTCTTGCTTTCATTTCTGTATAATCAAAAACTTTTGCAACATCAGTTAATGGAGTATTACAATCAATGTTATTTTCAGCTTCTTCATAATTAAGTTTTTTTCTTCTTTCTAGTATTTTATTATCTATAAAATACTGATTTAATCTATTATTATTTTTTACCGTTCCCATTGCATAAGTAACAGCTTGTGGAAAATAATCCATTTGTAAATTTTCATTTACAAACACTCTATCATTTGAAAGAAATCCTTTTATTTCATTCAATTCTAATAATTTAACTGCTAAAGTTGTTTTTCCACTTCCACTTGTCCCTAATATCATAATTCCTTTATTATGTATTTCTAGTGCAGTACCATGCATAAAGAAATATCCTTTATCTTCTTTCTCTCTTAAATATAATTCTCTTATTATTCTAACAATCCAATTTGCTGAAGTTTCTGTGTTTTCTTTTACTATTATTTTGTAATTTTTCTCATCAATTTTATTTCCTATGTATTCTTGTGTATCAACTAAATAATAATACTCATTATTTAGTTTCACTTCTTTATGTTTTTGGTTTTTAAAACTATCATAAATAATACCTATACTATCATTTATTAAATTTAGCATTTCAAAAAACTTTTTTGAATCTACTATATATTCAATTGTTATTGTTTTTTCTGTATTTTTTTCAAAGGTTATTATTGATTCGTTAATTTTCTTTATAACCTTTTCATAATTTTTCTCATCTACCTTAATATTAAAATTAATATCAGGCAAATTGCATTCTATATTTTTCATATTTCAATTTCATCTCCATCATAAACATCTTTAATTCTGTTCTTTTCTATGCATTTAGATAATATTGTCATTTTATAATGATGTTCCTTTTCAGTTCCGTCTTTTGATAATCCACCTAATTTAACATTAGGTTTCATTATTTCCCCATGAAAGTCTGAGCCACCACTTATTAGTATATTTTCTCTTTTGGCTAACTTTAAATATCTCTTTATATCACTTAATGTATGTTTAGAATTAAATATTTCTATTCCATCTATTCCAGCATTTTTAAACATTCCAAATATATCCTCTATATTAACTCCATATGTTCTTTCTAATGAAATTGGATGTGCCAAAACAGCATATCCTCCTGCCAAATGTATTGTATTAATTGCTTGTTCTAAAGGTGCAGTTGCAGGTGTCTTTAAGTCCATATATTTAAAATAATGGTCAAATGCATATTGAGTATTTGGAATAATTCCCCCTTTAGTCAACAATCTTGCTATCGTAGTTTGTCCAACAAAATTTTTAGCTGTTAATAGTTTTTCAGTTTCATCTTTCGATATAATAATTCCAAATTTTTCTTTCAACTGTTGTATTATCTCTAAATTTCTTAAATTTTTTCTCATTTTCATATTCTGAAGTAATTGTACTAATTCCGTATTATTAACATCAATGTTATAACCTAATATATGCATTTTATAATCATTTTTTTCACAAGATATTTCAACACCAGGAATATATACTAATCCTCTTTTATCTACATTTTCCATTGCTTTTATGCTTTCTATATTATCATGGTCTGTAATTGAAAATATATCTATTCCACACTGTCTTACTTTTGATACAATTTCTTCTACAGAATAATCACCATCTGAAAATTTTGAATGTATATGTAAATCATATTTTTTCATTTATAGTCCTCTTTCTAAAAAAAGATACAAATAAAAAACTCTACAAGCTATTTATTTGTATCCTTTGTGGTTTACTTTATTATACTTTAGTATAACCATTAACTTCTTTCTGTAATCTTGTACTTATTTCTTTTGAATTGTTATATAAATATCTACACAAATTAGTTCTAAACAATGCAAATTCTAGTAAGCCTTTTTTTTCGTAATCATCATTATATTGCTTATAACCAAATGGGCTACTTACAATTTGAATTAAATATAATTGTGCTGCATATTTTAAATCATACTCATTTAATTGCACATATTTTGCAAATTCTTTAACATATTCAACTAATGTATCTATATTTAACTCTCCATTTTTTGCTTCTTCATCAATATAACTATATGATCTCAATACTTCCCAAATTATTGGTAGTTTTTTTGCTGTTTCAAAATCAATTACAGTTGTCTTACTATTGTCATTATAAATTAATTGTTGAACACTATAATCTCCATGGCTATTCATTATTGTCATCTTTTTAATTATTTCAAAATCAAAATTGTTTAGCAAATCCTTTGACATATTTATTTTGTCTTGTAGATCTTTTTCAAATTTTTCTCTATATGGATTATCTAGATTTAATTTATTTATTAAATCTTCCATTTTTATTATTCCATTTTCTAAACTTTCTTTTGAAAACCATTTTTCTATTATTCCATCTTCCTCTAAACCTTCGTAATCCTTCAATTCTTTTGTCATTTTTCCTAATATTTTTGCACTCTCAATTGTCTTTTGATAATCACCTGTATTATTTTCCATTGTATATCCATCTATACACTCTTGTAAAATTATTATTCTATTTTCAAACTTAATATAAAAACTATTTTGTCTTGATTTTATATAAACAGGAACATTTATTCCTCTTCCTTTTAAAAAGTTAATTATATTGGTTTCTTTTATTACTGATTCTTCTGTTCTTCCTTGGCTAAATTCCTTTAAAATATATACTTTGTCATTGGATTTGATTTTAAATATATTTGCTGTGCCTCTATTTATTTTTTCAATATCCATTATTTCTATGCCATAATTTTTATTTATCAAATCCTTTATAATCTGCTCATTTAAATTAGATTTTTGAATTCCCATTATCTTTCTTCCTCCAATTCTTTTTCTTTTAACATTTTTATAACAAAATCGCCTGACGGTGCTATTTCTCCTTTATTATATAAACAAACATATTCATCTAGTGAAATCCATTTTGACTCAATTACTTCTCCATCATTATAACAAATATCTCTTTTTGCTATATCTCTTTTAAATTTCCATACATCCCTAAAATAATTTTTTTGCTGTATTGTCCCTAAAAATTTTCCTTCTTCTTGTGTAAAGTCAATTCCAATTTCTTCTTTTATTTCTCTTATTGTAGCATCTATGGAACTTTCTCCTGCTTTTGCAGAGCCTCCTGTGCATTCCCATAATCCTGGATATAACTTTTTGTTTTTATTTCTTCTAGTTATTAAAATTTGTTTATTAGAATTTTCAACAATTCCAGTAACAACAATGTGATATTCTCCATTTTTTAGTCGTTCATCACTATCTCTTTGTATTGTCTTATTTGTTCTATTTCTAAATTTATCGTAAACATCCCAGTATTCACTCATTAAAATTCTCCGTTCTTTATTTTTTCTAATTCTTCTTCTGCTTTTTTTACAAAATAATTGGAATTATCAAATGGAATGTTTGTATTATTTATCTCTTTCTTTAATTTTTCTACTGTCCTATATTCCTTGTTAGTTTCTGCCTCAATTAAGATATTATTTTCAGACAGTATTTTTACTATAATTTTAAAGTCTCCTTTATAATATGAGAAGTGTTTTTCTTTTATGGTCATGATTTCCTTATATCCTATGCAATCAAATATATTTTTCGCATCTTGAATATTTAACACTTCACAATTTATAGCATCCTGTTGCAGAATTTCTCCTTTTTCATTAATTTTCTTATGTTTAAAAGTAATTTTCATTTTATGTTTGTTACTTGAAATCCCTTGAAATTCCCTTAATATAATTGCTCTGCTTAAACTCTCTCTTGTTGTGACTTTAAATATATCTATATCTTTGGGTATCATAAAAATATCTTTTGCATAATATTCATTATTTAAGATAAATTTATCTTTAGCTAATATTTTCTTTAGCTCAACTTCAGAACATTGTACTCTTACTGTAATTTCATTTTCTTCTTTAAATCCCATAACTATATTCCTTTTCTTTTTTCTTAAATTATAACATAAAGCAACATTTTTTACCACATTTTAACATTTTTATTAAAAATTTCTTTTTATAATTTCTATTAACTTTTCTAATTCGTAACTATTGTTACTTGGAATTTCTATTATAGTTTTATTTTCTGATAAACTTTTTTTATTACATTCAATATATTCATTTAATGCTTTTCGTGTTATAAAGAACATTTCTTGTCCTTGGCTATTTTTTATCACAAATAATGGTGGCATACTTATATCTGTTCTTCTTACTTCTTGTCTTCTTAATTCTTCTGCAATTGCTTTCAAAAATTTGTAATCTTCAATTTGCATTTGAGTATTTTCTTTTATTTTTAAATATGATTCAATCTCTATTAATATTTTTTCATTAAATTCCTTATTTTCATTAGTAGTATTTTCTTCAATTTCATTAAGTTTTTCTAGTATTTCTTTTTCATCTTTTAAAATTTCTAAACTATTTTCTCCTCTTATTTTTTTTGCCTTATTTATAATTTGCTCAATACTCATTTTCTTTTCCTCACAATCTTTATTTATTTTTATGGTTATAATACATATTTAAAAATGAATTTCAAAATTTTATTATTTGATTTTGATATTTTATCTTCATATTTTTTCTTTAAATTATCACTTATGTATGCAATTAATACCAATATTATCATAAGAATAAAAATTATTAATGTTTCTTTATAAATTTCTTCATTTGTCATAGTATTCCAATGTTCCAACAATTGAAAAGACATCATCTTCATGCCACCTCTTTCTATAAAATTCTTTTAAACAATTTAGTTTTCAACCATATACACATATTTTTACTAAATATGTATATTTTTTTATACTATGTCAAAAATATTTTTGGTCAACTTAACCACATTATAACATAAAATTTGTAATAAAATCAATATAATTGTAATATTTAGGAGATTTTGTTGTGAGAAAGTATGAAGGAAAATCAAATGTTTCGGGAGAGTTTATTGAAAGAATTCTTCGAGAAAAAAATATGACTAAAGAAGATTTATGTAGAAAACTACAATTAAATGGAATTAATATTGATAGATGGCATTTATATAAAATTATAAATGGCAAGGTAATTTTAAAAGATTTTGAATTAATCATTATACTTAACATTTTAGATGTAGACTTTAATAACTTAAAAGATCTTATAAAAAAATAAAATAAGAGAGAAACTAAAATTATACATTTCTCTCTTATTTTTATTTTTCAAAACTAACTATAACTTGTAATTTATATGTTTTGAAAATTTATTTTATTGAAAAATAAGCGGTTCAATATTCCAAGCAAACCAAAAAGGATA
>CAJMJN010000005.1 GCA_905213875.1 uncultured Clostridium sp.
CCTTTTATATACTCTCCAATATTCTTTTTCTCCTGGTATATCTCCTGCTTTTTCTTTATGTCTATTCATTGCTCCAACATCTTTACAAGTTTTTTCTGTTCCTTTTATTGGTCGATTACAATATATTTCATCTTTTCTATTTACTGATATAAAATATTGATGCCAATTTTCTAATTTCTATATATCTATCTGTATCTTAAATTATAAAGAATATATATACAAAATACCATATATGTATATATAATAATATATAGCATCATTAATTTTTTGTTAAATATTGCTTTTATTACATTCTTAAACCCTTGTCTTACCTCTGGCTTTAATAAACAATACAACATAAACACATTGGCCTATATCATTATAGCTAATTCCCTATTTGTAAACATATGCTTCCTTCCTATTGCATATCTTTATCGATAATTTAACATCTAATATGGCACTTACTATTTGAAAATTTTGTCGTAACATGTCTCTGATTATAAAAAAAGCAAAATAATCATGTATTTTATACATTTATACTTTGCTTTTTATTAGTCTTTATTTTATTAACTTGTTATCATCGAGATATTTTATAAAATTATTGATAATTTCTTTATTACGTTTAATTATATCTTCTTCTGTAAAATCTGATTTATTGTTATTAGCTAAATCTATTAATTCCTCATTTAATGTTCCTTCTTTTAACTGATTTCTTGAATTAGTAAAACCTTTATAATATTTCTTTTTATCTTCAAATCTATAATCAGATGCTCTTATATTGATTCTTTTCTCTAAAATTGCTTTATTACCTAAAACATCCAATAATTTATCATCTGATAGCGTCTTTTCATTTTCTTGTCTCTTTTTTGCATAAATATGTTCTATTTCAAAAATATTTTCTAATGATATTAATTTTTGTTTTTCGTTATTAAAAGCCCACCATGCAAGCATAGATTTTGTTACAGGTCTTTGATTCCAAAATCCATAATTTTCTATTATACTTCTAAGTAATTCTTTTTCAAATTTATATTCGTCAAATGTAACCTCTTTATTTTCAACAATATTTATCATTTCTGCAAACACGGGAGTACGAAGTGCATTAACACCAGGGTTGGTTATTGCATATGCAAAAATAAATGCTGTTATTTTATTTAAAAATTCATATAGTCTATCATCATCTAAATTATTATCTTCATCTTTATTTTTCATAAAATATACAGATAAGAAGTATGTCCACATCCCATTTGGTGCGTAATTTAGAACAAATAATCTTTTTAATATTCTCTCTGAAAATCTATCTTGATCCTGATTTGAAACATCATTCCAAAAATCTGCTAAATCGATAAGATTTTGCAATGTAGTATCATTATTTAATAATGCATATGAATCTTTTTCATAAAATTTTCTTAAAGCTTCAGTAGTTGAACTTTTTATTCCTTTTTTAGCTCTTTCAAAATACATATATCTTGTAAATAATTCATCCATTGGTGTTCCTGATATTGGTTTGAATATTTTGCTGCAAACTTCCTCTAATTCTTTCCATTTTTTTATAAAGTTCTCTTTTTCACCTTTTTTTGAATAATACTTATAAAATTGTGCTTTAAATATATCTGCATCTGAAAGTGGTAGTCCTCTATCATTCAAAGTTGAAAAAATTCTCAATGCTGTATTTTGATTATCGGCTTCTATTGGCAATAAAATGCAGTTGTTTAATATTCTTATAGGGAAATATGAAAACACATCTAAATATTCATTTAAAAATTCTTCTATCTTAGCTTGAAAAAATCTATAATTTTTTGCATATTTGCTTTTTTGATTATCTTTTACAATTCCTGTTTTTAAAATATCTAAAAATTCTTCCTTGTCATTATCTGTAGCAACCTCAGAATCAATTTTTAATTCATTTAAATTTGCTGTTCCAAATTCATCTGTTCTCCAAATGCATTTAGCAATTAAATCTCTTGTTTTCATTGATTCATCTGTTTTCATCAAACTAAATCTAACATAAAAAGCTCTAAGCAAAAGCATTAATGTTGTTAATCTTTGTTGACCATCAATTACTTCTTTTTTATTATTTTCATTTTTAAAAGTAACTATTGGCCCCAAATAATATTCTTCATCACTATTAAACTCTTTATATTGACCATTTGGAAAAGCAAATTCAAAAATATCTTCCCATAAAGTTTGACATTCTTCTTCTGTCCAAGCATAAGGTCTTTGATAATCTGGAATAACAAAATTTGAGTTCTTATCTCCAAATAAAGATATTATATTTTTTTGATCTACACTTAATTTTGACATATATTTTATTCTCTCCTATTCTTTACATTTACTATTGATAATATTTTAAAGCTCCAATAATAATTTTACCATCAATCATATCAACTAAAAATTTCTTTTAAGTTATGTGTTGATTTTAAATCTTTTCTTGTGTTTTTTTTATTTTCTACAACAATTTTTAATTTTTTATTTTCCTTTTCATCTGGTTCAAATACAGCTATATCAATCGGATAACCTTTTCTATCTGAAGGTGATGACTTAACCCTATATTGTGGATGTATTTGTATCATTTCTTTTGGATAACCATAATCCTCTACTAGAATCTTTGAATATGGTTGTACTGCATATATTTCTTCTGGTGTCGCATTTACTTCTTCATCAGAAATATAATCTATTAATTTTTCCATTTTTTACTTCGACATTATTCTATCATTTTTATTATTCTATTTCAAGAAAATTTTGAATATTTCAAAAAACGAATCAATACTTATTTCTCAAAAAATTACTGGCACATTTCTGCGCCATTTTCTATCTATAATAATCTCTACTCTTTTCCTTAGTTTTCTCCTACTTTTCTTTAGTTTGTTTCTCTATTTCTTTTAAAACTTGTTTAACAATACCTAGTTTCATTTACATTCTTTTTAGATTGTGTAATTCTTATTTGTCTTAAAATATCCAGCAACTATTATTCTAATTGCTAATATCACTCCTATAATAATAAAAGAATAATATAATAACTAAACAGATTGATATTTTACAATTTTTCACAGAAAAATTCCTCTTTATATTTATTATCTCTAATAAGTATAAAGAGGAAAATTTTCTATTCCTAAGCAATTTTTAATTCTAGGCGTAATTTATCAGCAATCATTGCTATAAACTCTGAATTTGTTGGCTTTCCTTTAGCAGCTGAAATTGTATATCCAAATATTTTTTCCACTGTTTTTTGATCTCCACGTCCCCAAGCTACTTCTATTGCGTGACGTATTGCACGTTCTACGCGACTTGGAGTTGTGTTAAATTTGCTAGCAATTTGAGGATATAAACTTTTTGTTATTTGATTTATAACATCTATATCTTTTATTACCATCATTATTGCCTCACGTAAATATTGATATCCTTTTATATGTGCAGGTACTCCTACTTCATGAATCAAGTTTGTTACTAAAGCTTCTAAATTTTGATCACTTCCTACTTTTGCAGGATCAACATCTATATACATTTTTTTACTATCTCTTGTTACAAAAGTATCTTTTTGTGGTTCTGGTTTATAAAATTTTATTTCTCTGATTCTTTTTATTAATAGCTCAATATCAAATGGTTTTACCACATAATATTCTGCTCCTAGTGAAATTGCTCTTTGCGTTATTTTATCTTGTCCAACTGCTGAAAGCATTATTATTGTTGGTTGATTTGGATTAGCATTTTTATTTAATTTTTCTAATACACCTAATCCATCTAAATGTGGCATTATTACATCTAATAAAACTATTTCCGGTTTTATCGTTGATATTAAATTTACTGCCTCATTTCCATCTTTAGCAATTCCTATAACTTCCATATCTTCTTGATCATTTATATAATTTGATAATGTATATGCAAAGTCTTGGTTGTCATCTGCAATTAATACTGAAATTTTTTCTTTCATATTTCCCCTCCTAAAATCTCAATTGTAAATTTTTTACAATTGAATTATATTACTTTAGGGTATATTTTTCAATGTTTTTTGGAATTTTCTTCCATTCATTTTATGAAAGTGCCAAAATCATATACATTTCGTTATGTATTTTTTACATAACTCTTTATATTCTATTATTTTTACTTTTTTTGTATTAAAATCTTCTATTAATTTTTCTTTTTTATCATTTTCCATTTCTATTTTACATATGATTTTTTCTTCAAATGTTGATTCTATTATATTTATTTTGTTATTTCTACAATAATATTTAAAATTGTCTAGTTCACTATAATCTACTATTACTTCTAGTTGACTTCCCAATCTTTTTTCTATTTTTATACTTTTTTCTATTGCCAGTGTCAAACTATCTGAATAGGCTCTTACAAGTCCACCTGTTCCAAGTAATATTCCGCCAAAATATCTTGTTACAACTATTAGCACATTTACATATCCATTTTTTTGCAATATATTAAGCATTGGCGCTCCTGCTGTTCCTGATGGTTCACCATCATCACTAAATCTTTCTATAATTTGTCCGTCTTCAATTACTCTATATGCTATACAATTGTGGCGTGCATCAAAATATTTTTTTCTTGTTTCTTTTATTATTTTTTCCGCTTCTTCTATGTTTTTTATGTAAAATAAATTTGCAATAAATTTTGATTTTTTCTCTACTATTTCAGCTTGTACATTTTCTTTTATTGTAAAAAATCCTTTAACTATGTCTGACACTATTAGCTCATCTCCTCTTTAATAAATCTATCCTAAAAATTAAATTTTGGCAATGTATTATAAATTTAACATAGCCAAAATCATATTATTAACCATTATTCTATTTTTTCACTACTAGCATTTTTTCCAGCCACAAATCCTGTGGAATATGCAATTTGCAAATTAAATCCACCTGTGTAACTATCTACATCTATTATTTCTCCTGCGAAATATAAATTTTTTACTAATTTGGATTCCATAGTTTTAGGATCTATTTCACTTATTTTTATTCCTCCACTTGTTACTATTGCTTCATCTATTGTTCTTGTTCCTTTTATCTTTAGTTTAAAATCTTTTAAAATCTTTACTAATGTTTTTCTTTCTTCTTTGGTTATTTCATTAACTTTTTTATCTGCTGATATTCCACTTTGCTCTACTATTACTGGAATTAATTTTTGAGGTAACAACTTGTCTAAACTATTTTTAAATTGCTTATTTTTTAGTTCTTCAAAATCCCTTAATATTCTAGCTTCTAATTTTTTCTCTGATAATGCTGGTTTAAAGTCTATACTTAGTTCTACTATTTTATTTTTACATTTTTCTTCAATGTTCTTATATCTTACTAGATGTGCTGAACTACTTAATATTGTAGGTCCAGATACACCAAAATGTGTAAATAACATTTCACCAAAATCATCATATAATAGCTTGTTTTTTTCTAAATCAGTAATTTTTATTGCAATATTTCTTAAGCTTAATCCTTGTAATTCTTTGCAGATATCTTTTTCATATATTTCTAGTGGTACTAATGATGGTTTTATTTTTGTAATTGTGTGTCCAAACTTTTCGACTAATTTATATCCATCTCCTGTTGAACCTGTTAATGGATAGCTTTTTCCTCCTGTGGCAAGTATTACAGAATCTGCTAATATTGTTTCATTTTCTGTTTTTATTCCAATTACTTCATATTTTTTAGATTGCTTTTTTGACTTCTTAACATTTTCTTCATTAATTTTTTTAGCTTGTTCTTCATAATTTTCATTTACTAATATTTCTTTGACTCTTGTATTATATAAAACTTCTACATTATTTTCTTTTAATTTTTTAGTAAAGCATTTTAATACATCTTGGGAATGATCTGTTACTGGAAATATTCTGTTTCCTCTTTCTTCTTTTACTTGCAATCCTTCTTTATTTAGGAATTTGATTATATCTTCATTGGTAAATTGTTGATAACAACTATATAAAAATCTTCCATTTCCTGGTGTATTTTTTATAAAGTCTTCAATAGGCAAAGAAGAGGTTATATTACACCTCCCTTTGCCTGTTATCAATAGTTTACGACCTAGAGATTGCATTTTTTCTATCACTATAACTTTGTTTTCTTTGTTCTGACTTGCTTCTATTGCTGCCATCATCCCCGCAGGGCCTCCACCTATTACTATTATTTTCATATATCGGCCTTTCTAACTATGTTTTATTTTGTTTCTTTTTTGGTACTATTACTTTTTTTAGTTTTATTTGTTGTTTCTTTTTTATCTGTTTTACTACTTTTACTTGTTTTTTTAGTTGTTGTTTTCTTTGTGTCTTTTTGAGTTGATTTTCCTTTTTTTGTACTTGTAGTTCCACTTTTTTTAATATCTTTTTTTGTGTTATTTTTTTCTTTTGAATCTTTACTACTTACTTCTTTTTCTTTATTTGCTCGTGTTTCATTTTTTTCTTGCTTTTTCTTTTCTTCTTCAGCAACTTCATCAGGATCATCATCATTTAAATATCCTTTATGATGTGTTTGAGCCTCTCTTATATATTTATCTAACTCATCTTCTGTATTTTCTTCTTCAATAGTTTCTTCTTTTATATCTTCTTCACTTGTTTCATTTACTTTTGTTTCCACATCTTCAACTGCTTTATCTTCTTTTTTATTTTGTTCTTCTATTTCTGGCATTAACCATTCAATTCCATCATCTTCACTTAATTTTTCTTCTTTTGTTTCTTTTGATGTAGTTGGTTCTATCTTATTTTTTTCTTCAAACTTTTTACTTGAATCATCTTCAAGTGAAATATCTAAGTCATTTGTATTATCCACAATTGTTTCATTTTCTGTTGATAATTCCTCATCAGGTGTATCTTCAACCATCTTAAATAAGTCCACATATTCTGAATTTGATTTTTTAGTTTCTACTTTTTTATTGTTTATTTCTTTTTTGGCTTGTTTTTGTTTTTCCTTTTTTAATTTTTCAGCTTTTCGTTCTTCTTTTCTCGCTGACATTCCTCCAAATATTAATATTCCAGCTATTACTATAATTAATATTAATAAAATAACTACAACTAACATATTTTTTCCTCCTCGTATATTTTTCTCAAATAATTTTTACTATATATTAAATTTTAATTTATCTTAATTATTTTCCATAAATTCTATTGCTTTTAGTATGCCCAATTTACCATATTCGTATGTAAGACCGCCTTGCATATATGCTATATATGGTTCTCTTATTGGTCCATCACAGCTAAGTTCTATTGTTGAGCCTTGTGTAAATGTTCCTGCTGCCATTATTACTTTGTCTTCATATCCTCCCATATCTCCTGGGTATGGTAAAACATTTGAATCTATTGGTGAACCTTTTTGAATTCCTTGACAAAATTTAATTAATTTTTCTTCTGTTCCTAATATTAATGTTTGAACTATATCTGCTCTTTTTGCATCTGATTTTGGTTCTACATTATATCCTAGTTTTTCTAACATTTTACTTGCAAATATTGCAGTTTTCACACTACTTCTAACTACTGATGGTGCAAAAAATAGTCCTTTTAATAATAATGAATTTTGATTTAATGATGGACCTATTTCTTTTCCTATTCCTGGTGATGTTAATCTTTCTGCACATAATTCAACCAAATCTTTTCTTCCTACTATATATGCTCCAGATGTTGCAATTCCTGCTCCTAAGTTTTTCATAAGTGAACCAACTGCTATATCTGCACCTGCTTCTATTGGCTCTTTTTCTTCTACAAATTCCCCATAACAATTATCTACCATAATTATTACTTCATCATTTACTTTTCGAATTTCTTTTATTATTTTTTCAATTTTTTCTATATTTATACTTTCCCTTGTAGAATATCCTCTAGATTTTTGAATTTCTACTAATTTTACATCTTTTTTAGCTAATCTATTTTTTATTTTTTCTACATCAAATTCATTATTTACTAGATCTATTTGTTCATATTTTATACCAAATGATTTTAATGAGCTATTACTATTTTCTGAACTTATTCCAATTACTGTCTGTAATGTGTCATATGGTTCTCCCGAAATACTTAACATTGTATCACCTGGACGTAATAATCCAAATAATGTAACTGTTAATGCATGCGTTCCTGATATTAATTGTGTTCTTACTAATGCATCTTCTGCTTTAAATACTTTTGCATAAATTTCTTCTATTTTATTTCTTCCAGGTTCATCAATTCCATAACCTGTTGAAGAATTCATATGTGCTTCTTGCAAATCACATTCTTGGAATGCATCTAATACTTTTTTACTATTTTTTTCGCATAATTTGTCTAACTCTTTAAATTGTGGTTCTAATTCTTTTTCTACTTCTTCTGATAATTTTTCTAAATCTTTTTGTATCATCCATTCTCCCTCCAATTTTAACAATTACATTTTACTACAATAAACTACTTTTTTCAAGCCAAACTACTAACAATTAAGGTTATACTATTATTTAATAAATCAAGAATTCAAATAGTATCTGAAATTATAAATTTTCGTATATAAATGATTATGGCACTTGACAATTACAAACAAATGTTTTATAACTATATATAATTATAAAAGGATGTGAAATTATGGAAGAAAATAAATTAGCAACTCGAAACGAATTAGCTATTGAAGATATCAAAAATTTAATTTATATGATAAGAGGAAAGCAAGTAATGATAGATAATGATGTAGCAAATATATATCATTGTGAGACCAAATATTTAAATCGTGTAGTAAAAAGAAATATAGAAAGATTCCCAGAAGAATTTTGTTTTCAATTAACTGAAGATGAGTTTGAAGTTTTAAGGTGCCAATTTGTCACCTTAAACAAAAACGGAAGAGGACAACATAGAAAATATTTGCCATATGTATTTACGGAACAGGGTATTGCAATGTTATCTGCTTTATTAAAAAGTGATGTAGCAGTACGTGTTAGTATAAATATTATGAAAGCATTTATTGAAATGCGAAAATTTTTAATGATTAATGGACAAATATTTGAAAGACTGTCAAGCGTAGAAAATAAGTTATTAGAACATGATAAAAAAATTGATAAAGTTTTTAATAGTCTTCAATTAGAAGAGAATATAAAACAAAGAATATTTTTTGATGGTCAAATATATGATGCATATAGCTTAATAATTGATATTATAAAAAAAAGCAAAGAAAAAAATTTTAATAATAGATAATTATATAGATGATAGTGTCTTAAAAATGCTAACAAAAAAGAATAACAACGTTGAAGTTGTAATATTAACTTCTGATAAAAGTAATATACAAAAAATTGATATTCAAAAATTTAATAAAGAATATCCTTTATTGAAAATTGGTAAAACAAATAAATTTCATGATAGGTTTATTATAATAGATAATAAAGAAATGTATCATTTAGGAGCATCCATAAAGGACTTAGGAAAAAAGTGCTTTGGAATTAATAAAATTGAAGATTTAGACATTATTAAAAAAATTCTTGATTATAAAACTAAAAGAGATAGGAATTTATAAATTTCCTACCTCTTTTATCTAACAATATTAATGTAATCTACTTAATTATAATATATATTTTTTAATTAAGAATACACCACCTGCTAATGTTACTAATACAATTCCACCTAATGTGAAATATGTTCTAGCAGCACCTGTGCTTACTGATAACATTACTGGAGCATCATCTATATCATCTTCTCCTGGTTTTTTGTTATCTGGAGTTGAATCTTTATCTGGTATATTATAATCATTGTAATCTTTGGATATTTCTGCTGTATTTACTTTTAATCCCATATTATCTGCATTATTAATCCATGTTAACACTACTTCTACATCTGCATATTCTCCTGGTTGCAATAATGTATTTGCTAATGCATCTGTTGTAATTATATTATCACTTACTTGTGTCCATTGTGAATTATCTTCTGCTAAGAATTTTAATCCTTCTGGTATATAATCTTTTACTTCTTTTGCATATCCTGCAATTTCACCTTCATTTATTACACGGATTGAATATCTAAATTTAACTGTTACATCATTTATATGTTTTCTATGTAAATCTACTTTTACAATTTCTTCTGGATCATCATATGGTTGATGTCCTGTTTCTGTAATTGTTGTTCCATTTTTGTCTGTTACTATTGCTTGTGTTACCCATTTTCTTAATGCTAAATCAAATGTTTTTACTATTACCTTTTCAAAGTCATCATCATCTTGTTGTCCTGGTACATAGTCACCTTTTTCATTATCTTTATATCCTGGTAAATCACTGTCTGATGGCAATTTTACATTTCCTGGTTGTGAATCTCTATCTGTAACATTGTTTTTATTTTCATCTTTACATTCTGTTATATCTGCTATATTTGTGATATTTTCACTTGTTTTTGCATTTTCAGATACTTTACACATAATTGGAACTTCTACATAAGATAATACATATTTTCCATTTTCATCTTTTTCTGCATTTTTAACTAAACTATTTTCTAAATATTTAGTTGTAACTGTTCTTCCATCATCTGAAACTGTCCATCCATATTTTTTGTTGTAATCATTATCAACAAATTCTAAATATGGAGGTAAGTGATCTTTTATTTCTGTTGCATATCCGCTGATGTCGCCTTCATTATATACTCTTAACATATATACAACCATATCATTTTGTTTTACTAATACAGGTTCTTTTGTATGGTTATATATTGCTGTTGTTATTAATTTTCCATTTTCATCATTTGTATTTAATTTTGATGTATCTACAACTGGTGCTCTTTTATATGAACCATCTGCATTTTTCAAATATTCATCATTGTCAATTTGTCCATCTTCACTTACTGCTATTATGAATTTTCTTAATGCTAAGTCAAATGATTTTAAAATTATATTATCATAATCTTCGTCATCTTCGTATTTTTTCCAAATATCAGGATCTGAGTCTCTATCATCAACATCATTTCCATCTTTATCTGAATCTTTTGAAATACATGCTTCATTTCTTATTACTGTTCCTAAATCATCTGATGTTACTTTAAATTTAACTGATATTTCTTTATAATATAAATCATTTTCAGTTTTTGTTCCATCATTATTTCCAAATGCCTTAATTACGTTTCCGCCAACTGTTGTTTCATTTTCTTTTGATAAGTATGCTGTAGATATTTGTGTTATTTTATCTTTACTGTCATTATATTTAAAATTACTCCATAAGTATTTTTGGTTGAATTCTATTGCTGATTTTTCTTCATCTGTTAATGTTGAATCAGTTTTTAATTCTTCCCCTTCTTTTTCTGACCATAAGAATTCTAATCCCTCTGGAACATCTTCTGTTATTTCTGATGCATATCCATCTATTGTTCCTTCATTATATATTCTAAATGTATATGTTACTATGTCACCTTTTTTAACTCCAACAGGTTGTTTATTTAATGTGTAATCAGCTGTTGTAATTAATTTTCCGTCTGCTCCTATTGTGTTTAATTTACTAACATCTACTTTTTCAATTCTTTCTGGTACATTTTGATTATTTACTGATGTAATTCTTTTTATTAATTTTAAGTCAAAAGATTCTGGCATTAAAATTAATTTTTCAAAGTCATCATCATCTTGTTGTCCTTTATAATAATAATCTTTATCTGTTAAGTCTTCTTTATTTCCGTTTCCTGTGTAATCTGACATATTGTCTTTGTTTACATCTGGTTTTGTTGATGGTTCTGAATCTCTATCAGCACCTGTTTGATTTGTTATTGTTACATTTGTTTCACCATTTATTTCTTCTGAAATATAAGCAACATTTGTTAATACTCTACTATTTGTCATATCTGGTTTAGCTTCAACTGTACATTCAATTTCAATAGTTTCTGAAGCTAAGTTTCCAGTTGTATATCCTGTTAAATTATCTGTATTTCCTGATTTTCTTACTAAGTTTAATGTATTTGTAGATTCATTATAAGAACCTAAATCAAAATTTCCACTAATTATTTGACTAAATTTTAATCCAGTTGGTAATTGATCTACTACTTTTGTAGCACGTCCTGCTGCTTCTCCTTCATTATATATAGTAATTTTATATGTAACTTTATCTCCTGTTTTTACTATTACTGGGTCTTTTTTATGTTTGTATGTAGCTGTTGTTCCTGCCCCTAAAGTTGACTCATCAATATTTGGTACCCTTGAATTTGCTCCTGTTAATTCAACACCATTTAATTTTGTTATATATTTTCTTAATGCTAAGTCAAATGTTTTTTCATTTGGTTTTACTGTTAATGTTGTTTCATCTGATTCTGGTGTTTTTGATGGTATCATTACAGGTTGTTCTTGATTATTTTTTGTTGAAGCCCATAATGTTAATTTTGTATTATTATAATTTATTTTTATTGAAACAGAAAGACTTGTTATACTATCTTTTGGTACTGATATATAGAAATCTTGTCCAACTAAATCTTTTACAGTTTTATTTTGAGTAACTTCTGCTTTATTACTATCTAATAATTTATAATTACTCATTGTTGTGTCACCATTTTTTACTACAAAGTCTATTGTATATGGTGTTGAATTTCCTTTTGTTTTTGAAATATTAATTGGTCCTACTATATAATTTGATCCTGATACTTCATAATTTAATGTTTTAGTTTCAACTTTTGCAGGAGCACCTGATGTTGTTGCTGAATTTGTATAGTTATTTGCGTTCTTTATAGCTGTTTGAATTAAATAATTATATAATATTTCAGCTTGTTCTTGTCTTTGTCTTCCTTCTTGAGTTCCTAAATTATAATCTCCTAAACTCTTATATGTTACTCCATCTGTTGTGTAATTTAACCAACCTGTATTTTGTGTTTTATCATATTTTCCATTTTCTTCACCATAATTTGTAAAATACCATATTGCTGCTTGTTGAACTGCTGATATATCATCTTTTGTTAAAAGTACATCATATGCTTCTGACATTATTCCTGCTTCAGCCAAATAGTTTGTTTTAGTTGTATTATCTGTTTCGTTATCAACTAAATATAGCATATCTGCTAAAGCTAATAATGCATCATATTTACTTACTGTTGTACTTCCACTTGTTACATTTCCTTCTACAATGCTTTTTAGAGTTTCATTTTGTGCTTTTATTTGATCTCTTTCAGTTTTCATGTCGAAAAATACATTGTATTCTGCACGTTTATGTGTATTACTAAATCCTACACCAGCTTTTACACAATATATGTTTTTACTTCCATTTGCTTTTTCTTGTGCGTTATCATCTGCACTTGTATACTCTAAAATGTTCCATATTTTTGCTGCATTTCCTGTTGAGCCATTTGTATTTGGATCTCCTATTGCATATCCAAAGTTAGGTGTATCATTTTTTCTTAATTCTGTAATACCCAAATACAAAGGTGTAGTTGCTGTTGCTGCTTGTACACTTGGTGCTAACATTCCTAATAAAAGTGTAATGACTAAAATCACTACTGAAAATAAGATTCCCTTCTGTCTCATTTTTTTCTCTCCTTTACATATTAAAATATAATCTTACTGTCTATATTTTACTATATTTTTATTGTTAGTCAATAGGCTGATTTTTGTATGTTTTAACATGTTTTTCCATACGCTCTAATTGCCTACGGATATAGCTTTTTAAAACTTTCTATTTTTGATCACCCTCACATTACAATTATATTACATTTTCGTCACAAAATCAACATTTTATGTGAATTTAATCGTAGTTTTTGTAATTCCCTAGGCTTTGCTTTGTTACATATTCTTTAGTTTTTTTTCATATAAATTAAATGGTGATATTATGTCTTTTAGAAAATTTATAAAAAAATTAGTATTATTCTTTTTTGTTGTATTTTTTATTAATTACTTCTATTTTAATAATAATTTTGTTTTAGGAAATGATTTGAGTATTAATGCACGTTCATATGTAGTATTAGATAGAAAAAGTAAAAAAATTTTAATTGGTGAAAATGAGTATACAAAAGCTAAAATGGCTTCTACAACTAAAATTATGACTGCTACAATAATTTTAGAAAATTGTAACTTAGATGATATTGTTACAATCTCAAAAAAATCAGCAAATACAGGTGGTTCTCGTTTAGGTTTAAAAACTAATGATAAAATTAGTGTTTTGAATTTATTATATGGATTACTTCTTTGTTCTGGCAATGATGCTGCTGTTGCCCTTGCTGAATATTGTTCAGGTTCTATTCCTGAATTTTGCAATTTGATGAATCAAAAAGCTATTGAATTAGGATTAACTAATTCACATTTCGAAACTCCTCATGGCTTAGATTCAGATGGTCATTATACAACAGCATATGAACTTGCATTAATCACAGATTATGCACTAAAAAACAGTACCTTTGTAAAAATAGTTAATACTAAAAATCATACTATACAAATTAATAATTATCCTAAAAATTTGTCTAATACTAATGAATTGTTAGGCGTACTAGATGGCGTATATGGTGTAAAAACTGGATTTACAAATGGTGCTAATAGATGTTTAGTAACTGCTTGTAAAAGAAATGATATGGATTTAATTTGTATTGTATTGGGTTGTGATACAAAAAAGTTTAGAGGTCAAGATAGTACAAAACTTATAAATTACTGTTTTGACAATTTTGAATATGTTAACATTAGAAATTTATTGACCCATAAACTTAATGATTGGAAAAATGATAATAAAAACTATTTTAATATAATAAAAGGTGTTTCTACTAAATTAGATATAAAATTTTCTGATCCGTCTTCTGATGTTATTCCTATAAAAAAAGATGAAATTAACAATATTAATGTTAGATTTTCGATTAACAAAAATTTAGCTGCCCCTATTACTGTTGACAATATTATTGGAAATTATGAGATTTTTTCTTCTACTAATACAATTTACAGTGGTGATATTATTTCAAATAATGCTATAGATAAGAAAAACATAAAATATTACTTGTTTGATTTTCTTAAAAATTATTCTAATACTCTTAATTCTTGTTTAGAATTTTAAAATATGTTTATGTTATTTTTTATTTCAAACTGATAAAATTAACATGTATTATAAATTTAAAAGCTATAAAAACATATTATTATACATTTTTATAGCTTTTTTATTATTTTACGTTTTCTTTTATGTAGTCAACTACATCTCCAACTGTTACAACTTTTTCAGCATCACTATCTGGAATTTCTATATCAAATTCTTCTTCTAATGCCATAACTAATTCAACTATATCTAATGAATCAGCTCCTAAATCATCTATGAAAGATGCTTCCATTGTAACAGCGCTTTCTGAAACGCCTAATTGTTCAACAATAATTCCTTTTACTTTTTCTAAAACTTCTTCTGAACTCATAATCTTTGAGTTCACCTCCTCTCAAGTTTGCAAATGATATATTTGATATTTCATTTATATTATATGTTTGTGTTTTTGTCAAGTCAAATTCAAATATTTTCATAATTTTATACTACTAGGTCAGCTAACCATAAAATTAACTATTTTTTCTTTGTTTTTCAAATTCTTCTATCATTTTATCAACTGCTTTATTTTCAACAAATTTCTCTGCTTGTATTATAGTATATTCAAATAATATTGCATCACTACTGCCATGCGCTTTTACTACTGGTTTTTTTACTCCTAAAAATAAAGCTCCACCATATGATTTATAATCCATAGCTTTTGATAATGATTTTATTGGTTTTTTTGCTATTAAATATGAAATTTTAGCAAATAAATTTTGTGTAAAACTTTCTACTAAACTTTTCTTTACAAATTTTCCTAGTCCTTCTGTTGTTTTTAAAAATACATTTCCTGTAAATCCATCAGTTACAATAGCATCTATTTTTCCTGAAAATGCATCTCTTCCCTCAACATTTCCTACAAAATTAATTCCTAGTTCTTTTGATTTTTCTTTTAATAAATTATAACTTTCTCTTACTAATTCATTTCCTTTTGTTTCTTCTGTTCCTATATTTAATAATCCTATTGCTGGACTTTCAATTCCAAATGTGTTTTTTAAATAAATACTAGACATTTGTGCAAATTGTAATAAATTTATTGGCTTGCAATTTGTATTTGAACCTGCATCTATTAAAAGTAATTGACTTTTATAAGCTGGTAATATTCCTGCCAATGCTGGTCTATCTATTCCTTTTATTCTTCCAACAATTAAAGTAGCACCTGTTAATAATGCTCCTGAATTACCTGCTGAAATAAATACATCTCCTTCATCTTGTTTTAACATATTAAATCCTACAACCATTGAAGAATCTTTTTTATGTCTTATTGCAACTGTTGGCTGATCTTCCATTTCTATTGTTTCTGTTGCATTATGTATTTTTAGTCTATCTGAAATTTCTTCTATTTCCTTTCCATAGAATTCTTTTACTTTTTTTCTTATTACTTCTTCTTTTCCTACTAATACTATTTCTGCTTTTACTTTATTTACAGCATTAACTGCTCCTTTTATATTTGCATCTGGTGCATTATCTCCACCCATTGCATCTAATATAATTCTCATTTTGTTTCCCCCATTTTTTTGTCTTATTTCATTTTATTTGTAATATGTTTATTTTATTATTCTTTTATAAAAAAAGCAAGTATTTTAGCATAAAAAATAACAAGAGTCGAAACTCTTGTTATTTTTGAATATTTATTATTCAATTATATCAGCTACAACTCCTGAACCAACTGTTCTACCACCTTCACGAATAGCGAATCTTAATCCTTTTTCGATAGCGATAGGTGTGATTAATTCGATTGTCATAGATACGTTATCACCTGGCATAACCATTTCTGTTCCAGCAGGTAATTCTATAACACCTGTAACGTCTGTTGTTCTGAAATAGAATTGTGGTCTATATCCATTGAAGAATGGTGTATGACGTCCACCTTCTTCTTTAGTTAATACGTAAACTTCTGAAGTGAATTTTGTATGTGGATGAATTGTTCCTGGTTTACAGATAACTTGTCCTCTTTCGATTTCTTTTCTATCAATACCACGTAATAGAACACCGATATTGTCACCAGCTTCTGCTTGGTCTAATAGTTTTCTGAACATTTCAACACCTGTTACAACAGTTTTCTTTCTTTCTGTTGTTAAACCAATGATTTCAACTTCGTCTTGTAATTTAACTTCTCCTCTTTCTACTCTACCTGTAGCAACTGTACCACGACCTGTGATTGTGAATACGTCTTCTACTGGCATTAAGAATGGTTGGTCAATTGGTCTTTCTGGTGTTGGGATGTAGCTATCTACTGCATCCATTAATTCTTTAATTGGTGCATAAACAGGATCATTAGGATCTGTTGATGTAGATTCTAGAACATTTAATGAAGATCCTTTTATAATTGGAATTTCATCTCCTGGGAAACCATATTCTGATAATAAGTCTCTAACTTCCATTTCTACTAATTCTAATAATTCTGGATCATCAACCATATCACATTTGTTTAAATATACTACAATATATTTAACACCAACTTGTCTAGCAAGTAAGATATGTTCTCTTGTTTGAGGCATTGGTCCATCAGCTGCAGAAACAACTAATATAGCACCATCCATTTGAGCAGCACCTGTGATCATGTTTTTAACATAGTCAGCGTGACCTGGACAGTCAACGTGTGCATAGTGTCTGTTATCTGTTTCGTATTCAACGTGAGCTGTATTGATTGTGATTCCTCTAGCTTTTTCTTCTGGAGCACCATCGATTTGATCATATGCTTCGAATTTAGCTTTTCCTAATAATGATAAATATTTTGTAATAGCAGCTGTTGTTGTTGTTTTACCGTGGTCTACGTGACCGATTGTACCGATATTAACGTGTGGCTTTGTTCTTTCAAATTTTGCTTTTGCCATTTTAAAATTCCTCCTTTTTTTGCTATTTAAATCGAAATTTAATTAGCTATTATATAATTAAATTTAATAACTTTGTTGCATTTGCATTTTATAACATTTCTGTAAAAAATGCAAGCTTTTACAGTGAAATTCCTGTAACTTAACTAATTTAGTATTAATATACACTAAAATTAATCTTTTTTAGTTCTTGAAGCAACAATTGCCTCTAATACTGATTTTGGAACTTCATCATAATGAGATGGTTCCATTGAGTATGTTCCTCTACCTTGTGTTCTAGAACGAAGTTCAGTTGCATAACCAAACATTTCTGATAATGGTATAAATGAGTGGATTTCTTGTATTCCATCAACATTATCCATTCCTTCTAATCTACCACGTCTAGAGTTTACATCTCCAATAACGTCTCCCATGTATTCTTCTGGAACTGTTATTTCAACTTTCATAATTGGTTCTAATATAACTGCTCCACCTTGTTTCATACCTTCTTTGAAGGCCATAGCTGCAGCTATTTTGAACGCCATTTCTGAAGAGTCAACTTCATGGTATGAACCATCAACTAATGATACTTTGAAATCTGTAACTGGGTAACCAGCTAAGATACCTGTTTCAGCAGCTTCTCTCATACCTTGTTCAATTGGTTTAATATATTCTTTTGGAACAGCTCCTCCAACAATTTTGCTTTCAAATTCTATTCCTTTACCTGGTTCTAATGGTTCCATTTCAAACCAAACATCACCATATTGTCCTTTACCACCAGATTGACGAATAAATTTACCTTGAACTCTTACACTCTTTCTAATTGTTTCTTTGTAAGCAACTTGTGGTTTACCTACATTACATTCAACTTTAAATTCTCTTTTTAAACGATCAACAATTATATCTAAGTGTAATTCACCCATACCAGCTATAATTGTTTGTCCTGTTTCATGATTTGTATGAACTTTGAATGTTGGGTCTTCTTCAGCTAATTTGCTTAATGCAATTCCCATTTTTTCTTGAGCTACTTTATCTTTTGGCTCAATAGCTATATCAATAACTGGATCTGGGAATTCCATTTGTTCTAATATAACTGGATGATTCAAATCACATAAAGTATCTCCTGTTGTAACATTTTTTATACCAACAGCTGCTGCAATATCTCCAGCATATACTTTTTCAATATCTTGTCTATGATTTGAATGCATTTGAAGAATTCTACCAATTCTTTCTTTTTTATCTTTATTAGAGTTTAATACTGTTGAACCTGTTTCTAATGTTCCTGAGTATACTCTAAAGAAGCATAATTTTCCAACAAATGGGTCTGTTGCGATTTTGAATGCTAAAGCTGCAAATGGTTCTTTGTCAGAAGTTTTAACTTCTACTTCGTTTCCATCTAAATCTGTACCTTTAATATGAGGTATGTCGATTGGTGATGGCATATAATCAACTATAGCATCTAATAATTCTTGAACACCTTTGTTTTTATATGATGAACCACATGTTACAGGTACTATTGTGTTAGCAATTGTTCCTTTACGTAATCCTTTTTTGATTTCTTCTTCTGTTAGTTCTTCACCTTCAAGGTATTTCATCATTAAATCTTCATCTTGATCAGCAACAGCTTCAAGCATAGTTGCTCTCCATTTTTCAGCATCTTCTTTCATATCGTCTGGAATTTCTTTTTCAACAATATGTTCTCCTAATTTATCGTCTTGGATAAATGCTTTCATTTTAATTAAGTCAACTATTCCTTGGAAATTATCTTCAGCTCCAACTGGTAATTGAATTGGAACAGCATTTGCATGTAATCTGTTCTTTAATTGATCAACACAAAGCATGAAGTTAGCTCCTGTGATATCCATTTTATTTACATATACCATTCTTGGAACATTGTATTTATCAGCTTGTCTCCAAACTGTTTCTGTTTGTGGTTGAACTCCACCTCTTGCGGCTAAAACTGTAACAGAACCATCTAAAACTCTTAGAGATCTTTGAACTTCTACTGTAAAGTCAACGTGACCTGGTGTGTCTATAATATTTATTCTATTATTTTTCCAGAAACATGTTGTAGCAGCAGATGTAATTGTTATACCTCTTTCTTGTTCTTGTTCCATCCAGTCCATTGTTGCAGCACCTTCGTGAACTTCTCCTATTTTATGAGTTTTACCTGTATAAAATAGAATTCTTTCAGTTGTAGTTGTTTTACCTGCATCTATATGGGCCATAATTCCTATATTTCTAGTTCTTTCTAATGGGTATTCTCTACCTGCCATTTTAAAAATTCCCCTTTCTAGGTTTTTTATAAAATTTAAATAATATTCAATTTATTTATTATGTGTAAATTTTGATTAAAATTGATAAGATGTGCATTTTATGAAATTATTGCAAGCTGATGGCGTACATTGGTACGTCGAAGTTTGCAATAGTTGAATAAAACACGCAGATTATTGATTTTAATCGAATTTTTACCATTTGTAATGAGCAAAAGCCTTATTAGCCTCAGCCATTCTATGTGTATCTTCTTTTTTCTTAAATGCTCCACCGTTTCCAGCTACAGCGTCTAAGATTTCACCAGCTAATTTTTCAGCCATTGTTTTTTCATGTCTGTTTCTAGCATAAGTTACTAACCATCTTAAACCTAAAGTTTGTCTTCTTTCAGGTCTAATTTCTAATGGAACTTGGTATGTAGCTCCACCAACTCTTCTAGCCTTAACTTCTAGAACTGGCATGATATTTTCTAAAGCTGCTTCAAAAACTTCTAAAGGATCTTTTCCTTCTTTTTCTTTAATAATGTCAAATGCATCATAAACTATTTTTTGAGCAACTGATTTTTTACCATCTAACATTATGTTGTTTACTAATTTTGTAACAACTTTGCTGTTATACATTGGATCTGGTAATACATCTCTTTTTGCTATATATCCTTTTCTTGGCACTATTCTTCCCTCCTTAAATTTTTTTCTGATGTTTTATTTTGAAAACATCTCGGTACTCTGAAAAGCTTATGCTTTTCCGTATAGCGCTAATAAATCTATTCTAAATTTAAGTACCTTAAGTTTAGTAAGAATTACAAGCACTAAATTTGCTAAAACCTAAAAGCAAAATTAAAAGTTAATTCGCTAATTTTAAAAATGAAATTAATTAGGTATATTGTGCATTTTACAAATTTATTACAAGCTGAAGGTGTACGTTGGTACGTCGAAGTTTGTGATAAAAGAGTAAAATGTGCAAGATGCCTGATTTAGTTCATTTTTTTATTTTTTAGGTTTCTTAGCTCCATACTTAGAACGAGCTTGCATTCTGTCTTTAACACCTGCTGTATCTAATGTTCCTCTGATGATATGGTATCTAACACCTGGAAGGTCTTTTACCCTACCACCTCTGATTAATACAACACTATGTTCTTGTAAGTTATGTCCAATACCTGGAATGTAAGATATAACTTCATAACCATTTGAAAGTCTAACTCTGGCAACTTTTCTTAAAGCTGAGTTTGGCTTTTTAGGTGTTACTGTTTTTACAACTGTACATACTCCTCTTTTTTGTGGTGCTCTATTGTTTGTTAATTTTTTATTTCTTGAGTTATAACCATGACGAAGAGCTGGAGCTGTAACTTTACTTACTTTGTCTTTTCTTCCTTTTCTTACTAATTGATTAATTGTTGGCACTTAAATTTCACCTCCTACTTTTTTGTTTTTTACAAACTATTTAATATGAAATATTTATGTTTGTAAATTCTATTTTGTTACGGAATTGCATATTACACGCAATTTATTATAACAGTTTATATTTTAACATGTTCACATATATAAGTCAAGAAAAACTTGGAATTTCTTCCAAGTTTTTCTTGCATTTTTTCTTTTACACTAAATACCTTAATTTATTGATAAAATTATCAAAGAAATATTTATCCTATTTCTTGTTCGTCATTTTCTTTTTGTTTTTCTTCACTTGTTTTTTCTTTTTTCTTATGACTTTCTATATATTCATTTTCTTTACTTTCTTTTACTTTTTGGCTATATTCCTTATCTACATGTTTTCTTAATCCTTCTATAAATTCATCTCTTTCAGTCTTAGTTTCTACATTTGGAGCTTTGCCTTCTTTTTCTTCTTTTTTGTCTTTATTTTTCCCAGCAACACGTGTTTTTATTTTTGTCCATAGTTTTTTAAAGAATCCTTGTTTTTTAGTTTCTACTAATGCTGTTTCTTCTTTTTCATCCACCATTTTTGAAACTTCTTTGCCCACATTTTGAAGTTCATCTTCTACCATTTGTTCTGCTTTTTCTTTATTTTTCTTTCCTAGTGGTGGTTGACTTTCATCTATTTTTCTAGTAAATCTTCCTTTAGAATCTGTAGCTCTTCTTTGTATTTCATCCCAATCTTTATTTGTAAATAATGTCTTCCATGCTAAATCACATTTTGATATTTTAGCTTTTAATTCTTGTTCTCTCTCGCTTAAAACTTTACATGTTCTTGATAATTCTTGAGCTTTTTTGCTTAAATCTTCTTTTCCTTGTAATAATGCATTATATTCCTCATTAGTCATTTTCATTGTTTCTTCAGGATTATTTAATTTTTTTACTATTTCATTTAGTTCCTTTTTAGTTTCTTTAAAATCTTTTAAACTGTTCTCTTTTTCATTAACTACTTTCACTAATTTTGCATTTAAGGATGTTTGATATTGCTTTATTCCTTTAATTTGTCCTTTATTTTTAGAATAACCTTTTAAATTTTCTAATTTTTGTTTCTTTGCTTCAATATCTTTTGCCAAGTTTTCATTTTGATCATTTTCTGAGCTGTTTTCTAAACTTTGTTCTTTCCCTTTTATCTCTTTTTCAAGATTTTCAATTTCTTTATTTATTTCTTCTTCTGTTTTTCCTGCATATTTTGTATCAAATTCTTTATATACTCTACTAATTTTACTTTCTTTTTTCATAGAAACTCTCCTTTACTTTCACTAACTCATATTATATATTTTATCATATTTTCTATTTTGTTTCAATAGTTTATGTAAATTTGTGTATTTTTAACCAATTTGTAATATTTTAGTAATATTTGTAATAAAAAAGAACTATAATTATTACTTAATAATTACAATTCTTATAAATTAACTACTTTTTTGATATTTTAGAATTAACTTTTAAACTCTTTTAAACTTCTTTCTGCTAATTTCATATATCGTTCTTTTTTATCTTTTATTTTCTTACCTTCTAATTCTGGCAAAATTCCAAAATTAGCATTCATTGGTTGGAATTTTTTATTTGGCGTAGATATGTATTTTGCCAATGCTCCTATTACTGTATTTTCAGAAAAAATAATTTTTGCATTTTTAGCTATTTGTAATATTTCTTTTAATTCCGCTTCTTTTGTAACACTTTGTATTTCTTTTTTATTATTTTCACCTTGAACATTTTTATATCTTGCACAAGCATTTAAAGCTGCGACTAAACCAGACGAAATTGATTCTACATAACCTTCTACACCTGTTATTTGTCCTGCAAAATATATATTGGTATTTGATTTTAAATTATATGTTTCATCTAACAAATTACTTGAATTTATATATGTATTTCTATGCATTACGCCATATTTCACAAATTCTGCATTTTCTAGGCCTGGTATCATACTAAACACTCTTTTTTGTTCTCCAAATTTTAGGTTTGTTTGAAATCCTACTAAATTGTATATACTTGCTTGTTTGTCATCTTGACGCAATTGAACAAGTGCATATGGCCTTTTAGCTGTTCTTGGGTCATCAAAACCAACTGGTTTTAACGGACCAAATCTTAATGTGTCTACTCCTCTTTTAGCCATTATTTCTACTGGCATACATCCTTCAAATATTTCTTTTTTCTCAAAATCATGTAATGTAACAACCTCTGCATTTACAAGTTCATTCCAAAATTTTTCGTATTCTTCTTGGTTCATTGGAAGGTTTATATAACTTTGCTCTTTTCCTTTTTGCTTTTCTATTCTTTCTTTCCATTCTTCAATAGTTTCATCTTTTTTCTTTTCTTGACTGTATCTATCACCATAAAAAGCAATATTAAAATCTATGCTTTCTTTGCTAACAATCGGAGCAGCTGCATCATAAAAATACAACTTATCTTCACCTGTTAACTCTGAAATTTGTTTTGCTAAACCATCAGAAGTTAATGGCCCTGTAGCAATTATAACAATTCCATCTTCTGCCATTTGTTTAATATCTGTAATTTCTTTATTTATTACTTCTATTAATGGATTTTCATTAATTATGTCTGTAACCTTTTGCGAAAAAATATCTCTATCAACTGCCAAAGCTTGACCTGCAGCAACACTTGTTTCATCTGCTACTTTTATTAAAAGTGAATCTAATTTTCTAAGTTCTTCTTTTAACAATCCACACGCATTTGTCAAAAGATTAGATTTAAAAGAATTACTACAAACTATTTCAGCTAAATTTTTATTAGAATGTGCAGGTGAAAATTTTTCTGGTTTCATTTCATATAGTTTTACTTTTATTCCTTGTTTAGCTATTTGGTATGCCGCTTCGCTTCCAGCTAAACCTCCACCTATTACAGTTATATAATCTTTCATTTCTTCCTCCAATGATTTTGGGGACGGAGCAAAAAATTATTTTTATTTTTTGCTTATTCACCCCAAAAAAATTTTACTTTCCTTACTTGCTTTTTTAAAATGATTTTTTGCTCCGTCCCCAAAATCATTCAAACAAGTTCATTATTTCGTCTTTAGATAATTGATTTATAAATTTTGCTTTTGTATCTAGCATATTATTAGCTAATGTTGCTTTTCTTTCTTGTAATTCATATATTTTTTCTTCTATTGAATTTTTAGTTATTAACTTATATACTTGTACATTATTTTTCTGTCCTATCCTATAAGCTCTGTCTGTTGCTTGATTTTCTGTTGATATATTCCACCAAGGGTCATAATGAATTACCATATCGGCTCCTGTTAAATTTAGTCCTGTTCCTCCTGCTTTTAATGATATTAAAAATACTTTTATTTCTGAATTTGCATTAAATTCGTCTACTAATTTGATTCTTTCGTCAACTTTTGTTGCTCCTGTAAGTTTTACATATGTAATGTTTCTTTCTTTTAATTCTTTTTCAATTATTTGAAACATCGATGTATAACCTGAGAATAATAATATTTTGTGTCCTCCATTTATTGCATCCTCAATGATTTCTATACATTGATCTAATTTACTACTTCCATCTTTATAATCACTTATAAATAAACTTGGGTGGCAACATATTTGTCTTAATCTTGTTAATGCTGCAAGTATTTGCATATGTGAGTGTTCATAACCATTTAAATTTATTTGTTCTTGTATATCTTGTTTTGCTTGTGCTAAATAATTCAAATAAATTTTTTGTTGTTCTTCATTCATTTCATTATTCAATACTGTGACTGTTTTATCTGGTAATTCTGTTAAAACTTCTTTTTTGTTTCTTCTTAGCACAAATGGTTCTATAAGCATTTTTAATTTTTGCATTGCATTTTCGTCATTTTTCTTTACTATTGGCATTTCATATATATTTTTAAATTTTTTATATGTAAATAAATATCCTGGCATTATAAAATCAAATATTGACCATAGTTCAGATAAAGAATTTTCTATTGGTGTTCCTGTTAAAGCATATCTTGTGTCTGCTTTTATTTGTTTTATTGCTTTTGCGTTTTTTGTTGTACTATTTTTTAAGTATTGTGCTTCATCTGCAATTATATAGCGGAACTTATAATTTTTTTCTTTGTATAAATCTATATCCCTTTTTAATAAATCATATGATGTTATTACTAAATCATAATTTCCTATATTCTCTATTTGATTTTTTCTTTCTACCGCACTTCCTCTTATAACACAAGATTGTAAGTCTGGTGCAAATTTTTCTACTTCATTTAACCAGTTTAATGTTAATGAGCTAGGTGATACAACTAAACTTGCTCTTTTACCTTCATTTTGTGCATAATCAACTATTACAGATAACATTTGTACTGTTTTACCTAATCCCATATCATCTGCAAGTATTCCGCCAAAGCGATATTTATCAAGTGTTTTTAACCACTTATATCCTGTTTTTTGATAATATCTTAAATTTGCATTTAAGTTACTTGGTATTTCTGTAGTTTCTTCTAATTGCTCTTTATTTAAATTATTTATTATGTCTTTATATTCTTGATTTTTAAGTATTTCTGTTCCTTGTATCCCTTTTAAAAGTTGGTTTAAATATAATGTTCTATTTACCGGCAACTGTATTTCTCCATCTTGTAATTCTTTATAATCAATTCCCATTCCAGTTGCTAATTTATCTAAGAATTCTATTTCTTTATTTTCTTGTAAATCAATAAAACTTCCATCTTTTAATCTATAGAATTTCTTTCTTAGTGAATATTTAGCCATTATATCTTCTAACTCTTTAGTATCTATATCTAATTTACTTAAATCTATAGATAATAAGTCATTTTCTACTTTTATTCCTAATCCACCAATTTTAGGTGTTTTTATTTGTTTTGCCTTAAAATTTTCTGTTACCATTACTTCAAAATTTTTCATGTAATAATTTATATCTTCTGTTAAAAATCTATAAATGTCATCATCATATGGCAAAATAAATCTTGTATTTTTTGTATCTAACATAAATCCTGTTTTTCTTAACATATTTAATGACTTTGTTTCTTTTATTTTGTTTCTTGAATATGGTATTTTCACATTATTTTCTAATGGATTAAATTCATTTTCTGCATACTGAAATTTTATATCTGCAATTAATTGGTTGTTTTCATTAAAATCTAAATACATTTTTACTATCAATTCTTTAGGTTTGTATTTTTCTAATTCTTCTTCACTTATATTTTTAGTTACAATTGCATTTTTTACTTTGGGCATAACAACTGAGAAAAAATCTGATAATTCGTTTTTACTAAATTCTATTTGTGTTAAATAGTTTTGTTTAAACATTTCTAATAGTTTAAGATTTGTTCTTTCAAATTCTTTATTACATCTATATAGTTTTTTCTCGTCTAAAATGTATTTGTATTTTCTACCTATTAATATTATTTCTTCATATATTTCAACATTTGGATATAAAACAAATTCTCCATTTTTCTTTTTTTCGAAAACAAATTGTATTTTAGGTTGTTCTTCTGTAAATTCTATTTTTGAATTTGCATAGTCTCTTTTAAAATTAACTTCTTTTCCCTTTAATGTATCAAATAAATCATCTATTCCACTATTTCCAACGATTATGTTTGTTTCATTTAGTGCTTTTCCATAATATCTATAATTACTATTTGAATTAGAATTTGCATATTTTATTATTTCTGCATATTTCATTAGAAATTCTAATAACCCTTGACTTTCTTCTGCAAATGCTTCTTTTGTATGTACAAATTCTAATTTTTCTCCATATTTAAAATATTCTTTGTTGATCATTCTTGTATAAAATTCTGATAAATTTTTTACTTTGTACATTCTTTTAGAAGTTCCTATTTTAAATTCAATTTTCATATCATTTAAAAATTTGTCATAATAAATTACTGGTTCTAATTGTATTTCTCCATTTTTCTTTATTTCATCTTCGCTTTCTGATATATCTTCCATTTCCTCTTGATAAAATGTATTTACAATTTGTTTAAAATTTCTGTATTCTTGTGCTTCTTTTGAAGTTTTTAAAACATTGTTTATTTTATCTTTTATTTTTTCAATTTCACTATCATTATCCACAGTTTGTCCCATATGTTGTGGATTATTAGCAATTTCAAGCACTGTTGCAAGTGTGTGCTTACATATTCCATAGTAATTATAGTAATCTGGACATGTGCAAGTTACATCTTCTACTACCCCATTTTCTATATTTATATATGTATTATATGTATCTGTTCCATGAACTTTTGCAACAATTTCAAAGTTTTTATTGTTTTTATAATCTAATTTTCTTATTTCGACTTTACCTTGTTTTTGATATTTAATTGCTTTGTCTTTTCTTGTTGCACCAGCATCTCTACACAAATCTTCTAATATTCTTTGATCAACAAACATGTTTTTCTCCTCCACTTGGCAAATTATTATATAACAAATATGTAATAAAAGCAATAGAAACTGCATTATATCATTAGCTAAATCTGTTTCAAATGTAAAAAATAAAAGTTATTTCTGAAATGAGAAATAACTTTGTATTTTCATGTATTATTTTGTCATAGATAAATTTCTTAATTGTTTATCAACTATAAATTTCTATGCTAATGTTCCCATTGGATCCCATGGTTTTAATCTTATTTTTTCTTCTTTTAATATTTCTTGTTCTTTTTCTGTTAAGTATTTTTTATTTACAACTATTTGATATACAAATTTTGAAAACCAAGTATCTGTAGCTGTATAATATCCTTTATTTGCTACATCATCTCCCCAACTATTTTCTATTTTCCATTTTGTTGGTTTATTTTCGTCTAAATTTACTCCTGTTATAACCATAGCATGGTTCATAGCACTTTCTCTTGTATCTAACATTGCACATTTTGACATTTCACTATTTATTTGGAATAAAGTATCTATATCAAATGTTTTGTCATCCCATATTCCGTTTTCTCTGTCTGCTTCTTTTCCGCAATCTGAACCAAACCAAACTGTTTCTCCTTCTTTTAATTGGCTAATTGCAAGTTCTTTTAATCTTTCAATCTCTAAATTTAAATATATAATTTCATTTCCTTCTAGCACATTTCCAAGAAAATCTACTGTATATACCTTATTAAATGGTTTATCATCTGTTGGGCTATTGATTATACTTACATAGTCATTTAAGTCAATTGGTACAATTTCTTTATAAAATTTAAGTGGTGTTAGATCTTTTATTATATGATAATTTTTATCTTTATCTACATACTCAAATGAGAATTCTTTTGGAGGAACACCAAACGAACTGCATAATATTTTATATATGTTTTTAATATATTCGTCTTTTTCTGCTTGGATATCTACTTTTGTGTTTCTTATATCATATGCAAATTTTCTAATATATTTATTTAATAATTTATCTATTTCAGCAGTGTTAGAACTTTGAAAAGTTTCTGGAAATGCACTTTTTGGTACTAATCCATATTTATTTACAACATTTACAAATAAATCCCATTGTCCTCCATCTTGAATTCCTGTACTTAACAAATAATCCAATGTCCTATCATCTTTTTCCCTATCTTTTAAAGAAATTATTTTTTCTAATAAATAATTACATTTTTCTAATTTGTCATAAAAAGCTATATAATTTTGTGATAATTCAAAATCTTTTAAATTATATTTTTGTGCAATTTTTTCTCTTATAACATTACATCCTGCAAAAATCCAGCATCTTCCACTTCTTTTTTGATTTGTTACTGGCAATGTTTTTAAATCAATTGAAAATGCATTTCTTGTATATTCTGTTTGTTCACTTTTAATTGATAAATCACTAATCTTTGTCTTATTTAAAGCTCTTCTTGCTATTGTATAGCCTATATTTTTACTATATTCTTTTTCAATTCTGTTTAAATCTTCTATAAAAATTTCTTTCATAAAATTCACTCCTTTGCTTCTTTTATTGTTATACTACAAATATTATATTATTTCAATATTAAAAATATTTAATAATTTTTTATTTTTAGTTTATATTTTTAACATTTTGTAGTAGAATATTATAAGATAAATTTTAATTAAAATTTGTTGCTATATTAATTACCTATTTTAGGAGGTAAATACATTGAAAAATTTAAAAGTAGCCATTGTTGGCGCAACAGGTCTTGTTGGTAGATCTTTTCTAAAAGTTTTAGAAGAAAAAAAATTACCAATTGAAAATTATACTTTATTTGCTAGCAAAAATTCAGCTGGCTCAAGAGTTACTTTTTTAGGAAAAGAATATACTGTTCAAGAATTGACAGAAAATTCTTTTGATGAAGGTTTTAATTTTGCATTATTTTCAGCAGGTGGAGAAGTTTCTAAAAAATTTGCTCCTATTGCTGCTTCTAAAGGCTGTATAGTTATTGATAATAGTAGCTATTTCCGCATGCACGATGATGTTCCTTTAGTTGTTCCAGAAGTTAATATGGAAGATGCTTATAAAAACAACGGAATTATTGCAAATCCTAATTGTTCTACAATTCAAGCAATGCTTCCTTTAAAAGCATTAGATGATAAGTACAAGATAAAAAGAGTTGTTTATTCTACTTATCAAGCTGTTTCAGGTGCTGGTAAAGCTGCATTAGACGACTTAGAAAATTGTGATGGTTCTAAACCTTTGAAGAAATTTCCTCATCCAATTTACAATAATTGTTTACCACAAATTGATGTTTTTGCAGATGATGGATATACTAAAGAAGAATTAAAAATGATAAATGAAACGAGAAAAATTTTACATGAACCTAATTTACGTGTAACTGCTACAACTGTTAGAGTTCCTGTTAGTAATTCTCATTCTGAATCTATAAATGTAGAATTAGAAAATAATTTTGAATTACCTGAATTAGTTGAAACTCTTAATAATTTCACTAACCTAATTGTTGTAGATAATCCAGAAAAAGGAGAATATCCTATGGCTATTAATGCTACTGGACATGACGAAGTTTTTGTTGGTAGAATTCGTAGAGATAATAGTGTGGAATCAGGTGTTAATTTATGGGTTGTTGCAGATAATATTAGAAAAGGTGCTGCTAGCAATGCAGTTCAGATTATGGAAAAATTAATTGAAGTAAAAAAATAAAATATGGAGCCACTAAACTTATTTAGTAGGCTCTTATTATTTTTGTTTTAATTAATAATTTTATAACTATATATTTACATTTTATTCCATTCTTCAAGTTTTTCCTCTAATAATTTAAAGTTCACTGTATTTTTTATGTATCCTATATTTTCATTTTTTATTCTTTGATTATATACTATTTTTGCATTTTTTGTAATTTTTTCTACATTATTATTTATATATCTCAACTCTCCTAAAATGACTTCTTTATACTTTCTATCTTGTTCCGTTTCAATCATGTACGGTTCTAATTCAGTAATTGGAACTGGTATCATATTGCTTATTCTTAAAGTTCCATATAGTCTATTGCCATTATCAATTCTAATTATTGTTTTTGTATCTTTCCTTATAATTCTTTTTTCATAATCTATATAATCTGATTTTTTAGGTGATGACATTGGTATATAATAATTACAATTATTTATAGTTAATACAATTCCTAAATATTTTCTTGTTCGAACTCTTATTTCTTCTTTATTATCATAAATCTTATCTTCAAATTTTCTTAAATATTTTATATATTTGTCACTTATACTATATAAGTTTAGTTTCATTTTTTGCCTCCTAAAAAAATAAGAGGAGAATCTTAACGATACCTCCCCTTGAATTTTAACTTTCTCATTTAAGGCTGTGAAACACCCGATTTATAACTTTCTCATTTAAGGCTGTGAAACACCCGATTTATAACTTTCTCATTTTAAGGCTGTGAAACACCTTGATTTACATATAATTATTATATAATCTTTCAGTATATTTTGTCAAGTCAAATAATAAATATATATTATATTTTATTCAAAATTTTAAAATTTATTTACTTATTTTATTAAACCAAATTTTTCATATCATATAAACCTGGTTTTTGATTTACTAAAAATTTTGCTGCTTTTAAAGCTCCTTCTGCAAAAACTTGTCTTGAATAAGCTGTGTGTTTTAACTCCAAAGTCTCATTCTCCCCAAAGAATTTTACACTATGTTCTCCTACTATGTTTCCACCTCTTATAGAAGAAAAACCGATTTCATTTTTGCTACGTGGTTCTCTTTTTTGCATTCTTTCAAAATTATATGTTTTTTTATTTTCTAATACATCATTTATTGCATTTGCAAGCAAAATAGCGGTTCCACTTGGACTATCTACTTTTCTATTATGATGTGTTTCTACTATTTCTATATCTGTATTTGTTAATACTTTAGCAATTTCTTGAACAAGACTTGCCATTAAATTAATGTCAAATGCCATATTTGAACTTCTAAATACAGGTATTTTTTTTGATATTTCTTCAATTTTATTTATTTCTTCTTGTGTAAATCCTGTTGTTGCAATTACTATTGGTGTATTTGTTTTTTCAGCATATTCTAAAATTTTAAATGTTGCTACTGGTACTGAAAAATCTATTATTACATCAACATTTTCTTTTATTTCGTTAATATTAGAATAAATAGGAAATCCTTTAGTAGTATCTTCTACACAATCAAATCCACAAACAATTTCAAACTCTGGTTGTTGTTCAATTGCTTTTAATACTTCTCCTCCCATTTTTCCACTTGCACCATTTAATAATACTTTCATTTTTACTTTCCTTTCTAATTTTATTTAATACATATTTTTTGAAAATTCCAAGTTGGAAAAGAATTAAATTTTGGCAAGGAAAGTTTTATTTAAAAGGCAAGGGCGCATACGTTTGTATGTAACCGCATTTTAAATGAAACTTGACGTAGTCCAAAATTGTAATTATTTTTCAACTAAATTAAATTATGATTCTTCATTGCACATCTCATTCTCTCTTGATTCTTCGCTGACAATTCAACTAAAGGTAAACGTGGCTTTCCATAATTATACCCCATTAAATTTAATGCATATTTTACTGGTATTGGGTTTACTTCTGAGAACAATGCATCAATTAAGTCTATTGCATCTAATTGCATTTGTGTTGCTTCTCTAATTTTTCCATCAAAGAATTTTTGTGTCATATCATGTGTATATCTTGGCATTACATTTGATAAAACTGATATTACACCTTTTCCGCCTAAAGATAATATTGGTACTATTTGATCATCATTTCCTGAATATATATCTAAATTATCTCTACATAGTGACGCAATTTTAGCTACTTGTGAAAGGTTTCCGCTTGCTTCTTTAATTGCTACTATATTTTTAATTTTTGATAATTCTAAACATGTTTCTGGATTTATATTTACACCTGTTCTGCTAGGTACGCTATACATTATTATTGGTACCGTAACTGCTTCTGCAATTGTTTTATAATGTTCTATTAATCCTGCTTGTGTTGTTTTGTTATAATATGGTGTTACAACTAAAATTCCATCTGCCCCAACTGATTCAGCATATTTTGATAATTCTACTGCTGCTCTTGTGTTATTTGAACCTGTTCCTGCAATTACTTTTGCTCTTTTTGCAACTTTATCTATTGCAAATTTTATTGTATCTTTTCTTTCTTTATCTGTCATAGTAGCAGATTCACCTGTTGTTCCACATACTATTATTGCATCAATTTCTTGTTTAATTTGTTCTTCTAGTAATTTTCCAAATTCCTCAAAATTCACTCCATTTTCTGTAAATGGTGTTGCTATTGCTGTTCCACAGCCTTTGAATATTGTATTTTTCATATTCTTCACTCTCCCTTTTTTATTAATTTTTTATGTAATAATTCTACTAGACTATTTTCAATTTCATCAGCTACAATTTCTATTCTAGCTTGTGATAAATTTACATTTAATATATTAACATTGTGCTCTTTTAATATATTCATTGTTTGCATTAAAACTTTATTGTCTTGTATTATTCCATAACCAATTATATTTAATTTAACTAATTGCTTTTGGGACATATTATATTCCGAATATTTATCATCCAATAATTCTTGTACTTTATTTAATTCTGCTTTTTTTATTCTAAATTTAAAAGCATGTTTACATCTTTCAAACCATTCTACTATAATATTTTTTTCTAATAAATCTTGATAAATTTGATATTCATCTTTTTTAGTTATTTCTTCATTTTTTCTTAAAGAAATGATTAATAAAGCTTCGTTTTTTACGATGCTTTTAACTTCTCTTGTTTCAATTCCTTTGCATACTCTAGTTCCACCTTCATCTGTAAACGTAGATTTTGCAATAATATCTATTCCGAACTTTTTACCTATTTGAATACATCTATTATGTAACACTTTTGCACCAGCATCTGCTATTTCTTGCATTTCGTCAAATGATATTTCATCTAACCTTTTAGCTATTGTTACCATATTAGGATCTGCTGAATATATTCCATCAACATCTGAAAAAATATAACATTTGTCTGCATTTAATGCTGCTTGTAATGCTACTGCCGTTGTATCTGAACCACCTCTTCCTAGTGTGGTTATATCTCCATTTTTATCTATCCCTTGGAAACCTGCAACTATTACAACATTTCCTTTTTTAAATTCTTCTTCTATTCTTTTTGTATATATTTCTTTTATTTTTGCACTACCATGAACTACATTGGTTTCTATTCCTGCTTGCCAACCTGTTAATGATACTGTTTTACATCCTTTTCTATTTAATAAAATACTTAATTTAGATATTGTTACTTGTTCTCCTGTTGATAGTAACATATCTAATTCTCTTTCTTCTGGCACAGCTGATAACTCTTGTGCCTCTTTTATTAGTCTATCTGTTGTCTTTCCTTGTGCTGAAACTACTACTGCTATGTTTTCCGCTTCATTTTTCTTTAAACTAATAATTTTTTCTGCAACAACATTTAATTTTATGTTGTCTGCAACTGAACTCCCTCCAAATTTTAATACTATTGTTTTATTTTTTGTGTCCATAATGTCACAACCTTTGTTTTCTCATAAGCTAAATCTAATTTTAGATAAGGCTTTTATGGTGTTATTATAATATATATTTATTTCTTTTTCAAGTAATGAATATAATAAAAAAATATTATAAATTTGCATGTTAAAACCCTTCACTACATTTTGTTGAAGGGTTTTATGTTATAATGCTACTATTGCTTGTCTTCTTTTTTTATCATTTAATTGCTTGTAGTATTTTGTTATAAGTTCATCTAATTCTGTGCTTATTTTATATGTAATATTATAGTCATCTCCTTGTTCAATGCTCTTATTCAATTTATCTCTCAATCTACAAATTTCCTCATTTAACATTTTTATCTCTCCTTTTTCCTTTGTTTTCTTTTGTATATTTATAAATTACCATATAACATGTCATAAGTCAAGTATTTCCAAGGGTTTTAGTCAACTTTCGTATGACGTTTTTTTACATTTTTCGACATTATTAATCACAAAAAAACGGCATTATTTTTTATATTTTATAAATACCGTTTTTATTACAATTTTTATATTTACTTTTTTATACATTTTTTCTTAATTTTTCACAATAGAAATTACCATTTTATCTTCATTAAATACATCTTTTAACAATTGTTCTAAATATTCTACATCAATTCCTTCTATTTCCTCTAAATAGTCAAAACTACATATACCTCTTAGATAATCTGTTAAAAACATTCTTGCTATTTCTGATACATCATTATATTCTCTAATATATCTTCCATATATCATTTTTTTAAGTCTTTCTGCATCTTCTTTATTTATTCCATTTGTTTTCATATTTCTAATTTCTTTTTTAAATCCTTCATACACTTTATCTGGATCTGTTGTTTGTCCTGTTACTAAAACATGTGCATATTCCCTCCCATATTCATAACTTAGGCCTTGTTCTCCAAATATTATTCCATCTTTATATAGTTCTTGGTATAATTTTGAACTTTTACCTAAAATAAGATTTAATATAATTTCTATTCCTATATCTTTTCTTACAATTTTCTTTTTATCATCTTCTTTTGGATTGTCTTTTATTCCTATTGTATATAATGGCATACTTACTTCTGCCTTTTCTTCTATTCTTGGCTTTACAATATCTTCTGGTTCTATTGGATTTATTCTTTTTATTTCTCCCTTAGTTTCTTGTTCTACTAATCTTTTTCTAACTTTCTCAAACATTTCTTCTGGTTCAAAATCACCTACTATTACCATTATCATATTTGATGGATGATAAAATGTTTTATAACACTTATATAATATTTCTTTATCTATATGGCTTATTGTTTCTACTGTTCCTGCAACATCTATTTTCATAGGATTTTCATGATATAAAATTTTTAAAGCATTTAAGTATACTTTCCAATCAGGATAATCGTCATACATTTTTATTTCTTGACCTATTATTCCCTTTTCTTTTTCAACATTTTCGTCCGTAAAATATGGATGTTGTACATAATCCATTAATTCATCCATTGCAGGATAAAAATTGTTTGTACATTCAAATAAATATGCGGTATGATCATTTGTTGTAAATGCATTTGCATTTACTCCTAATGCTGTTAATGTATCTAAACTATTTGTTCCATTTGGTTGTTCAAATAATTTATGTTCTAGAAAATGTGCTACACCATTTGGTACTTCTGTTATTTCTGTTTCTCCTGGTACTATAAATTTGTTATCATTTGAACCATAATTAGTTCCCCATATCATGTACTTTTTTTGTATCCCTGGTTTAGGAATTATCATAACTGTTAAACCATTTTTCATTTTTTCAATATATAATTTTTCTTTTACTTTTGAATTTTCAATTATTTTCATTTTTTATTTTGTATAATGAATAATCATTATACATCCTCCTTTCTCCTAATCTCTTACACTTAATTTTTTAAGAAATATATTGTATTTATACTTACTTTTTTTGCAACTTTTAGTATATCTTCTTTTGTTATTTTTTGAACTCTCTTAGTATATTCTTCTGGTGAATATTTGCTTTCTGATAATTCACGTGCAAAATAATAAGTAATTCCTGTATCTTGTTCCTCTTTAATAGAAGCAATTGTTGAAATTATTACTTTTTTACAATTTTCTAAATCCTCTTCTGTAAAGTTACCATTTTTCATATCTTCTATTTGTTCTTTTACAATTTTTAGAGCTTTTTCAAAATTTGATATTTCTATTCCGCAATTAATTAATATGTTGTTTTTAAATCTATGATAACTAGATGATGCAACATATGCTAAGTGTGCTTTTTCTCTTACATTTTGAAATAATTTTGATGTTGCTGTTCCACCTAATATAGCATTATATGCTAAAATATCATATTTTTCGTCATCATTGTCTATATCTATATCTAAACCTAATACTAGTTTTCCTTGGGCTACATCTAAACTTTCTGTTACTATTTTTTCTTCATTTTGTACTTTTTTTACAATTACAGGTTCTGCATAGTTTGCTTGTCTTTCTTTTAATTTTTGTATATTTTCATTTTTTTCTACTATATCATTTACATTTTCGTCTATGTTTCCTGATACAAATATGTCAATTTTACAGTCCTGTATTAATTCTTTATAATATTTATATAAACTTTTTTCATCTATATTTTCTAAATCATCTACATATCCAAATTTAAACAAACTGTAATTTTCATTTTTATACATTTCTTCTATACATCTTTCTTGTGAATATCTTGCTTTATTATCTGTTCTTGCTTCTATTAATTGTTTTATAGTGTTTTTTTCTTGATTTAAATATTCTTTTGAAAATCCATCATTTTCTACATATGGATTAAATGCTAATTCTAGTAAATTATCCATTGCAGTTTTCAACATGTTTTCCCCTGATTGTGGTAAATATTTATCATTTATAGTTTCAATATATAGTTTTATAACTTGATTATCTCCTGTTTTATCTAAACCACATTCAAATATTGCTCCATATAAATTTTCCATTTGTTTACTTATTTTTTCTTGTGTTTTCATTTTTTGACTTCCACGTCTTAAAAGTAATGATATTAATGCATTTTTAGTTACATTTTCTCTGGTTAATTTTGTTGTTAAAAATACTGCCATAAGATTTGTTTTGAATTTGTTTGTATCTATTGTATGAAATTTTATTCCTTGTTTTATTTTTTTTTCTTTATAATTCATTAAAATTCCTCCTTTTTATTTTTTCTTATTATACACTATAATTACGAGTTTATTAAACTTTTTATTAAAATTTTATAAATTATTTTTAATAATAATATTTTTTATTTCAATGATATAAAATCTTGAAATTTGGAAATACTATTGATACAATATGGCTATCAAAAGTTTTTATTCTTTAGGAAAATTTTGTTATAGCCAATTTGGCAGAAATGGAGGTCTTTCTATGGAAAGAAAAATTAAAGTTGTACAATATGGAGTAGGCAAAATGAGTTTGTATACAATGAGATATGTGTACGAAAAAGGTGGCGAAATTGTAGGAGCTATTGATGTAAATCCAGATGTTATTGGAAAAGACATTGGTGAAATTTTAGGAACAGAAAATAAAGGGGTAAAAGTTGTATCTGCTGAAAGTGCAAGAGAAATGCTACAAGAAACAAAGCCAGATATAGCAATTGTTACCACAATGAGTTTATTAAAAGATTTAGAAAATCCTTTATTGCTATGTGCTGAATTAGGTATTAATGCAATAACTACTTGTGAAGAAGCTTTTTATCCAGAAAATTCTAATCCTACATTAACAAACAAAATAAATGAATTAGCAAAGAAAAATAACTGTACTATTACAGGTAGTGGTTATCAGGATATTTACTGGGGGCAATTAATTTCTTCAATTGCAGGTTCTACACAAAAAATTACAAAAATAAAAGGTAGTTCAAGCTATAATGTTGAAGAATATGGAATTGCACTTGCAAAAGCACATGGTGCTGGACTTAGCTTAGAAGATTTTGACAAAGAGGTTGCTTCTGTTGATAAAATAAGTAATGAAGAAAGACAAAAAATTATTGAAAGTGGAGAATATTTGCCTTCTTATATGTGGAATGTAAATGGTTGGTTATGTGAAAAATTAGGATTAACTGTTAAATCTCAAACTCAAAAATGTGTACCTCAAACTTATAAAGAAGATTTATATTCTTCTACATTAGGAATGACTGTAAAAGCTGGTGATGCAACTGGTATGAGTGCTGTTGTTACTACTGAGACAGAAGAAGGAATAACAATTGAAAGTGAGTGTATTGGTAAAGTATATGCTCCAGATGAATTTGATAAAAATGAATGGTCTATTATTGGGGAACCTGATACAACTATTGTTGTAAATAAACCTGCTACTGTTGAATTAACTTGTGCTTCTATTGTTAATAGAATTCCTGATGTTATTAATTCTAAAGCTGGTTATGTTCCAACTTGTGAATTTGGTGAATTGAATTTTAAAGTTAAACCTTTGAATGAATATGTAAATTAAACTATAAAAAATCGGCTTGCACCTATGGTGTAAGCCGATTTTATTTTTTCTCATTAATTAAATTTTCTTTTTCTAGCTGCCTCTGATTTCTTTTTTCTTTTTACGCTAGGTTTTTCATAGTGTTCTCTTTTACGAACTTCTTGTAAAACTCCATTACGTGCACATTGTCTTTTAAATCTTTTTAAAGCATCTTCTATATTTCCATTATTAACTTTTATCTCTGACATTTTATTTCCCCTCCTTCCGGTCCATACAAAACAGTATGTGGGATAACCCTTATAACGATATCCATTATAACTAAAATAGCATAATTTGTCAATACTTATAGCTCAAATAATACTGTCTTATTTTCTTTTAGAGATTTCTGTACATCAATTATTCTTTGATTACTTGACCCTCTAAATCTTAAAGAAAGATTTTTTTTGTCTTCTTCGAATTTTCCATCAACTAATACATCTATATAAGATAAAAGTTCTGGAGTTTCTTTCCAATTTTTACACATTCTATCTTTAATATCTTTTTCAAATGTATATCCTGAATAACACCATATGTTTTTATCTGGAAATTTTTCTTTTACAACTTTTACTAATGGTAATAAACCTTGTTGATTAACATGCTCAAGTGGTTCCCCACCTAGTAATGACAACCCTGCAACATATGAATGATCCATTAATTCTATTACTTTATCAATTTCATTTTGAGTAAATTCATTTCCATAATGAAAGTCCCATGCTTCTTCGTTAAAACAGTTTTTACAATGATGTGTACATCCACTTACAAAAACTGATACTCTAACTCCTAATCCATTTGCTACATCTGCTTTTTTTATATCTGCATAATACATTTTCTATACATCCTTACATACTATATTTAGATTTTTACTTTATTGTGGGATTTTCTATAACCCTTATATTAACAATTATTATGAAAACGGATTCAAACTTCTAATAAATCCATTTGTTGCTGGTATAAACCATAAAATTATTCCTAAGACAATTACTATAACAATTGTTATTATTCCTGCTACCCAATCTTCTTTTTTTAATTCTTTTGGTATTTTAGGTCCATTTTTCCTTTTTTTAAATATTTCTGTACATACATCTACAATTGCCATTAATGAGCCAACTTTATGTTGTTTTGGTTCTTTATTTTGTTCTTGATTATATATTTCTTGTTCTTGAAATTGGATATTATCATTAAAATAATTTCTATTACTTGTTCTATTTTGGTTAATGTTTTGTTTGTTATAACTTTCTCTTTGTAATTCCAAATCATATTGACTTCTTAAAAAGTCATTTGTAAGAATATGATATGCTTCATTTAATTCTACTGTTTTTTCTTCTGCAAATCTTTTTTCTTCACCTATATATGCATCTGGATGACATTGTTTTATTAATACTTTATATGCCTTTTCTATTATTTCTTTTGATGCTTTAGGATTTACTTCTAATAGTTCATAATAATTTTTCATACATATTCTCCTTGTTCAAATAATTCAACATAATTTTATATTAAAAAAACAAAAATAGCAATATGTAGTTGCTATTTTCGTTATATTTTATATTCTATTTTTCATCTTTCACTATTTACCATTAGCATTATTTTCATCTATTTCTGCTAATAAAAATGATTTTTTGCTCCGACCCCAAAATCATTCACTAAAAATTGCTTCGAATTCATCTGCTTCAATTTTTTCTTTTTCAAGAAGCACACCTGCAACTTTGTGTAATTTGTCTATATTGTCTGATAAAATTTGTTTAGCTCTATTATATCCTGTATCAACAATTCTCTTTGTTTCTTCATCTATAACAGCAGCTGTTTCTTCAGAATATTCTTTAGCATGTGCTAAATCTCTTCCTAAAAATACTTCTTCTTGTCCTTGTCCTAATGTTATTGTTCCTATTCTGTCACTCATACCGTATTGTGTTACCATACTTCTTGCTATTTTTGTAGCTCTTTCTATATCATTACTTGCACCTGTAGATACATCGTTTAATATAAGAGCTTCTGCTACTCTACCACCTAATAGTGATACTATATTTTCTTCCATTTCTGTTTTTGACATAAATGATTTGTCTTCTGTTGGACGATACATTGTATATCCTCCAGCCATTCCTCTTGGTACTATTGATATTTGATGTACAGGATCTTGTGTTGTTAAATAATGACTTACTACTGCATGACCAGCTTCATGATATGCTACTAATCTGTTTTCTTTTTCACTTCTAACTCTTGTTTTCTTTTCAGGTCCCATAGTTACTTTTACCATAGCATCTTCAATTTCTTTCATACCGATTTCATCTATATTTCTTCTTGCTGCTAATAAAGCTGCTTCATTTAATACATTTTCAAGGTCTGCTCCTGCAAATCCTGATGTGTTTTTAGCTATTACTTTTAAGTCTACATCATCTGCTAATCTTTTCTTTCTTGAATGTACTTCTAATATTTGTTCTCTTGCTTTTACATCTGGCATTCCTACTACTATTTGTCTATCAAATCTTCCTGCTCTTAATAATGCTTTATCTAATACATCTGGTCTATTTGTTGCAGCTAATACGATTACACCTTCATTTGCTGCAAATCCATCCATTTCAACTAATAATTGGTTTAATGTTTGTTCTCTTTCGTCATGTCCTCCACCAAGACCTGCACCTCTTTGACGTCCAACTGCATCAATTTCATCTATAAATATAATACAAGGTGAGTTTTTCTTAGCTTGTTCAAATAAATCTCTAACACGTGATGCACCAACACCAACAAACATTTCAACAAAGTCAGAACCACTTATAATAAAGAATGGTACTCCTGCTTCTCCAGCAACAGCTTTTGCAAGTAATGTTTTACCTGTTCCTGGTTGACCTACAAGCAATACTCCTTTTGGTATTCTTGCTCCCATATCTGTATACTTTTTAGGATTCTTTAAAAATTCTACTATTTCTTCTAGTTCTTCTTTTTCTTCATCTACACCTGCAACATCATCAAATGTAATTCTATTTTTATCTGCTGGTGTCATCATTTTGGCTTTGCTTTTTCCAAATGTCATTGTTTTTCCATTTGCATTTCCATTTCCGACTCCACCCATCATTAAGAACCAGAATATAAAGAATATTATTAATAATCCAAATGGTGTTAATAAGCTAAGTACAGCAATAAACATTGATTCTGATTTTTGATCTAATGTAAATGCGCCTTCTTTTAAATATTCTTCAGTATATGACATAAAATTATCAACACTTGGAATATTTACTTCTTTTCTAATTTTATCATCTTTTAATGTTACAATAGCTGTTTTTGAATCTGAATCTAATTCAATATTTTCTACTTTTCCACTATTAATATCAGCAATTAAATCTGAATATTTTAATTTTGAATTGCTATTTTCAACTATTGATGATAGCACTACTAAAAATATAACTGCTATTATCAACCACATTGCTAAAGTTTTAATTCCGTTTTTCAATTTTTTTCCTCCTCTTGATCCCCTGATTTTTACTATATTGATTTTATAACACATTAATTTTCGTTTGTAAATATTTTTTTATGTTTCTTTTTTATTACATACAAGCTAGTTTCAAGGATTTCGTTACGGGTACTTATATTTGCTTTATAAAATAAATTTTTTGATTTTTTACTAAAATTTTTATTTTCTTGTTTGGAGTTAAATATTTATTACCTATATTATTTTCACATAATTTAATTATATCTTCTATATGTACTTTTTCTATATTTTTGCTGTTTCCAAAAAGCTTCGTTATAGTATATAACAATATCCTTGATTTTATAACTTTTTCTTGTTTATTAAATTCTTTTATATCTAAAATTATTTGTTCTTCTTTTTCTTCTATTAATATAGAATTATATATTTTTTCTACTTGATTTTCTATATATTCTTCTTCTTCACATATTAATTGTGACAACCTTTCTAATGTGTTTACAATATTAGGATTAAATTCCTCTTTTATATACGGAATAACGATATTCCTGATTTTGTTTCTTGTATATATGTTTTCGAAATTAGTTTTATCTATTCTTGGTTCTAACTTATTTTGTTCACAATATTTTTCAATTTCTGTTCTTTCACATTCTATTAATGGTCGTATATATTTTCCTCTTTTAGGTTCAATACCTTTCAAGCCTGAAATTCCGCTACCTCTTAAAGTGTTCATTATTATTGTTTCTGCTCTATCATTTTTATTATGTGCTATTGCTATTTTATTAGATTTAGTTTTTTCTAGTATTTCATCAAAAAATTCATATCTAACAACTCTTCCTGCTTCTTCTGTTCCTATTTTTTTATTATTAGCAATTTTTTGAACATCTATACTTTTAGAATAAAATTCAATGCCATTTTTTTCACAATAATTTTTAACATATTTTTCATCTTCTTTAGCTTCTTCTCTTATCATATGATTTACATGTGCCACACATATTTGAAAATCTATTTTATTAATTTTTCTATTTCTTCCATTATGCTTTTCCTTAACTTTTTTTTCTTCAGTATTAGAGTTTTTTCTTAGTTTATTCAATATATCTAACATTGCAATTGAATCTGGTCCACCTGAAACAGCTAGTACAATTTTGTCCCCATCTTCTATTAAGTTATATTGTTCTATAGTTTTTAATACTTCTTCTATCATAGATTTTCCTTATATAATATATTTAGGTTTTTATAAAGGATTTGCCTATAAACCTATTTTCATGTAATTATTTTATTAGTATAAAATTCAATAAATATTATTTTTATAATACCGCGTAAGCGATTAAACGAGCTGTGCGAGTGCGAAGTGGAGCAATCTACATACTAGTTTTTCTATTTGTAGATTGCGACAGCAAGGTATTTTAAAAATAATATTTATTGAATTATAATATATTTAATCAAATCTTTTTTCTATATTTACAAATTTTGTATAGCTTCCTAACCATAATAGCTCAACCGTTCTTGTTGAACCACCTCTATGTTTTGCAATTATAACTTCTGCCACACCTTTTTTCTCACTATCTTCGTTATAATAGTCATCTCTATATAAAAACATAACTATATCGGCATCTTGCTCTATTGCTCCTGATTCCCTCAAATCTGATAACATTGGTCTATGATCTGGTCTTTGTTCAGCAGCTCTTGATAATTGTGATAATGCTATTACTGGTACATCTAATTCTTTAGCCAATATTTTTAAAGAACGACTTATTTCTGAGATTTCTTGTTCACGGCTTCCATTTCTTTTATTAGTTCCTTGGATTAATTGTAAATAGTCAATTACAACCATTCCTATATTTTTTTCTAATTTAAGTTTTCTGCACTTTGCTCTAATTTCAGTAATATTTATTCCTGGTGTATCATCAATATAAATCTCCGCTTCTGAAAGTGGTCCAATAGCTCCAGCAAGTTTTGTCCAGTCATTTTCTTCTAATTTACCTGTTCTTACTTTATTACTATCAACCATTGCTTCACTACATAAAATCCTGTTTACTAATTGCTCTTTTGACATCTCTAGGCTAAATACTGCAACAGGTACATTTGCTCTTACAGCTGCATTTGTAGCAATATTTAATGCAAATGCTGTTTTACCCATAGCAGGTCTTGCAGCAATAAGTATTAGTTCTGAACCATGAAATCCAGCTGTTGTATAATCTAATTCTATAAATCCGGAAGGTACACCTGTTATATGTTGCTTTCTATTGTATAATTCTTCTAGTTTTGTAAATGATTCTACTAAGACATCTTTTATTGGTTCATAACTTTTTTGATTTTTTTCTTGCATTACATTAAAAATCTTTTTTTCTGCACCTTCCATAATATCTGTAACATCTTCTGTTGGATTATATCCCAATTCTATTATTTCATTTGCAGTTTTTATTAATTGTCTTAATGTTGATTTTTCTTCTACAATTTTTATATATTTCATTGCATTAGCTGTTGTTGGTACTTTTTCTGGTAATTCTGCTAAGTATTCCAAACCACCAACCTGATCAATTTTCCCCATACTTTCTAATTCAGATTTAACTGTAATTATATCTATTGGCTCTGATCTACTATATAAATTTAAAATTGCTTCATATATTATTTTATTATCTTCTCTATAAAAATCATCATCTTTTAAAACTTCAACAGCAGAGATGACAGCATCTCTATCTGTTAACATACTACCTATAATAGCTTGTTCTGCTTCTAGATCATGTGGTGGTACTTTTCCTAAATCCATTTTTTTCATTCCCTTCTAAAAGTACAATTATTTACTAATAACATCTACTTTTAATTCACCAACTACACCTTCATATAATTTTATATTTATAGTGCGTAATCCTAATGTTTTTATTGTATCTTTTAAATCTATTTTCTTTTTGTCAACTTCTATTTTGTAGTTTTCTTTTAATAAATCTGCTATTTCTCTAGCTGATACTCCACCAAATATTTTTCCATTTTCTCCTGCTTTTACAAGTACTTTTAGTTGAATTCCTGCTAATTTTTCTGCTATTTTTTTAGCTTCTTCTTTTTCTTGTCCTTTTTTATATGCTTTTGAATTTTCTTGTGCTTTTAATTTACTCATATTTTCATTGTTAGCTTCTACTGCTAAATTTTTAGGAAATAAAAAGTTTCTAACATATCCATCTGATGCATTAATTACTTGGTCCTTTTTTCCTACTCCTTTTATATCTGCTTTTAATATAACTTTCATATTATCACGCCTTTCTTTACGGTACTATTGTATTATATTACATTTTTTAGTTTTCTACTTCTGAAAAATATTCATTTATTCTATTTTTTAATTCTTGTATAGATTCTTCCATTGTCATTCCTTCTAATTGAGCTCCTGCCAATGTTATGTGACCTCCGCCACCTAATTTTTCTAATATTAATTGAACATTGATATCTCCAATTGAACGTCCACTTATACAGATTTTATTTCCATTGTTTCCTAATACAAATGAAGCTGTTATATCACTTATTGTAAGCAATTCATCTGCTGCTTTTGCACATATTAGATTTGCATCTTTTCCAACTTCATCATATGTTGATATTGCTATTCCATTTCCCACTAATTCCGCCTTTTTAACTATATTTGCTATTGTATTAAAACTTGCAAAATCGCTTTGGAACCATTTCTTAACTCTAATTATATCTACTCCACATCTACGTAGATATGCAGCTGCTTCAAATGTTCTTACACCTGTTTTAAATGTAAAATTCTTTGTATCCATCATTATTCCTGCATATAAACTTTCTGCTTCAACTGTTTTTAAGTTAATTTTTGCCTCTGCATATTGTAATAATTCAGTAACCAACTCTGATGCAGATGATGCATATACTTCTTGGAACATTAATGTTGCATTTTCTATAAAATTAGTGCTTCTTCTATGGTGATCTATTACCACCTTTTTTTGTACCTTTTCTAGAAGTTCAACACTATCTACATAATTGATTTTGTGTGTATCTACAATCACTAACAAGGTGTCTTCATTAATATTCTCTAAAGCTACTTCTTTATTTATTACAACATCTTCATATTCAGGATCTTTTTTTACTTCTCCCATAAATGTTTCTATTGAAGGTGGATTTCCACTGCAAACTATATATGCATTTGTATTTAAAGTTTTTGCTAATCTATAAATTCCCATACATGAACCGATACTATCCATATCAGCATTTGTGTGTCCCATTACCATTACTTTACTTGATTCTTTTATCAAGTTTTCTAATGCATGTGCTACAACTCTTGCTTTTACTTTTGTTCTTTTTTCTACTTCTTCTACTCTTCCACCAAAAAATTTATAAATCTCATTTTCCCTTATTGCTGCTTGGTCTCCACCACGTCCTAGTACTACATCCATCGCCGCTTGTGCTGATTTATATTTTTCTTTATCTGTTTTTCCTTCATTTGATAAAGCTATACTTAATGTAAATTGAACTTTTTCTTTAGTATTAATATCTTTTATTTTATCTAATATACTAAATTTATCTTCTTTTACATCATTTAAATAGCGTTGTTCAAAAAGTAATACATATCTATCTCTATCTGATTTTATTAATACTCCATTTACTTTATTGGCCCAATCATACATTTCTTTATCAATATCTGCTGTTACTTGTGGTTTTTCACTTGACTCTAATCTTTGAATATTTTCTTCATAATTATCTATCATGATTATACCAACACAAGACTTAGAATCTGTATACTCTTTTTGCAATTTTATCTTTTCTGTTATGTCTATAAAGTATAATATGATCATATACTCTTTCTTATTTTTTCTATCTTTTTGTTTGTTTCTAAAGTTTACATATCTTCCTATTACTTGATAGTTTTTATTTCCTATTTGTAAGTTTTGAATGATATCTTTATTTTTTTCTATTTCTTTTTCATTTTCTATTTTTTCTTTTAATCCATTTATAAAATCAGTTAGATATGTATTAATATCAACATTTACAAATTCTGTTGCAAATTTAGTGCTTCTCCAAATTACATTTCCATCTGTTTCTAATATTATTAGTGGAAATGGTGAATTAATTAAACTTGTTTTTGCCGCTGTATCTACTGTTAATGTTAAATCTTGTAAAGTTTCTGATATTTCACTTTTTCTTTTTTTATTAGCATAATATGTATAGCCCATAACAATTAAGAATAATACGATAGCAGGTATTATTAGTTTTGAATTTTCTATTCCTACTATTATTACTAATACTAATATTATTGCTAGATATATTTTTGTTCTTGAAACTAGTGTTTCAAACATTTTTCTATTATTATTTTGCATAACAAACTCCTTCTATTCATTCTATTCTATTTTACTAGCAAACTATGCTTTTGTCAAGAAACCAGCAAACTTCAAGCTTATACTTTTGAATTGCAACTATTTATTATTTATCTTCAATCTTATAAATATAATTTTTAATGAAATTATGATGCACATGAAGAAATCTTAAAAATTCTATGCAATTTTATGGAAAGAGTTCACGATAGTGGAAGGGTGCCATAAAATAAATTAGAATTTTTTAATTTCGTAATAAGCTAAGTAATTTCATTAAAAATTATATTTATAAGATTAAAGAAGAAAAATATGCAAAAAGAGCAGAAAACTATTACAAGCTTTCTACTCTTTTTCTAACCTAGAATTATAATTATTCTGTTACTTCATCATTAGATGTTGTTTGTTCTTCTTCTGTTGCTACCATTTCATCATGATTTGAAGTTACTTCATCTGTTGCATTTACTACTGGATTTGCTACTTCTTCCATATTCGCAACTTTTTCTAATTCTTTTTCTGTGTTTATATGAATATTTTGATATTTTTGCATTCCTGTTCCAGCTGGGATTAATTTACCAATAATAACATTTTCTTTTAATCCTACTAAGTCATCTATTTTTCCTTTAACAGCTGCTTCTGTTAATACTCTTGTTGTTTCTTGGAATGATGCTGCTGATAAGAAACTATCTGTAGCAAGAGATGCTTTTGTAATTCCAAGTAATACTCTCTTACCTGTTGCAGGTCTCTTACCTTCTTCTATTGCTTTTTTGTTCTTATCTGCAAATTCATACATATCTATTAATGCTCCTGGGAACATATCTGTATCTGCATTGTCTTCAACTCTAACCTTTTTAAGCATTTGTCTTGCAATTACTTCAACGTGTTTGTCATTGATATCAACACCTTGGTTTCTATATACTTTTTGTACTTCTGAAATCAAGTATTCAAATACTCCTTCTGGTCCTTTTATTTCTAGTAATTCTCCTGGGTTTATAGAACCTTCTATAAGTGGTTGAGCCATTTCTACCATGTCTCCATCTTTGACTTTCATTTTTGATCCAAATGGTATTGTATATGTTCTTGAGTCATCTTTAGAAGTTACTATAACTTCTTTCTTTTTCTTTGTTTCTTTTATTTTAACTTTACCAGCTATTTCTGTGATTATTGCTAATCCCTTTGGTTTTCTAGCTTCAAATAACTCTTCAACTCTAGGAAGACCTTGCGTAATATCTGCTACACCTGCAACACCACCAGAGTGGATAGTTCTCATTGTAAGCTGTGTACCAGGCTCACCAATTGATTGTGCAGCAACTATACCTACTGATTCTCCTATTGATACTAAGTTTCTTCTTGCTAATCCCATACCATAACATTTTTGACATACTCCATGTTTTGAATGACATCCAAGTACAGAACGTACTTCTAATTTTTCTATTCCTGCTTCAACGATTTCATCTGCCAATTTTTCATTAATCATTGTATCTGTGTCAACAATTAATTCTTTAGTTGTTGGATTATATACATTATTTACTGGATATCTACCAATTAATCTTTCTTGCATTTTTTCAATTATTTGGTTTCCATCTTTTATGTCATATACTACATATCCTTCATCTGTTCCACAATCGTGTTCTTTTACGATTATATCTTGTGATACATCAACTAATCTTCTTGTTAAGTATCCTGAATCGGCTGTTCTTAAGGCTGTATCTGAAAGTCCTTTTCTAGCTCCATGGGCTGAAATAAAGTATTCCAAAGCATCTAATCCTTCTGCAAATGATGATTTGATTGGAATTTCAACTGCCTTACCTGTTGTACTAGCCATAAGTCCACGGATACCTGCAATTTGACGTAATTGGTTCATATTACCACGGGCACCAGATTTAACCATCATATAAACTGGGTTTAAGTCATCAAAGTTATCTTCCATGGCATTACTTACTTTTTTAGTAGTGTCTTCCCAAACACTAATTACTGCATTATATCTCTCGTCATTTGTTATTAAACCACGAGCATATTGTTTTCTTATATTTTCGATTTTAGCATCTGCTTCTTCTAGTAATTCTTTTTTAGCTGGTGGCACTTTTACGTCATCCATAGAATATGTAATACCAGCAACTGTTGCATATTTAAATCCTAAAGCTTTTATATAATCTATTACTTCTGCAGATTCTGTTAATCCATGATTTCTTATAACTCTTTCAATAATTTGCCCCATTGTCTTTTTAACTACTGGGAAGCTTATTTCATATTGGAATGGATCTTCTTTTCTATCTATAAATCCTAAATCTTGAGGTATTCCTTGGTTAAATATAATTCTACCAACACTTGTCTCAATTTTTTTAGATTTTATTTCACCATTTACTTCTTTAGTAATTCTTACATAGATTTTAGCATGTATATCTACATCATGGTTTTCATAAGCCATTATAGCTTCATCTGGATCTTTAAAATATTTATTTTCACCTTTTTCACCATCTAATACCATTGTTAAATAGTATGAACCTAAAATCATGTCTAGTCTAGGTGTTGCAACTGGTTTACCATCTTGTGGTTTTAATAAGTTGTTTGTTGCTAACATTAAATATCTTGATTCTGCTTGTGCTTCTGGTGATAATGGTAAATGTACAGCCATTTGGTCACCATCGAAGTCAGCATTAAATGCTTCACAAACTAATGGGTGAAGTTTTATTGCTCTACCTTCTACTAATACTGGTTCAAAACTTTGAATACCAAGTCTATGTAGTGTAGGGGCACGGTTTAACATTACAGGATGATCTTTAATAACATCTTCTAATATTTCCCATACTTCAGGTCTTAATCTTTCTACCATTCTTTTTGCATTTTTGATATTTTGTGCTATTCCACGACCTACTAATTCTTTCATAACAAATGGTTTAAATAATTCAACTGCCATTTCTTTTGGAAGTCCACATTGATATATTTTTAATTCAGGTCCTACAACTATAACTGAACGTCCAGAATAGTCAACACGTTTTCCAAGTAAGTTTTGACGGAAACGTCCTTGTTTTCCTTTTAACATATCTGATAATGATTTTAATGGTCTGTTTCCAGCTCCTGTTACAGGTCTTCCTCTTCTACCATTATCAATTAAAGCATCAACTGATTCTTGTAACATTCTTTTTTCGTTTCTTACTATTATTTCAGGAGCACCTAATTCTAATAGTCTTTTTAAACGATTGTTTCTGTTTATTACTCTTCTATATAAGTCATTTAAGTCTGATGTTGCAAATCTTCCACCATCTAATTGAACCATTGGTCTTAATTCTGGTGGTATAACTGGTACAACATTCATAACCATCCATTCTGGTTTGTTTCCAGAAAGTCTAAATGCTTCTACAGTATCTAGTCTTTTTACTAATTTTACTCTTTTTTGTTCACTAGCACTTTCTAGTTCTTTTTTAATCTCTTCTGATAATTTCTCAACATCAATATTTTCTAGCAATTCTCTTATTGCTTCAGCTCCCATTTTAGCTTTAAAAGAACCTCTACCATATTTTTCAATTGCTTCATGATATTCTTTTTCGTTTAATACTTGACATTTATTTAGTCCTGATGTTCCTTTGTCTGTTACTATATATGATGCAAAATAAATAACTCTTTCTAGGTTTCTTGGTGATACATCTAACATTAAAGCTATTCTACTTGGTATACCTTTAAAGTACCAAATATGTGCAACTGGTGCAGCAAGCTCAATATGTCCCATTCTTTCACGTCTAACTTTTGACTTTGTTACTTCAACTCCACATCTATCACAAACTATTCCTTTGTAACGGATTCTTTTATATTTACCACAATGACATTCCCAGTCTTTTGTTGGTCCAAATATTCTTTCACAAAATAAACCATCTTTTTCTGGTTTTAGGGTTCTATAGTTAATTGTCTCTGGTTTTTTTACTTCACCTTTTGACCATTCTCTTATTTTTTCATCTGATGCAACCCCGATTTTTATTTTATCAAAAACATCTAATTCGTCCACTATTATTCTCCCTTCGTACGAATTGTTTTGGTAATTTTAAAACAAGACTAAGAGGACTATCCCCCGCTCTTGCAATTCCATTTGGTCGCCTCTTGTCTTTTTAAAATTTATTTAATTAGATTTTTATTATTCATCATCTTCATAATTTTCCATGTTATCTTCATATAACATGTCTTCACCTTCGTCGTCTAAGCTTGAAAATAATTCATCACTATCTTCATCTTCTTCGCTGTCATCATTTTCTTCTCCATAACCATCTTTTAAGTCATTTTTTTCTAAAACATTTTCTTCTGCTAAGATTTTTTTATCTTTTTCTGGATCATATTCTATTCCTTCATCAATGTTTTCTTTTAACTCTAATTCTTGGTTATCTTCTGAATATAGGCGTACATCTAATCCTAAAGATTGAAGTTCTTTTACTAATACTTTAAAGCTTTCTGGAACTCCTGGTTCAGGAATATTTTCACCTTTAACAATTGCTTCATATGTTTTAACACGTCCTACAACATCATCTGATTTAACTGTTAACATTTCTTGTAATGTGTATGCAGCTCCATATGCTTCTAGAGCCCAAACTTCCATTTCTCCGAAACGTTGTCCACCAAATTGTGCTTTACCACCTAAAGGTTGTTGTGTTACTAATGAGTAAGGTCCTGTTGAACGAGCATGGATTTTATCATCAACTAAGTGGTGAAGTTTTAACATGTACATAACACCAACTGTAATTGGCTTATCAAATGGATCTCCTGTTCTACCATCATAAAGTGTTGTTTTACCATCTTCATTCATTCCAGCTTCTTTTAGTAATTCTCTTACATCTTTTTCTGTTGCACCATCAAATACTGGTGTAGATACTTTCCATCCTAATGCTTTAGCAGCTCCACCTAAGTGAACTTCTAGCACTTGACCTAAGTTCATACGAGAAGGAACTCCAAGTGGGTTTAATAAGATGTCTATTGGTGTTCCATCTGGCATAAATGGCATATCTTCTTCTGGTAATACTCTTGAAATAACACCTTTGTTACCATGACGTCCAGCCATTTTATCACCAACTGAAATTTTTCTTTTTGTTGCTATATAACATCTAATTATTTGATTTACTCCAGGTCCTAATTCATCTGAATTTTCTCTAGTAAATATTTTTACATCTACTATTGTTCCAGCTTCTCCATGTGGTACTCTTAATGATGTATCTCTTACTTCTCTAGCCTTTTCACCAAAGATAGCTCTTAATAATCTTTCTTCAGCTGTTAGTTCTGTTTCTCCTTTTGGAGTAACTTTACCAACTAAGATATCTCCTGGTCTTACTTCTGCACCAATTCTTATAATTCCGTTTTCATCTAGGTCTTTTAATTGGTCATCACCAATGTTTGGAATATCTCTTGTTATTTCTTCTGCACCTAATTTTGTATCACGGCATTCACAATCATATTCTTCAATATGTATTGATGTAAATACATCTTCTTTTACAAGTTTTTCATTTATTAAAATAGCATCCTCGTAGTTATATCCTTCCCATGTTGAGAAAGCTATTAATACATTTTTACCTAATGCCATCTCTCCATTTTTTGTTGATGGCCCATCAGCAATAGCATCACCTTTTTTAACTATTTCGCCTTTTTTAACTATTGGTTTTTGGTTAATACATGTTCCACCATTTGTTCTTTTGAACTTACGTAATTTATGTACAACTGTTTTACCATTGTTATATTTTACAGTGATTGCTTCACCTGTTACTTTTTCTATAACACCATCATCTTCTGCAAGTATTAATATTCCAGAGTCTTTGGCAGCTCTATATTCCATACCTGTTCCTACTATTGGGCTTTCTGTTATCATAAGTGGTACAGCTTGACGTTGCATGTTGGCACCCATTAAGGCTCTTTTTGCGTCGTCATGCTCTAAGAATGGTATCATTGCTGCAGCTACAGAAACTAATTGTTTTGGTGAGACATCTACATATTGTACTCTATCTCTATCAACTTCTATAACTTCATTTCTAAATCTTACTCTTACTCTTTTATTTGTAAATCTTCCATCTTTATCAACAGGTTCTGATGCTTGAGCTATAATGTAATTATCTTCTACATCAGCACTCATATATTCAACTTCATCTGTTAATTTATGTGTTTCTGGGTCAATTTTTCTATATGGTGTTTCTATAAATCCATATTCGTTTATTTGTGAGAAACATGAAAGTGCTGATATAAGTCCAATATTTGGTCCTTCTGGAGATTCAATTGGACATAATCTACCATAGTGTGTATAGTGAACGTCACGTACTTCGAATCCAGCTCTTTCTCTTGTTAGACCACCAGGTCCTAATGCAGAAATTCTTCTTTTATGTGTTAATTCAGAAAGTGGGTTTGTTTGGTCCATGAATTGTGATAATTGTGAACTTCCAAAGAATTCACGAATTGCAGATGTTATTGGTTTTGTGTTTATTAATGTTTGTGGTGTTACAACATCTAAATCTTGTATTGTCATCCTTTCACGAACTACTCTTTCAAGTCTTGTTAAACCAATTCTAAATTGATTTTGTAATAATTCACCCACACAACGAATTCTACGATTTGCTAAGTGATCTATATCATCTGCTTTTCCTAATCCATGTGATAAGTTTAATAACCAACTTATAGATGCAATCATATCTTCTGTTGTAATATGTTTTGGAATTAATTCTTCAATTCTTTCTTCTAAAGCTTTTAGTAAATCTTTTTCTTCTGTATTATCAACTATATTTTTTAATACATTGTAATTTACTAATTCTTTAATATTTAAACTGCTTAAATCAATTGTTGGTAATACAGCATGAATATCAACTGTTCCATTACCTATGATTCTTACTTTTCTTTCTCCAACCATTATATCTACAATATTAATTCCAGAGTTTTGGATATCTTTTGCTACTTCTGCTGTTATTTTTTCACCAGCTTGAACAAATACTTCTCCTGTTTCACTGTCCACTATATCATTTGCTGATATTTTTCCTGTTATTCTTGTAGATAATGATAATTTTTGGTTAAATTTGTATCTACCAACTTTTGCTAAATCATATCTTCTATTATCATAGAATAATCCATTAAATAAGTTTTTAGCTGCATCAACTGTTGGTAATTCTCCTGGTCTTAATTTTTTGTATATTTCTATTAATGCTTCATCTTGATCTTTTATTGTGTCTTTATTAATTGTTGTTGTTAATAATTCTTCTTCACCAAACAAGTCCATAATTTGGCTATCTGTTGTTAATCCTATTGCTCTTAATAAAGTTGTTACAGGTACTTTTCTTGTTCTATCAACACGAACCCAGAACACATCATTTCCATCTGTTTCATATTCTAGCCAAGCACCTCTTAATGGCATTACTGTAGAGTTATATGTTCTTTTTCCTGTTTTTGTATCAAATTCTTCTCCATAGTAACATCCTGGTGAACGTACCAATTGGCTTACTACAACTCTTTCAGCTCCATTTATAATAAATGTTCCGCTATCTGTCATTAATGGGAAATCACCTAAATAGATTTCTTGTTCTTTAATTTCTCCTGTTTCACGATTGATTAAACGTACTTTTACATGTAATCGTGCTGAATATGTTGCATCTCTTTCTTTTGCTTCTTCTATAGAATATTTTGTTTTGTCTTCCATGTAGTAATCGAAAAATTCAAGAACTAAATTTCCAGAATAGTCTTCAATTGGTGAAATATCTTCTAATACTTCTCCTAATCCTTTGTGTATGAAATTGTCATATGAATCTTTTTGGACTTTGATAAGGTTTGGCATTTCAATAAAGTCGCCAACTTTTGCGAAATCTTTACGAGAAGCTTTCTCGTATTTAACTTCTTTTACTTTCAAAAAAATCACCTCATAAAAATTTTTAAGCAGATTTAAAATTTATTTTTCCTAAAAGAAGTCCTTCTCAAAATTCAATTTGCTTGTCTAATTTTTTAGAACTGTCTGCTCATACATTTCTATACTCTTAGGGCTCCTTGACTTTGATTCCTCTTCTTTTATTTTAAAACTAAAATAGATTTAAAAATTTATAAACTAGGTCACAATTATCCTATTTTATATAAAATATCTTTTACTATTTTATCAAAAAAAAAGCCTTGAGTCAAGGCTTTTCCGTAAGTTTTCTTGTGTTTTTATGCTTTCTTTTCCGCTAACTTATAATTCACATAATCTTCTGCAATTATTTTAATTATTGCTGCAACCGGTACAGCTAAAAACATTCCTAATATTCCAAAATAGGCTCCACCAATTGTTACTGAAAAAAGAACTAATAATGGACTTATTTTTAGTGATTGTCCAACAATTTTGGGATTTATTATATTTGCATCTATTTGTTGCAATATTATAACAACAATTAACATCCATATTGCTTGGCTAGTTCCCCCTGTTATTAATGTTATAAGTGCTGAAATTACTACTGCTATAATAGCTCCTATATATGGTATTATATTGAATAATCCTATAAGAAATCCAAGTAATGGTGCATATTTTATTCCCATTATAGTCATTGCAATTGTTACCAATACTCCAACTACTATTCCATCAATAAATTGGCTTGCTACAAAATTAAAGAAAATTTCATTTGAATGATTATAATATTTGTCAATATTTTTATATGTATTTTCTTTAAATATTGCTTCTGTTAATCTTTTGAAAAATCTTAATATTCGTGTTCTTTCTGATAAAACATATATAGATACAATTACTGCTACAAATATGTCTGCAATTCCTGTTACTGCCCCTATAACTTTTAATATGTATTCCATAATTTTGTCAAATCGAAAATATTGTTTTATATCTATATGCTGCACATTTGCGATTACTTCATTAATCATTTCATTTTTTAATACTGAATCTTCTGGTAATTTGTTATATCTGTCTATTGCAATTGTATAATAAGTTTGGGCGTTATTTATTAAATCTACAACACTTTCCCATACAACAGGTAAGATAACATTTATAAGAATTACTAAGATTAACACTGTTATTAAGTATACTGTCATTATACTCAATGTTCTCGCTTTTTTTCTTATAAATTTATTTTTTGATTTTGTATATGTATTTTCTATTTTTTTGCATGGCATATAGAATAAATATGCAATTAGCACTCCAACTAAAAATGGTGCTAAAATATTTAAAAATTGTCCTATTGCTTCTGACACATATGTAAAATTGTCTAATGCTTTATAAATTAAAATTAAAGCTAAACCTAATAAAAACCAATAAAACCATTTTTTTCCATGATTTCTTAATTCCTCCATTTTTTACTTCTTCCTTTCTTAGTTTATTTTTATATTTTTATTTCTAATCCTACTGGGCAATGATCGCTTCCCAATATTTCTGAATATATTGTTGCTTCTTTTATTTTATCTTCTATTGATTTTGATACTATAAAATAGTCTATTCTCCAACCTACATTTTTCTCTCTTGATTTTCTCATATATGACCACCAACTATATGCATCTTTTTTATCTGGATATAAATACCTAAATGTATCTGTAAATCCTGCTTCTAATAGTTCTGTCATTTTTGTTCTTTCCTCTATTGTAAATCCTGCATTTCTAGTGTTTGTTTTGGGATTTTTTAAATCTATTTCTTTATGTGCTACATTTAAATCACCACACATTATAACAGGTTTTGTCTCATTTAATTTTAATAGATATTTTCTAACTTCATCTTCCCAAACTTGTCTATATTCTAATCTTTCTAATTCTCTTTTAGAATTTGGTGTGTATATAGTTACCATATAAAATTTTTCAAATTCTAGTGTTATTACTCTTCCTTCTTTGTCATGTTCTTCTATTCCTATTCCATATTTTACTGAGATTGGTTGAGTTTTTGTAAAAATTGCTGTTCCTGAATAGCCTTTTTTCTCTGCACTATTCCAATAACTTTTATATCCTTCAAACTTTAATTCAACTTGTTCTGGTTGGCATTTTGTTTCTTGTATACAAAATATATCTGCATTAATTTGTTTAAAAAATTTCTCAAACCCTTTTGTCATACATGCACGAATTCCATTTACATTCCATGATACTAATTTCATTGTTTTTGTACCTCGTTTATCCTTTCATTTTTATTTTTAGTATTTTTATTCCTAATTCAAATTGTTTACATTTTATATTGCAGTATTATTTTACTATATTTTGTGCCTTATAGCAACAAAACAGGTCAAACTTTTTGCTTGACCTGTTTATATTTTTCTTTATTAATTTTTGTATTCAAATGTTTAGAAATATACGTTTCCACCAATTTTTTGTCCTGCAACACCTGAGTTAGCTGCTCTAAATGATAAATAATTGTGATTTCTTTTTCCATTTAATGCATCTGTAACTGCCTGGCTTACTGCTGATGAGTAATTTCCACCTAATTTGTTTTTCCAATGGCTATCTATTGTATAACAGAATTGTCCTTTAGCTTTATATTGGCTTAATGGGTCTGATCCTTTGCTAGCCCATCTAGAACTTTCTGCTCTATTACATGCTGTTGTTATAACAGCTAATGCTCCAACATAACTTGAACCACATTCTTGTGCTGTAATAGCACATAATAAGTCGAATTCTGAAGTTGAATAACTCCATTTTCCACCACTATAAGATACTTTGCTTGCAGTATCAACAGTAGCTGATGTTCTAGCTGTTGTTGATGCTCTACTTGTAACTTTTTGTGTTACTTGTACAATTTTATTTACTGGCTCTGTAACTACTTTTTCAGAAATTACAGTTTTTTCAATTTCGTTGTCATTTTGATATTTTATTTTATATGTTATTTCTTTTAAGCCATCTTTTCCTTCTTGTAATACTTTGTTTGTTGTATTTTCTTCTGAACCTGTTGTATTTTTTGTAACAGTTTCATATGGTATTGCAACTTGTTCAACTACTATTTTTTCAGTAATTGGTGCATAATTTTCTAATAATTGGTCTAATGAAGTTGATACTCCTTCTTCTGATATTTTAGAAATTTGTACTTCATTATATGATTTATCTGTTATTTGAATACTTTGCCCAGCTTGAATTTCTTCATTTAAATCTGGTATTGTTTTTTGATTTTCGTCTAAAACAATATTGTTTTCTGCTAAGACTTCTGAAACTGTGGCTTTACCTGTTAAAGCTGACATTTCATATCCATTTTGAAGAACGATTTTTACATCCTTTAAATCATTATTTACAGCCATAACTCCTATTCCTGATAATAATAATAGAATAACAGCTACACAAATAATTTTCATAATAGATATTGAAGCTTTTTCTTCTTTCTTCATAATTACCTCCTTTTGGCAACAAGTTTATTATACTATTTTTTCTTTTTTTTGTCAAATTTACCTGTTTGCCTACTCTGTACTATCTTTCGTGGCTTTCTTTTTATCCTAATAAATTTGTATAAATTCCCATATTATATTATATGCGGTATTTTTGGAAATTATTTGCTGTTTTTATATTTTTTTTAGTATTGTATAAATTAGTATAATATGTTATTATATTTTCATAAATATAGATATTAGGAGGTTTTAAATATGGTAGGTTTTATTATTTTAGCTATATTAGTAATTATTATTGTTACAATTATTGGAATGTATAATGGATTAGTTCAATCTAGAATAAAAGTTGATAATGCTTGGAGTCAAATTGATGTTCAACTTCAAAGAAGATTTGATTTAATTCCTAATTTTGTAGAAACTGTAAAAGGTTATATGTCACATGAAAAAGAAACTTTTGAAAAAATTGCAGCTCTTAGAACTTCTTGGGCTAATGCTGAAAGTGTTTCTGACAAAGCAAAATTAGATGGTGAATTATCTACTACTTTAAAAACTATTATGGCTGTTTCTGAGTCTTACCCAGAATTAAAAGCTAATCAAAATTTTTCTGAATTATCTGAAGAATTAAGAAACACTGAAAATAAAATTTCTTTTGCAAGACAATTTTATAATGACTCTGTAACAATGTATAACACTAAGTTACAAGTTTTTCCATCTAATATAATTGCTGGAATGTTTAATTTCACTCCACGCGATTTATTTAAAGCTGAAAGTGATGAAGCTAGAAAAAATGTAAAAGTTGATTTTAGTAAATAAGAACTTTTCTATAATATAAGGGGTTGAGGTTTCAACCTCAATTTTTTATATAAAACTACATAAAAAGGACTGATTATATGTTTGAAATTACAAAGAAAAATAAAATAGAATCTGGCGTAATTATTGGAATTTTTATATTAGTAATTACTTTAATTATATATTATATTTGTAATGCTTTAGATCTTGGAAGTATTTCAATTGTTATTGCTTTAATTTTTTCTATTGCATCTGCTTGGGGTTCATATTATTATAGCGATAAAATTGTGTTAGTTTCTTGTAAAGCTAGACCTGCGACAAAAGAAGAAGATCAAAAATTGGTAAATATTTTAGATGCTTTAATGGTTACTTCTGGTTTACCTTGTAAACCCAGATTATATGTTGTAGAAGATGCTCAACCAAATGCTTTTGCTACTGGTAGGAATCCACAAAATGCTGTAATTTGTGTTACAACAGGTCTTTTAGAAAAATTAGATTATTACGAATTAGAAGGTGTTATAGCACATGAAATGAGTCATATTAAAAATTATGATATTAGATTAAGTTGTATAGTTTCTGTTATGGTTGGTTTTATTGTAATGCTTTCTGATATGGTATCAAGAATGATATTTTGGGGCGGATTTGATAATGATCGTGACAAAGATAATAATGCTAATGGTTTTCTAATGCTTATCGGTTTTATATGCTTAATTCTTTCTCCTATTTTTGGTTCTTTAATGCAACTTGCATTATCAAGAAAAAGAGAATTCTTAGCAGATAGTACAGCTGTTGAATTTACACGTAATCCAGATGGATTAATTTCAGCTTTACAAAAATTAGAAAATGATCCTAATCAATTAGAAACAGCTAATAGCGCAACTGCAAATATGTATATCGTCAATCCTTTTAGAAAAAATACTAAAGAAGGAAAACGAAAATCTAGCAGTTTATGGTCTACTCATCCAAGTACAGAAGATAGAATTGAAGCACTAAGAAACTTGAAATAATAAAAATAATGATATTTCACAATGTCGAAATTTGCGATAAAAAGTTAGACTATTTCAATACTTTTTGTTGTAAATTTCGATATTTTATGTTTTAATAAATATATATTGTACAATTATTTTTATTCAAATATTTTATCATAACAAATTTAGTCAATTTAATTTTTTATTAATTTTAATCTTATTTAGTTTTAATGTGAAATATATTATATCTTTTATTATTTAATCATTTGTATTTAATTCGAATTTATATCTATTTTTAATTCATATTTTATAATCGATAATTTCTATTTGAAACTTTTATAATCTAA
>CAJMJN010000006.1 GCA_905213875.1 uncultured Clostridium sp.
CTTAATCCATATATATTTCCACTTTCTGTTAATGTTCTTGAAACATTATATGCATCATTTACATTTATATAATTCATTGAATATGTTATTGGTTGGAATGTTGGATATTTTATTGATGTTGCTGTTGATCCATATATTCCGTCTAACCAGTTTCTTGCTGTTTGTGAACTATCATCTTTTGTTCCAGCTTCAATTGCTGCTGTCCATGAAGATGTTTGACTATAATTTGCACTACTTGCTTTTACTGGTGCTGAATTATTTCCACTTGCATATCCTGCTTCAAATTTTGCTACCCATATTCCTGTTAATTCTTTGTCCCATCCACCGTTTGCATATCCTATGTTACTTTCATTTGTAAATGCTGGATGTACATAATAATCTGTTGTTGTATCTACTTCTTCTGTTGCTGATTTTGCTCTCTTTGCTGTTGCTTTTGTTGTTTTTGTATCATCTGTATAGTATTCATCTGTTGTTCCCAATAAGAATTTTATATCTATTGTTCCTCCTGATGATTTATTTGATGAATCTGCATATGTTATTTTATATGCGAATCTTGGTATCCATACCCAATAACTTCCATCTTCTGTTACAGTATTTGCCCATTTACTGTTTGTGTAATCATACCAATTACTCTCATCAAATCCTGTTTCACCAGATTTTATTACTGTTCCTTTATTACTTCCTTCTGGTAAATTAAACATTACTTCTGTCATTCCACTTAATATTCGTGGTTCATTTACACCTTTTTCTTTATTGTAGCTTCCATCTGTTATCATATAATCTTCTAAGCTACTTAATGCTGAATTTTCAACTTTAGCTGCTGCCTCTGTTGCTTCTTTTGCTCTTTGTGCTTGAGTTAGTATTCCATTATTTCCTGTTAACATTGCAATACTTACTCCTGATAGTATTAATAATACTATTATTGTTATTACTAATGCTATTAATGTAATTCCCTTTTCTTTCATCATTTGAATCTCCCTTCTTCTAGCTAAATAGGCATGTTTAGCTATTTTATCTTTTTTATATTTTTTGTTCATGAACAAAGTATACCATAACGTTTTTTGTTTTTCAATATCTTTTCCACTTTTTCGTGGTTTTTTCTTCATGTTTTTTTTTTTATTTTTTTGATATTGTAATAATATGTCAAATTTATAAGTTTCGTATAAAAAAATAAAATTTTATACATTATATATATGGAGGGTTATAATGAAAAACACAACTAAAAATCAAAAAATTTTAATTGGAAAATTGCTAAGAGAAACTCGTCGCTCACTTGGGCTTACTCAAGAATATGTAGCAGAACAACTAGGCCTTGCACCACGTTATATTTCTGATATTGAACGTGACAAGACCAAAGGTAGTATTGATACTTTAGTAAAATTGTGTAATATTTATAACATAACTCCAACATACGTTTTACAAGATTTTTTAACAGTTTCTCATGATACAAAATTTGACTCTACCTTAGCTGGTTTTTATCAATTAAGTGAAAAAGATAAAAATGTTATAAGACAGCTTATTTCTTTTATGAACACACCAAAAAAGAAATTGTAGAAGGATTTATTCTAATCCTTCTATTATTATTTTTACAGCAGTTTTAAATCCTAATTTAAACTGTTCTTCTGCTTCTATTCCCTCCTTTTCATTATTTTGTTCTAAATATTGTAAAAATACTTCTTTCATATTATCATCTAAATTTTCTTTTATAAATTTAGACAATTTATTATTTTTATTCAATAGTTTAAAATATTCCTTATTTTCTGGTACATATTCAGATAAGTATAAATTATTATTATAAATTTTTCCTATCAAGTCCTCCTCTAACAATTCATTTAAATTACTTTCAACTTTCATTTTTTTACCTTCCTTTCTTTTGTATAGTTTCTGGATATCCTTTTTCTATGTATATTACTATATCATTTTTTTCAACCTTTGTGGGTTATTTTTTATGAAACCCCAAAAATAGTATATGAAAATTTTATATTTTTTATAAACATCACTTTTTTGATATTTATATATTTATTTGAATTTTTTAATTTCATTTTTTATTTTACGAAAGTGCCATTTTCTTTTATGAAAATTTTTTAAAAATATAGATTTGTAAAAAAAATTTTTTTCACATAAAAAAACCGCTAATTTTTATATTTAAAAATTAGCGGTTTAAAATTTGATTATATAAAAAATTTAATTATCACTTTTTAGAATGAAATTTTTTCATTTAACCAACTTTCTAATTCATCTATTTTTATTCTTATTTGTTCCATTGTATCTCTATCACGAATTGTTACTGTTTCATCTTCTAATGTGTCAAAATCAACTGTTATACAATATGGTGTTCCTATTTCGTCCTCTCTTCTATAACGTTTTCCTATGCTTCCTGCTTCGTCATAGTCACACATAAAGCTTTTAGCTAACTTATTATATACTTCATTTGCTTTATCAGATAATTTTTTAGAAAGTGGTAATACTGCTACTTTATATGGTGCTAATGCTGGATGTAAGTGTAATACTGTTCTTACATCACCTTCTGCAATTTCTTCTTCATCATAAGCATTACATAAAAATGCTAATAAAACTCTATCTGCTCCTAATGATGGTTCAATTACATATGGTACGTATTTTTCATTTGTTTCTGGATCTTGATATGTTAAATCTTGTTTTGAATGGTTCATATGTTGTGTTAAATCATAATTTGTTCTATCAGCAATCCCCCATAGTTCTCCCCATCCAAATGGAAATGCGAATTCTATGTCTGTTGTTGCAGCACTATAAAATACTAATTCTTCTTTAGAGTGATCTCTTAAACGGATATTTTCTGGTTTTATTCCTAAATCTAATAACCAATTTTCGCAATATTGTTTCCAGAATTTATGCCATTCTAAGTCTGTTCCTGGTTTGCAGAAAAATTCCAACTCCATTTGTTCAAATTCTCTAGTTCTAAAAATAAAGTTTCCTGGTGTTATTTCATTTCTAAATGCTTTACCAATTTGCGCTATTCCCATAGGCATTTTCTTTCTTGATGTTCTTAATACATTTTTAAAGTCTACAAATATACCTTGTGCTGTTTCTGGTCTTAAATATAATTCTGATGTTTTATCTTCTGTTACTCCTTGGAATGTTTTAAACATTAAATTAAATTTTCTTATATCTGTAAAGTTTGTTTTTCCACAATTTGGACAAGGAATTTTATTATCATTTATGAAATTTATTAATTCTTCATCTGTCATTCCATCTGCTATCATATCTTTTCCTTGGTCATGTGCCCATTCTTCTATTAGTTTATCTGCTCTATGTCTTGTTTTACATTCTTTACAATCTATTAATGGATCTGAAAATCCCCCAACATGTCCTGATGCAACCCAAGTTTCTGGATTCATTATGATTGCGGCATCTAGTCCTACAATATCTTTTTGTTCTTGTATAAATTTCTTTTGCCATGCTTTTTTTATATTATTTTTTAATTCTGAACCTAAAGGTCCATAATCCCAAGAGTTTGCTAATCCTCCATAAATTTCTGATCCTGGATAAATATATCCTCTGCTTTTACATAAGTTTACAATTGTGTCCATTGATTTTACCATAAAAATTCCTCCTTCTAATTTTATTTACCAGATCATGAAAGTTTTTTGTTTTTATACGTTGCCAGCGTATTTTTATACGTTAAAACTTATAAAAGCATAAGATGAACAATTTCCATAATATTTTTTAATTAAATTGTTTAGATTATGTCTTTTATAAGTTGCCAGCGTATTTTTATACGTTAAAACTTATAAAAACGTAAGATGAACAATTTAATTAAAAAAGAAAAACAAAAAACTTTCATACCTAGCATACTCGCTAGGGACGAAAGTTATATTTCCGCGTTTCCACCCTATTTCCTAAAACTAAAAGTTTTAAGCACCTTAATTAAAATGTTACTCAAAAGCTCCCCATACTTTATTATTACAAGATTTCCACCATTGACTTGCTCTCTATAAATAATTTACAAGTATTTTTTCTTTCTCAATGCAACTATATTTTTATGATTTCCTGTATTATATTCTCTTATTCAAAAAAAGTCAATAAATTTTCAAAAAAATCTTGCTTATTTATTTTTTTTATGCTAATATAATAACTGTGTTAAACACATAGGGGTATAGTGTCAATGGTAGCACATCGGTCTCCAAAACCGCCTGTGAGGGTTCGAATCCTTCTACCCCTGCCATATAAAAGCACTATATAAATTATAGTGTTTTTTATTTTTTTCAATTAGGAGTGTGATTTTTATAATCAAATTATTTCGTTCAACTATTTTTATTGTTATTTTTCTCACATTATTCATTTCAATATTTTTTATTCCAACTACTAATTCCAATTTTAATGATAATTCTTCATCATCCGAAATTTTAGATTTTAATCCCAATGGTTTTGTATGGCCTATTCCTCGGTTACACACAAATAAGCTCTTTTTTTGGTAAACGTACTTCTCCTACTTCTGGTGCTTCATCTTCTCATTCTGGTATAGATATTCCTGCGCCACAAGGTACTAATTTTATTGCTGTTGCTGATGGTGAAATAACATTTAGAGACTTTTTAGGAGCTGGTGGGTATACTATTACTCTTTCTTTTAATAATTTTAAAGTAAGCTATTGTCACAGCGATCCTAATTTCATTGTTAAAGTTGGTGATAAAATAAAACAAGGCCAAATTATACGGAAACGTTGGGCCTAAATATGTTTCAGGAGTAGCTGGAAATCAATATCATGATTCAACTGGTAAAGAAACAAATGGTGCAACTACTCGGATGTCATTTGCACCTTGGCATTAGGTTTAATAATAAGTATGAAAATCCATTAAATTATTTTTAGTTTTTATACCCCAAAAATTTTCTAATTAATAAAAAAACAACTATATATTATTATTTTTAAATACCGTGTAAGCGACCAAACAAGCTTTGCGCGTGCGATTGGAGCAACCTGCATGATTTTTAAAATCTAAGGTTGCGACACACAGGGTATGATAAAATAATAATATATAGCTAGGTTTCAATTTTTATAATGATACAATAAATTTACATATCTTCATCTTCGTCATTTTCGCCACATCCGTGACATCCCCCACAATTACCACTACATCCAGAATGGTCATCATCAATGCCTCCATCCCAATCTAGTTCTATTGTATTTTTACATTCAGGACATTCTACTTCTGTGCGATTTTCATCAACATCTATAAAAAATTCATAATTACAATATGGGCAAATTATTTCAAAGTCAAATCCATCTTCTGAGTATATGTCTTTTTCTATGTTATCTAGTACTGTCTGCATTTTAGCCAATTTTTCTTGTACTTCTTTTTGGCTTTTTTCTAAAGCTTCAATTTGTTCTGTTTTATAGCTACTTATATAATCCATTTCTTCTAGAACTGCATCCATAAATCTTACAAATCTTTGCTTTATATAGTTTAAATCTTCTTTATCTTTGATATTTTTTTCTATATCATCTAAAAAACTTTTATACTCATTTTTTAAGGAACCCATTTTATAATCACCTTTCCTATTAAACTCTTTCCATATATTCACAAGTTCTTGTATCAATTTTTAATACATCACCAATGTTTACAAATAAAGGAACTTGAATTTCTAATCCTGTTTCTAATTTTGCAGGTTTTCCTGAAGTTGTTGTTGTGTTTCCACTAAATCCTGGTTCTGTATATGTAACTTCTAATTCAACAAATGTTGGTGGTTCTACTGCAAATGTTTTTCCTTTATAAGAAAGCATTGTAACTTCCATATTTTCTTTTAAATATTTTAAACAATCTCCTAATTGTTCTTCATTTAATGGCATTTGATCATAAGTTTCATTATCCATAAAATAATATAATCCACCATCATTATATAAATATTGCATAGTTTTCTTTTCTATTTCTGCTCCTGGATATTTATCTGATGGGTTAAATGTTTTTTCAAGTGTTGCTCCTGTGATTACATTTTTTATTTTTGTTCTAACAAATGCTGAACCCTTTCCTGGTTTTACATGTTGGAATTCTACTACTCTATATACATTCCCTTCCATTTCAAATGTTGTTCCATTTCTAAAGTCTCCTGCTGAATATACTGCTGCCATAATAATTCTCCTCTCTATTTCCATTTTTTTACTAATTATAAACTTTTACTATTTTACTACAAATTCTTATAAAAATCAAGCAAACTATACTATAATATAATTTTTCTCCGATTTTGTTAAACTTATACAACCAAATTTTGTTATTTGAACTGTATCTTCTATTCTTACTCCAAACCTTCCTGGAATATAAATTCCTGGTTCATTTGTTACAATCATATTTTCTTTTAATGGTACATCAAAACGATGGCTTATATATGGAGCTTCATGTATTTCCATTCCAACTCCATGACCTAATGCATGTATTAAATCATATCCTTCTAATTTAAAGTCATTTTCAACCATCGTTGTTAGAAATCTTGTACTTTCTCCATCTTTCATTTCTTCTAATACTTGTTGTTGCTTTTTTAGTACTAAATCATATACCGGTTTTACATATTCTGGAACACTTCCAACAAATATTGTTCTTGTCATATCTGAACAATATCCATCTATTTTGCATCCCATATCTATTGTTATTATATCTTCTTCTTGTATTTTTCTATCAGTAGGTACTGCATGTGGTTTAGATGAATTTTCACCTGATGCTACTATTGTCTCAAAAGATACTCCATCTGCATGATGTTTATAATAATTGTCTATTTCTTCTGCTATTTGCTTTTCTGTCATTCCTGGTTTTATATATGTTTGCAAATATTTAAAACATTCATCTGTAACCTCACAAGCTCTTTGAATTTTAGATATTTCATCTTTATCTTTTATCATTCTTTGTCTTTCAATTATACTATCTGTTTCTACAAGACTATTTATTTTGTATTTTCTAATTAGCTCTTTATATCCTGCATATGTTACATAATTTTCTTCAAAGCCTACATTTTCGCAGAACATAAAAAAGTTTTCATAGTCTTCTTTGGATAATCCATTTATATCATATACAATTATTTCATCATATAATGTTAAAATACTATGGACATGTTCAGTATATCTTCCATCTGTTATAAATATATTATCTTTTCTTGTTAATAATAATGTTCCTTCTGCATCTACATTGGTTAAATATTTTATATTTACTGGGTTAGATATTATTAGCCCTTGTAGATTTAAACTTGACATTGTGTTTCTTAGCCATTGTATTTTTGGATTCATTTTTTTCAACTCCCTACTACTTTTATTTAGTATATAATCCTAGTGTGAATATTTTTAATAATATTAATTTAATTTGTTCAAATGATACATACATACTAATAAATGATGCTATTACTATGAATGGTCCAAATGGTATGTATTCGTCTGATTTTTTTATTTTACTTACTAATAATATAATACTAAGAATTGCTCCTATTAAGAATGATACTAATGTTACTGCTATTATATTATATTGTCCAAAAAATAATCCTAAAGCTCCCATTAGTTTTACATCACCAAATCCCATTGCCTCTTTTCCATAAATTAGTCCACCTATTAATGTTATAAATAAGAATATTCCTCCACCTATTAGCATTCCTATTAACATCTTTATTGTTATAGCAACATCTGATAATCCATATAAAAATGCAAATATAATTCCTATTTCAAATATTGTTAGGTTAAGTCTATTAGGTATAATTTGCAATTTATAGTCTATTACAAATGCAGATAATAGCATTGGTGTTAATATTAAAAATTTTATTAAGTCTAAATTTGCTATTAATGTTTCTTTTATTCCAAACCTATAAATTAGTGTAACATAAATTGCTGATGTTAAAAACATCAGTATATAATTTGGTTTGAAATTCATTTTCATTTCTGTAAAAAATTCTTTTGAAAATACTGGTTTGTATTCTGGAAGTCTTTTATTTGCCCAGTTTACTCCTTCTCCCACAAATAGTCCTATTATTGCTGCTATTACATAATATATGATATTTACATCATTTATATACATTTTTTATTTCTCCTTAGTTTAAATTCATATTTATTTTTGTTCTTTTATTTTTGCTTTTAATTTATTTTCAATTGGTCTTTTCCATGCTGTATACCAAAAATCTTTTTCTTCAATTGCATCAACTAATATTGTGTACATTTTACACAAGTTTCCACCAATTACATCTGTAAAAATTTGATCTCCTACAACAGCTATATTTTCTGGTTTTTCTTTAAGTTGATTTTGGGCAATTTTCAAACCCTTTTTTAATGGTTTCATTGCAAAATATGTATATGGTATATTTCCTAATTTTTTAGAAACTTTTTTTACTTTTTCCTTATCATTGCTATTTGATACTATGTATAATTTAGTTCCTTGACCTTTTAACTCTTTTGCCCATTTTTCAATTCTTTTTGGCATTTTTTTATTATAATTTACTAATGTATTATCAACATCTAAAATTAATGCTTTTATCTTATTTTTTTGTAACAATTCTATTGTTATTTCTTCTATTTTATTTACATATTTATTAGGATAAAATAACATGATTTCCTCCGTATAATTTTTCATTTATATATTACCAATTTAAGCACTTTTTGTCAAGAAATGATTTTTGCATTAATAGTAAAAAATTCACCAATAAATAATAAATTGAAAATCTCAAAACAAAAAGATAGAAGAATAGATAGAACTTCTTTTAATAGTTCTATCTATTTATAAAAGTTAATCTTAAAATTCAACATTATTATTTGATTTTAAATATGCTTCTATGAATTTTTTAGATGGCGTATACAGTCCTTTTGGCAGATTATCTAAATCAAACCATTTCCACTCGTTCTCTTTAGTAGGCTCCATTACTTTTAATTCTCCACTATGTTTTCTAGCAATTACATGCATTGTTACATAATGTCTATCGGGTTGGATATCATCTACTGCACCAAACAACTCTAATTCATCTACATTTAAATTAGTTTCTTCTTTTACTTCTCGCTTTGCTCCTTCAAAAAAGGTTTCATTGTATTCTTGTTTTCCACCTGGTAATGTCCAGCAATCTACTTCAAATATTCCTCCTGTATCTTTTCTATTTTTAGCTCTATGTCCTAATAATACTTTATTTCCATCTAATATCATTACTCCTATTCCAATTCTTATATATTTATCCATTTTACAAAATCTCCGTCTTTTAATATTCTATTCTTTCTTAAATTGTTATTAAATTGTTTTCGAAATCATTTACAAAATCTATGATTTCCTATGACTACTGTAACAGGTCTTGACCATATCCACTTATTAGTAGCTGTTTTAGGGTTAAAATAATATATTGCTCCATATGATGGATCCCATCCATTTAATGCATCTTGTGCTGCTTTTTTTGCTGTTGAATTTGGACTTAGGTTTATTTGTCCATCTGACACAACGTCAAATGATCCTGATTGATATACAACCCCTGATATTGTATTTGGAAATGAACTGTTTTTTACTCTATTCATTACTACAGCACCAACAGCTACTTGACCTGTATATGGTTCTCCTCTAGCTTCTCCATATATTAATCTTGCCAATAAATTTACATCATTAGAATTACTAGAACTTGTACTAGAAGATGTAGATGAAGTCATTATTCCCATTGCTTTTAGTGTTTCTTTACCTGCTATTCCATCTACTTTTAAACCATTTTTTCTTTGAAAATATTTAACCGCTTCTAATGTTCCTGAACCATATATTCCATCTACATTTCCTTTATAATATCCCCATCTTTTTAATTTAGTCTGAATTTTTCTTACTTCTTCTCCTCTTGAACCATATTTAGATAATGCATATGATACATTACTATTATCAGAAAATATTATTACAAAACTACTAAATGCCGATATTATTATAATAACTAACATAATAATTTTTCTATTTTTAGAATTTTTTTGTTTTAAGTTCATAATAAATCACCCTTGTTAAAATTATTTTAATGTTATTTTTAACAATATTGGTATTTATTATACTATAATGTTCAATTTATATATTTTAACAATACCTGCATAATATTGATTCTAGTCCAACTTGTAAATCTATTAATCCATTTTTATAATTATAATCTAAATCTCTTAATTCTTGTAATATTTCTTTTAATTCATTCATTTTAAAGTAGCTTGATTGTGTTTTATATTTTCCTGTTAGAAATGTTTGGTTTGGTTTTAAATTTAAACTTGTTATTAAGTCTTTATTGCTATTTAATGCTATTTTAGTAAAATATAATTTTTTAAAATGATTATATAGATTTATTAATATTTTTTGTATTGGTTCTTTATTGTATATCAAATTTTGTAACACTTCTAATGCTCTTTTTGTCTCTTTTTTTCCTAAATTATCAGTTAAATCAAATATTACATTTTCTAATTTTTTAGTTGTTAATAAGTCTATATCTTCTTTTTTTATTGTTCCATTTTCCCCAGCATATTCTATAAGTTTTCTAATTTCATTTATTAATTCTTGCATATTTGTACCACATGTTTCAATAAAATATTTTGTTGTTACATTATCTATTTTTACTTTATATCCATTACAAATTGCAATAATTCTTTTTTCTAATTGGATTGGCTTTTGAAAATCCACTTTACATGTAATTCCATATTTATCAAATGTTTTATATAATCCAAATCTAGTATCTACATCTTCTTCAATAAAAACTAATACTACAGATTCTTTTATAATGTCTATATTTTCTTTTATATACTCCTCTAGTTTTTCTCTTATTTTAACTATTTCTGTGTTTTTTCTTTTTCCTTCTTTTTTCAAAATGTTTGTATTTCTTGCAATTATAAGTTTTTTTTCATATCCAAATGCAGGTGTTTCTATATCTGATATTAGTTCTTGAACATTAGTATCATCAATTGAAATAAAGTTTATTCCTTTTACAGCTTCTCCAAATTTGTTTTTTATCTTTTTTACAAGATTTTCGATTAAAAATAATTCTTCTCCATACAAAAAATATATACTTTGTAAATCATTTGTTTTTAGGTCTTTTTCCAAAATTTCAATTGATTGCATCTAATTTTCATTCCCTTCCTATTATAATTCTAAAAATTTCTGCAACACTCCAACATTGTGCAAAAGCTCCTTTTGGTAATTGTGGCTCTACACTATCATATATTTCAGCTATACTTCCTATACATCCACTTTCATTTATTTCTTTGGTGAATATTTTTTCTGTTTTATTTATAAATTTATTGATTTTTGTCTGTACTTTTTCTTTATCACCTTTATCTTTTGTTGCCTTTAATTTATTTTTTAATGAATTATAATATAATCCTAATAACCATGTCCATGTAATTCCTTGATGATAACTTGTATCTCTTTGTTTTTCATCACCTTCATATATTTCTACATAGTTTTCTTCACCTTTAGCTAATGTTTTTAATCCATATGGATTTAACAATTGTTTTTCTATAACTTTTATAATATTTTCAGCTATTTCTGAGTCTGGCTCTATTACTTGATATGTTAAACTTAATGCAAATAATTGGTTTGGTCTTATTTTACTATCTCCTAATACATCATATAAGCATTTTGTTTTTTCATTATAAAATTTTTCTGTAAATGATTTCTTACATTTTTTTGCTAATTCTTTATATTTTTTTGCTGATATTAAATGCCCAAATTTTAGACTTAATTCTGCCATAATTTCATTTGCATTATACCATAAACTATTTACTTCTACAGCTTTTCCATTTCTTGGTGTTACAGCTTTACCTGCAAATTTAACATCCATCCATGTATTTTGCGTATTTTCTGTTCCTGAAACTATTAATCCATCAGTATCTAAATATATATTATTTTTATCTACATCTATTCCACTGCAATAGTTTTCTATTATATTTTCTAATATTGGATAAATTTCATCTTTTATAAATTTGTAATCTCCTGTATATTTTAAATACTTACTTACAGTCTCAAACAATAATAATGATGCATCTACACTATTATATAATGGTCTATTATCATATCCTGAATATCCATTAGGAACTAGTCCATATTTAACATCTCTAGTCATTGTTTTTATTATTTCTTTAGCTATTTCATATCTTTTGGTTATTAATACAGTTCCTTCAAAGGCTATACATGCATCTCTTCCCCAGTCTAAAAACCATGGATAGCCTGCAATAAGTGTATGTAACCCAAAATTTGGTCTATTTACTACAAAATTATCTGTTGCTATTACTAGTTGTTTTATTAATTCATCTTTTTGTTTTTCTTTTTTAGTCTTTTTTTCTTTATTTTCTATTAATTCTGAATTTTCTATTATATTATTTAACCTAACAATTTCTTTTTCTATTAGTCCTTCAGCTGTTTTTTCTTCTATGTTTTCTTCTAATGAACAGATAAAAGAAATTTCTTTTTCTTCTTTTGCTTTTATTTCTATTTCATATCTACCAGGTACTACGTGATTTTCTTCTCCACAAAATCCTCTTTTTTCTTCTTCTATATAAAACATATTTTTAAATAGATCATTTTGATGTTGTATATATGTTCCTTCTGATACATTCATATATACTGGTATTTCAGAATGTTTGTCTATTATTACTTTAACTTTGTTATCTTTACAATTTTGTTTTATTTCAAATTGATGGTCAGTATTTACAGTGTGGAAATCTCTAAAATTCATTATTGGTGCTAATGTTAATTTTGCTTTTGATGCTCCATTTTTTATTTTATATGATATTCCTACTATATTTTTACCGTATTCCATACAAATTTTCTTAGTAATTTCTACTTTTCCTATTTTATATGTAAATGTTGGTATATAATTTTTTTCAAATGTTTCTTGATATTCATATCCTTTTGATATAAATTCCTTACCTATATTTGTATATAAGTCATATTTTTTTCCTCTAATTTCTATACTTTCATCTACTTTTGATAATATAACATATCTTCTAGCTGGTGGTGTTAATGCTGCAACTAATAATCCATGATACTTTCTTGTATTTGCACCAATTATTGTTGAAGCTGTATATCCTCCTATTCCATTTGTAATTATCCATTCTTTGTCTAGTCCATTTTCTAAATTCAAATTTTCTTTTGTAATTTTCATTAGCCTTCTCCTTATTTTAATTTACTATTTTCTAGTTTTTTTAGCATTTCTTCCCTTATTTCTTGACTAGTCTTTTTTTGATTAGTATTTATTGATGCAACTTTTTTTCCTCTTGTTCTTGCATTTGTTGTTCTTACTTTAGTATTAGTTTTTACTCTTGTTTTATTTTCTTTGTTTTTTCTTTGTTTCATTTTGTTTTCTGCTTTTTTGTCAGCTTCTCTTATAGATTCTATTCTGTCACTGTATTTACTGCTAAATTTACTTTTTCCCTTATTCTTTTTAGATTTTGGAATTTTACCTTCACGTTCTTTTTGTGCATTTTTAGCAGTTCTTTTCTTTATTTTATTTATACGTTTTTCTTCTTTTAATTTATTATTTAGCATTAAGTATTGTGGATCATTTTGTTTGTCTTGATATTTTAAATCATCACATATTAATTCAATAATTGATGATGCAACTAAACTTGGATCATGTCTTATTAAATCACCTTTTATTATAGATAAATTTCTTTGTAAGAATTTGATACCTTTTATTTTGCTTATGTCTTGTTCAACTAAATCTTGACCTTCTCTATTATATTTTTTAATATATTCTGGTACTATTTCTCCTGTGTCATAAATACAATAATCAATCATTCCTGTTCCACAATGGTCTACTATAGCATTTATATGGTCTGCAATAGAGTAATCATCTGTTTGACCTGGCTCAGTCATTATATTACTTATATATACTTTAATTGCTGTGCTTTCTTTTATTGCTTTTGTTACACCATTTATTAATAAATTAGGAATAACATTTGTATATAAACTTCCTGGCCCAATTACTATACAATCAGCGTTTTTTATTGCTTCTACAACACCTGGAGCTGGTCTACAATTTGTAGGATTTATCATAATTCTATTTATTTTTGTTAATTTATCAGATACGACTTCTGGAATTCTTGATTTTTCTTCTACAATATAACCATTTGCAAGTTCTGCTATAATTTTCATTTCATCTAATGTTACTGGTATTACTTTTCCTACCATATTTAATACTTCATTACTTTTTATTATTGAATCTTCAAAATTTCCATTTACCTCTTTCATTGCTGAAAAGTATATATCAGAAAAGTTCAAACCACTTAATTTTCCTGATTTAAATTCATAATTAAATAATTTTCCAACTTGATTTTCATTAGCTGATAATGCAACTATACTATCTTTGATATCATTAAGTGGTAACATTTGCAATTCTCTTCTAGAATTATTGGCTTTTTCACCATAATCTGATACTGTAACAATTGCTGTTAAATTATTTGTATAATTTTTTAGTCCGCTTAATACTGTATCTAATCCTGTTCCCCCACCTATTACAACAATATTAGGTCCTTTGTCATATACTGTTTTATTAAATATAAGTGATTTTAGATTAACATTATCTTTATTTTCCATTCTTTCATCACTTGATTCTATTAATACTTCTAATGTTCTTTTATTTAAACATACTAATCCTACTACAATTGCTACAAACCCTATTGCAAATATTGCAATAACTTCTCCAACTTCTGCTATCGAAATTTCTTTCATTACTAATACTTTTGCTAGTCCATAACATGCAAAAATTATTCCAACTAAAATTAAAAATATCCATCTTTTCATTTTACTACTTGATTTAAACCATTGCATAAACCCGTTCATTTTTCTCAATCCTTCCTTATTCTATACATTCAAATAATCAATTTATTCTTCTCCAACAATTTCTACTTCTAGTTCGATTTGTTTTTTATATTTTTTATAAACTTCTTTTTTTACTATTTCTACTAATTCCAAAATATCTTTTGCTTTTGCATTTCCTTTGTTAATTATAAATCCTCCATGTTTTGTTGATACTTCAGCATCTCCTACATGTGTTCCTTTTAGTCCTGCTTCATCTATTAATTTTGCAGTTATAAAATCTATTCCTCTTTTGAATGTACTTCCAGCGCTTGGATATTCTAATGGTTGACTATTTTTTCTTTTTTCTTTATACATATCCATTTTTTCTTTTATTTCTTCTTGATTTCCTTTTTCTAGTTCAATTTCTACTTCTGTTACTATATATTTTTCTTTTTTTAATATCGATGTCCTATATCCAAATTCCATTTCTTCATTTGTAAATACTTTTTCATTTCCTTGATAATCTAAGCATTTTACAGTTTTTATTATATCCTTCATTTCTCTGCCATTTGCACCTGCATTCATTCTTACAGCTCCACCTATTGTGCCTGGAATTCCTACAATTTCTTCAAAACCTGTTAAGCTTTCTTTAAAAAAGACCATCCCTACTTTAGCTATTTTTTCTCCTGCTCCTAATTTTATTTTAGTTTTTTGGCCTATTAATTTACTATTTAAATTTTCTTCTGTTTCTTCAAATTCTGTATTTTCTATTTTAATTATTAGTGTTATTCCAGAAATTCCTTTGTCTAATATTAAAACATTGCTTCCATTTCCTAAAACTGTTAATTTTATATTGTTTTCATTCGTAAATTTTAGAATTTCTTTTAATTCATTTATGTTTTCTATTTTTATTAGACATTCTGCTGGTCCCCCAACTTTAAATGTTGTATATTTTTTCATTGGCTCATTATATAATATTTTTTCTTTTGATATGTTTAAATCTGATTTTTCGATTAATTCTTTTATGCTCATTTTTCAACTTCCTCTTACATAAAAAATTTTATTTTACTATATCATTTTTTTGCCCAAATTACAAGGTTCTATTTCACCTATTTTTTGAATATATTTAATCAAAGTTTGGAGGTGATACTAATAAAATCAAACTTTATTGTACTTAAATTAAAAAGATCCTTTTTTCCTATCATTTTTTTAGGATTTACAGGTGGATTATTACTATTTTCTAAAAGTAATCTTCCTGCTGTAAAAGCAGGCTTAAAACTTTGGGCTAATTCAGTAGTTCCCTCACTTTTCCCTTTTTTTGTAGCCACTGAGCTTTTAATGCATACCAATTTAATTTCTCAGCTTGGTATTATATTAAATAAATATATGAAACCTATTTTTAATATTAGAGGTGAAGGTGCTTTTGTTTTTATAATGGGAATTATAAGTGGATATCCAATGGGAGCTAAACTTGCTACTAATTTTAGAAAAAATAATATTTGTTCTAAAGAAGAATGTGAACGACTACTTAGCTTTACTAATAATTCTGGTCCTTTATTTATTGTGGGAACTGTTGGAATTTTGATGTATGGAAGTACAATTATTGGACTTTTATTATTTATTACACATATTTTAGCTTGTATTACAGTTGGTTTTATATTTAGATTTTGGAAAAATAGTAATTCTTCTATTGCTTATAACTCATATAAATATGCTACTTCCAAACACACTACTGTTACTTTTTCTAATTTAGGTAGTGTATTATCTGAAAGTATTACAAATAGCATTTCTACTATTTTATTAATTGGCGGTTTTGTAGTTATTTTTTCTAGTGTTATCTCAATATTAAAATCTAGTGGTATATTATCTGCTTTTTCAACTGTTCTTTCTCCTATGTTGTCTGTTTTTAATATTGATTCTGTTTTTGCTTCACCATTAATTAGTGGATTTTTAGAAATTACTAATGGGATAAATTCTATTTCCAACATTTCTAGTAAAAAACTTTCTATCAATTTAATTTTTACTGCTTTTTTACTAGGCTGGGGCGGAATATCAGTTTTATTACAAGTTTTTAGTATTACCTCAAAATCCGACTTGTCTATTAGACCATATATTTATGGCAAATTACTTCATGGTGTTTTTGCTGCTTTTTATACTTATGTTTTTATTAGTTTTATACCGTTTTTTAATTTTGACTTATAATTATTAAAGTTTCAAATTTATTTTTTGTTATATTTTTAGTTTTTAGGAGTTGATTTTTTATGGATAGAGATTTTATGGATTATAATATGCAACCTAATATGATGCCTCCAAATATGAATAATTCTATGGATTTTAATGATTTATATAAAGATCCTATGTTTAATCCAATTATGCAATATGAGCAGGCATATTCTTATTATAGGTATTTATGTATGCAAATGGAATATAAGATTAAATGTAAAGAATATGATAAAATGTGTGATAATCGTAATAACCAAGATTTGAGAAGAGATAGAAAAATAGAATAAACATATATAAAAAAAGACAGTTTAAATAACTGTCAATAATAATTGCAGGGTGCACTTACTGCCCCTGCATAATTTTTTATCCCAAAAAAGCAAATGCTAATACTATAATTCCAAGTATAATTCTATAATATCCAAATACTTTAAAGTCATGTTTTTTAATATAACTCATTAAGAATTTTATTACAAAAATTGATACTAAAAATGATACTATTGTTCCAACTAATAATACTGCAAGCTCTATTCCTGTAAATCCTAATCCAAATTTGACAATTTTTAATAAGCTTGCTCCTAACATTGTTGGTATTGCTAAATAAAATGTAAATTCTGCTGCATTTGGTCTTGATAGTCCAATTAGTAATCCACCTATTATTGTTGCTCCTGAACGAGATGTTCCTGGGAATATTGCTGCTAATAATTGGAATAATCCTATTATTATAGCATCTTTATATGTAATTTGTGAACTTGTTTCTTTTTCTTTTTCACGTTTTCCTTTGTTCCAATTTTCTACAACTATAAATGCTATACCAAATACTATTAATGCAATTGCTATACAAGTTGGATTATAAAATAATGCTGTAAAGATATCGTCAAATGCTAATCCAATTATAGCTGCCGGAATACAAGCAACTAAAATTTTGCTCCATAATATCATTATTTCTTTATTAAATATTGATAATATTCCTGTTTTCTTTATTGCTTTTTCTTTGTTTTTTGTAAATGGCCATATATCTTTAAAATATAAAAGTACAACTGCTAGAATGGCACCAAATTGTATTACAACTTGGAACATATCCCAAAATCCTGATGATACTTGATTAAATTTTAAGAATTGTTCTACTAATATTAGGTGTCCTGTACTACTTATTGGCAACCATTCTGTAATTCCCTCTACTATTCCAAAGATTACTGACTTTAATAATTCTAAAATCATTTCTTATTCCTTCTTTCGTTTTATTTTTTATTAAAATTATATTTTATTATTTAATGTAATTTTATACTCAATCTTGTTCTTATTTTTTGTATATTTCTTTTAATATATTATATATTGTATCTTTTATAAATTCTGCAGTTGTCACTGGAGCTACTTTTCCTGGCAATGCTAGCGCCCATACCAATTTCAATTTTAGCTCTTTTGCCTCTTTTTTGTCTATCCCACCTGGGTTTGATGCTAAATCTATTAAAAGTGCATCTTTTTTTACATATTGTAATCTTTCTTTATTTAAGACTAAATGTGGTACAGTGTTTAATATTATATCATATTGTGATAAATTTTCTCCTAAGGCATTTATATTTGTTTCATTATGTCCATATGCTCGAATCCATGCTAGGTCTTCATCTTTTCTAGCTGCACAAGTTACTTTTGCTGATAACCCTGCCATTTTTCTTGCTAACACTTTACCAATTCTTCCAAACCCTAATATTAACACTTCACTTCCATGTATTATTTTATTAGTATTTGATATTGCTATTTCTATTGCACCTTCTGCTGTTGAAATTGTATTTAAAACTGCCAATTCCTCTCTTTTCATTATATCTATTATTTCTATATACTCATCATTTGCCATATCATATATTTCTGGTGATATACTTCCGGCAATTAAAATTTTGCCTTCTAAATAATGTATCATTTCTCTTATGGATATTTCTTTTTCTCCAAATGGTGCATTTATATTTATGCCATTACTTGTAAATGGAATTGGCCCTATAACAACTTCTACGTCTTTTGGTATTGCCCTACTTATTTTTTCTGTAAAAATTATATTTGAATTGTCTTTTAATTCTTCAGCTTTTTCTAATCCATACGTATATATTTTATTCCCTTCATTTGCTAGCATTTTAGCTAGTTTTATTGTTCTTAGATCTCCACCTATTATAGAAAAACTTGTACTCATAAAATCCCTCCTTATGCTTATTATATTGAGTTTTTGTAATTTTATGCGAATAAAATTTATCTATAACTTCTTTTTTAAAGTTCAAAATATAAGTTCTGAAAGTTAGAATTTCTTGAAATTCGTAATAAACCGAGGAACATAATGAAGAACTTATATTTTGGACTTTAAAAGTGAAATAAGAAAAATTATATGCTACTGTATTTCTTTCTGTTCCTCTGGTTCTTCTACAGCCTGCTCTAATTCTTGATTTTCTTCTTTTTCTTTATGCTTTCCTTCTGTATTTCTTTTTAACAAATTAATATCATTATAACTTAAGTGTCTTGTTATTTCTGACATTTCTTCTAAATGAGCTTTTACTTGCAAATCTTTTTCTTTTAATTTAGGTTGTTCAATTTCCTTACTTTCTAAATTAAATGGCATTGAAATTTTTGCCATAATTGGTATAAATATTGGGTCTTTTTTTACTCTTGCAACTATTTTTTTACTGTCTATATCAACTGCCACATTAATATATTTTATTGCTGTATCTTTATCATTTTTTAATAATGATATTTTTGAAAGTTCATAATAACTATCTGCTGCCAATTCTTCTTCATTAACCGCTTCTAAGAATTTCTTTTCAGCCTCTTCTATATCTTTATATATTAATGCTATTTCCGCTAAGTTGTATTTTGTACAGTATTCAAGTGTATTTATTTCAGCAGCTTTTTCATAACAAGTTTTTGCACTTTGAAAATCATTTAACATTGTATAAGCCATACCTAAATTATAATTTAAGTCATAACTATATTGATTATATTTTAGTGCATCTTGATACACATTTACAGCCTCTTTATACATTTGGTTTTCAAATAATATTTCTCCTAATAAAATACTTGCGTCATATGTTTCTGGTTTTCGATTTAACAAGTTATATAACATTTCTGCCGCTTCTTCTTTTTTGTCTAATCCATTTAATAGACTCGCAACTTTGTAGTATGAATCGTAATCTTGTTTGTCAATATCAATAGCTTGTACATATTCATCAATTGCTTTTCTATTACCGCCTTCTTTTTCATAAATTTGTGCTAACATTTTATGTGCTTTATAACTATTTGAATTTTTATCTAATAAGTCCATTAATGCTTGTTTAGCTTTTTTATTATCAGAAAACATCAAATATATTTTAGCCATTGTTGTATCTATTATTTCATACAAATATATATTTTGCTTTTCTAAAATCATTATTATAACTGGTATTAATATTGCTAAAAAATATTTTATTATTACTAAAAAAATACCTAGCTTTACATTAAATAATACTTCAACAAAATTTAGTGCTATTCCTATTGCTTCACACACTAGAATTCCTACATAACTGGTATCATTTTTTGTAATCATTTTAAAAAACATATACACAAATATTGCAAATGAAATAAATGTAAATAGTAATTGTTCTAATAGCATTTCTTTTCTCCTTTTATTTTTCCACATTTTATTCTATTTTTCTTTATTTGTCTAGTTATTTATACAGTTCATTATAAATTTTGTAATTTCTTAATATTTTCCTAACATAATTATTGGTTTCTTTATATGGGATATTTTCAATGTCACTTCCATCTGATTTTATAGTTCCTTTTTCTATCCACGTATTTACTGTTCCAATCCCTGCATTATATGCTGCAACTGCAACTTCCTTGTTTTTATAAGTATCTAATAATACAGATAGATATTTTGCTCCTATATTTATATTATTTTGAACATTTTTTATTTCTTCTCTTGCATTATTTTGATCAATTGTAATTCCATACTTTTTTGCAACATCAACTGCTGTTTCTTCCATAATTTGCATTAGTCCAACAGCATTTCTATGTGATACTGCATCATCTTTGAAATTACTTTCTGCTTTTATAACTGCAAAAATTAGGTTTTCGTCAACATTGTATTTTTCTGCATATACAGAAACTATTTCTTTATATGTTTTAGGATATATTATCTTTAGTATTTTATCTTTAAAAACACTAACTACTATTACAGCAATAAGAATTACTGCAACACAAATAAGTATTTTTTTATATTTCATTTAGCAACTCTCCTTATTTACAATCATACCAATTATTTGCCTCTGAAATTTCTGCTACTAATGGTACTTTTAAATCTGCAGCTGATTCCATACAATTTTTCATTATTTCTTGAATTTCTTGTTGCTCTCCAATTGGTACTTCTAACATCATTTCGTCATGTACTTGTAATACTATTTTTGATTTTAATCCCCTTTTTTCTATTTCTTTAAAGACTTTTAACATTGCTATTTTCATAATATCTGCTGCTGTTCCTTGTATTGGTGTGTTCATTGCTGCTCTTGCTCCAAATTGTCTTACCATATAATTATTAGATTTCAATTCAGGTATATATCTTCTTCTATTAAATAATGTTTTTACATACCCTTTTTCTTTTGCCTCTTCTTTTATATTATCCATAAATTGATTTATTCCTGAATATTGTGTTAAATATTCGTCTATATATTTTTTAGCTTGTTTTCTTCCTATTCCAAGTTGCTCTCCAAGGCCGAAATCGCTTATTCCATATACTATTCCAAAGTTTACAGCTTTCGCATTACTTCTTTGTTCTTTTGTTACTTCGTCTATTGGTGTTTTAAATACTTTTGATGCTGCTTGTTTATGGATATCTTGCCCTTCTTTAAATGCCTCTATCATATGCGAATCTTCTGATATTGATGCTAAAACTCTTAATTCTATTTGTGAATAATCTGCATCTATATAAACACAACCTTCTTGTGGTTTAAATACTTTTCTTACTCGTTTTCCTAGTTCAAATCTTGTAGGTATGTTTTGTAAATTTGGTTCTGTTGAGCTTATTCTTCCTGTTGCTGTTATTGTTTGATGGAAAAATGAGTGTATTCTTTTTGTTTCAGGATTAATATATTGTTTTAGTCCTTCTACATAAGTAGAGTTTAATTTCATTAACTGCCTATATTCTAATATTTGTTCTATAATAGGATCTTCTTTTTTTAATTTTTCTAAAACATCCACATCTGTTGAATATCCACTTTTTGTTTTCTTTACAACAGGTAATTTCATTTTTTCAAAAAGTATTTCACCTAATTGTTTAGTTGAATTTATATTAAATTCTTCCCCTGCCATTTCGTAAATTATTTTTGTTATTACTTCTAATTTATCTGTTAATTCTTTTCCAAATTGCTCTAATTCAGTTTTATCAACATACATACCATTCCATTGCATATTTGACAATACTTCTATTGTTGGCATATCTATATTATAAAATAAATCTAAACATTCTATTTCTTCCAGTTCTTTTTCTGTTTTTTCTTTTATTTTTCCTATTGAATATGCATATAAATTTGATTTTTCTTTTTTGATTTCAGCCTGTTTATTATTTTCTTCTTGGACATCAAATAATGTAATTTGAGCTTGTGTTTCTTCTTTTCCAATAAATGTTTCTATATCTATTTTTAAATCATTTTGTATTAAATCCTCTATTTTTAATTTATTATTTGTAGGGTTTATTATATATGATGCTATTGCAATGTCATAATATATCCCTTTTATATTTATATTTTCTTGTTTTAATAATATATATGTTTTGCTTAAATCTATTCCGATTTTTCTTATTTTTTCCTCTTCAAATATTTCTTTGAACTCTTGGATTTCATTATTTTCTAAATTTACATAGTAGACTTCTTTATTTTCGTCATTATACACTGACATTCCTATTATTTGTTCTTTTATTATTTTACTTTGATCTTCAACGCTCTTTGTAACCAAGTTAAATGTCATTTCATTCTTATTTTTTATTATTCCAATTACATCTTTTAGTGATTTTTCTACACTTTTATATAGTTCTTTTGTTTCTTGTTTATTCTCGCTTTCTGTATTTTCTCTTAAATTAAATCTATCTATATATCTATTAAAATTCAAGTTTTTAAATAATTCTAATACTTTTTCTTTGTCCCATTCTTCTACTTTTAAATCTGTTAAATCGTCTTTTATTGGAACTTTAGTATTAATTGTTCCTAATATTCTTGATAATTCTGCTAATTCTTTGTTTTCAACTATTTTTTCTCTTTGTTTTCCTTTTAAATCGTCTTGTCCTTCTTCAATTTTTTTATATAAATTTTCTATTGAACCATATTTTTGAACTAATTTTAGAGCTGTTTTTTCTCCAACCCCTGGAACCCCAGGTATATTATCAGATGTATCTCCTTGAAGTCCTTTTACCTCTATTAATTGTTTAGGTTCTAATCCAAATTTTTCTATAATTTTTTTTCTATTATATTCATCTGTTTCTGTTTTTCCACCTTTTGTATGTGGTATTCTTATTGTCACTTTATCTGTTGCTAATTGAAATGTATCTCTATCTCCTGATAATATTGTTACATCTAAGTTTTTTGCTTCTCCATAACATGATAATGTACCTAATATATCATCTGCCTCATATCCTTCCATTTCAATTATGTCTATATTCATTGCTCTTAATACTTCTTTTATAATTGGCATTTGTTCTGCAAGTTCGTCTGGCATCCCATGGCGATTTGCTTTATACCCTTCATACATTTTATGTCTTGCTGTTGGTGCTTTTAAGTCAAATGCAACTGCCATATATTGTGGCTGGATATCGTCTAATAGTTTAAATAATATTGCTAAAAATCCATATACTGCATTTGTATATTTTCCATCTTTTGTTGTTAGCATTTTACTTCCCATTATTCCATAAAATGCTCTATTCATTATACTATTTCCATCTACTAATACAAATTTATCCAAGATTTTCCTCCTTAAGTTTCTTATTATATTTTATCCTTAAACTTTCCATTTTTATTCAGTTTATACTATATCATATCTTTATTTTTTTTTCTACTATATCATGTTGATTTTTGTATTTTTCTTGCATTTATTTACATAATGTGGTAAAATATAGTTATGTTACAAGATAATTAATATTTCAGCGCCCTAATTATGGGCTATAGGAGGATTACGTAATGAGAAACAAAATAATGACAGTTGCTGGTGAATTTGATGTTGAGATGACATACAAGCCATCTCCAGATGATGAAATTTTATTAAAGCTTTCAGATGCTGTCAACCGATTTTTCCTTCCTTATGTACCAAGGAATTTTAATCCTGACACAGGTGACATAATGGAAATAGTAGACAATATTATTTCTCAAGTCAAAGCAGATAATGATATCGGTAAAGCTTTAAAGCAAACATTTCCAACAACCGATATGTTTGAGCTTGACGAAGTCATTGCTCATCTAACATTGGATTCCAGAAAAGAACCTGCACAAAAATTGATTTTTTCACTTCTCGAAAAAGAGTTAGAAAAACAGTTATTTGATTCTTTAAGAGTTGGTGGAGGTGCAGCTCAAAGATTAACATTGTCATTACAGAAGAAGATTGTTGATTTTCAATCCTTCTAGTAACAAAAACCTCAGAATCTATTTTATAGTTTCTGGGGCTTTTTACTTATTATACATTATTTATCTATGATTTTTTGCATATAAAAACACAGAATCATTTGTTTCTGTGTTTTCTCAAGTTTACATTCTTTTAGTAATAATTCCATAAATTGTGTCATTCATTGTATAAACATCCATGAAATCTGTCTGTACCAATTCTTTATCACAAAACAATTTTTCAAAAAATTCTAAAAAGATTTCATTATATCTGTTTATATATTCACAATTTACGAGATGTCCCTTTCCTCCTCTTCGTTTTACAGCAATTTGTGGAGATACTACAAGTGCTATCAGCAAATCTGGCTTTAGTCTTTCTATGAATGTACTGTTAAACTCATCATATTCTTCTTTATTACACATTCCTTCTTTATAGAATTTATATCCATAGAATTTACTATCGAAATATCCTCTATCTACTAACACAATGTCAGTATCTGAATACAATGCTTTTAAAAGTCCAGCTTGAGTTATAAAATGCATCCACATATTAGATTCAAATGTTCCTTTCTTAAATTCTTTAGGAAGTAATTCCGCAGATTCCTGCAATTCTAGCACTTTATATCCGTCATTCCTCAGCATATTAGCTATTGTCCGAATCGATGTCGTTTTTCCTGCTTCAAGAGTACCTGAAAATTCTACAATAAATGGTTTCATACTCTTCCCTCCATAATTGGAAATTTATCCATGTGTTACATTGTTATTATATATCTTTTTAACTAATTTTTCAATGCAAATTCTATATAATGGCCGATGAAATATGAAATGCATCTATTTGTTTTCCTAATTTTTCAATTGATTTTTTTAATATTTTATGATCATCATCCAAAAATATAATATGATTATATATATTTAATTTTTCCTTCATTTTTATTGTTTTTATCTCATCCCTATTTTCTGAATTATATTCACCTTTTTCTTTTGTTAAAATGATCCAATTTTCTTTTGGTATAAATTTAACATTTTCCTCAAGCCATTTTTCTTTTTGTTTAGATATTTCATTACTTTTAGATAAAGACAATATATATATTTGAATATTTTTAATTTTTTCTATAAAACAAAGAAAAAAGAAAGAGATACTTTATATTTTTATTATCCCTTTCTTTTATTATTGTTATACTCCCATTATGCTATAACCACTATCTGCATATATAACTTGACCAGTGATTGCATCTGACATATTGCTTAATAAAAATGTTGCAACATTTCCAACTTGAGTTGTTGTTACATTTCTATGTAATGGTGCTTTTTCTTCTACAACATTTAATATAGTATTAAAGTCTTTAATTCCTTTAGCTGATAAAGTTTTTATAGGTCCTGCTGAGATAGCATTTACCCTAATTCCTTCTTTACCTAAATTTTCTGCTAAATATCTTACACTTGCTTCTAAGGCTGCTTTCGCGACACCCATTACATTGTATCCATCTAGTACTTTTGTTGAACCATGATATGTCAATGTTACTAAATTGGCATTTTCATTTAATAGTTCTATTTCTTTTGCTATTCTTGAAACTAATACAAATGAATAACTACTTACGTCAACTGCATGAGCATATCCTTCTTTTGATGTATATATAAAATCATTATGCAAATCTTCTGTATTTGCATGTGCAATAGCATGTACTATTCCATCAATTTTACCATTTTCTTTTTTTATTTTCATAAATGTTTCTTTTACTTTTTCATCTTCTGATGCTCCATTTAGTACATATGCTTTGCTTCCTGAAAACTCAGATATTAATTCTTCAATTTTATTTTTATTTTCTTCACCCATATATGTAAATAATAATTTGGCACCATTTTCATAAGCAGATTTTGCAATACCATAAGCAATGCTCCACTTATTTCTGATTCCCATTATTAAAATTGTTCTATTTTTTAATAACATTTCTTAAACCTCCATAAATCCTGATATTTTTCTAAATTTTTGATATCGATTTTCCACTATTTCTTTTTCACTCAATTTTTTCAATTTTAAAATTTCTTGTATTATTGCTTCTTTTAAAGAATTTGAGATAATATTAAAATGTTCTTCTGACATTATCTCTGGCTCACTAATAATTTTATCAATAATTTTTAGTTCATATAAATCTTTTGCTGTTAATTTCATTTTTTCAGCAGCTTCTTTATATTTAGTTGAATCTTTCCATAAAATGCTACTATATCCTTCTGGTGAAAGTATTGAATAAATTGCATTTTCCAACATAAAAATTTTATTTGTTACTCCTATTGCTAATGCTCCACCTGATGATCCCTCACCTATTACAATTGAAATAGTTGGTACTTTTAATTTTGCCATTTCAAATATTGATTCTGCAATAGCTTGCCCGTGCTCCTCTTTCTTCTGCTCCAACTCCTGGATATGCTCCTTTTGTATCTATAAATGTAATTATAGGTCTTCCAAATTTTTCTGCTTGTTTCATAAATCTAATTGCTTTTCTATAACTTTCTGGATTTGGCATTCCAAAATTTCTTTCAATATTTTCCTTAGTATTTCTTCCTTTTTGTTGCGCAATAACTGTATAATTTTGCTTTCCAATTCTTGCTAATCCACATATTATAGATTTATCATCTTTATAATTTCTGTCTCCATGTAATTCCATAAATGAATCAAAAATTTTATCAATATAATCTAATGATGTTTTTCTTTCAGGATTTCTAGCAATTTCAACTTTTTCCCATGCTGTTAATTTTTTATTTTCTTTCAAAGTTATCGCCTCCTTTATGGTAAAGCAGTAATTTATATATTGTTTCTTTTAAATCCTTTCTTTCTACAATTTTATCTATAAATCCATGTTCTAATAGAAATTCAGAAGTTTGAAAACCCTCTGGTAAGTTTTCTCCTATTGTTTGTTCAATTACTCTAGGGCCTGCAAATCCTATCATTGCGCCAGGTTCTGCAAGTATAATATCTCCCAATGATGCAAATGATGCTGTGACTCCACCATAAGTTGGATCAGTTAGAACTGAAATATATAACAATTTTGCATCATTCAATTTAGTAAGTGCTTCTGTTGTCTTAGCCATTTGCATAAGTGATATTATTCCTTCTTGCATTCTTGCACCACCAGATGTCGAAAACATTATAAATGGTAAATGTAATTCTATTGCTTTTTCAATACTATATGTGATTTTTTCTCCAACAACAGCTCCCATACTTCCCATAAGAAATCCACTATCCATTATCCCTATTACAACTTTTTCTCCATTAATTTCACCTATACCGCAACCAATAGCTTCTTCAAGTTTAGTTTTTTCTCTTAATTTTTTTAATTTTTTTGGATAATCTTCTAATTCTAATGGATTTACTGTGTCAATTTTTAAATCAAATCTTTTATAAGTTCCTTCATCTATAATCTGTTTTAATCTTCTTCCTATATGCATTCTAAAATAATGACCACAATTAGGACAAATATCATAATTTTCTTTTAGAGTTTCTTTATATATTATTTCTTTACATTTATCACATTTTATCCATTTTCCAATAGGAATATCAATATTAGATTTTTTATTTGATATATTTTTATTCTCTCTTTTTTTTATTTTATCAACTATCATTTATGCATTTCTCCTTTATTCATTTCTTTTTCAATAAATGATGTATCAAAATCACCTCTAATGAAATTAGGTTTTCTTATTATATCAAATAAAAAATCTCTATTAGTTTCTACTCCATCTATAACTAATTCTTCAAGTGCTCGTTTCATTTTACTAATAGCCTCATTTCTTGAATTACCATGTACAATTATTTTTGCAATCATTGAATCATAATATGGTGGAATTGTATATCCACTATATATTGCACTGTCTATTCTTATACCATTTCCTCCTGGTAAATTTATTCCATTAATTTTTCCTGGACATGGCATAAAATTTTTATTTGGATTTTCACTATTTATTCTACATTCAATTGAGTGACCCTTATATTCTATTTCTTTTTGCTTAAATTTTAGTTTTTCTCCAGCAGCAATTTTTATTTGCTCTTTAACTATATCTATCCCTGTTCTCATTTCTGTAACAGGATGTTCTACTTGAATTCTAGTATTCATTTCCATAAAGTAAAAGTTCTTATCACTATCTACTAAAAATTCTATAGTTCCACAACTTGTATATCCAGCTGCTCTAGCTGCTTTTATTGCAATATTTCCCATTTTGCTTCTTAATTTTTCGTCGACAATTGTTGATGGTGTTTCTTCAATTATTTTTTGGTGATTTCTTTGTATCGAACAATCTCTTTCTCCTAAATGTACTATGTTTCCATATTCATCAGCCAATATTTGTATTTCTATATGTCTTGGATTTTTTATAAATTTTTCTATATATATTTCGTCATCATTAAAGGCATTTTTAGCTTCTTGTTTAACTAGATTATAATTTGTTTCTAAGTCTTCAAATGAATTGCATAATCTAATTCCTTTTCCTCCACCGCCTGATGATGCTTTTAATAAAACAGGATATCCAATTTTTTCACAAATTAAAATTGCGTCTTTAAGGTCTTTTACAGGTCCATCTGATCCTGGAATAACAGGCACTCCTTCTTTTTTCATAAGTTCTTTACTATTAGCTTTATTTCCTAATAATTCAATAACATTTGATTTTGGTCCTATAAATTTTATATTTGATTCCTCACATATTTTAGCAAAATTTGAATTTTCAGATAAAAATCCAAATCCTGGATGAATACTGTCTGCTTTTGTAATATTGGCTGCTTCAATTATGTTCTTAATATTTAAATAACTTTGCTTAGAATTTGCTGGTCCTATACAAATCGATTCATCAGCTAGTTTTGTATGAAGTGCATCTTTATCTGCTGTTGAATAAACAGCAACAGTTTTAATATTCATTTCTTTACATGCTCTTATAATTCTAACAGCAATTTCTCCTCGGTTTGCAATTAATATTTTGTTCACATCTTCTCTTCCTCTCTTTAAAACATTATCATTTTTCGATTTTTGTTTTACACTACTGCAAATGTAAGTTCACCTTTGGCTACAACTATACCATTAACAGTCGCTACGGCATTTCCAATACCAATAGGTCCTTTTCTTTTTATTATATTAACTTCTAATTTTAACCTATCTCCAGGTACAACCATTTTCTTAAATTTCATTTTATCAATCCCACCAAACAAAGCATTTTTTCCTTTGTTTTCATCCATTGAAAGTATTGCAATAGCCCCTGCTTGTGCTAAACTTTCTGTAATTAATACTCCTGGCATTATAGGGTTTCCTGGAAAGTGTCCTTTAAAATACCATTCATCTTCACTTACATTTTTATAACAAACAGCTGATTCACCTGGAATAAAATTCTCAACTTCGTCTATCATTAAAAATGGATCTCTTTGTGGTATTATTTCTTCAATTTCGTTTTTACCTAACATCTTTTTTCTCCTATTCTATTATAAAAAGATCAGTCCCATATTCAACAGGTTCTCCATCTTTTACTAAAATTTCTTTTATTTTTCCTGAATATTCGGATTCTATCTCATTCATCAATTTCATTGCTTCAATAATGCAAAGTATTTCACCTTGTTTTACTTCTTTTCCTACTTCTACATAAGGATTTGAAGTAGGAGATGGCTTTAGATAAAATGTTCCAACCATAGGAGATTTTACAATATTCCCTTTTTCATAATTTTGCTCTTGGTTAACTATATTTTTTGAGGTGTTTTCTTCTATTAGCTCATCTACATCATTTTTAGAATGTTCTTTTTCATCTACTTTTCCATTTTCTTTTTTCATACTAATTTTCAAGCCTTCTGGAAATTCGATTTCTAATTCTGTTAATTTTGATTTTCCCATATCTTCTATTAATTTTTCTATTTTTTCATATTCCATTATCTTTCCTCCCACTTTTTAAGAATAATACAGGCATTATGACCACCAAATCCTAATGAATTAGACATTGTTATTTTTATATCTTTTTTTCTAGGTTCATTTGGTACAATATCCAAATCACATTCCTCATCTTTTTCTATATAATTTATAGTAGGAGGAACTATTCCTTTTTCTATGGCCTTAGTACAAATAATTGCTTCAACAGCTCCTGCAGCTCCTAGTAAATGTCCTATGTTACTTTTACTAGAACTAATCATCACTTTTTTAGATGCTTCTCCTAATGCCGTTTTTATAGCCATTGTTTCTGTAGAGTCATTTAAATGTGTTGATGTCCCATGTGCATTAATATAATCAATATCTTCTGGTTTGATTTTTGCATCTTCAATTGCTCTTTTCATTGCTTTTGCACCACCTTCTCCATTTGGACAAGGAGATGTAATATGATATGCATCTGAAGTTGCTCCATAGCCTATAATTTCAGCATATATTTTAGCATTTCTTTTTTGTGCATGTTCCAGTTCTTCAAGTACTAACATTCCAGCACCTTCTCCCATAACAAAACCGCTTCTTTCTTTATCAAAAGGAATACTAGCTCTTGTTTTATCATTTGAAAAACATAATGCTTTCATATTTTCAAAACCTGCAACTCCAACAGAACATATTGATGCTTCTGCTCCTCCTGCTATTATTACATCTTCATAACCATACTTTATTGTTCTAAATGCTTCTCCTATACTTTGTGTTGATGATGCACATGCTGTAACATTACATGTGGATTCTCCTTTAAATCCAAATTCTATTGAAACATTACCTGCTGGCATGTTAGCAATTGACATTGGAATGAACATTGGTGAAACTCTTCTATTTCCTTTTTTTACATTTATTTCACATTGTTCTTGTATAGTTCTAAGCCCACCTATACCTGATCCTATAAAAACTCCAGTTTTATCAAAATCTGTATTTTCCTTTGTAATATTACTATCTTTTACAGCTTCTCTTGCAGCAATAATTGCAAATTGTGATGTTCTATCAAGTCTTTTAGCCTGTTTTACATCAAAATAATCATTAGAATTATATTCTTTAACTTCTGCTGCTAATTTAGTTTTAAAATTTGTATTGTCAAATAGCGTAATATTGTCTATTCCACACTTTTTTTCTTCTATTCCATTCCATGTTTCAAGTACGTTTTTTCCAATTGGTGTTATAGCACCAATTCCAGTTATAACTACTCTTCTTTCCATGCATAATTCACTCCTTACATTAACATTCCACCATCTACATTTATAACTTGACCAGTGATATATGAACTATCTTCAGATGCCAAAAATTTAACAACATTTGCTACATCAATTGGCTTTCCTGTTCTTTTTAATGGTATTGTTTTTGAAATTTCTTCTTTAACTTCTTCTTTTAAAACGTCTGTCATTTGTGTTTCAATAAATCCTGGTGCAACTGCATTTACTAATATATTTCTACTTCCAACTTCTTTCGCTAAGCTTTTTGTAAAACCAATTATGCCTGCTTTTGAGGCAGCATAATTAGCTTGCCCTGCATTACCACTAATTCCAACCACTGAAGAAATATTAATTATTCTTCCATTTTTTTGTTTCATCATATATGTTATAACATTTTTTGTTACATTAAATGTTCCAACCAAATTGATGTTTATAACATCTTCAAAATCTTCTTTTTTCATCCTCATTAGAAGTGTATCTTTAGTTACTCCTGCATTATTTACCAAAACATCGATTCTAGTGTATTGTCTAATAATTTCATTTATCATATTTTCTGTATCTTCATATTTAGACACATCACCTTGTACAGCTATAAATTTAACATTGTTTCTTTCAACTTCTTCTTTTAATGTGATAATTGCATTATTATTTGTTCTATAATTTACAGCTATATCATATCCGTTTTCAGCAAGTGTAATTGCAATTTGTCTTCCTATTCCTCTTGTTCCTCCAGTTATAAAAGCTACTTTATTCATTTTAATCGTTTTCCTTTCTTGATAATTCTGTTAAGACGTTTTCTAGAGTCTTTACAGAATTTATATTTAAAATATTAATTGGCTTTTCAAATTTCATTCTTTTTACAAATCCACTTAATGTTTTTCCTGGTCCAATTTCAATAAAAGTATCTATTCCATTTTTATACATTTCTTTTAGACAATTAGTAAATCTTACTGGATTTGTAATATGATTTGATAAAATTTCACAGATGTTGTCATTTACTTTATATTTTTTTCCATCAAGGTTTTTTAAAACTTTAGAATTTTTGCTTTTTATATTAATTTTTTCTAATTCTGCTTTAAAAGCTTGACTTGCTTTGTCTAATTTTTCAGTATGAAATGGTCCTGCTGTGTTTAATATTGTTACTTTTTTAGCTCCACTTTCTTTTAATATTTCTGCTGCTTCTAATACTGATTCTTCTTCTCCTGAAATAACTATTTGTCCAATAGTGTTATAATTGGCTGGCTTTACAAATCCTTTTACATTATTACATATATTTTTTACAAGTTCTTCTTCTGCCCCCATAACTGCTGCCATTTTCCATTTTCCTTCTGGTATAAAATCTTGCATTATTTGTCCTCGTTTTTGAACTATTTTTATCCCTGTTTCAAAATCTAATACTCCATCTTCAATTAATGCTGTATACTCTCCTAAACTTAATCCTGCTAGCATATTTGATTTTATATTGTATCTTTTTAAAACTTCAAGTATGGCTAAACTTTGAGTAAGTACTGCAAGTTGTGTTATTTCAGTTTTGTTTAATATTTCTTCTGGTCCTTCAAAAGAAACTTTTGCTATATCAATTTCTGTTATTTCTTTTACTTTCTTGTAAATAGTTTTAACTTCTTCATATTCATCATATAAATCTCTACCCATTCCAACTTTTTGAGATCCTTGACCTGGAAATAAGAAACCTATTTTCATATTTTTTTAATCCTTTCGTTTAATTTTTCTTCAAATTTGTTACAAAATTCTGAAACAAATTCATATTTATCTATGTTTATCTTGTATTCTTGTTTTATAGATGTTGCTATTTCTTTTATATCTTCTGGAAATTCACTTTTATTAGTATTTATTCCTATTCCTATAACAATGTATTTTATCAAGTCGGATTTTACTCTACTTTCAGTTAATATTCCTCCCACTTTTTTTCCATTAATCATTAAGTCATTTGGATATTTTATTTCTACATTTATTTTATACTTGCTTTTTAAAATTTCTTGTATCGTTTTAGCTATTTCTTTAGTTATTCCTTCAAATAGCTCTACTACATCATTTGTTTCTATATACATTGAAAATGCTATATTATTTTTTTCATCTGTGTGCCATATTCTCCCATGAGTTCCTTTTCCTTTTGTTTGAATATCAGCCATAATTATTGTTCCATTTTTTATTTTTTTATTATCAATTCTTCTCCAAATTTCAGTTTGTGTAGAATCTATATTATCAAAAAAATAAAAATTTTTTCCTAAATAATTGGTTTGTAATCCTTTTAAATTTTTCTTCAATTGTGTGCTCCTCTTTTTTGTTATTTTATTGTCTTTAATTCCTCTTGTCTTTTTATCTTTCCTGTTGTTGTTTTTATCAAAGGGTCTTCTGAAATTAATATTCCTCTTATGGCTTTATAAGGTGGCATTTTGTCATTTATTTCTTTTATTTTTGTATTTAAGATTTTATGTATCTCTTCATCACTTTCTGCATTATAAGCTAGTTTTAATATTTCCTTATCTATAACTAATTTTACATATATTTTTATATCATCTTTATCTTTTTTTATTGATTTTCCATATATAAAAGATTCTTTAACTCCTTGTATTCTATTTACCAAGTTTTCCATTTCTTCTGGAAAAATATTTTTTCCGTTTTTTAGAACTATTACACTCTTTTTTCTACCTTTTATAAAAATATATCCATCATTATCTATTACAGCTAAGTCACCTGTGTGGAACCAACCATCTATCATTGCTTCTTTTGTTGCTTCTTCATTTCCAAAATAACCTAACATTACATTTGGACCTTTAACTAAAAGTTCTCCCATTCCATCACTATCAGGAGTATCTATTTTTACTTCTATACTTGGCAATTTAGTTCCAATTGAACCAGGTCTTATAAACTCTCCTCTTTCTAATGCAACAACTGGAGATGTTTCAGTCAGTCCATAACCTTGACATAAGTTAATACCAACACTTCTAAACCATTCTTCGACTTTTTTATCTAATGGTGCTGCACCACTTATAAATAATCTGATATTTCCACCAAATATATTATGGATATCTTTAAAAATCTTTTTCTTTTCTTCCATTGATGCATTTTTATTTTTTTCTATTAACATATTTATTGTTTCTAATTTATTTTCTTTTTCTAATTTCTTTACTATATTTTTATACATATTTTCATATATCGCTGGTACAAAACAAGCAAATGAAATTTCATATTCTTTTAAATTTGGAACTATATGTTTAATTCCATCACAAAATGAAGTTTGTGCTCCTTTGTATAACGCAAATAAGAATCCAACTGTACATTCAAATACATGGTGAACTGGCAAGAAAGATAAAATTTTATCATTTTCATTTATATCCATAACTTTAGCTAAATCCATTAAATTTTCACATATGTTTTTGTGTGAAAGAGCAACTACTTTAGATTCAGATGTAGTTCCTGATGTAAATAGCATAATATTCATTTCCTCTGGATTTATTTTGCTATCCAAAAATTCTCTGTTTCCATTTTGTATTTGAATATTTCCTATTTGGATTAGTTCTGTTTCAGAATATATCCCATTATGAATTGTTTTTGCATCCATAGAAATTAATGTTCTTAAATTTCCAACTCCCTCTAATACCATCTTTTTTAATTGTTCTTCATATTTACCTGAATAAATAATTCCTTCGACTTCTGATCTTGCTATTACTTTTCTTAGTTCATTTTCTGGCAAAGATTTGTCTAGTGGCACTACTGTACCAACTCCGCAAACCACTGCCAAATATGCTATTTCCCATTCAAATCTATTTTCTCCAATTATAGCAATTCTTTTATTTTTTAATCCCAAACTAATTAATGCTGTTCCTAAATTATCTATCATTTCTCTTACTTCTAGATGAGTAATTGTTCTATATCTATTTGGTTCTACTCTTATTTTATAAGCAATATTATTTGCATATATATTTTTTGTTTTATTTAACATATCTTTTAAATTTGAAATTTCAACAATTTCATTTTCTTTTTTATTCATACATTTACTCCTAACTATTAATATTTTCCCCTTCAAATCATTTAGAATTTTTATACCATATTTTTTGTGTATTGTCTTTAATTTGGGAGGTCAGTATAATGTATTTCTGCGCTTTTATGGCAAAAAAATATTAGATTTTATATAAATCTAATATTTTTATCTTATATATTTTTACTTAAAGTCCTTGTTACATTATCTATAAAACCTGTATAAATTTTTTCAACATCTACTTTTCTATTTTTCTTTAATCTATATAATAAACTAGAAACTGTAACACCAAATATAGCAGATGCCGTTGCTTCAACATCACTTTCATAAAATTCTCCGTTATCTATTCCTTCTTTAACAATTTCTTCTAAAACTTTTATATATTCAAAAACAACCTGTCTACATTTCTGATTTTTCTCTTCTGACCCCCATATTTGAGAAAGCACAACATTTAAAAAATCTTCATATTTTACTATTACTTTTATTTCTATTAAAATTACTGCTTTTATTTTTTCTAATGATGTATTACATTTTTTTGTCTTAATTTCTACACTATTTTTCAGCAATCCAATTCCCTCTTCAAGTAACATATCAAATATATCTTCTTTTTTTGAAAAATGATAATATAAAGATCCTTTTGCAACTCCTGCCGCAGCTGTTATTTCTTCTGTACTTGCATTATCATATCCTTTTTCTGCAAATAGTTTAACTGCAGTATTGAATATTTTTCTTTTAGTTCTATTCATTAAAAATCTAATCCTTTCAAACTGGTATATCTTTCTAACTTTTTTCCTTATCTTTCATAATTTTTTTACTATATCTATCTTCTTCACTAAACACACATCCACAATATTTTTGCATATATAATCCTAATTCACGGGCTTTATTTTGACCTTCTCTAAATCCTATTCTAAAATCTCTATATAAAAATTTTACATTATATTTTATAGCCAGTTCTTCTGCTACTTTAATTATTACATCATGTTTTTGATATGGACTTACTAAAAGTGTTGTTGAAAAGCTATCATATCCATTTTCTTTTGCATATTTAGCAGTTTGTTCTAATCTCACTCTATAACAATAATTTGAGCATCTATTTTCTAAATCTCCTATTACATTTTTGCAAAATTCATCTAATCCGTAATTTTCTTCAAATATTGCTTGTACATTTATATTTTTTGTATATTCTTTTAAGCAATCTCTCCTTGCCTTATATTCCATATATGGATGTATGTTTGGATTATACCAATATACTGTTGGTTCTATTCCTTCTTCTCTTAAAGAATCTATACAATATACACTACAAGGTGCACAACATGTATGTAATAATAATTTCATCTTTTACTGCATTCCTTTCTTCAATAAAATTTATTCTTCATTATCCTCTGTTAGTTTATAAATATATACATTATCAATTGTTTGTATTTTTTCACATTTTACATTTTTTCCATAATGTTCTTTTATAAATTGTATTATGTGCTGTTTATAATTTTGGTAATATACTCCTGACCAGCTAACATCACCATCTATTAAGTATACATTATCTTTTAATAAATCTTCAAAAGTTCCTTGTAAATTATTTTTTTCTTTAAAATTATAGTAATTTTGAGTAAATATATCCCATCCTCCAAGGACTCTCAAATTAGAAAAAGCTCCTTTAGGTGGCATTTCGTATATAGAATACGCTAAATATCTAAATTGTAAAGCCGGCGCAGTATATAAATATGTATTTTCTTTATGTTCATTTGTATATTTTATCACTTTTGCATAACTATTAAAACTGTTTAAATTATAATTAAATTCATATGTTTCTCCTGAATATGCTGTTACAATAAGAATTGATATTGCTAAAATCATATAAATCTTTTTGTTTATTTTTTCATTTTTGTTATATTTTATATAATATAATAATAATGCTATTCCTAATATATATTCAGGTATTACAACTCTAAGCATAGCCCTATTTAACACAATAAATAATACATTTATTCCTATAGTTGTTATTAATATAATACCAGAAAAAATTTTATATTTATCATTTGTATATATAGCTAGAATACCTGCTACAAATAACATTATTGATATATATTTGTTACTATTTCTTAATTGTTCTACTAAGTTTTCCCACACCTTTTCTATATTTGTATTTAAATTATATTGTTCACCTTTTGATTTTTTGTAATCTACTATTTTCTGCAAATTTTCTTTACTATATACATTTTCATCACCATAATTAAATGTATAAAATAAGTAATGATCATTTTTTGACCATCCAATTTCATCAAATATTTCTTTGTTTTCTTCATAGTTCGTATATGATAAATCTTGTAGTTCTGCTCTTAAATTATTATATTTTATGTAATTTTTATAAATTTCATTTGAATTATAAATTAGTATATTTGAGATATATACAATAGCTGTTATAAGTGCTATTACTATATATTTTTTTAATAATGAAAATAATTGTTGCTTATTTTCTGAAGTTTTATTTTTGATAAAATTTGCTAATTTATATATAAAATATATTGCAAAAAATGGTGCTATTATAAGAATACTTTGCATTCTTGTCATAATTCCTATTGCAAATAAAGTAATTGCAAATAATAATTTTTTATTGTTTTTTTGACTTTTTTCAGTTATATCAAATATAATAAAAAATGCTGTTGCTATTAATAATGCTGCTACTGATGTATATTGAATTAATAATAAAAGTGATAAATAACAAACACTAGCAAAAACAGAATATGTTATATATGATAGCTTATTATTCTCACTCTTATTTACTAATATTGTTCCTATTGTTGTAAAACATATAAATTGCATTGATAATAAAAATATTGTATGCCAATTTATACTTGGACAAATTCTAAATAATATACTTAATATAAAACATATTACAGGATGTATATATACTCCATGTATGTTATATGTTCCATCTAGCCCTGAATATAGTCCATACATTATCATATCATCTATTTGCTCATATTTTAGTGAATATAAAATATTTGCTATTACAAATATTCCAATATTTATAATAGCAATCTTAAACCATGTTTTGTTTATTATTTCTTTTGCTTGATTTAATATTTTTTTCATTAATACTATCCTCTACATTCCTAAAAAATCATAGCCTAAATGTTTATATGCTGGTGGTAATACTTTTCTACCTCTTGGTGTTCTTGCAATATACCCTATTTGAATTAAATATGGTTCATATACATCTTCTATTGTGTCTATTTCTTCTCCAACAGTTGCTGCTAATGCTTCAATTCCAACTGCTCTTCCTTGATATTGAACTATCATTGTTTCTAATAATTTTCTATCTATTTCATCTAACCCTAATTCGTCTATTTCTAGTTGATTTAATGCATGTTTAGCTATTTTTAAATCAATATCTCCATCTCCTAAAACAATTGCATAATCTCTTACTCTTTTTAAAAGTCTGTTTGCAATTCTAGGCGTTCCTCTTGATCTTCTAGCAATTTCCATTGATGCATCTTCTTCTATTTCGATATTTAATATTTTACTTGATCTTCTTATTATTTTTGCTAAATCTTCTTCTGAGTACATTTCTAATCTATGGATTATCCCAAATCTATCTCTAAGTGGTGTTGTTAATGAACCTGCTTTAGTTGTTGCTCCTATTAATGTAAATTTAGGTAAGTCCAATCTTATTGATCTGCTACTTGGTCCTTTTCCTATTACTATGTCTAAAGTAAAATCTTCTAATGCTGGATATAATATTTCTTCTACATTTTTACTTAATCTATGAATTTCATCTATAAATAAAACATCAAATTCTGACAAATTTGTTAATAATGCTGCTAAATCTCCTGGCTTTTCTATTGCTGGGCCTGATGTTATTTTTATATTAGATTTCATTTCATTTGCAATTATATTTGCAAGTGTTGTTTTTCCTAGTCCTGGTGGCCCATATAATAAGCAATGATCTAATGGTTCATTTCTTTTTTTAGCTGATTCTATATATATCTTCATGTTTTCTTTTACTTTGTTTTGACCAATATATTCATCCAAATTTTGAGGTCTTAAGGATTTTTCTAAGCGTTCTTCCTCATTTCCTTCTATTCCAGGGTTCATAATTCTATCTTCTTCCATTTTTTACTATCACCCATTTCTAAAAATCTATAAACAAATTCAAAAAATGCCAAATTGTTTATAAATATTTTTATTCTTCTATATTTTAAATATTGTCTATAAATTCTTCTATTATTTTTATTATTTTATTTTCACCTTTTGGTGAAGTTTCATATTTTACAGGTTTAAAATCTTTTGCTTTTAAAATAGCTTCTTCTAGTTTTTCAATTTCTTTTATTCCTATAATATAACCTTTACTGCTAAAGTTCTCAACTATTTGCAATTGATGATCATTTACATGTTCATGGTATTTATGTAATCTAGGTACTGCTATTACTTTTTTCCCTTTTTTTATTGAACTTATAATTGACCCTACTCCTCCATGTGTAATTATTAAATCTGCTTTTTCCTGATATTTTTCCAATTCTTCTTGAGGTATTAAGCCAAATATTTTCATGTTTTTGGATTCGTATTTTGTATAACCTGCTTGTACAATTATTTTTTCATCAATTATTTTCTTTTCTACCAATTTATCTAACTCTTCTAATAGCCTATGAAAACTATTATTTTGTGTTCCTAATAATACTAATATCATTGATATATTGAACCTCCATAAACAGCTTTAGGATATAGTTTTAACATTTCTTCCCATTGTACAATAAATAAATCTGCTATTGGGTATATTAGTCTTCCTGTTGCTGTTTTTTTATTTCTATTTGCAAATGTTTCGATATAAATTATTTTACTTCCAAATATTTTGCCTAATATACACATTGGTCCTGCAGTATGTGTTCCTGTTGTAATTATTGCTTTTGGTTTTAATTTAAAGTAATAATATATTGTTTTAAAACATAATTTTGTGTATTTAAATATATATTGTAATAACTTGCTTCTCGTTCCATATGGTAAAAATGATATTTTTTCTTTGTATTTATCTTTTAAAGCTTCACTTGCTTCATCTTTTTCAGTTATTATATGATAATCATATTTTTCAAACATAGGCGCTAATTGTAGCATTTCATTTAAATGTCCTCCTGTGCTTGATATAAATAATACTTTTTTCTTCATATTTTTTCTCTTTCTGATTTTAAAATAATTTTTTCGTTTATATTATATCTTTTTTTAGTTGTTATGTCTAGTACATGCTTGATATAAATTAGTTATGATATAAAAAAATCAGCAAGTATAACATACTTACTGATTTTTTCTAGAAACTTTAAAAAGCACACTTAGAACTTTTAAACTTTTCTTCTTGCTGCGATGCTATTTTTCCATTGCAAGGACTCTTTGTATACCGGTATTCCTTCTTCACAAAAAAGGATTCCTGGCAACATATACGCATATATAGGTTGTCTCCTTGAACCTTGTTCAAAATAAGGATCTGTATAAAAGCCCTTTATCTTTACTTCAAAAATTGGATAGGTTGTTGTCCGAACTACAGGTGGATTATTTTGTAAATCCACTTCAAGTTCTACATCACTATAGGAAAAATGAGTGGTATCATTTAAAAATGGGTAATTCGTATTATCCCTAAATTTTAAATGTACTGGTAAATACCTTTTTATTTTTTTATTCGCAAGAACTATTGTTATACCCTTTCCTTCTAATCTTGCTTTTTCAAGTATCTCTATTGTCGTTAAGTACATTTGTACTACTCCCTTCTGCAGTTTATACTGCATTCTGCTGCCTAATTGTTACATAGTTATTATAGCACATATTTACATAATATTCAACTTAAGCTCTTGGATGAGCTTTTTTATAAATATCTTTTAGTCCTCCATCTTGAAATTGCATATAAACTTGTGTTGAAGATATATCTGAATGTCCTAACATTGTTTGAATTGCTTTTAAATCTGCTCCATTTTGTAAAAGATGTGTTGCAAATGAATGTCTTAATACGTGTGGTGTAATATCTTTTGTTATATGAGCTTGTTCTTTATAATATTTTATAATTTTCCAAAATCCTTGTCTTGTTAATCTTTTTCCATTTACATTAACAAATAATGATTTTTCATTTTCATCTTTTATCATTATATCTCTTGCATCTTCTATATATTCTTTTAATGCATTTAATGCCATTGTTCCTAATGGTATTGTTCTTTGTTTATTTCCTGTATGGCATACAACATATCCTTCTTCTAAATTAACATCTTCTACATTTAGAGATATTATTTCTGTTACCCTCATTCCTGTTGCATATGCAAATTCTAGCATTGCTTTATCACGAGTTCCTTTTAAATCTATATCTTTTGGTTGTTCTAATAATAATTCTACTTCTTTTGATGTTAATACACTTGGTACTCTTTTTTCTATTTTAGGTGCTTGAATATTTGCTGTTGGATCTACTTTTATTTTTTTTCTTTTTAATACAAATTGGTAAAAAGATCTTATTGATGCAATACATCTAGAAATACTAGATGGTTTTTTACCATTTTCTTGTAGTTCTCTAATATAGTCTTTTATATCTTCTTCTTTAACTCTATTATAATGAACTTCACATGCCTCTATATATCTTTTGAATTGTTTTAAGTCTCTTTTGTATGATTGTAATGTATTTTCTGATAATTTCTTTTCATTTTCTAGAAATTCAAAAAAGAATTTTAATTGTCTATCCATTTTCTCTCTACCCCTATCATCTATATTAAAAATAATTTATTTACATAAACCATATATGTTATATCAAACTATTGTTAAAAAGTAAATACATTTTTATCATTTTCTCAAAAATATTTTATTATTAATTTCAAGAAATTTGTAGATATAAATATTTCTATAATAGAAGAAGTAAACATAATTAATAACATTATAATTGAAAATACAGTATGTCTTAATACCTCTAATTTTATATTATCTCTTCTCTTGTCTTTTACTATAGATTTGTACAATTTAAAGCCACTAACTGCTATTCCTAATATTGCTGGTATTAATAAAATACTTGGTAATAAAAAATCTACTATTGTAAATATTAATCCCTTTGACATTCCTAATATTTTTACACACATAGATACCGTATAGCCAAAACAAAATCCCCTATATAATACAATTCCAAATACTATTGGTATTCCTATTACAGTAGTTCCGAAAGAACCATATCGAGATTCCTAAAATTAGATTTTGTGCTAAACTTGTTTTTAATAAACTCCAATTATCGAGTTTTTTTGTTGTTTTCATTTTATCTATAAAATTATTTAAATATTCTGTTATTTCTGTTTGTTGATTTTCCTTAATATTATTCACAAGTAAAACTCCTAAAAAAATTCCTGTTATAAATATTAATGTTACTATTATGTATTCTCTTTTATTATTTTTTATATGTTGTTTTATAATTTCTTTTATTTTTATAATATTTCTTTTCATAAAAAATCTCCTTATCTTTTATACATAATGTGTATTCGATAAAGAGATTTTTAGAACTTTATATTAAAATTTGTTCTTATTTCACAGTGACTTTTCCATAATTTCCGCCACCACCGGCATGTACTTCACAATTTCCTCTTATTGCATTTTCTATATTGTTTGCAACTTTTTCTCCAACTACCATTTCAATGTCATCTTTTGTAAGTTTATGTAATATATTCATTTCTGTTTCAAAATTATCTAATAATTTTTGAATAGTTTTTCCACCAACTCCTGGTATAAATCCAAGTGGAATTTGATATATGTATGGCGGTCTATTTTCTGGGCTTTTTGTTTGTTGTTTATCTTTTATTAATTCTATTCTGTCAAAAACTCCAAATGTTACATTTTTACTTCCACACATTGGACATGTTTCAACAGGTTCTTTTGTTTCTATTGTTTTATTGCAATCATCACAATATGTTCTATGGTATTTTCCAAGTTTAGGATCTAGACCATAATTTGCAAGTATTTTTCTACCATCTTCATTTTTCATGGCTTTTACAATTTCTTTAAATGAGATATCTTCTACTAACATTTTGTTATATTCTCTTGCTATTTTAGGTAATGAATGTGCATCTGAATTAGTTAAAAATGATCTTGTTTCTAATTCAGAAATTTCATCTGCTAAAAATGTATCTGAGCTTAGACCTAATTCTACTGCAAATATTTTATCAAATCTTTCTTTAAATACATTTTCTAGTCTATCTGTACAATTTCCATAATAGCTTTTATGTGGTGTAAATATATGTGCAGGAACTAATATCCCATTATATCTTTCTACCATTTCAACTAAATCATAACCTGATAAATCTGTTCTTTGTGTACTTAATGTTATATTTTTTAAATGATGACTTAACTCATTAGAAAATCCTTTTATATCACTTAAATGTGGAAAATAACAAACATTATGTGCACTTCCACTTTTTCCATTTCTACCTTTTTCTGATGTTTCTACTTCACTTCCTAAAATTATGCATACTTTATCTTTATATATAATTCCACCATCTTCTAATTCATATGCTTCTCCTGTTTTTAAGAAGTTTTCTATATCTTCTATAACATATGGCGATGCACAATCTATTATCCCTACTACATTTATTCCTTTTCTATCAGCACATTCTTTTGCAATGTTTGCAAAATTTAATGATCTTGCTGCTGTTATTTTTATTGGTTTTCCATTTTCACTTCTTCCTATGTGTACGTGTAAATCTGCAAATATTTCATACATTTTATATTGCTCCTCCATTTAATTCACTACATTTGATTAAAGTTTCAAATTTTTTATTTTTTTATTTCAACTACTTCTTCTTTTATATGACTCATTACTCTTTTAGCTGTTTCTTCACTAAATAGTGGTCTATTAGGATTTTCTACATCTTCAAACATGTCATTTGCTAGTTTATCTATTTGCTTTTCAATTAATTTATCAAGTTTTGGTTCATAGCTGTATACAACTTCTTTTATAAAGTCAATTACATTTGATGATTCATTATGTATTTTATATAATCTTTTTAGAGCTGGCATACTTGTTACTCCACTCATATTAATTTTTTCGATAAAATCAACAAAATTCATAAAAGTATCTAAATATCTATTATATTCACCTTTTAAATTCCTATGTTCTAATAATACAAGTGCTTCATCTGGTTTAAACCCGATTCTTTCAGGTCTATCTAATAACATCCCACCAAATTGATCTATTAACTCTAATATATCACTTTCTTTTTCTCTAGGATTACTTCCGCTATATCTATTAACCTCTTCACAAATCTTGCAAAATCTTTTGCTAAATCCTAATCCTTCTAAATATTCTGCTCCTTTTTTAGCATATGTATGAACACTTTCAATATCTTGAGCATTATCTACTTTTTTTATATTACATAGTAAACATGCTGTTAAAATTTGATTTTCATCCACCTCTATTTTAGAATAATTTAAAAATAATCTTGCTATTTCTGTTTTAAAAACTACTGACTTATCAAAAAATATTTTTGATTTTTTTGATAAATAATATACTATTTCCATTTTTGCAGCTAAATCTTGCTCTTCTAAAATATAATCAGCAAAAGTGTTCATTTGTATTCCTCCATTCTTCTACAATTTTATTATACTTAAAACATTTATTTTTTTCAACAAAATTCTTCCATGTAATTAAAATGTAATATTTATGGAATAGCATTACGTGCAAGCTCATCACATCTATTATTTAATTCATTATCACTATGTCCTTTTACTTTATTAAATGTAACCTTATGTATCTTTGTTAAATTGTATAATTCTTGCCAAATTTCTTTATTTTTTACAGGCTCTTTTGATGATGTTTTCCAATTATTTTTTATCCACCCATATATCCATCCTTGTGTAAAACTATTCACAATATATGCACTGTCACTGTACAATTCTACTTCACAAGGGTGTTTTAACAATTTTAATGCTTCAACTACTGCAGTTAATTCCATTATGTTATTTGTTGTATCTTTTTTTCCTCCAGAAATTTCTTTTCTATTTTCTTTATATAATAAAACTGCTCCCCATCCTCCTGGTCCGGGATTTCCAGAACATGCTCCATCTGTATATATTACAACTTTATCCATATTAATTCACTCCTTATATTTCGTGATTGTTTTTTTAGTATTTTTATGATAGTATTATAACAATAAAAATAGATTTACACAAGGAGGTTCTTATGGGAAAAGTTTTAGGTATTATTGCAGAATATAATCCATTCCACAATGGTCATTTATACCATTTAGAACAAGCAAAAAAATTAACTGGTTCTAGTTATACTGTTGCTGTTATTAGTGGTAATTTTACACAACGTGGCAGTACAGCATTAATTGATAAATGGTCTAGAGCTGAAATAGCTTTAAATTGTGGAGTTGACTTAGTTTTAGAACTTCCTACTTTGTATGCTACATCTAGTGCTGAAAATTTTGCAGATGGAGCTGTAAAAATATTAAATTCGTTAAAAGTTGTCGATTATCTTGCTTTTGGTGCCGAAACCTCTGACATGGATCTTTTAGAACCTATTGCTGATGTACTTTATAAAGAACCTAAAGCTTATAAAATGTTACTAGCTAATGAATTAAAAAAAGGTGTTTCTTTTCCTAAAGCTCGTGAAAATGCTTTAATGTTATACTTGGGAGACATTAGAAAATATTTAAATGTACTTTCTAGTCCTAATAATATTTTGGGATTAGAATATATGAAATCTTTAAAAAAATATAATAGTATAATAAAACCTGTTGCTATAACACGATTTGAAGCTGGATATAATGATATTAGTTATTCTGGAAATATTGCTAGTGCTACTGCTATTAGAAATATTATTAAAAACGGAAATTTTAAAGTTTTACGAAAACTTGTACCAGCTCCTAGTTATGGAATATTAATGGATAATATAAAACAAGGACATATTATTCCTGATTTATCTGTTTTTGAAAGACAAATTATTTATAATTTAAGAAAAATGTCTTTAAGCGAAATCGCTGAATTACCCGATGTTTCAGAAGGTTTAGAAAACTCTATTAAAAAAGTTGCAAATTCTTGTAACACAGTTAATGAATTTCTAAATTTGATAAAATCAAAGCGTTATACTTCTACTAGAATACAAAGAATTTTGATTTACAGTTTACTTGGTATAACAAAAAAAGATATGGCACTATCTAAAAAAGTAAATCCATATATTAGAGTTTTAGGTTTTAATAAACGTGGTAAATTTTTAATTTCTGAGATTGCAAAAGCTAATCCTAAATTGGATATTATTACTTCTGTTAAACGTTTTATTGATACTTCTTCAAATAAAAACTTGAAGTCTGTTCTTGAAAAGGATATTTGGGCTACTAATGTTTATTCTATTGGTTATGATTTTGATTCTTGTAATAATTTGGATTTTACTAAAAAGATTATAACTATTTAGTGTTAGTGATTCTTATATTATGCTAAAAAGACCCCAAATTGTTAAGCTCTTTGTTCTAACAATTTGGGGTAATATTGTAAAACTTTTCGAAATTATAGGATACAAAAAGTACCTTATTTTTATGCCTCATAATCTTCACTCTTTTTTTCTAATAATCTAAAATTACAACATATTTTTTTCATAAAACAATTTTTCATGCTTCTATTATATGTTTCATTAGCCTTTTCTTCTATTTCTTTACTATGCTTATTACAGTAGTGATATTGACTGACTAGAATTTGTTTATATCCTGTATTTTCATTATTTATATCAAATTCAATAAGTTGTTCTTTTTTTACAGGTATCATATTATTAAATCCTAATATTCCATATTTTCCATTATGTATTTTTAAAATAAATATATTATTTTTCATTGTTTGATGGGCTTTTCTCGGATGTTCAAGTGGAACAAAATAATCATATTGTTCTATTTTCAATACGATTCCTAAATATGGTCTGTTCGCTGAATATTCATCTTCTCTATTTGGATTGTATTGCACTCTATTATCAAAAGAATATAAATATTTTATATAATTAATATCAATTTTATAAAGTCTTAATTTATTCAAAATAATTCTCCTTAAAATAATTTTGAGCAAGGGTTCTCACTCTTGCTCTTTTTATACCCTACTTATAGGCTAGGGATTTCCTCTTTAAAAATACCCTACTTTAATATTCTTCTCAAATATCAGGCTAGGGGTTTCCTCTTCAATATACCCTACTTATAGGCTAGGGATCTCCTTTTCATAATATTTTGCAATATTACTTTCTTTAGTATATTCATTATACATTTTTTTATTACATTTGTCAAACTAAATTGTTTACAATTTACGTAAAGTATAATCACTCTACATCCAAATCGTCTTGAATCTTTGTTCTTTTAATTATCTCTTTATTTTACAGACTAATCACTGTTCAAAGATTAATGGGGCATAAAGATATTAGTGTTACATTAAATACTTATACTAGTGTTTTTGATAAATTTAAAGAACGAGAAGTTGATAAGGTTAATCAATACTACCTTAATGAACATTTGATAAAAAATAATAAGTCTATTGGTATGTCAAACACTTTAGAAAATTCCAAAGATTAATATTTTTCGCTATCAACTAAACATACCTTTCTTCTGTAACCTGCTTGTATACTGTATTACAGCAATTGTATTTTTTTCATTTATTTAAACATTCTATTATCAACTAAACACTCTTCATAATTTTTCAAATAAAAATATAGAATGTTTAGTTGATAGTTTAAAAAATAAAAAATTAAGATAAATTAAAAACCGTGAAGAGCCTTGTGGTTCTAGTTAAAAACAATTTTTATAAATTATAATAAATTATTTAAGGTTACAAACAAGAAAATAGCCTGTATCCTTAGATACAAGCTATTTTCAACAATTTTTTTGATGGCTGGGCTGGCTAGATTCGAACTAGCGCATGCCAGAGTCAAAGTCTGGTGCCTTACCGCTTGGCTACAGCCCAATGTATAATGGGGTGGAAGATGGGACTCGAACCCACGGTCTCCAGTGCCACAAACTGGCGCGTTAACCAACTACGCTACATCCACCATCTCGGTTTGCATTACCAGAGCACAGTTAATATTATAACTAATACCCACCCCATTTGTCAACTATTTTTTCGATTTTTTATAAAAAAATCGAAAAAAGTTCAAAAATTGATTTTACTTTTATAATCGTCTTAAACTTTTAAGACTTTAAAATTTAATTTATTGATTTATTCCATATTGTTTATATAACCATGACATGTAATTAAATGGTGTCAAAGTATTTGGTAACCCATAGTCAATTCCTTGTGTATCAACTGTAACACTTGATATTTTTACAGTTTCTACTGGTGTACTTACTTCTGTATTACTACTTGAACTATCTGATGTACTGTCTGCTGCTTTTACTTCTACATTTTCTATTTTATGTACTACGTCCATTCCTTCTGTAACTTTTCCAAATGCTGTATAATATCCATTTAAAGATGTATTAGCTTTTGTCATAATAAAGAATTGTGAACTTCCTGAATTATATGATTCTTCTTTTAATGATGATGAATATTGAGTGTAATCGTTTCTTGCCATTCCAATTATGCCTTCATCAAATTTTAATGTATTATTTACTCCATTGGCTACAAATTCTCCTTTTATTGAATAATCTGTGTTACTATCTCCATCATCTTTTAAATCTGCTAGTGTTGCAGAACCTTGTCCTGTTCCTTCTTTATCTCCACCTTGTATCATAAAGTCTTTTACTACTCTATGGAATGTTAATCCATTATAAAATCCTCTATTTGCAAGTGTTATAAAGTTTGCTACTGTTTCTGGTGCTTGTTCGGGATATAATTCCATTTTTATTGTTCCAAAATTTTCCACTTCCATTGTAACTATTGGATTTTTTACTTCCATTGTCGCTTTTTTATAAAAATTAAATCCAACTATTCCTATTAATACTATTATTACTAATAAAGCAATAACCCATAAAATATTTTTTACTTTTTTCATTTTTTTCTTTCCTTCCATTTAAATATTTTTAAATTCTAAAATTTTTACGTTTTAGTTATGTTATCTACTTTTTTGTTAGTCTTTCTTTTTATATTAAATTATCAAACACAAATTGTTCTTGCATTCTTCTTAAAGATTGTTTTATTGTTCTAGCTCTTACTTCTCCAATTCCATCTACTTCATCTAAGCTTTCTATATCTGCAGCCAATATATGTTGAAATGATTTAAATGATTCTACTAAATTTTCTACTATATTACTTGGCATTCTTGGTATTTTATTAAGTATTCTATATCCTTTTGTATATACTGCAACTTCATCATAATCATCAAATGTTCCATAGCCTAAAAGTTTAGCGATTGTTGATTCTTTTGATATTTCCTCATAACTTAAACTTTCTAAGTTATTTATTGCATCTTCTGCTGTTCTTTTATTTTTGCCTTTTCCTGGAACTATATAATCTTTTATTATAAGCCTTTCTTCTTTTTCTAGTCCTCCAATTAATTCTTCTAATTGCATTTTTACTAATCTACCATCACTTCCAAGTTCAGAAATTTGCCTTTGTATTTCTTCTACTATTTTCATTACCATTTCTGCTCTTTGGATTGCTCCTATTACATTTTGCAATGTTACTATATCATTAAATTCATATTCATTTAATAAGCTTAGTTTATTATCAAATACTTTTTTATATTTTTCTAATGTTTGAATTGCTTGATTTGCTTTGTTTAATACTGCATTTGTATCTTCTAGAATATATCTGTCATTTCCTTTGAATACTGTTATTATACTTCTTCTTTGTGATATACTTATAACTAATTCTCCTGTTTGTTTTGCTGTCCTTTCAGCTGTTCTATGCCTTGTTCCTGTTTCTAGTGTTGTTATTTCATGTGATGGAATTAATTGTGCATTTGCATATAATATCTTTTTTAAATCTCCACTTAAAACTATTGCTCCATCCATTTTAGCTAATTCATATAGTTTTGATGAAGTATAATCTTCATTTATTGTAAATCCTCCATCAACTACTTCTTTTAGTACATCTTGTTTATCTGTTATAAGTAATAATGCTCCTGTTCTTGCTCTTAGTATATTTTCTAGTCCATCTCTTATGGGAGTTCCTGGTGCTATTAATCTTAATATTTTGGTTATATTATCTTCTTTGCCCTTTCTCAAAAGTAACTCTCCCTTCTTAATTAAATTATCCTAATCCAATTTTTTGTATGGCTTCATTAATATTCTTAACGCATATTATATCTAATTTATATTTTTCTTTCAAGTCTTTTTTATTACTTTCTGGAATTATACATTTTTTAAACCCTAATTTTTCCGCTTCTTTTAATCGTTTTTCTATTAGGTTTATTCTTCTTATTTCTCCTGTTAATCCTACTTCTCCTAATATTATCATATCTTTAGGTATTGGTACATTTTTAAAACTAGATGCTGTTACTAATGCAACACCTAAATCCACTGCAGGTTCATTAACTTTTAGTCCACCAACAACATTTAAGTATACATCTTGTGAGCCAAGCATTACACCTGCCTTTTTTTCTAATACTGCAAGTAGTAATGATAATCTATTATAATCAATTCCATTTGCTGTTCTTTTTGGATATCCAAATACTGTTTGTGATGTTAGTGCTTGTAATTCTACTAATATAGGTCTTGTTCCTTCCATTGTTGCCACTATACAAGAACCTGCTGGATTATCTTCCCTTTCTGATATTAATATATCAGATGGATTGTCTATTTCACACATTCCTTTATCTTGCATTTCAAACATTCCAATTTCGTTTGTAGAACCAAACCTGTTTTTTACTCCTCTTAAAATTCTATAAGAAAAATATCTTTCACCTTCTAAATATAAAACTGTATCTACCATATGTTCTAACACTCTTGGACCTGCTATGTTTCCTTCTTTTGTCACATGACCTATAATTATGGTTGTTATTCCTCTAGATTTACATACTCTCATAACTTGTCCTGTAATTTCTCTTACTTGACTAACACTTCCAGCAGCTGCTGTAATTTCGTCTGAATACATTGTTTGAATTGAATCTATTATTACTAATTTAGGATTAACATTTATTATTGCTTGATTTACTATATCTATGTTTGTTTCACCTAAAAATAGAATGTCTTCATTATTTATTCCAAGCCTATCTGCTCTAAGTTTTATTTGCTCTGCTGATTCTTCTCCAGATACATACAAGACTTTTCCATCACCTTTTATTTTATCACATATTTGTAAAATTAATGTTGATTTTCCTATTCCAGGTTCTCCACCTAGTAATACAAGTGAACCTTTTACCAATCCTCCACCTAATACTCTATCCAGCTCTTGAAATCCTGTATGTGTTCTTATTGTTTCTTTTGCTTCATATGTGTTTAATGCTTGTGGTGTAATATTTCCTGCACTTATACCTTTACTACTTCCTGCTGATTTTGTTTCTACTATTTTTTGCTCATAAAAACTATTCCAACTTCCACAAGCAGGGCATTTTCCTAGCCATTTAGCAGATTCGTTTCCACAATCACTGCATACAAATATTGTTTTGTTTTTTGCCATTCGCTTTTCCTTGTATAATATATTTAGGTTTTTAAATTGGTTTTGCCTATAAACCTCTTATTAAAATATAAATTTCTATTTTACTCTCATATAAGCAATAAAAGTATAGCACATTAAAAATTAATTTGCTATACTTTTTCACTAATTCATAAAAAATTCATTTTTCTTTTATTTTGCTTTTCCAAATGAAACTTCTTGGAATAAGAAATCATGTACTTTTTCCCAAGTAATATCTTGGTGTAAGAATTCATTTATTTCATCTTCAACTTTTTGTTGATATGGTGTTAATTCTACTTTTATTTCTTTATTCCAATCGATGTCTTGTAGCCAGAATGCTTTGAAACTATTCCAAAATCCTTTTTTTACTGGTAAATTTTCATTTCTTATTGTTCCAGCATTTTCAATATTTTCTGCATTGTTATTAAATTCTACGCCTCCAAAAACACCGTTTACTTTGTTTTCTTCACCTAAATCTGCCATTTTATTTCCTCCTTTGTGTTATTCTCACACTTTATTGTTAAATTATTTATACTATAATTTTCCTTTTTTATCAAGTGATTTTGTTTATATTAATATTAAATGTTCGTTACGTAAATATTACAGATTTGTTACACATTCTTGTATGCACTGATTTTATTATATTTTCACAATTTCTTAATTATTCAATTTTTCAAGAGCCTTATTAACAGCAATAGTAGTTTTTCTAATTATATTCTGTTATATTTCCACTATAATATGGTCACTTTCAGCTGATATACAATTTGCTTTTGTTATTTTATTTTCTAAATTCATATCACCTTTTTCTGGTTTATAATATGCTAATAAATAATTTTGAGTATGACCTTTATAAATCCCTTCTTTTTCTTCTTCCCACAACACTTCAACTGTTTTTCCTATATAACTTTCATTATATTCTTTTTCAAAATTATTTGATAATTCTATTAATTTTTTACTTCTTTGTTCTTTTATGTTTCCGTCAATTTGATTTTCCATTACTGCTGCTTTTGTTCCTTTTCTAGGTGAATATTTAAATACATGAGTTTTATAAAATTTTACATCTTCTAAGAATTTATATGTTTTCTCAAATTCTTCTTCCGTCTCTCCTGGAAAACCAACAATTACATCTGCTGTTAATATTGCATCTTTATATGTATTTCTTATCAAATTTACTACAGTTTTAAATTGTTCTGTGTTATATCTTCTATTCATTCTTTTTAATGTTTCGTCACATCCGCTTTGTAATGATAAATGGAAATTATGGCATATTTTTTCTAATTTTGATAGTCTATTTATAAATTGTTCGTCTAATATTAATGGTTCTATTGAACTTAATCTTATTCTTTCTATACCTTCTATTTTATTTAAGTCTTCTAATAAATCTATTAATCCATAATTTTCTTTAAAATCTTTTCCATATGAGGCTACATGAATTCCTGTTATTACTACTTCTTTTATTCCTTCTTGTGCTATTTTTGTTATTTCTGATATTATTCCTTCTGGTTTTCTACTTCTTACTCTTCCACGTGCATATGGTATTATACAATATGAGCAAAATCTATCACATCCATCTTGGATTTTTACAACTGCTCTTGTTTTTTCAGTATATGTAACATCTCCAAATTCTATGAATTCTCTTTGTTGCATTAAATCTTCTATTTCTAATTGCTTTTTTTTATCTTTTTGATATTGTTCTAAATGTTCTACTATATTCTTTTTCTCGTTATTTCCTAATATTAAATCAATATCTTCTATTTTGGCAACTTCGTCTTTTGCAACTTGCACATAACATCCACAAGCAATTACTATTGAATTTGGATTTAATTCTTTTACACGTCTTAACATTTGTCTTGATTTTCTGTCTGACATATTTGTTACTGTACATGTATTTATTACGTATATGTCTGCTTTTTCATGGTGTTCTACTACTTCATATCCTTTTTCTATAAATTCTTGTGACATTGCATTTGTTTCATATTGATTTACTTTACAGCCTAATGTTATGAATGCTACTTTTGACATATTATTTACTCCTTTTAATTCTATTTAAATAAATAAGTTTGAAAGATTTTTTCTTTCAAACTTATTTTAACATTTATCTTCTTGCATGTCCATCTATTGCATCTAAATTATCTAACGCTTTTCCAGTTCCTAATGCTACACAAGAAACTGTATCTTGGGCTATCATTACATTTATCCCTGTTTTTTCTTGTAGCAATTTATCTAAACCGTCTATTAAACATCCTCCACCTGTCATATAGATTCCTCTGTCGCTTATATCTGCTGCAAGTTCTGGTGGTGTTCTTTCTAATACAGAATGAACTGCTTCTACAATCATCATTGCCGGTTCTATTAATGCTTCTAGCATTTCGCTAGATTTTACTGTTAATGTTTTTGGAAGTCCTGTTCCTAAATCTCTTCCTCTTATTTGCATTTCTGTATCTTGAATTTTTGGATATACACAACCTATATTTATTTTTAAATCTTCAGCTGTTCTTTCTCCAATTACTATATTATGTTTTTTCTTTATATATTTTACTATTGCTTCGTCAAATTTATCTCCTGCAACTTTTAATGATGTACTAACAACAGATCCTCCTAATGAAATAACTGCTATATCAGTTGTTCCACCACCTATATCTACTACCATATTTCCACAAGCTTTTGATATATCAATTCCTGCTCCTATTGCTGCTGCAATTGGTTCTTCTATTAAATATACTCTTCTAGCTCCTGCTTGTGATGCTGCATCAATTACAGCTTTTTTCTCTACTTCAGTAACTTGTGATGGGATACAAATCATTATTCTTGGTGAAAATATAAATTTTCCGCATATTTTATTTATAAAATATTTTAACATTTTTTCTGTTACTGTATAATCTGAAATAACACCATCTCTTAAAGGTCTTGTTGCTACTATGTTTCCTGGTGTTCTTCCTAACATTCTTCTTGCTTCTTGACCAACAGCTAATACCTCTCCATTTGTGTTATCAACAGCTACAACTGATGGTTCTCTTAAAACTATCCCTTTTCCTTTAACATATGCAATAACAGTTGCTGTTCCTAAATCTATACCTATATCTTGTCCAAACCCGAATTTAAACTTTTTTTTCATTTTTTTCTCCCAACTTTCTTTGTTTCCTTCTCGTTACAAATGTATTACAATTATATTACACAATGTACATTTTATCAACCCTTTTGACTGATTTTTTTATTTTTATTTTCAGATTAATTTGTATTTGACTGTAAGCTCTTTTTATAATATAATTCTTCCATCCTTTTCGAGGAAAAATTCAAGGAAAGGAGGCAATACACCTATGCGTAGCTTTATCAAATTAATAGTTCTTATTATTGTTTATACAATCATAAATGATAATAATGACTAGACAAAAAAAGACTAGGAACGGCAATTCCTAGTCTTTTTATTGCAATACATAATGCGTAGCTTATCGCAATATTGCTGGTTTTATTATATCACCTCTATTATTATATGTCAAATTCAAATTTTTATTAATTATATAGTTTGTTCCTTGATTAGCTTGATTTTTAGCTAGTAATCAAGTATAATTTTACTCAAGGTGATTATATGAGAAAACATATGCAATTAATTACAAATTGTGAAACAGATACAAAAAACTTTGCAAAATCATTGGCTAAAATATTAAAGCCTAAAGATATTGTTGTATTAACTGGTGAACTTGGTTCTGGAAAGACCAAATTTGTTGAAGGTTTTTTGTCTTACTTTGGGTTAGAAAATGAAATTTCTAGTCCAACTTTTACAATTGTTAATGAATATAAAAATAATGATATTAATATTTATCATTTTGATGTTTACCGTTTAGCGGATTCTTCTGAATTCTACGAAATCGGTGGAGACGAATATTTTGATACAGGAATTTGTTTAATTGAATGGGGTGAATTAATTGAAGATGCTTTACCTTCTAATTATATTCATATTACATTTACTAAAAACGAGAATGAAGAAAATTCAAGAATTTTAGATATTGATTTTCCTGAGAATTATAAAATTTTGCAAGCTTAGCATTAAAATTTCTAAATTTAAAATTTATGCAACTTGTTTTATGTATGTTTTATATCTTTATTAGTGTTATATGAGGTGATTTTATTATGAAAATTTTAAGTATTGATACATCTAGCAAAATTTGTGGTGTTTCAGTTTTGGATAATGAAAATCTTATTTGTAATTTAGATACAGTTACTGAAAATAGCCATTCTGTTAGTCTAATGCCTATGATAAGTTCTTCTCTAAAAAAAGCAAATTTAGAATTAAAAGATATTGGACTAATTGTTTGTGATGTCGGGCCTGGTTCTTTTACAGGAATTAGAATTGGTATTGCTACTGTTAAAGGTTTTTGCGATAGTTTAAATATTCCTTGTATTGGAATTAGCTCTCTGGAAGCTCTTGCCTATCCAATTCTTTATTCTGAATTTAATAAAAACATTATTGATAATAGTGCAAATTTAGTTTGTAGTATTTTAGATTGCAAGAATGAAAACTGCTATTTTGCATTATATCAAAGAAATTCTGAATTAATTGATAATAATAGCCAGATTTCTAAAAATATTAATGATAACAACATTTTAGATAAAAATGATTTAACTACTTTAATTGAACCAAAAGCAGAAAGTTTAGAAGCTACTTTAGCTATTTTAGATAGCTACTGTCAAGATAATTTTGATACATTTACTCTTACTTTTGTTGGTGATGGTTCAGTTAATTTTAAAGAAAAAATATTAGTATCTTTTCCTGATGCAAAATTTGCTGATACTTCTTACAATGAATTAAATTCATATTATCTTGGTCTTGCTGGACTTTTGGCATATAACAATGGTTGTGAAACTGAAAATATTTTACCATTATATTTAAAAAAGCCACTTGCTCAAAGGCAATTAGAAGAAAAAGAAAAAAGGATAATAAATAATGAATAATGTAGAAAATATTATACTTTCTATAATGACTATTTCTGATTTAGAGAATATAAAAGATATTTTAATTTCTGATTTTGATGATTATTGGAATTATAATACTTTAAAAGAAGAATTAACCTGTAAAAATTCTATTTATATCGTAGCCAAGCAAGAGTCTACTCATATAATTGATAAGCAAGGACTTCCAGGCTTTTCTTCCAAAACTAAAACAAATAAAAATCATAACAATGATTCAGGAAATAGTTCATTGCAAAACACAATTGTTGGCTTTGCTGGAATTAAAATTATTTTAGATGAAGCTGAACTTATGAATATAGTAGTAAATAAAGCATCTAGACATTCTGGAATTGGTACATTACTTTTAAATAAATTGTTAGAAATATGTAAAGGAAAAAATCTTGATTCTATATTTCTTGAAGTAAATGAAAAAAATTTGAATGCTCAAAAATTATATAAAAATTTTGGTTTTGAAACTATATCTATTAGAAAAAATTATTATAATTCAGATAATGGAATTGTTATGAAAAAAAATTTTAAGGCATCTTAATAGTTAACTGTGTATACAAATTTGCAATAAAAAAATCCCTTGAGTAAACTTTATTTTTCGAAATATAGTTCACTCAAGGTTTTTTATATTAATTTTTTAGAATTGTAAATTACACTGTATTGAAATTTTAGTTCACAACTAATTGTGTTAAAATTCGTTTTTTATTTATTGTATAAGTTTTATTTTAGATCTATTTCGATCTTTTTTTCATTTTCTAATTCTATTTTGTGATATTGTATTCCACATTTATTAAATAAAGTTCTTGAAGCTATATTATTCTCTGAATTTGCATATTTATCAGACAAATATATTACTTCTTTTATCCCTGATTGGATAATCATTTTTGCACATTCATTACATGGAAATAAGTCAACATATATTTTTGCATTTTCTAAATCTTTTTTACTTCCTCTATAATTTAATATTGCATTTAATTCTGCATGACATACATATGGATATTTTGTTTCTAAATTACTTCCTTCTCTACTCCAAATAAATTCATCATCACTAAATCCGTTAGGTGCTCCATTATATCCTATTGATAAAATTCTATTATCATTACTTACAATACATGCTCCCACTTGTGTTGAAGGGTCCTTACTTCTCATTGCTGATAACTTTGCTATTGCCATAAAGTATTCGTCCCAAGATATATAATCTTTTCTTTTTCCAGTCATAACAAAATCCTTTCTTTCATAATTTTTTATACTTTGTTATTTGATTTTTTATTTAATCTGCTTTTATTTTTTATTCGCTCCATTCAAATTCCCAATCTACTAATACTACAGAATCTCCTTCACATACTCCCATTTCTCTTAATTTAGCATCTATTCCCATATTTACTAATGATTTTTGTAAATAGTAGAATGATTCATTATCATCAATATTTATTCTTCCAATTAATTTTTCTACTGCTTTTCCAGTTACTATAAATTTGTTATTTTCTCTTCTTATTGACCAATCATCTTTTTTCTCTTCTAATGTATATACTTTTTTGTCTTCTATTTCTATAATTTCTTCTTTTGGAAGTGTTTTTAATACTTCTGTTACATGGTCTATTAATTCTGTAACGCCTTGCTTAGTTGCAGCAGATATTTTATAAAGTTCTAATCCTTCTTTTTTAGCTAATTCCTCTACTTCTTTTAACAATTTATCATCTTGTATTGCATCAATTTTATTTGCAACTATTATTTGTTTTCTTCCTGCCAATTTTTCACTATATTTTTTTAATTCTGCATTTATTGTTTTAAAATCTTCTACAGGATTTCTTCCTTCTTGACCTGAAACATCAATAAAATGTAGCAATAATCTTGTTCTTTCAACATGTCTTAAAAATTGAATACCAAGTCCAACGCCTTCACTAGCACCTTCTATAATTCCAGGAATGTCAGCAATTACAAATCCATCTCCACCTTTTGTTTTTACAACTCCTAAATTTGGCTCTAGTGTTGTAAAATGATAATTTGCAATTTTAGGTCTTGCATCTGTAACTTTTGATAAAAATGTTGATTTACCTACATTTGGAAAGCCTAATAATCCTACATCTGCTAACAATTTTAATTCTAGTATAATTTCTTTTTCTTCTCCTTTATCTCCATCTTCAGAGAATCTAGGAGCTTGTCTAGTTGATGTAGCAAAATGGCTATTTCCTCTTCCTCCTCTTCCTCCTTTTAGTACTAGTTCTTTTTGCCCTGGATGAGATAAATCTGCTATTACTTTTCCTGTTTCTGCATCTTTTA
>CAJMJN010000007.1 GCA_905213875.1 uncultured Clostridium sp.
TTTGGAATGATTAATTATGCAATTTAATTATATGGTGATTTTATATATTTTTGTTTCACATCATTGACACAACAACATAAAAGATATATAAAATGTTAAAAAGTTATTGCTATTAAAAAAATAAAGTGATAAACTAATTATAGATTAAAAAAAAACCGATTTTTTCGGAAAGTTTTTTTAATCTTTTTTTAGTTTAGAATGGAGGAAACAAAATGAATACAAAGTATATATTTGTAACAGGTGGAGTAGTATCAGGGTTAGGAAAAGGAATTACAGCAGCATCATTGGGAAGGTTATTAAAAAACAGAGGATATAAAGTAACAATACAAAAGTTTGATCCATATATAAATGTAGATCCAGGAACAATGAACCCATATGAACATGGTGAAGTGTTTGTGACAGATGATGGAGCTGAAACAGATTTAGATTTAGGACATTATGAAAGATTTATAGATGAAAATTTAACAAAAGATTCCAGTGTAACTATGGGAAAAATATACAGTACAGTAATTGAAAAAGAACGTAAAGGAGAATATCTAGGAAAGACTGTACAAGTAATTCCACATATAACAAATGAAATAAAAGAAAGAATTTACAAATTTGAAAATACAGACACAGATATAGTAATAACAGAAGTTGGAGGAACAATAGGAGATATAGAGGGATTATCAATAATAGAAGCAATAAGACAAGTTGGTTTAGAAAAAAATCCAGAAGATGTAATATATGTGCATGTAACATTATTGCCTTATATAACAGGTTCAAATGAGATAAAATCAAAACCGACACAACATTCTGTAAAAGAATTACAAAGTTTAGGAATAAAACCAGATATATTAGTATGCAGAACAGAATTAGACATACCAGAATCAGTAAGGGAAAAACTGGCGTTATTTTGTAATGTACGAAAAACAAGTGTAATTCAAAATAAAACAGCAGATTGTTTATATGCTGTACCATTAATGCTTGAAGAAGAGGGACTAGCAAGAGAAGTATGTAATCATTTAAAACTAGATAGATATATTCCAGATAATACAAAATGGCAAGAAATGATAGATAAAATAAGAAAAATAGATAAAGAAAATATAGTAAAAATTGCAATAGTAGGAAAATATATAAAATTAGAAGATTCATATATATCTGTTATAGAAAGCTTATATCATGCAGGTTTCGCAAATAATGTAAAAGTAAAAGTAGACTTAGTAGATGCTGAAAAAGTGAATAAAGACACAGCAAATGAAATATTATCAAAATATGATGGAATAGTTGTTCCAGGAGGATTTGGAAATAGAGGAATAGAAGGGAAAATAGAAACAATAAAATATGCAAGAGAAAACGAAGTACCATTTTTGGGAATATGTTTAGGTATGCAAATGGCAGTAGTAGAATTTGCAAGAAATGTATTACATTTAGAAGACGCTAATTCAGCTGAATTTGACACAAAAACAAAAAATCCAGTAATACACATAATGGAAGAACAAAAAAAGATAAACAAAAAAGGTGGAACAATGCGTTTAGGAGCATATCCATGTGTATTAACAAAAGGAAGTTTAGCAAATAAAGTATACGAAAAAACAGAAATATCAGAAAGACACAGGCATAGATATGAATTTAATAATAAATATAGAGAAAAATTAGAAAAAGCAGGTTTAAAAGTATCAGGTACATCACCAGATGGAAATCTAGTAGAAATTGTAGAATTAGAAAAACATCCATATTTCATAGCAGGACAATTCCATCCAGAACTAAAATCAAGACCAAACAATCCAGCACCATTATTTGTAGGATTAATTAAAGCCTGTAAATAAGGTATATTCAAAAATTTAAAATCATTTTTAGAAAAATTTTAAAAAAAGTATTGACAAAGTATTAAAAAACATTTATAATCTATAACTGTCAGGAGGAAATGCAGGTGTAGTTCAATGGTAGAACCTCAGCCTTCCAAGCTGATGACGTGGGTTCGATTCCCACTACCTGCTCCATGTATGTTAAGTCGATTATATCGACTTATTTTTTTTGAAAACTAAACTTGAAAAATTATGTAAATTATGTTAGTATAAATATATTGGTATTTATGCTAAAGTAGAAAATTTTCAAACTAATTAGGAGGAAAATAAAATGAGAGATGATAAGATATCAGACAAAACGTATACCTTAAAAGAGACTACAAAGGAAAATCAACTTTGTTTCTTTCGGAATGATGGTGGAGAATTACAAAATATAGGGCAAAAGCCATTAGAATTTTATTATGCATATTTAGCAAAACAACTGATAAATAAACAATTATTAGGAAACCTCAAGTGTGAAGTAACTTTTGAGTTAACTGAGGATAACAAATATGTAATGATAAATGTTAGACCAATAGATGAATCAAAAGAAAAAAAGTCGATTAAACAAAGAAAAATGGGCATCATGGAGAAAATTTATTGGAAACTTTTTTGGTAAAAATAGGGGGGAGATAGTATCTCTTCCTTTTATTAATATACAAATTATATAACATACATTGTAAGAAAGAATAGTTACAGATGCCAAAGTATGGTATAAAAATTAAATATTTATTCTAAATAGATTGTATTTTATAAAAAATATGATATACTATAAACGAATTAATTAATATATTTGTTAATTAATAAAAGCACTATAAAGTGGATTTTATGGTGTTAATTAGAATTAAGGAGGAATCATAATGGATTTAAAAGGAACAAAAACAGAAAAGAATTTAATGGAAGCATTTGCAGGAGAATCACAAGCAAGAAATAAATACACATATTTTGCAAGTAAAGCAAAAAAAGAAGGATATGAACAAATTGCGGCTATATTCCAAGAAACAGCTGACAATGAAAAAGAACATGCTAAAATGTGGTTCAAATTATTACAAGGTGGAGAAATAAAATCAACATTAGAAAACTTAGAGGCAGCAGCTGAAGGTGAAAACTATGAATGGACAGATATGTATGACAGAATGGCACAAGAAGCAAAAGAAGAAGGATTTGATCATATAGCATATTTATTTAAAGCTGTAGGAGAAATTGAAAAAGAGCATGAAGCTAGATATAAAAAATTAATAGAAAATATGGAAGATGGGCTAGTATTTAGCCGTGATGGAGATAGAATTTGGAAATGTAGAAATTGTGGACATATAGTTATTGGAAAATCAGCACCAGAAATCTGTCCAGTATGTAGCCACCCAAAAGCATATTTTGAAATAAAAGCAGAAAATTATTAATAACAAATATTTAAAATTATGATATAAACCTAAATTATTAGATAAAAGTCTAATGGTTTAGGTTTATTTTTATAAAAATATTATGTAAAGCATGTTATGATAAAAATAATTGATAAATCAACAAGTAAAAAACAAGAGAAATCAGTAGGGAATACCTTGTCAGAGTTTTTTTATAGCATATACTACAAATTAAATGTTTTTTTACGAAAAAATTGAATTTAATAAGATAAAATGATATAATGTGCATGTATAAAGGAGAAAAAATATGCCAAAATTTTTTGTAACACAAAAACAAATTAATGAAAACAATATTAAAATAATAGGACAAGATGTAAGACATATAAAAAATGTATTAAGAAAAGCTGTGGGTGACGAAATAATAATTTGTGATAATACAGATGAAAAAGACTATTTATGTAGAATAGATGCAATAGAAAAAGAAATAATAAATTGTAAAATTATAAAAAAATTAGAAGAACATAATGAGTCAAACATACAAGTAACAATATTTCAGGGATTACCTAAATTTGACAAAATGGAATTAATAATACAAAAATCCGTAGAATTAGGTGTTTATGACATTGTACCAACTGAGATGAAAAGATGTGTTGTGAAATTACAAGAAAAAGATAAAGAAAAGAAAACACAAAGATGGAACAAGATAGCAGAAGTAGCAGCTAAACAATGTGGCAGAAGCAGAATACCAAAGATTCAACCGATTATTAAATTAAAAGAGATACAAGATTTAATAAAAAAATATGATATATTTTTAATAGCATATGAAAATGAACAAGACACGAGTTTAAGGCAAATATTAGAAAAACTAAAAATAGAGAATAAAAATGAGAACCTAAAAGTTGGAATTCTAATAGGACCAGAAGGTGGTATTGCTAATGAAGAAATAGAGAGTCTAAAAGATTATGGAGCACTAACAATATCACTTGGAAAAAGAATATTAAGAACAGAAACAGTAGCATTAAATGTATTAAGCATTATTATGTATGAATTGGAAAATCAGGAGGAAGACAAATGAAAACAATATCAAAGAATATATTAAAAATTATAGGTGTAGTATCTTATTTTTTTATATTAGATTTTGCATATCAAAAAATGAATATTGATAGATTAATAGGTGATATAGAAGTATTTTCAGGTATGTTTTTATTTCTAGGATTGATAATGCTAGAAAAAGCCTATAAGGATGACAATGGAAAAACTGCAATATCTGGAATAGAACTATTAGTATTAGCAATGCATTCATTATCTATAAAGCATGTAATAACATTTTTTAAATATGATTTTATAAAATACTTAGAAATTTCAGCTATAGTATTTTCAATTTATTATGCATTAAAAGCGATAATAATATTTACAATAGAAAAGAAAAATACACTTAAACAATTAAGTGATATATCAGAAATAGTAAAAGAAGAGCCTATAAAAAAAGAAGCTACTAAAAAGAAAAAAGAGGCTAAAAAAGATGTTTAAAAGTATGACTGGATATGGAAAGGCAGAATTAAATGTTGAATTAAGAAAATATCAGGTAGAAACGAAAAGTCTAGAATGTCAAAAGATAGCAGAAGATTTAAATAGTAGGTTAGATATAATACGAGAAAAAGTAAATAAAATAGACAAATTTTCTACTGGACTTATTGAAGAATATGTAGTAAAATTAGAAGAACGAATAAAACAAATTCTAAAAGAGCAAGAAATAGATCAAAACAGATTAGCACAAGAAATTGTTATTTATGCAGATAAGTGTTCTATTCAAGAAGAAATAACTAGATTAAACAGTCATATAGCACAATTTAAAGAATTGTTAAAAAAAGATGAACCAGTTGGAAAAAGAATAGATTTCTTAATACAAGAAATGAATAGAGAAACAAACACAATTGGGTCAAAGTCAAATAGCTTAGAAATAACTAATACTGTAATTGAAATGAAGACAGAAATAGAGAATTTAAGAGAGCAAATACAGAATGTAGAATAGAAAGGATGATTTTATGAAATTAGTAAACATAGGATTTGGCAATATAGTATCTGCACAACGAATTGTAGCTATAGTAAGTCCAGAATCTGCACCAATAAAAAGAATGGTACAAGAAGCAAAAGACTGTAAAACAGCAGTTGATGCAACTTATGGAAGACGAACGAGAGCAGTATTAATAATGGATTCAGGTCATGTTATATTATCAGCTGTACAACCTGAAACTGTTGCTGGTAGACTTGAAGACAGAGCTTTAACAGAAGAAATTGCAAGACAGATGTCAGAAACGCAATTAGGGGAAAATAAAATAAATTTAAAAGGAGAGGATTAAAATGATAGTAGAACCAAGTGTTCCAGAATTATTAAAAAAGGCAGAAAACAGATATGCATTAGTTATTGCAACAGCAAGACGTGCAAGACAATTAGCAGGAGGAGCAGAACCTAAAATAGTAGAAGAGGGAGAAAAACCTGTAACAGTTGCTGCAGAAGAAATAGCAGAAGGAAAAGTAAAAATAGAGGAGTAATAAAATGGAAAAGAAGCATATTATATCTCTAGGTGGAGAACTTGCAAGTGGTAAAGGAACAACATCTAAAATATTAATGGAAAGACTAAACTATGGAATATATAAAAATGGAGATTATTTTAGAAAACTAGCAAAAGATATGAATATGGATGTTACAACATTTAATATTTATGTAAAAGATCATCCGGAAATTGATAGACAAATTGAAAATAGTGCAGCAGAATATGCTAAAGATCATGATAATTTTATTATAGATGCACGATTAGGATGGTATGCTGTTCCAGAATCTTTTAAAGTGTACTTAAAAGTAGACATAAATGTTGCAGCAAAAAGAGCTTTTTATGATGCAAATCGTAAAGATTCAGAAAAATTCGATACAATAGAAGAACAAAAAGCTGATATAGAAAAAAGATATAAGTTAGAAAATGAAAGATATTGGGAATTGTACCAAGTAAGAAAAGAAGATGAAAGCAACTACGATTTAGTAATAGACACAACAAATCAAACTGCAGAAGAAACAGCAGATATAATAGAAAAAGAATACAAAAAATGGTTAGAAAACTAATTTTAGAGGAGCAAAATGATAGCAGAAGTTATAATAAATAGAACTGCAAAAAAATTAAATAGGACCTTTGATTATAAAATACCAGAAGACTTAAAAGACCTTATTTTTATTGGAAGTAAGGTCTTAGTTCCTTTTGGGAATGGTGGAAAGTTAGAAGAAGCATTTGTTATAGGAATAAAACCAAAATCAGCATATGAAGTTAAAGAAATTGCAAAAGTAGAAAATAGTTTAAATGATAATCAGATAGAACTTGCAAGATGGATGGCGAAAAAGTATTTTTGTAATATATCAGATTGTATTAATCTTATGGTAACACCAGGAACAAAAAGTAAAGAGAAAAAAGTTCAAGATAAAAAAATAAATGTTATACACTTGAAAAAAGATATAAAAGAAATAAAATTTGAAATAGAAAATGGAAAAATAAAATCAGAAAAACAGCAACAAATATTAAAAATTGTTATAGAAAATAAAGAAATTACTATACCAGAAATAGAAATTTTAACAGGATATTCAAGAGGAATAGTAAATACACTAATAAAAAATGGATATTTAGAATTAGCAGAAAAGAAAATTCAAAGAGATCCATTAAAATTTAAAGAAGTAGAACAAACAGATTTCTTAAAATTAACAGAAGAACAAGAAGTAGCATCTGAAAAAATAAAAGAAAAAATGGAAGCAGATGAATATAAAAAATTTCTATTATATGGCATTACAGGTTCAGGAAAAACAGAAATATATTTACAATTAATACAAGATGCAATAAAAAATGAAAAAACAGCAATAGTATTAGTTCCAGAAATATCATTAACACCACAAATGTTAGATAGATTTATATCAAGATTTGGAAAAGAAAAAATAGCAATATTACATAGCAAATTATCAATAGGAGAAAGATATGATGAATGGAACAAAATAAAACAAGGGCAAGCAAAAATTGTAATAGGAGCAAGATCTGCAATATTTGCACCAGTAGAAAATTTAGGAATTATCATAATAGATGAAGAACATGATGCATCTTATAAATCAGAATCAAACCCTAAATATGATGCTAAACAAGTTGCCACATATATGGCAAAACAAAATAATTGCCCATTACTTTTAGGCAGTGCTACACCTGATATAAATACATATTATAAAGCAAATGAATTAAAAGAGATAGAACTATTGAAGTTAACTAAAAGGGCAAATAATTCAGAATTACCAAAAGTTGAAATAATAGACTTAAAGCAAGAACTTGCAAATGGAAATAGATCAATGCTAAGTAACGAACTATATGCATTAATAGAAGAAAACTTACAAAAAAAGAGGCAGACAATCTTGTTTTTAAATAGAAGGGGATATTCTACTTTTATAATGTGCAGAAATTGTGGTTATACTGTAAAATGCAAAAATTGCGATATAAGTTTAACATATCATAAATATGAAAAGAAACTAAAATGCCATTATTGTGGATATGAGCAAGAATTAGTTTCTAAATGTCCTGAATGTAATAGTGATAAAATAAGATATTTTGGAACAGGAACACAAAAATTAGAACAGGAAATCCAAAAGCAATTTCCAAATGCTAGTACCATTAGAATGGATGTTGATACAGTAACAAAGAAAAACTCACATGAAAATATTTTAAATAAATTTAAAAATGAAAATATTAATATATTAATAGGGACACAAATGGTAGTAAAAGGACATCATTTTCCAAATGTAACACTAGTTGGGGTAATTGCAGCAGATAGTTCATTAAATATAGATGATTATAGGGCAAATGAGAGAACATTTCAGATACTAACACAAGTTGCAGGAAGAGCAGGAAGGGAAAAACTACCAGGAAAAGTTATTATACAAACATATAATCCTGATAATTTTAGTATACAATGTGCAAAACAACAAAATTATAATAAATTTTACAATACAGAAATACTACTAAGAGAGCAGTTGAAATACCCGCCATTTTGCGATATAATAGTAATTGGATTTAGTGGTATAAGTGAAGCAGAATTACAAGACATAGGGAAAAGGACATATATATATTTAAATCAAGAGATAAAAGAGCTTTTTGACAATGGAAAATTAGATAAAAACAATATAAAAATATTTAAACCTATGCCAGCACCAATAGATAAAATTCAAAACAGGTTTAGATATAGAATTATTATAAAAGCTAAAATGACAGAAGAAATAAATGAAATACTAAATAAATATTTAAAAAAGGTATATCAAAAAGATACAAAATCTGTAAGAATATCAATAGATGTAAATCCAAACAATATGAGTTAAAATGGAGGAGAGTTATGGCTATAAGAAATATAAGATATAAAGATGATGAAATATTAAAAAAGAAATCAAGAGAAGTTGATGAAATAACAGATAAAATAAAAGTATTAGTAAATGACATGGTAGATACAATGCACAAATATAATGGCGTAGGCCTTGCAGCTGTACAAGTTGGAATATTAAAAAGGATAGTTGTAATAGATTTATATGATGATAAAGGACCTATTATAATGATAAATCCAGTGATTACAAAAACAAAAGGAGAGCAAGAAGTAGAAGAAGGATGTCTTAGTTTTCCAAATGAATTTGCAAAAGTTGTAAGACCTGCAGAAGTATGGGCTGAATATCTAGACATAAATGGTAAGAAAAATAAAGTAAAAGCTAAAGAACTATTTGCCCAAGCTATTGCACATGAAGTAGATCATCTAAATGGAGAAGTATTTATAGATAAGATAATTCCAGGAACTTTAGAATATGTAGAATAATATTTTAAATTTTTAGATTATATATTTGTTAAAGAAAGAATGTGATGAAAATGAGAATCTTATTTATGGGAACACCAGATTTTGCAAAAGAAAGCTTAGAAGCGGTCTATAATGCAGGTTATGAAATTATAGGTGTTGTAACAAATCCAGATAGACCACAAGGAAGAGGAATGAAACTTACAGCATCACCTGTCAAAAAATTTGCATTATCAAAAGGATTGCAAATATATCAACCAGAAAAAGTAAAGAAGAATGAAGAATTTATAGAAAAAATAAAATCTTTACAACCAGATGTTATATGTGTTGTAGCATATGGAAAAATATTGCCTAAAGAACTTTTAGAAATACCTAAATTAGGATGTATTAATGTTCATGGTTCATTATTACCTAAATATAGAGGAGCAGCACCAATTCAATGGGCAGTTTTAAATGGTGACAAAACAACAGGAATAACTACAATGTACATGGATGAAGGAATGGATACAGGTGACATGATTTTTAAAGAAGAAGTATCCATTGGTGATGATGAAACAACAGGAGAATTATGGGAAAAATTAGAAAAAATAGGTGGAAAAATATTAGTAAAAACATTAAAAGCAATTGAAGAAGGAAATGCACCAAGAGAAAAGCAAGGAAAAGAATTTTCAATGGCTCCAATGTTAGACAAGAAGATGGCAAAAATCAATTGGGAAGAACAGACAGCTGTACAAATAAAAAATCTAGTTAGAGGATTAAACCCAATTATGGGAGCATATACATTTTTAAATGGTAAAAAAATAAAATTTTGGAAAGTGGATGTGGCTAAAAGTACAGAAATTACAGCAGAAGGTTTAAAAATATGTAAAAATGGAACTGTTATAGTTTCAAATGTTAAAGATGGAATCTTTATAAAAACTAAAAAAGGAATTTTAAAGGTGTTAGAAATACAAGGAGAGAATGCTAGAAGAATGCCAATTTCAGATTTTTTAAGAGGAAATCCAATAGAAAAATTTGAAGTTTTTGAGTAGAAAAGTCTATTAAAATATAGACTTTTTTGTTTTTTTTATATATAATTAAACAAATTGAAAAATTCGGAGGGTTTCAGGATGTATGAGAGAAGTGCAATAGTTCTTGAAAATTATTTTTCTAGAATTTTTGGATTAAATAAAGTAAAGAACTTACGAACAAATTATGAAGACTATGCACAAATGATAGATGAAATAAAAGAATACCAAAGAGTAATACAAGAAGAAGAAAATGTTATACAAAAATTTGATGAAGCTGCAGCTGAAATTGAAGAAATCCAAAGAAGACAGCATAAATTACATGACGAAAATCTAGAAATAGAGAATCAAAGAGATCAAATTTTTAATGATTTAAGTGAAAATCCAAGTATATTAGATCAAAAACTACAAAAATTAGAAAATAAATTAGAAGATAATAATATTGAATTAAAAGAGATAAGAGAAAAATATGTAAAATCATTAGTAATATTTACAGAAAGACAAAAAGAAAGAAATAAATATGCAAGAATACATAGAACAACAGAAGGCGAATACTTAAATAATGCTAAATTAGCAGTAAAGAATTTTGACGAAATAGATGAAAATGATATACAACAAATTAGAAAGTTTCAAACAGAAGATAAAAAAAGATATATACAAGAAATTACAAATATAATGTTAAGAAATGGTAAAAATGAAAGAGTGCCATTTGATAATCTTGCCATTGAAAATGCTGTCAATGCAAGAATGGAAATAGCTCAAGAAGAAGCAGGATTATATATTAGCATATATGAAAGAATGAAAAAATTATTAATAGAGTTAAATAGTGGAAATATAAAACTTGCAAAATCAGAAAAAGTTTTAAGAGATGCTAGTGTCAAATTTGACTTTTTAAATGCCAAAAAGGAATACATAGTAAGTTTCTTAGATAATGAAAGAATAACAGCTATGAATGGAAAAATAATTCATGAAAGTTTAATGAAAGAAGCTTGTCAAAATTTTCAAGTTGATATAAAACAAATAAATAATTTATATGAATTAGTTGCTAGAGAAACAGTAGGAAAAGCCACTAAAAAAGCATATAAAGAATTATACAATAAAACATATTTAAAAGATATTCAAGAAAAAGAAAGAGATTTTGAAGAAGAAGTAACAAATATAAAAATAAATATGGGAACAGTTATAAATTCTAACTATTGGAGAATAGAGGGAATAAAAAATATATATAATACATTCCAAGAAGAAATAAGCGAAAAATTTAATAAAGATTTATCAGAATATAGAGTTGAAGATATAAACGAAGAGAATGAAAACAATATATCATTTACAACAAATAATGAAGAACAAATAACAAATAATAATGAAGAAGTAGAAGAAGATAACATAGAAAATTATATAAAACTAGATAAGCCAAATAGAAATATAAAAAATGAAGATAAAAAAATAGATGAAGATGAATATGACGACTACTATGACGATGACTATGATGAAGACAGTGATTACGACGAATATTATGAAGATGATGACTATGATGACTATGACGATGAAGACGAATATGATGATGAATATGATGATGACTATGATGATGAATATGAAGACGATGACGAATATAATGATGACATAGAATTACAATTTGATGATGATTATGAAGACGAGTATGATGATGAAGATACTGAAGAAGATGATGAAATAACAGAAGAAAAATTAGACAATATGATTAGAAAAAGTAGAAAAAATAAAAAAAATACAAATAAAAAAGAGGAAAAAGGCTTATTTGGGAAATTATTTAGAAAATAAGCTCAAAGGAGAATAAAAATATGATTAAAATTGAAAATGTAACTAAATCATATGTAAAAGGAAAAAAGTCAGTTGATAATTTAAACTTAGAAATAAAAGATGGAGAAATATTTGGATTTTTAGGTCCTAATGGTGCTGGAAAAACAACAACAATAAAAATGATAACAGGAATATTGAATCCAGATGAAGGTGATATATTAATAGATGGAAAAAGCATAGAAAAAGAGCCATTAGAAGCAAAAAAGAGATTTGGGTTTGTACCAGACAGTCCTGATATGTTTTTAAAATTAAGAGGAATTGAATATTTAAATTTTTTAGCTGAAATATATGAAATACCAGTAGAATTAAAAAAAGAAAGAATAGAAAAACTAACAAAAAAGTTTGAAATATACAATAATTTAAATGAACAAATAGAAAGCTATTCACACGGTATGAGACAAAAAATAGTAATATGTGGAGCTTTATTAAGTAATCCTAAAAACTGGATTTTAGATGAACCAATGACAGGGCTTGATCCAAAATCCTCATTTGATTTAAAAGAAATGATGAGAGAACATAGTAGAAACGGAAATACAGTATTTTTCTCTACACATGTTTTAGAAGTAGCTGAAAAATTATGTGATAGAGTTGGAATAATAAACCACGGAAAATTAGTGTTTGTAGGAACTTTAGAAGAAATGAAATCAAAATTTAATGAAAATACATCACTAGAAAATCTATTTTTGGAGATAACAGAAAATGAATAAAATAGTAAAATTAACAAATGTATTTTTAAAAAATTCATTATCTCAATTTGGTGAAAGAAAAAATAAAAAAGCAAATTCAACAATCATCATATATATAATAGCAATTTTGTACCTTGCAATAGTTGCAGGTGGTTTTAGTTATACAATAATTGATAACCTAAAACAAATAAATCAACAAGAAATGTTTATAGGAATTATATTACTAGCAATAGGAATGATAGCACTTATACAAACAATATTTTCATCAATGAGTTTATTATATTATTCAAAAGATAATGAATATATATTACCACTACCAATAAAACCAAAGCAAATTGTAATTGCAAAAACAAATGTATTAATAATTACAGAATATGCAATAATTGCAATAATTGGACTAATTCCATTAATTGTATATGGAATTTTAAATAATTTAGGAGTTGGATATTATATAAGTACAGTATTGGTTTTAGGGATATTTCCAATAATACCGATATTATTTTCAAGTCTATTAGTATTAATAATTATGAGTTTTTCAAAAATAACAAAAAATAAAAATAGATTTCAAGTAATATCAACATTTATACTTTTAATATTAACAATGTTAATATCATATAAGTTTAGTGCAATGGGTCAAACAGAAAATCAAATGGTACAAGTGCTTACACAAACTAATGGATTAGTAGAAATAATAAAAAGTAAAATGCCTACATTAGAAATGGCAATAGAAGTATTAACAAATAATTCATATATAGAAGTAATAAAAAATATTATATACTTGACAGTTTTAACAGGAATCTTATATATAATGTATGTTATATTAGGCGAAAAATTATATTTAAAAGGTGCAGTAGGAAATCTTTCAAGTGGGGAAAAGACTAATAAAAAAATAGATGAAAAAGAAATAGCACAAAAAACATCTTTGCTAAAAACATATGTAGGTAAAGAAATTAAAACTTTATTGCGAAATCCAATTTTTTTAATGCAATGTGTTTTGCCAGGAATAATATTTCCTGTAATTATGGTTGTATTTAGTGCAATAAGCATAAATTCAGAAGGAGTAAACATTATTGAAATTGCAAAATCAATAACAGTAAAAGATTCATTATCTGTGGGAGTGCTTTTAATATGTATAATGCAGTTTTTTGCGATGTTTATATATATTTCTATAACAGCAATATCAAGAGATGGGAAAAATGCAATATTTATGAAATATATTCCTGTAAAAATATCAAAACAAATTGAATACAAAATAATTCCTAATATAGTAATGAATATTATAATGGAAATAATTACTTTTGTAATAGTAGAATTTGTAGTACAAATACCTATAATATATTTAATTACTATAATTGTGTTAATGACAATAATGGCAATATTGCAAAGTTATATGCTTATACTAGTTGATATAAAAAAGCCAAAATTAGATTGGAATTCTGAATATACAGTTGTAAAACAAAACATGAATTTAATGTGGCCAATGATATTTGGATTAGCTAATATAATGATAATATTTGCATATGCAAGTTTATTTCCGATAAGAAATAGTTATATAATTATAGGAAGTTTGATTATAATATATGTTGTTGGAACAGTAATTGTAAGAAAATATATACAAAAGAATATAAATAAACTATTTGAAAAAATATATTAGAAAATAAAAGGAGAAAAAGAAATGAAAAAATATTATTTCACATCTGAAAGTGTAACAGAAGGACATCCAGATAAATTGTGTGATACTATTTCAGACACAATTTTAGATGCATATATTAAACAAGATAAAAATTCAAGGGTAGCATTAGAAACATTTGCTTCTGGCAATGAAATAACAATTGCAGGACAAGTAACTTCTAAAGGACAAGTCGATATAGAAAAATTAGTCAGAAACAAGATAAAAGAAGTTGGTTTTGACAATGCAAAAACAGATATGGATTATAGAACTTGTGACATACACATAAATATAACAAAACAAAGTCCAGATATAGCATTAGGAGTTGATATAGGCGGAGCAGGTGACCAAGGAATAATGTTTGGATATGCAAGTGATGAAACCAAAGAATATATGCCACTTGCAATAAATTTGGCACATAAATTAGCACATAGATTAACACAAGTAAGAAAAGACGGAATAATAAATTATCTAAGACCAGATGGAAAAACTCAAGTAACAGTTGAATATGAAGATGATAAACCAAAAAGAATAGAAACAATATTAATATCAACACAACATAATGAAGAAATAGATCAAGAACAATTGAAAAAAGATATAAAAGAAAAAGTTATAAATGTAATAATACCAAAAAAATTAATAGATGAAAACACAAAAATCTATATTAATCCAACAGGAAGATTTGTTATAGGAGGACCTTTAGGAGATACAGGATTAACAGGAAGAAAAATAATAGTAGATACATATGGAGGATATGCACGTCATGGTGGTGGAGCCTTTTCAGGAAAAGATCCTAGTAAAGTAGATAGAAGTGCTGCATATATGTTAAGATACATTGCTAAAAATATTATTGCAAATGGATATGCAAAAAAATGTGAAATACAAATATCATATGCAATAGGAATGAAACAACCATTATCAGTATATATAGATACATTTGGAACAGCAACAATTCCAGAAAATGAAATAATAGAACTTATAAGAAATAAATTTGATTTAACGCCAGATGGAATTATTAGATATTTAGATTTAAAACAACCACTTTATGAAAAAACAACAAATTATGGACATTTTGGAAAAAAAGACTTACCATGGGAACAAATAATAAAAATGTAATAATAAAAAATAAAACAAGAATACCTTTCAAATAAAAAATGAAAGGCACTCTTGTTTTTTATTTAACTAATAAACTAAATTTCAGTAATTTTTAAATTATATTTATCTTCAAAAACCTTTTTCTTAGTAATATATTCTTTAGTTTTAAAACCTTTAACATCAATAACTTCAGTAGAGCCATCTAAGTTAAAAATAATAAAATCAGGTTTATATTTTAAACCAGGAGCTAGCATAAAAATAGGTTGTAGACAAAAACCATTAATTTCCTTAGCTTGTAACCTAACTTTTAATTCACAATAAAAATCAGCTTCTTTTTGACTATCAAAAGTATGTCCGTCAATAGAAACTTTATTAGCTCTATATTTACTTTTTCTAACTTTATTATTAGTAAAATTCTTATAATCTTCAATACTCCAGTGTTCCATAATTTCTCCTTTGTTTTGCTAAAATATACACCCATTATATAAAAAATATAAAAAATAAGCAAGAAAATATCAATAAACTTTACAATATTTAAATACCAATGTTATAATAGCTTTGAGGTGACTATAAAAAATATGATACCAAGTTTTTTAATAGAAAAATTGAAAAATCAATATGGAGAAGAACTAACCAATAAAATTTTAGAAGGATATAATCAAAAAAGAAAAGTTACATTAAGAGTAAACACAATAAAAGCAAATATTAATGAAATTCAAAAAATATTAGATAATAGTAATATAGTTTATACAAAAGTGCCTTGGAGTGATGATGCACTAATAATAGAAAATGTAAGAGAACCAGAAATAACAAAATTAACTATATATGATGAAGGAAAAATATATTTGCAAAGTTTATCTTCAATGTTACCACCAATTATTTTACAACCAAAAGAAAATGATGACATATTAGATATGGCTGCAGCTCCAGGAGGAAAAACTACTCAAATAGCATCAATAGTAAATAATAAGGCAAGAATAACAGCATGTGAAATGAACAATATAAGAGCTGAAAAATTAAAGTATAATATAGAAAAACAAGGTGCAAATTGTGTGTATGTAATGGTAACAGATAGCAGAAAAATAGATGATTTTTTTTCATTTGATAGTATATTATTAGATGCACCATGTAGTGGAAGCGGAACTTTAAATAATAATGACAATAAAATAGAAAAAACATTTACACCAAAACTAATACAAAAATCTAGTAAAACACAAGCACAACTATTAAAAAAAGCAATAAACATATTAAAACAAGGAAAAGAAATGATATATTCTACATGTTCAATCTTACAAGAAGAAAATGAAGATATATTAGCTAGTATATTAAAAACAGGTAAAGTTGAAATTGTACCAATAAATGTAGACAAAACGATTCCAAAATTACCAACTAAGATAGATGGAACATTATGTGTATGTCCAAATGAAGAATATGAAGGATTTTTTGTAGCTAAAATAAGAAAAATAGCAAGATAGGAGAACGATTATGAAAAATAGAAAAATTTTAAAAAGTTTTAAATATGCCTTTAATGGAATAATAACATCATTTAAAACAGAAAAAAATATGAAGTTTCATATAGTAATGATGGTATTAGTAATAATTGCAGGAACATTGCTAAAAATAAGTAAAATAGAATGGATTATATGTGTAATTTTATTTGCATTAGTAATTTCAGCAGAATTAATAAACACAGCAATAGAAACAATAGTAGATATGATAACAATGGAAAAAAATGAAAAAGCAAAAATAGCTAAAGATGTAGCAGCAGGAGCTGTACTAGTAAATGCTATTGGGAGTACAATAATAGGATTAATTATATTTATTCCAAAGATAATAAATATTTTATAAACATCTTGAGAAAAAAACAGAAAAATTAAAAGAAGAAGTACATGAAAAAATGAAAACTCAAAACTTAAAAAATTACCAAAAATGGTTGTAAAAAATAGAAAAAATTGATATACTTATACAAGATGATAAGTATATCTTTTTTAGATTTATTAATTGAAAATAAACTGATATACAGATTGGAGGAATTGCTATGAGTGATGAAAATAGCGAAAACAAAAATGTTAAGCAAGAAGAAGTTGAACTAAATGAAGAAATAAAAACAGAAAATGAAGGAATAAAAATATCAGATGATGTAGTAGCAGTAATTGCTGGTGTAGCTGTTGCAGAAGTGCCAGGTGTTGCTGGAATGGCAGGAGGATTTGCAGGAGGAATTTCAGAAGTATTTAGTGGAAAGAAAAACTTAGCAAAAGGAATAAAAGCAGATATAAATGAAAACAATGCTAAAATTGATGTAAATATAATAGTTGAATATGGTTCAAGAATACCAGATGTAGCTTTTGAAATTCAAAATAGAGTAAAAAAAGCAGTAGAAAGTATGACAGGGCTAAAAGTAGAAGAAGTAAATGTACATGTACAAGGAGTTAATACAGATACAGCTTCAGATAATGAAGAAAAATCAGAAGCAGATGATTAAGAGTCACAAGCTTTGAAGAAACAAAATAATGTTAAAATTAATACAAAAATAAAAATGTAAATAAAGGAGAAATAAAAGAAATGAAAATTTTAGAAAAAATCACATTAATAATATATTCAAATATAATGTTAATATTGTCAATAATATTATGCTTATTAATATTTAATTGGTTAGACATGAGTTTAGTAGGAAACTTTATGTATGGATTAATAGTAGGAGAAACATCAAGCAAAATATTACTTGGGTTAAGTATATTATTTATATTACTTTCAATAAAGTGTATATTTTTTGATTCAACTTCTAAAGAAGAAATTAAAGAAAGACAAGGTGTATTGTTACAAAACGAAAGTGGAAAACTTTTAATATCTAAAGAAACAATAGAAAACTTAGTAAATTCAGTTGCATTAAATTTCCAAAATGCGGAAGATGTAACTACTAGAGTAGAATTAGATAGTGACAATAATGTAAAAGTATTTGTTAATTTAATAGTAAGTGAAGAAGCTGTTATAAAAGAATTATCTTCAAAACTTCAACAAAAAATAAAAGAAAAAGTAAAAATGGCAACAGACTTAGAAGTAAAAGAAGTAAATATTACAGTAAAAAAGGTTGCTGTAAAAGAAGAAGAATAGAGATGCTAATGAAAGGATGAGAATCATGAACGGATTTAAAGAATTTTGGAATAATTATAAGGGTGCAATTATTGGAGTAGTAATTGCAGCATTAATATTAATAACAAGATTACAAGATTTAATAGTTGCAATTGTAGTATTAGTTTTAGGAGCTCTAATTGGAAACTATGTTCAACAAAACAAAGATGATGTAAAAAGCAAATTGAAAAATTTTATAGATAAAATGTAGAAAATAAAGGAGAAAAAATGAATCGTTCAGAAATAAGAGAACAAGCTTTTAAACTTATGTATAGTTTAGAAATACAAAAAAATGAAAATTTAGAAGAACAAGTAGAACTATATTTAGAAAGTAACGAAATTTTAGATCAAAATGCAATTGAATACATAAAAGATGCTGTTTTCGGAATAGAAGAAAATAAAGAAGAAATTATAAAAAAAATAGAAAAAAATTTAAAAGAAGACTGGAAAATAGAACGTATATCTAAAATTGATTTAGTTATATTAAAATTAGCAATATATGAAATAAAATATAAGGAATTACCATATAAAGTGGTAATAAATGAAGCAGTCGAATTAGCTAAAAAATATGGTGAAGATAACTCTAAAAATTTCGTTAATGGAATTTTGGCGAGTATAGTAAAAGAAGAAATTTAAAAACTCAAGAAAGAGGAAACAAAAATGAGATATGCAGATATGGCAGTCACAGTTTCAGACTTAAATAAATATATAAAAGACAAAATAGCAGATGATGAATATCTAAATCAAGTATTAGTAAAAGGTGAAATATCAAATTTTAAAAATCATTATACAGGTCATATGTATTTTACACTAAAAGATGAAAATTCTTTAATAAAGTGCATTTGTTTTAAATCATATGCTCAAAAACTAACTTTCATGCCAAAAGATGGTATGAAAGTTATAGTTTTGGGTAATGTATCTGTATTTGAAAGAGATGGTGTTTATCAAATATATGTTAAAATAATGGAAGAAGATGGGCTAGGAGATTTATACACAAAATACCAAGAATTAAAAGAAAAACTTGATAAACAAGGATTGTTTGATGAAAGCCATAAACAAAAATTACCACTTATGCCAAAAGTTATAGGTGTATTATCATCACAAACAGGATCAGTAATTAGAGATATAATAAATGTTTCAACAAGAAGAAATCCTAATGTATATATACGTTTATTTCCAGTTCCTGTACAAGGAGAAGGTGCAGCAGAAAAAATTGCTGAAGGAATTAAATTTATGAATGATAATAATTTAGCTGATGTTTTGATTTTAGCTCGTGGGGGAGGATCTTTAGAAGATTTGTGGCCATTTAATGAAGAAATTGTCGCACATAGTATATATAATTCTAAAATTCCAATAATATCAGCAGTGGGACATGAAACAGATTTTACAATAGCAGATTTTACAGCAGATTTAAGAGCACCAACACCATCTGCAGCAGCAGAACTAGCTGTACCAGATATATATGAAGTTAAAAGAAAAATAAGAGAATATCAAGACAGACTAAGAAATGCATTATTACATAAAACCAAAATTGCAAGATTAAGATATGATAAATGTATGGCAAGTGCAGTAATAAAAGAACCAAATAGAATGATAAATGATAATTATATAAAAATAGATAATTACATAAAACAACTTGAAAATTTAATCAAAATAAAAACTGAAAAAGAAAAAGGAAGATATATAGAATTAATTTCTAAATTAGATGCACTAAGTCCTTTAAAAACATTATACAGAGGATATTCAATTACTGAAAAAGATGGAAGTGTAGTAAAATCTGTAAAGCAATTAAAAAGTGGAGATAATATAGAAATTAGATTTAATGATGGTTCTAAAAAAGCAGTTGTAAAATAAAAATAAGTATAATGGTTTATAGGTAAAACCAATAAAAACCTAAATTTTTAATATAAGGATGAAACTTAAAATGAAAAAAAGTTTTGAAAGCCAAATAGAGAATTTAGAAAAAATAGTAGCAGAATTAGAAAATGGAAAATTAAGTTTAGATGAATCTGTTTCAAAATTTGAAGAAGGAATAAAAATTTCTAAAGAATGTAATAAAACATTAGAAGAAGCAGAAAAGAAAATAACAATATTAATAAATAATGATGGAGAAACAAAAGAAGAAGAATTTAAAATAAATGAATAGAAAAATAAAAGGGGAAAGAAAATGAATGATTTTTTAACATTTGTACAAAGCAAATATATTTATATACCATTTTTATTGTGGTTTGGAATACAATTATTTAAATTAATATATGATTTAGTAACAACAAAGAAATTTAATTTTAAAAGAATTATGGGAGCAGGTGGAATGCCAAGCTCACATTCAGCTGTTGTAGCAGGTTTAGCAACTTTAGTTGGAAAATATGAAGGTGTAGATAGTCCTATTTTCGCAGTAGCATTTATAATGGCTTTTGTTGTAATGTATGATGCATGTGGTGTTCGTAGAGCAGCTGGTAAACAAGCAGAATTATTAAATAAATTAGTAGAAACACCAGGACTAACAGGTGTTCAAGTTTCAGAAAAACTAGTAGAAGTATTAGGACATACACCTACACAAGTTTTTGTTGGAGCTTTAATAGGAGTTATTGCAGGGCTAATTGCATAAATAGAAAAAAGGAATGATGTAAAATGACAGATATAGAAATTGCAAGAAAAACAAAATTGGAAAACATAGATAAAATAGCTAAAAAACTAGGAATAGATGAAGAAAACCTAGAAATATATGGAAAATATAAAGCTAAAATATCTGATAATTTATATATGAAAAATAAAAAAGATGGAAAATTAGTTTTAGTAACTGCAATGAGTCCAACACCTTTAGGAGAAGGAAAAACAACTGTATCAATAGCAATTGCAGACGGACTAAGAAAGATAAATAAAAATTCTATATTAGCATTAAGAGAACCATCATTAGGACCAGTATTTGGAATAAAAGGTGGAGCAACAGGTGGAGGATTGGTTCAAATTGCACCAATGGAAGATATAAATTTGCATTTTACAGGAGATATTCATGCAATTACAACTGCTAATAATTTACTTTCTAGTATGATAGATAATCATATATATTTTGGTAATGAATTAGGTTTTAAAAAAGTTACATGGAAAAGATGTATGGACTTAAATGATAGACAACTAAGAGAAATTGAAACAGGATTATCAGGAGAAAAAAGAATAGTACCTAGAAAAGACAATTTTGATATAACAGTTGCATCTGAAATAATGGCAATATTATGTTTAGCAGAAAATTTAAAAGACTTAAAAGAAAAACTAGGAAATATTATAGTTGGATATAACTATAATGATGAACCTATTTATGCTAAACAATTAAAAGCAAATGGAGCAATGACAGTATTATTAAAAGATGCAATAAAACCTAATTTAGTACAAACATTAGAACATACACCTGCATTAGTTCATGGAGGACCATTTGCTAATATTGCACATGGATGTAATAGTGTTATAGCAACTAAAACAGCTTTAAAATTAGCTGATTATACAATAACAGAAGCAGGATTTGGAGCAGATTTGGGAGCAGAAAAATTTCTAGACATAAAATGTAGAAAAGCTAATATAAAACCAGATGTAGTAGTTATAGTTGCAACCATAAAAGCAATAAAATATCATGGTGGAGTTGATAAAGAAGATATTCAAAAAGAAAATATCAAAGGTCTAGAAAATGGAATTGAAAATTTATATAGACATATAGATAATATGAAAAATAAATTCGGATTAAATGTAATTGTAGCACTAAATAAATACACATCAGATACAGAAAAAGAGCTAAATTGGCTTGAACAAAAATTAAAAGAAAAAAATATAGAAATGAGTATAGTAGAAGGCTGGGAAAAAGGTGGAGAAGGAGCAATTGATATTGCTAAAAAAATAGTTAAAAATTGTTCTAATACATCTAATATTAAAGAAAACAATTTCAATTTTATTTATAAAGATGAAGAAACGATAAAAGAAAAAATTCAAAAAGTAGCAACAAAAATATATGGAGCACAAGATGTAGAATATTCAGAAGAAGCAGAACAGAAAATTGAAAAAATAGAAAAAACGGAATATGGAAAACTGCCAGTATGTATCGCAAAAACACAATATTCTTTCTCAGATGATACTAAAAATTTAGAATGTAATAACAAATATAATATACATGTAAGGGATGTAGAATTAAAAGCAGGAGCAGGTTTTATAGTAGTCCTTGCAGGAAAAATAATGACAATGCCTGGATTACCTAAAATTCCAGCAGCAGAACAAATAGATATAGATGGAAATGACAATATTATAGGAATATTTTAAAGTTTAATTTGAAGATAGATAGTTTTTAAAGAGATTAAAATTTTGATATAAATTTTAATCTCTTTTTTAGCCGAAAATTAAAATCTGGTAAAAATAAAGGAGGAATATGTTGTTTTATGCTATAATAGGAAAGTTCATCAAACTTCCTATTATATAAAAATAATTAACCAAACTCTTGTTTTTATAATTTAAATAAGTTATAATAACTCTGGAGGAGAAATTATGAATGATAAAATTGTTATAAAAGGAGCAAAAGAACATAATTTAAAAAATATAAATTTAGAAATACCAAGAGATAAATTAGTTGTCATAACTGGATTATCAGGCTCTGGAAAATCTAGTTTAGCATTTGATACATTATACGCAGAAGGACAAAGAAGATATGTAGAAAGTTTATCTTCATATGCAAGGCAATTCTTAGGATTAATGGAAAAACCAAATGTAGAGAGAATAGATGGATTATCACCAGCAATTTCTATTGACCAAAAAACAACCTCAAAAAATCCACGTTCAACAGTTGGAACAGTAACAGAAATATATGATTATATCCGTTTATTATATGCACGTATAGGAGTTCCATATTGCCCTAATTGTGGCAAAAAAATAGAAAAGCAATCAATAGACCAAATTATAGATAATATTATGGCATTAGCTGAAGGTACAAAAATACAAATTTTAGCACCAGTAGTTCGTGGACGTAAAGGTGAATATACAAAGCAATTAGAAGGATATCAAAAAGACGGATTTGTAAGAGTTAGAATAGACGGAGAAATATATGAGTTATCAGACGATATAGAATTAGATAGAAAGAAAAAGCATAATATAGAATTAGTTGTTGATAGATTAGTTATAAAACCAGATATTACAAGTAGATTAACTGAATCTGTTGAAACAGCATTAAAATATGCAGATAAGCTAGTTTTAGTTGATGTAATAGGAGATAAACCAGTATTATATAGTTGCAATTATGCATGTCCTGATTGTGGATTTAGTTTTCCAGAATTAACACCAAGAATGTTTTCATTTAACAATCCATTTGGAGCTTGTCCAGAATGTACAGGTATCGGATATTTAATGAAAATGGACGAAGATTTAATAGTTCCAGATAAAAATAAAACACTATATGACGGAATAAAAGCATTTGGTTCAAGCACAATGAAAAAAGGTGACACAATGGCGAAAATGTATTTTGAAAGTATAGGAAAACATTATGGAATAGATATTAAAAATAAAAAAATTAAAGATCTGCCAAGATGGTTTATGGAAAAGATTCTATATGGTACAGGTGATGAAGAAATAGATTTTGAATATACATCATATGCGGGAACAAGAAAATTTACAGCACCATTTGAAGGAGTTTTACCAACTTTGGATAGACGTCACAATGAAACAAAATCACAAGGGATGAGAGACTTTTATGAAATGTATATGACAAATTCCGAATGTCATGCTTGCCATGGAGCAAGATTAAAACCAGAAATTCTTTCAATAAAAGTTGGTGATAAAAACATAAATGAATTAACTCAAATGTCAATAAGATATATCAAAGAATATCTAAACAATCTTGAATTAAATGATACAGAAAAAATGATATCAGAATTAATATTAAAGGAGATTGACCAAAGATTACAATTTTTAATTGATGTTGGGTTAGAATATTTAACATTATCAAGAAATGCCGGAACACTTTCAGGAGGAGAAGCACAAAGAATCCGTTTAGCAACTCAAATTGGTTCTGGATTAACAGGAGTATTATATATTTTAGACGAACCAAGTATTGGTTTACATCAAAGAGATAATGACAAATTACTTGCAACTTTAAAAAAGCTAAGAGACTTAGGAAATACATTAATAGTAGTAGAGCACGATGAAGATACAATGTATGCAGCTGACCAAATTATTGATATTGGACCAGGAGCAGGAACACATGGTGGAAATGTTATGGCACAAGGTACAGCTGAAGAAGTTAAAAAAGTTGAAGGTTCAATAACAGGTCAATACTTAAGTGGTAGAAAGAAAATAGAAGTTCCTAAAAAAAGAAGAAAACCAGTAAAATCTAAAGTAATAGAAGTGCAAGGAGCTACTGAAAACAATTTAAAAAATATAAGTGTAAAATTTCCACTAGGCGTATTTAACTGTGTAACAGGTGTTTCAGGTTCTGGAAAATCAACATTAGTAAATGAAGTCTTATATAAAACAATAGCAAAAGAGCTAAATGGTGCAAATGAAAAACCAGGAAAATGCAAAGGTGTAAAAGGACTTCAAAATATAGATAAAATAATAAATATAGACCAATCACCAATAGGAAGAACACCACGTTCAAACCCTGCAACATACACAGGCGTATTTGATATAATAAGAGATATTTTTGCTGCAACAGAAGAAGCAAAAATGAGAGGATATGCAAAAGGAAGATTTAGTTTTAATGTGCAAGGCGGAAGATGTGAAAGCTGTAATGGAGATGGAGTTCATAAAATAGAAATGCACTTTTTACCAGATATATACGTACCTTGTGAAGTATGTAAAGGAAAACGATATAATAGAGAAACATTAGAAGTTCGTTATAAAGGAAAAAGTATAGCCGATGTTTTAGACATGACTGTTGAAGAAGCATTAAAATTCTTTGAAAATATTCCTAAAATCAAACAAAAAATTCAAACATTATATGATGTAGGATTAGGATATATAAAATTGGGACAACCATCAACAACATTGTCAGGAGGAGAAGCACAAAGAGTTAAACTTGCAACAGAACTATCAAAAAGAGCAACAGGAAAAACACTATATATATTAGACGAACCTACTACTGGACTACATATAGCAGATGTTCATAAATTAGTTGATATATTACAAAGATTAGTTGATACAGGAAATACAATAATTGTAATAGAACATAATTTAGACTTAATTAAAACTTGTGACCATATTATAGATCTAGGCCCAGAAGGTGGAGAAAATGGTGGAGAAGTAGTTGCAGTTGGTAGTCCTGAACAAATTTGTAAGAACGAGAGAAGTTATACAGGAAAATTCTTAAAAAAATATTTAGAAAACAACTAAAAAATGAAGAAAATATTTTCAAAATTTGAAGGTATTTTCTTTTATTTTGCATAAAAATCAATAAAAAATAAAGAATAATAAATAATAGGTAATAGGCAAGAAAACAGATAATAAGAGAAAAAATATATAGCTAAAATATAAATTTGGAGGAGATTTTTATGTATAATTTTAGAACAGATTTAGCATCAGAAAGAAGAGAAATATATCAAAAAACTAATGATGTAAAAGGTGAAATTGATGGTATTACAAGTGAAGTTGAAGATATTACAGATAAGATAAAAGTAGAAAAAGTAAAAATAATAAATGAAAATGGAGAAAAAGCAATCGGGAAACCAATTGGCACATATACAACGATAGACGTAAAAGATTTAAAAATAATCCAAGAAGAAGAATTACAGCAAGCAGCTGATAGCATAACAAGAGAACTAAAAGAAATGTTAAATAAACATATAGATAGTCAAGGAGAAGTACTTGTTGTAGGACTTGGAAATATATATGTTACACCAGATAGTTTGGGACCAAAAGTAATAAATGAAATAGAAGTTACACGTCATATTATTAACTATATGCCACAATATGTAAAAGAAGGAACAAGAATGGTAAGCGCAATAGCACCGGGAGTATTAGGAACAACAGGAATTGAAACATTAGAAATATTAAAAGGGGTCGTAGAAAATACCAAACCTAAACTAATAATTGTAATAGATGCACTAGCCTCAAGAAGTATAGAAAGAATAAGCAGTACAGTACAATTATCAGATACAGGTATAGTTCCAGGAGCTGGTGTTGGGAATAAAAGAAGTGAGTTAAGTATAAATACTTTAGGAGTACCAGTTATAGCAATAGGAATTCCAACTGTTGTAGAAACAGCAGTCCTTGTAAATGATAGTTTAAACTTATTTATAAAAAAATTACAAGACGAAGCCAAATCAAATGAATATTTGAATAATTTAAAAGAAAATGACAATTATGAAGAAATAAAACAAGCATTAGTTCCAAGTGATTTTAATTTGATAGTAACTCCAAAAGAAATAGATGATTTAATAGAAAATATGAAAGAAATAGTATCTAGGGGAATCAATCAAGCTTTATGATAAAAAACAATATATATTATTTTCTTTATGCCTTGTGTGTCGCAACCACTAATTTTAAAAAAATTGTAAAAAAGCATTGAAAAAAGGTAATAATTAATATATAATGCAATTGTTAATAGAAATTTAAGGAGTGGTTATAATGGACGAAAACAAAAATGAAGTTAAGAAACCAGAAGAAAAAGTAGAAAAGATTGCTAAAACAGAGGAAAAAAAGGTGGCAGAAGTAAAAAAAGAAGAACCAAAATTTGAAAAAGTAAGCAAAAAAGAAGCTGATAAAATAAATAAAACAAAAAATAAAGAGAATAAAAAAGAAAAAAATAAAAATACAAAAACAGATAAAAAGAAAAAATGGGTACCAACAGCAATAGTAGCAATAGCTGTTATAGCTATAATAGCAGTTTTAACTGTAATGATAGTTGTTTCATCAGATCCTAAAAAATCATTAGATGGATTATTAACAAATTTAAGATCAGGAAACTTTGAAAAAGCTCAAGAATATCTAAGTGGAGATGAAACAGAATTAACAGACACATCATTAGATGAAGAAGCTCAAAAATTATTATTTGAAAAATTATCTTGGAATATAAAGAAAGTAACACAAGAAAAAGATAAAGCAACAATAGTCGTAGAAATAAGAAATAAAGATTTCCAAACAGTAGTAAATAATTATGCAAAAAGAGCTTTAAATGCTGCTAAAGAAGCAATAGGAAGTGGTAATACAGAAAGCATTTCTGAACAAGATTTCCAACAATATTTCTTAGAAGAATTAAAAAATGAAGAAATTCAAACAACAACAAACGAAAAAACTATAAATGCTGTAAAAGTAGATAATAAATGGAAAATTGTTTCAGATGATAATTTAGTAAGTGCTATATTACCAGGATTAGAAGAAGCGATAAATACATTATCATAATTAGTAATTAAATAAAAAATTATAAAAACAATAAGGGTTTTATATTAAAAATTATAAAGCTTTTATTGTTTTTGTATTAATACACCAGAAGATTTTGTGAAAATATCAGAAATGAGCAAAAAGCTGATATAGAAGAAAAATATTTTGGAAAAAGAATATTATTAAAAAACAAACTTGATTTTCACCACAAAATATCATGTAATGATAAAAAGAGGTGATGAAAAGTAAATTATTCTGAAAAATACCATAATACAAACTATATTTGTGGATTTTACAAGTAAAAAGTTGACATTCAGTAATACGGAATGCTATACCGAATAAGATATTTTAAATAAAAAGAAAAAAAGGAGGTTTAATAAAGTGGATGATACAATAGTATATTTAATTAGACATGCCGAAACTGTTGATGAGAATGGTATTAGAAATACTAATGAAGATTCTCAAATGATTAACGAAAAAGAAATATTGTCAGTAGAAGGAGAAGAACAAGCAAAAAAATTAAGCGAAAATGCTGAATTAAAAAATTTAGATATTATATGGTCCAGTAGTTATACTAGAGCTAAAGCAACAGCAAAGTATATTGCAAATGTAAATAATTTGCCTTTTAATTTAGATAGCAATTTAAGTGAAAGAAAATTAGGAAATTTAAAGGAATTAGGAAAATTTATGAAGGATAAAAGTACGAGAGATCCTTCACAAGAACAATTACTAGATAGAACATTTAGAACATCCGATGGAGAAAGTGCAGAACAAACTAGAGAAAGGATGAATAAATTTTTTGATAAAATGCTTAAAGAATATGAGGAAAAAAGAATTGCAGTAGTTAGTCATGGAGGGGCAATAAAGTTCTTTTTATTAAATTGGTGTACAGTAAATGAGAATGTTGAACTTGTGTATAACAAAAATACAATTTTAAATATAAAATCACCATGTTTGTTAAAGTTAACTTTTAGAAAAAATGAATTGATTAATTTAGAACAAATAGATTAAACTAAAAGCCATAAAATGAATTTTATTATAGATTCGTTTTATGGCTTTTATCTAGTTATAACATTTGACAACCATACCGATATGATGTATAATATGGGTATGGTTGTCAAAAAAGAAGGTGATTTTTAATGGATAATATAGAAAAAATTAAAGAATTAGTACAAAATAATAATGGCATACTATTAGCAAAAGAGGCACAAAAAAATGATATTCATAGACAATATATAAGGCAATTAGAAGAAACAGGATATTTGAAAAAAGTATCAAAAGGAGTATATGCAGAAAAAGATAAAGAAATAAATGAATTTTTTATTTTAGGACAAAAATATAAAAAAGGAATCTTTTCACATAATACAGCATTGTACTTTTATGACTTAACAGACAGAACACCGATAAGAATAGATATGACATTTCCAAGTTATATAACTGTACATGATAAATCTATAAAGGTTCATTATATAAAGAAAGAAAAACATCTTTTAGGATTAAAAGAGATGAGATTACAAGATGGAACAACAATACAAATATACGATATGGAAAGAACAATATGTGATATTATTAGAGATAGGAATAAGATAGATCCACAAATATTTAATGATGCTATAAAAGGATACATTAAGAAAAAAGAAAAAAATCTAATTTTATTATATGAATATGCAGAAAAATTTAAAATACAAAATATATTGAAGAATTATATGGAGGTGCTATAATTGAAAAGAAATACAATGAGTTTTAAAGCTATAATAAATAACATGGCAAAAGAAAATAATGTAGTAGCACAATCAGTTTTACAAACATATATGTTAGAAAGACTATTAGAAAGAATATCGATTTCAAAATATAAAGATAATTTTATATTAAAGGGAGGAATGTTAATATCTGCAATGCTTGGAATTGATAGCAGAACTACAATGGATATGGATACAACAATAAAAGGCTTTCCATTAACAAAAGATAATATTACAAATATTATGGATGAAATATGTAATATAGAAATTGATGACAATGTGACATTAAAAATTAACAAGGTTGAATTAATTAGAGAAGATGATGACTATGGTGGGTATAGAATTACATTTGAAGCAAAATATAATAATGAAATGCCCGTTATAATAAAAATAGATATTACAACAGGAGACAAAATTACATATAAAGAAATTGAGTATAGTTTTACATTAATGTTAGAAGATAGAAAAATACAAATATGGTCATATAATGTAGAAACTATCATTGCCGAAAAATTTGAAGCTATTGTAAAAAGAGGAGTGCTTTCAACAAGAATTAGGGATTATTACGATGTTTATATGCTTATAAATACTCAAAACAAAATTATTGATAAAAAAACCTTAAAAGATGCGATAACTTTAACAGCACAACACAGAGGAACAAGTGAAATAATAAAAGATTGGAAGAAGATAGTGGAGAAAATCGCAAATGATAGTAAAATGCGACAACAATGGAAAAGGTATCAAAAAGATAATTTTTATGCTGAAGAAATAGAATATAAAGAATTAATAAATGCTATAAGTAAAGTAGGAGAAATTTTCGACAATTGTTAATTAAGGCAACTGCACATTTAATGTATAGATGGAGAATATATTGAAACAATCAAGCTTTTTTGACAAATATATAATAAAATAAAAAATGAGCCAATGATAGAGCATTTATTTTAAAAAATACTACACAAATAAAAGATAATGTGATACAATAAAAGACGAAAATTATAAGATAAAGGATAGAAACCTTGAAAATACAATAAAAAAAAGAGGAGGAGAAAAAATGTCAGGACATAGCAAATGGCACAACATACAAGCCAAAAAAGGAAAAGCTGATGCAGCAAGAGGAAAAATATTTACAAAATTAGGAAGAGAATTACTAATAGCAGTAAAAGAAGGTGGACCAGATCCTGCCGGAAATTCAAAACTAAAAAGCGTTATAGCTAAATGTAAAGCAGCAAACATGCCAAATGACACAATAAACAATGCAATTAAAAAAGCTTCAACAAGTAACGAAAATTATGAAGAAATAGTATATGAAGGATATGGACCAAACGGAGTTGCAGTTATAGTAGAAGCATCTACAGATAATAAAAATAGAACAGCAGCAGATGTAAGACATGTATTTGATAAAGCAGGTGGAAATTTAGGAACAACAGGATGTGTATCATATATGTTTAATAAAAAAGGTGTAATTGTTATAGAAAAAGAAACATCACCAATGGAAGAAGACGAATTAATGATGCTTGCACTAGATGCAGGAGCAGAAGATTTTCAATCTTTAGACGAAATATATGAAGTTATAACAGCACCAGAAGATTTTGTAACAGTAAGCGAAAAATTAGAAGAAGCTGGAATCAGTTTCTTAGAAGCAGAAGTTCAAATGGTACCAACAACAACAGTTAGTCTTGATGAAAAAGGAGTCGAAAAAATGGAAAGACTTATTGAAAGACTAGAAGAATTAGATGATGTTGCAAATATTTATCATAACTGGGAAGAATAAAATCTAATCTTATGTAAAAATATAAAATAAATCTGAAAAAATTCTAAAAATTTTCAGATTTATTTAGAATAATAGGAGATTAAGTTATGAAGCAAAAGAAAAGTAAAATAATAATTATCTTAATTATTATAGTAATACTTGTAATTATATTAGCAAGTTTAGGTATTGCATATTTTGCAACAGATTTATTTAAAAGTAATAAAACATTATTTGCTAAATATGCAGGACAAATAGCTGATGAAAATCAGGGATTTATAGAAAATGCTTTGCAACAATATAATGAAAAAAAGCAGTCTAATACATATTCTGATAAAGGAACATTTTCAGTTAATGCAAGTGCAAACTCTAGTACAACTAATTTAGATAATGTAAATAAATTTAATGTAACATATACAGGGCAAGTTGATACTACAAATTCTAAAAGCGAGCAAAATGTGAGTATAAATTATTCAGATTCTGTTAAATTTCCTGTGAATTACAAAAAAATAGGGAATAAAATAGGATTGCAAACAGACTATGTTGGAAGTAAATATATAGGTATTGAAAGTGATAAAATGGAAAAACTTTCATTAGATACAAACACAATAAATAGTAGCGAAGCAGAACAAACAAGTTCAAATGTTGATATTAATGAAATAAAAGATGGAACAACAGAATTAAAAAATATATTACAAAATCCATTCTCACAAGAGGATATAGTAAATATAAAGAACAACATAATATCAATTATGGATGGAATAAGTGATAGCAAATTTTCTAATATAAATGATTCTAATGGTAAAGGATACAAATTAGTATTATCAGGTGATGATTTAAAAAATGTTGTAATTCAATTATTGCAAAAACTTAGTCAAGATACAGAGACTTTGGACAAGATAAATGAATATTTACAAAATCAAGGTAATTCGAATAAACTTACAGCAACACAAATAGAAAAAGAAATTACCAATATAACGAATAATTCGGATTTTGATAACGAAACATTAGAATTAACTGTTTATAAAAAGAATGGAAAAACTAATAAATTTATTATAAAAATAGAAGATTTAGAAATAGATGTAGAAAAAAATAATTCTAATAATAATATTGAATATAACGTAGTAGTTGACGTTAATTATAATAATGAAAAGATGAAAATAAGCCTAAAAACAGTATATCAAGGCTTAGAAACTATGCAACAAGTAAATGAAAACTATGAATTAAGTATAGAAAATTCGCAAAATACATATATTTATCATTTAACAAATGTGATTGATTTTACGCAGACTAAGGAAATTGAGGATTTTACATCAGATAATAGTTTAATATTAACAGATTATGATAAAGATGTAGTGTCAAATTTTTTGGTACAAGTAGGTCAAAGAATCCAGGAAGTTAATTCAACACAAATGGCACAATTAGGAATAGAAGAAAGTGATAATCCTATATTACATCTAATTCCATCATTTGGAACATATTCAGATATAATTTCAAATATGAATACATCACAAATTAATGAACAAGATGTAAATACATTTAATCAAAAATTTGAATTATATGAAAGTACAAACTTAGGAGGAGCAACAGTAAAAGGTCTTTTAACAACAATAAATTTAAATAATGAATCACAAGAAGAAAATAGAAAAGTAGAAGAAATTAACTTTAATGGACAAGAATATGAGGCAAGTACGCAAAACATTGCATTTATAAAAGAAGACATAAAAACAGATGCCTATTATAGAGTGGAATTTGAAAAAGATCAAAGTACAGGACTTATATATAGAGCAGTAATTAATCCAAAATAAAATAAGTGAATATATTAAATTCAAGTTCTAAAAAGAAAAAAGAAACATATATTAATTATATATGTTTCTTTTTTATATAGAAATAAAATGTGAGGTATATAAATGCAAATGAAAAAACTTGATGATATATATAAATACTTTCCAACAAATATTTATAGTATATTAAGGAATGTAACAGAACAAAATTCACAAATCGAAAGAGAATTACAAGAAATACGAATAAGAGCAGAAAGACCAATAATATTAAAATTAAGAAAAATAGAAATTGTTGTAGAATATCAAGTAAATCAAACAGAAATATTACAAATAATAGAAAAATTATGTAATAACTCTATTTATGCATACAAAAATCAAATATGTGAAGGATTTATAACCATAAAAGGTGGCCATAGAGTTCGGAATAACAGGAAGTGCAGTTATAGAAAATAATAAAATAATAAATATAAAATACATAACAAGTTTAAACTTTAGAATAGCAAGAGAAATAGAAAACTGCAGTTATAAAATTCTAGGACAAGTTATAAATATACGGAGAAAATTCTATAAATAATACATTAATTGTATCACCACCGGGAAAAGGAAAAACAACAATGTTAAGAGATTTAATAAAAAACATAAGTAATGGTGTACCAAGTCTTAACTTTACAGGAAAAACAGTAGGTCTAGTTGATGAAAGAGGCGAAATTGCAGCAATGTACCAAGGGGTTCCACAAAATGATGTAGGAATAAGAACAGATGTAATTGAAAACATACCTAAATCAATAGGAATGAAAATGTTAATTCGTTCTATGGCTCCTGAAGTAATTGCATGTGACGAAATAGGTTCAAAAGAAGACATTAAGGCAATAAATGAAGCAATATTATCAGGAGTAAAAGGAATTTTTACAATGCATGGTAAAGATATGGAAGATATAAAATTAAATACAAATATAAAAGAATTGATAGATAATAGGAAGATTGAAAAAATAATATTTTTATAAAAAATTATAAAAATCGGTTCTAAAAAGTAAATAACATACATATAATATAAAAATTAAAAAAGGAGTTACAAGAAAATATTGGGGGAATTAGTATGCAAATAGTAAAATACATTATTCTTTTTTTTATATTAGTAATTTCAACTTTAATCGGAAAACTTATGGCAAAAAAATACGTACATAGATTAGAAGAATTAGAAGACACAAAAGCAGCACTAAATATGTTAAAAAGTAAAATAAAATTTACATATGAACCAATTCCAGAAATTTTTGATGAAATTTCTAAAAGCACGACTAAAAATATAAGTAGTATTTTTATTAATGCAAAAAATAAACTAAATCACCAAACAGCTAGTAAATCATGGGAAGCAGCAGTAGAAGAAACAAATTGTAATCTAAATGAAGAAGATAAAAAAGCTATAAAAACATTATCAAAATTGCTTGGACAAACAGATGTAGAAGGTCAGATAAGTCAAATAGAAATAACAGAAAGCTTTTTAGAAAATCAAATACAAGAAGCAATAATAGAAAGACAAAAAAATGAAAAATTATACACAAGATTAGGAACAATAATGGGAATGACAGTAGTTATAATTTTAGCTTAAAATATAAAATAGGAGGCATAAATTGGATATAAATTTATTATTTAAAATAGCTGCAATAGGAATTTTGGTAGCAGTATTATATCAAGTATTAGTAAGAGCCGGAAGAGAAGACCAAGCAATGATGACAACATTAGCAGGTTTAATAATTGTTTTAACAATGGTAATAAAAGAAATAAGTGGTTTGTTTAACACAGTAAGAGCAGTATTCAATTTATAAAAAATGATTTTTTGCTCCGACCCCAAAATCATAGAAAAGGAATGGTAGCAATGGAAATAATAAAAATAATTGGAATTGGATTGATTGCACTAATTATAATTATATTACTAAAACAGTACAAGCCTGAATTTGCAGTATATGTAAGCTTAATAGCAGGAGTTTTGATATTAATGCTTGCAATAGACAAATTGGCAGGAATTATAAGTTTATTACAATCATTAGCCAATAAAGCATCAATAAATACAGAATTCCTAACATTATTGATAAAAATTACAGGGATTGCATTTTTATCAGAATTTGCTGTTAGTATTTGTAAAGATGCAGGTGAAGCAGCAATTGCAAGTAAAATGGAAATAGGAGCAAAATTAATAATTATTTCTATGTCAATACCAATAATATCAAGTTTATTAGAAATAATATTAAAAATATTACCATAATAAAAGGAGTACAAATGAAAAAAGGAATAATAACATTAATGATATTTTTAGTGCTTATAGTAATTCCAATAAAATATACATACTGTGAAACAACAGATGAAACATTAAAAAGTCAACAAAATGAATTTAAAATAGAAGAATTTATACAAAAAGCACATGATTATGGTGGGGATTTTTTTGAAAACGTAAATATAAGCGAATTATTAAATAATGCCGTAAAAGGAGAAATTGATAATAGTACGATTTTTAAACAAATATGGAATTTGTTTGGAAAAGAAGTTAAGACAAACCTGAAAGCAATTGTAAGTATATTGGTAATAATTATTATTGGGGCTATTCTAAAAACAATAGGAGAAAATTTAGAAAATCAAGGGATTACAAAGATTATATATTATGTACAATATATCCTGATAGTAACAATTATAATGACAAATTTTTCGGATATAGTAAAACAAGTACAAGATACCACAAATAACTTAGTTGGTTTTATGCAGCTTTTAGTACCATTATTAATTACACTAATGACATATACAGGAAGTATAACAACAAGTACTATATTAGAACCAATAATATTATTCCTAATAAATTTTGTTGGAAATATAATTCAAACACTAATTATTCCACTAGTTTTATTGTTTACAAGTTTGATTATAATATCAAAAATCTCAGAGCAAGTACAAGTGGACAAGTTAGCAAAGTTTCTAAAATCAGGAATAGTATGGTTTTTAGGAATAGTATTAACGATATTTGTTGGAGTTGTTTCTTTAGAAGGAACATTATCTAGTAGTATAGATGGAATAACAGCAAAAACAGGTAAGGCAGTTGTAAGTTCTGCAATTCCAGTAGTAGGAAAGATATTAGGTGATGCAGTAGACACGGTTTTAGGTTGTGGATTAATACTAAAAAATGCAGTTGGGATAATTGGAGTAGTAATAATAATTGGAATATGCATAGTACCAATAATAAAATTAACTATTTTAACAATGTCATATAAAATTGTTGCAGTTGCAACACAAACAATAGCTGACTCTAAAATAACAGGACTATTAGAAGAAATTGGTGATGTATTTAAAATACTTTTAGGAATATTATGTGCAATTAGTTTTATGCTAATTATTGGAACTGCACTGGTTCTAAAGATATCAAACGGTGTGATGATGTATAAATAGGAGAATATATATGATTGAATTTTTAAGTGGATGGGCCAAAAATTTAGGTGTGGTAATAGTTATAGTATCAATATTTGAAATGATAGTACCAAATAATAAAACAAAAAAGTATATAAGAGTGGTACTTGGAATATTTGTAATGTTTAATATAATATCACCATTTATAAAAAATAAAGATAAATTAAGTTCAGTTTCAATAGATTTAGAAAATTATACAACAGAGCAAAATGTGACAGTAGATCAAACTAGTATGGATAAAAGAATACAAGACCTATATGAAAAAGAACTGGAAAAAGATATAAAAAATAAAATAGAAGAACAAGGCTATAAAGTAGCAAGTTGTAAAGTAAATGCCACTATTTTAGAAAATGAAAATTCAAATAGTGAAGAAAATACTATTCAAAAGATTAAACTAAAAATAGAGAAAAAAGAAGATATAGAAAAGTCAAATCAAGATGCAAAAAATGTTGAAAATAAGATAGTAACAGAAATACAAAAAATAAAGAAAGTCAATACAACAATAGGTAACAACACTAATAATGAGGATACCAATAATAAAGAAACAGACACAAATAACTCTAAAAAAATAACAAGACAAGATATTCAAGATATAAAAAAATTTATTATAGATGAATATGGGGTGAAAGAAAAATGTTTGGAAATAAATTAAAAGAATTATTGAAGCCAAAAGAAGAAAATCAAAAAGGAAATGATAAAAGAAAAATAGAAAATTTAGTATTTTTTATAATTTTACTTATAATAACAGTTGTTGTAATTAATATAATATGGAATGGAAGTAAAAGCAGTGATAAACAAACAACAAATGATACTTCGAAAAAACTAGCAAGTACACAAAATGCAATTATTACTTCAGATACAAGTAAAGAAACAAATAATGGTTTAGAAGAAAGGCTAAAAAATATATTATCAAAAATACAAGGTGTGGGGAATGTTGAAGTATGTCTTAATTATTCAGAAAGTAGTGAAACAATAGCTATGTATAATGAAACATCAAAATCAAGTTCAACAGAAGAAACAGATACATCAGGCGGAAATCGAAAAATACAAGAAACTGATACACAAAAAGATATAATATATCAAGAAGAGGACGGAAAAAAGACTCCAATAACTCAAAAAGTAGTACAGCCAAAAATAGAAGGAGCTATAATAACAGCTCAAGGAGCTAATAATGCAAATATAAAAAATAATATTATCCAAGCAGTTGAGGCAATAACAGGTTTAGCAACACATAAAATACAAGTTTTTGAGATGGACTAGAATTAAGGGGAATATTATTAAATTTTGAAAGTGAGAAAGGGAGTTAAAAAATGAAATTGTTAAAAAGAAATCAAGTAATTGTATATTCAATTGCAGTATTACTAATGGTTGCAGGATATTTAAATTATTCAACAAATACTAAGCAAACATTAGAAACGAGTAGCCAAGAAGTAAATACTAGTTCGGAATTAGCAAATGTGGGTGATGCAAGATTAGTAAGTAGTAGTGATATAACAGAAAATACAAATGTTAGTACAAATAATGAAACTAATACTACAAATAGTGTTAATAGTACCACCAATGCTACTAATACCAATACAAATACAACAACTGAAACAAGTACAACTGCAGAAAATAAAAATGATGATTATTTTGCAAAATCAAAATTGGAAAGGGATACAATGTATTCACAAATGCTAGAAACATATGAAAAAGTTTTAAATAGCACAAATTCACTAGAAACACAAAAACAATCAGCAACACAAGAGATAACTAAAATAAATGAAACAAAAAATAGTATAATGGTAAGTGAAAATTTATTACAAACAAAAGGGTTTGAAAATTCAGTTATATTTGTAAATGGTGATAGCATAAGTGTCATAATAGGTGCAAGTGAGTTAAAAAAGGAAGAAGTTGCTCAAATACAAAATATAATTGCAAGAGAAATGAAAGCAAGTATAGAAAATATACATATATCAACAAAATAATTAAAAAACATCGGATTAGATATATTCCGATGTTTTTATGTTTTTTGCAACAATACATATTTACAAATTTTAGGATAAATGGTAAAATAATACATAGAAATGCTTTAATTATATATAGAGGCAATTTGCTTATAGTGTACTATTAAGAACGAGGAGGAATAATATTTTGATTAATTTTTCAGAATACAAGGAAGCTTTAGATTATGCTAAACGGTATTTTTTAAACGATTTAAAAGAGCTTGAAATTGTTTCAGCACAAATTTATGGTTCATCTACTTATGGAGAAGGATTTGTTAAGGGGGTATCAGATATTGATATATGTGTTTTTACTCCTAAAATGTATAACATGAAATATCGAGATATTGTCAGTTATATTATGAATAATGCTAAAGGTGATTTTATAGACAAAAAGCCATCTATAGTGGTTGACTACATTGCAGATCGGATTGAATTTTATCTTAATCATCCACAAATAGCAATAGATGTAACCATTATGGCTCCAGAATTACCTAATAGTAACAATATGGAGGAAACAGTAGCACATGATTCGGTGGATATATTTTTAGGAGCGTTTTATCAAAGAGGGATCCCACTTATAGGTGAAATTCCCAAAAAGAAACTAATAGAAAATGAATTTTTTCCATTCTATAATGAAAACTTGAGAAAAAAGCGATTAGATATGTTAATTCCACGAATTGAAAAATATAATAAAAGAATAGAAATTTTGATTGAACAAAAAGGATACGATATATTAGATTATATCTATAAATCAAGAGAGTATTTTCTAAAATGGTTATTTATCTATAAAAGAGAATATCCTGTTAATTTACACAAACATTTGGAGTACCAACTATCAAATATTTTACGTTTGCCTCAAGAAGAAAGAGAAAGATTATTATTTATAGGAGATGGTGACTTATTTAGATTAGCCTCTAATTATTTACAAATTGTAAATAATTATTTAAATGAGTATAAAAAACTATAAGCATACCCAAAGTGCAGATATATTTAATAAATCTGCACTTTGAAACTTAATTTTAAGGAGAATGTTGTTTTATGAAAAATACCATACAATATCCTGATTATGATAGATGTATTTTATCTGTAAGTGCATCACTTTTAAGTAAATTCGGTCTTAAATCAAACTATCCAACATTAAAAGAATTGGACAAATATCTAGAAAAAAATTATAAAAATATCATATTTTTAATAATAGACTGTTTAGGTTCAGAAATATTAGAAAAAAATTTAAACGAATATAGTATATTAAAAAAACATATAAGGACTAACATTACTACAGTATTTCCAAGTACAACAGTGGCAGCTACAACAGCGTTTCATTCAGGTATTTCTACTCTAGAAAATGGGTGGATAGGTTGGATGCCATACTTTAGGGAATATAATGATATTATAGAAATTTTTACTTCAAAACAATTTTATACAGGGAAAAAGTTAGACATTCCTGATATAGGAAAGAATATTTTACAATATGAAACTATATATTCAAAGATTATAAAGAAAAATTCTGATGTAATATACCATAAAATATTTCCAAGTTTTGTACCAAATGGAGCTAAAACTATTGAGGAACTTTGCAATAATATATATAAAGCTTGTATTAATGAAAATAAATGTAATTTAATATCTGCATATTGGAATGAACCAGATCATACGATTCATCGTACTGGGGTAACATCAAAGGAAACAAAGCAAGTATTAGAAAATATAGATGGAAATATAAAACAATTAATAGATAAATTAGATGACTCATTAATTATTATATCAGCTGACCATGGAGCAATTGATGTAGAAGAAATTTATATAAATGAATATAAAGAACTTGTAAATTGTTTAAAAATGCCACCTTCAATAGAAACAAGATTTGTAACATTTTTTGTAAAGGAAAATATGAAAGAAATCTTCAAAGAAAATTTTGAAAATATATTTAATAAAGATTTTCTTCTTTTTACAAAAGAAGAATTTTCAAAGTCGAACTTATTAGGAAGAGGAAAAAAACATTATAAAATAGATGAATATTTAGGTGACTTTATAGCTATCAGTATATCTAATAAAGCAATTAGATATACAATAGATGGAAATAAATTTAAAAAGTTAATTGCAGATCATGCAGGGATGACTAAGGAGGAAATGGAAGTTCCAGTAATAATAATAGAAAAGGAGTAAGATATTGAGTATTAATTTAAAAGAATATTTTGGAGATTATAAATCTAAAAATGTAGAAATATTAAACAAATATATATCAATGTTAGATGAAAAAGTAAGTAAATATTATAATTTTGGTAAACCATTTTTTAAAGGAGATCATTGTTTAAATTATAAAGAATATTTGCAAAAATGCAAGTTAAATTATAATTCATTAACAGCAGAAGAAACATTCGAATATATTTCACCATTATATCAAAATTTACCTAACTGGAATAATCCAGGAACTATGATAAATGTAATACCACCAGTTAATCTTGTTTCAGTGGCAAGTATGAGCTTTTCTGAACTTTATAATCCAAACTTTGCACAAGATACATATGCGGGACTATTAATTTTATCAGAACTTGAAGTTACTAAATATATTTCAGATTTAGTGAATTGGGACTGGAAACAAAGCTTTGGAGTATTCACTTTTGGAGGAAAGGGTACAAATCTATATGCTACAAAGATAGCATTAACAAAAGCTTGTCCAGAAACTCAGAATTCAGGGTGTGAGATGAATAAATATTTTATGATAACTAGTAAAAATGCACATCCATGCCATTATGAAGTATGTAATTGGCTGGGAATTGGAAAAGATAATTGTATCGAAGCTAAATGTGACTTAGATGGAAGAATAGACATAGAAGATACTGAAAAAATAATTTGTAAAAATATTGAAAATGGAAAAATATTTCTAGGATTTAATTTAAATGGTGGTAGCACAAATGAACTTACAGTTGATCCAATTAAAAAAATCTCAGAACTCAATCAGAAGATTGCTAGCAAATATAAACTAGATTATATACCACATATTCATGTGGATTCTGTATTAGGTTGGGTATATTTATTTTTTAATGACTATGACTATACAATAAATCCTCTTGGAATAGAAAATAAATACCTAATGAAAATACAATCTATAAATAAAAAAGTTCAAGAATTTAAATATGCAGATTCACTTGGAATAGACTTCCATAAAACAGGTTTTTGTCCATATGTATCAAGTCTGTTTATTGTAAAAAATAGAAGAGATTTTTATAGTCTTAATTTGAATAAAGAAAATCCTTTAGAAGAATTACATTATGGAAATTATAATCCATTTGAAACAACATTAGAATTAACTCGAGCATCCAGTGGACCGATAATGGCACTGACTACTTTAAAATCACTAGGAATAAAAGGATTTCAAGAAATTATATCAAATATGTTTATATCAACAGAAAAATTTAGAAAATTACTTATAAAAAATAAGAACATTTGTATAATAAATGAAGAAACAGAATGGCTAGCAACGTTATTTATAGTAAAGCCTGAAAAATACAAAAAATATAATTTGGAAGAAATTTTAAAATTAGATGAGAAAGAAAAAGAAGATATTAAAGAATTTAATATAAATTATGCAAAATATATATTAGAAAAAGGAAAAAATGGAGAAATAACATTCACATTTACATCATCTAGAAGTTATAAAATTCCAAATACAAATATAAAATTAGGAGCATTAAAGGCATATCCTATGTCAGTATTTTTAAACGAAAATGAGGTTAATAATTTGATAGAAGAAATATCAATTAGTATAGAAAATTATAAAAAAAGTTTAAAAAATATAGACTATACAAAGTTAGATAACATATCTGACAATATGGTATATAGAAGTAAAAGATAGGAGGAGTAAATTATATGAAACTTGTTATTATTTTTGGACCACATGCTGTTGGAAAAATGACTGTTGGACAAGAACTAGCAAAAATAACTGACTTAAAATTATTTCATAATCATATGACAATTGATATAGTTGCAGATTTGTTTGAAAATATGCCTCAAGAAAGGCTAAGATTAACAGAACTGTTCAGAAATGAAATATTTAAAAGTTTTGCAAGTAGTAACGAATATGGTATGATTTTTACATGTATGTGGGCTTTAGAAAGAAAGGATGATTGGGATTATATAGATAATCTAGAAAATATGTTCAAAAGTAATGGAGCAGAAGTATATTATGTTGAATTAGAAGCAGATTATGATATTAGACTTCAAAGGAACAAAACAGAAAATAGGCTTTTAAATAAACCATCTAAAAGAAATATAGAAAAATCAGAAAATTTATTTAAAGATATAGAAAACAGGCATAGATTAAATTCTTATCCAGGTGAAATAAAAAAAGAGAATTATATAAAAATTAATAACACTCATGTTTCTCCAGAAAATATAGCAAAAATAATAAAAGACAGATTTAGACTACAAAAAAGAGAAGAAAAGATGCAAGACGATGAGGTTGAAAAATGATGATATCGGGTTGCTAATGATTAAACAAAAAATCATAATAAAAAATCTTCCTAAAAGTGTTGTAAAAAAGAAAATTATTGATATAATAATAATTGTGAAAAAAATAACACTTAAAGGAGGATTTTTTATGTTAAAAAAAGTAGGAATATTAGCAAATGGTGGAGATGTATCAGGATTTAATGCTGTAATTAGAGCTATTGTAAAAACAGCAGAAAATCATGGAGTAGAATGTTATGGTATTATAGATGGATATAATGGTTTAATAAAAAAAGATTTTGAATTATTAAGCACAGCAGAAGGCGGAGAAGCTATAGGAATATTACCTAAAGGAGGTTCTATAATTGGGTCTTCTACAAATTCAAACTTATTTAATTATAAAGTTGTAAATGAAGATGGAAGTGTAGAATATAAAGACCTATCAGATGAAGCTATTAAAAACATTAAAGACTTTGGTTTTGATTGTATATTTACACTAGGAGGAGATGGAACACAAAAATCTGCAAGAGATTTTGCAACAAAAGGTGTAAATGTTATAGGAGTACCTAAAACAATAGATAATGATGTTGCTTGTACAGATATAACTTTTGGATATAATACAGCAGTATCAGTTGCAATGGAAGCACTAGATAGATTACACACAACAGGAGCTACACACCATAGAATAATGGTACTAGAAGTAATGGGAAGATATGCAGGATGGATAGCATTAGAATCTGCAATAGCAGGAGGAGCAGATGTAGCGTTAATTCCAGAAATTCCATATGATATTAATAAAGTTGCAAGCAAAATAGAAAATAGGAAAAAAAGAGGAAAGAATTTCAGTATAGTAGTTGTTGCCGAAGGTGCAAAACCAATAGGTGGAGATATTACAATTATGGGAACAAGAAATAATGGTGCAGGTGTAGATAATACAAAATTAGGTGGAATTGGACAAACAGTAGCAATGCAATTACAAGAAATTACAGGATTAGAAGCTAGAAATACAACTTTAGGATATATGCAAAGGGGAGGAACACCAACAGCATTTGATAGAGTATTATCAACAAAATATGGAACAAAAGCAATGGAACTTGCATTAGAAGGAAAATTTGGGACATTAGCAGTTATGAAAGATGGAAAATTGGACAGTGTTTCTTTAGAAGATGTAGTAGGAAATAATACAAAAATAGGTGCAGTTTCTGGAAACACAGAAGAGAGCAACATTAGAAAAGTCACAATGGATGATGACTTAGTAAAAACAGCACGTGATATAGGAATTAATTTAGGGGACTAAAAAATATTACAATTATATTAAATTTTTATATATTAGATTGTATTAAAATAATAATATGATATAATCACTTCAAATAATACGAAGGAGGAGTCATATAATGGACAAAAAGAAAAAAATAATTTTAATATCAGTTATTGCCATTGTAATAGTTATAGCAATAGTAGTTTTATCAGTTTATTTTGTAAATAGAAATAAAACTAATACAGATAATAATAGTGCATCAACGAAAGTAGAAAAATTGTATAATACATTAACTGACAAAAAAGAATATAGTTTTTCATTTACATTAGATGATAATAATAAGCTATATTATGCAAAATCAGGAGATACAGCATATACAGATACAACATATAATGGAAGTGAATCTAAATATGTTATAAAAGATGGAAACTCATATTTGTTAATGGATGAATCTAAAAAATATTATACATATGCTAATAATACAATTGATCTAAACTTAGTAATAGATACATTAGAAAAACTAAAAGAAGAAGAACATCAAGATGGAGAAGAACAAATTGATGGAAAAAACTACAATTATGAAGAATATTCAACAATTACAGAATTGGCTATAAGTGATTTCTCAGAAAATACAAGTAATGCAAAAACAAGATTGTATTTTCAAGGGGATAAATTAGTATATATTAAAACAATTGCAGGTGATAAGCAAGAATTGTTAAAAGTAGAAACTACATATAAAGTAGATAACCAATTGTTTAATATACCATCTGATTATACAGAAGGATAAAATATAAAAAATACAAAAGCCCAAAGGAAACTTTGGTTAAAGGAGGAATTTAAAATGTCAACAAGATTTATGTTAAATGAAACATCTTATTTTGGAAGAGGAGCAAGAGAAGAACTTGCTGGAGAATTAAAGAAAAGAAATTTTAAAAAAGTATTTTTAGTAAGTGATAAAGCACTAGTAAGTGCAGGAGTTGCAGCTAAAGTAGAAGAAGTATTAAATAAAATTGGAATTCCTTATGATTTATACGATGAAATAAAACCAAACCCAACAATAAAAAATGTTACAGATGGAGTAGAAGCTTGCAAAGCATCAGGAGCAGATGTAATAGTAACAGTTGGTGGTGGATCAAGTATGGATACAGCAAAAGCTATTTCAATTGTTATGACAAACCCAGATAGAGCAGATATAAAATCTTTAAATGGATTATCAAATACAAAAAATAGAGCTATGCCAGTAATTGCATTACCAACAACAGCTGGAACAGCTTCAGAAGTTACAATAAATTATGTAATAACAGATGAAGATGCAGAAGTAAAAATGGTATGTGTAGACCCAAATGATATTCCAATAGTTGCAATAGTAGATTCAGAATTAATGGAATCTATGCCAAAAGGTTTAGCTGCTGCAACAGGAATGGATGCATTAACACACGCAGTTGAAGGATATATAACAAAAGCACATAATGAAATGTCAGACATGTTTCATATGAAGGCTATTAAGCTTATATTTAAAAACTTAGCTTCAGCAGTAAATGATAAAGAACCATATGCAGTTGAACAAATTGGACTTGCTCAATATATTGCAGGAATGGGATTTTCAAATGTAGGATTAGGAATAGTACATTCAATGGCACATCAATTAGGAGCTGTATATGATACACCACACGGAATTGCAAATGCAATGTTATTACCAACAGTAATGAGATTTAATGGAGAAAATTCAGAAACAGCACAAAGATTTAGAGAAATCTTATGTGAAATCGGAAGACCAGATGCAGCACACCTAAATGACCAAGACGTTATAAATACATTTGTATGGATGATATCAGAATTAAGCAAAGCAGTAGGAATTACAACAACAATAAAAGATTATGGAGCTAAAGAAGAAGATTTTGAAATGCTTGCAGAAAAAGCTATGAATGATCCTTGTAAACCAGGAAATCCAAGAGAAGTTACAAAAGAACAATTTATAGAATTATATAGAAGAGCTATGTAAAAAAAGTAGCTAAAATACGTAAAAATACTTGTATTTTTAGGCATATTGTGTAATAATAAACTCGCCCTTATATATTTAAGGGGAGTTTTTTTATATGAAAATTCGAGGAGGAATAATATGTTAAATGATAAGTATAATCCAAAAGATTTTGAAGACAAATTATATGAACACTGGGAAAAATCAGGATATTTTAAACCAAGTATGGACAAAACAAAAGAAAGTTATTGTATAATGATGCCTCCTCCAAATGTAACTGGAAAATTACATATGGGACATGCATTAGATGGAACAATACAGGATATACTAATCCGTTTTAAAAGAATGCAAGGATATAATACTCTATGGTTACCAGGCTCAGACCACGCATCAATATCAACAGAAATGAAAGTTGTTCAAAAACTAAAATCAGAAGGAAAATCAAAACAAGAAATAGGAAGAGAAAAATTTTTAGAAGAAGCTTGGGATTGGACTAAATTATATGGTGGAACAATACAAGAACAACAACGTAAATTAGGATGTTCTTGTGATTGGGATAGACGTAGGTTTACATTAGACGAAGGATTATCTGATGCTGTTTTAGAAGAATTTATAAATTTATATAATCAAGGTTATATCTATAAAGGAACAAGAATGGTAAATTGGTGCCCAAATTGTAACACAGCAATATCAGATGCAGAAGTTGAATACAAAGAAGAAGCATCACATTTATGGCATCTAAGATATCAAATAAAAGGTGAAGATAGATATGTAGAAGTTGCAACAACAAGACCTGAAACCATGTTAGGAGATACAGCAGTTGCAGTAAATCCAAATGATGAAAGATATAAAGATATCGTAGGGAAAACATGTATATTACCAATAGTAAATAGAGAAATACCAATAATAGCAGACGAATTTGTAGAAACAGAATTTGGAACAGGATGTGTAAAAATTACACCATCACATGATCCAAATGATTATCAAGCAGGAAAAAGGCATAATCTAGAATTTATAGAAGTATTTGACCAAAAAACAATAATGGGAGACTTAATGCCAGAAGTACAAGGAATGACAGCAATTGAAGCAAGGCCTATAATAGTAGAAAAACTAAAAGAATTAGATGCATTAGTTTCAATAGAAGATTACACACATAATGTAGGTAAATGTGAAAGATGTAAAACAACAATAGAACCAAGAATTTCAGAGCAATGGTTTGTAAAAATGAAAGAATTAGCAGAACCCGCAATTAAAGCAGTAAGAAATGATGATGTAAAATTTGTTCCAAAAAGATATGAAAAAACATATTTTAACTGGATGGAAAACATTCAAGATTGGTGTATATCAAGACAATTATGGTGGGGACACAGAATACCAGCATATTATTGTGAAGAATGTGGACATATAAATGTTTCTAAAACAGAACCAGAAAAATGTGAAAAATGTGGAAGTACTAAATTACATCAAGACCCAGATACATTAGATACATGGTTTAGTTCAGCATTATGGCCATTCTCTACATTAGGTTGGCCAAATAAAGATGCAGAAGATTTAAAAACATTTTATCCAACAAATGTATTAGTAACTGGATATGATATAATTTTCTTCTGGGTTGCAAGAATGGTATTTTCAGGATTATATGCAATGAAGGAAAAACCATTTAGTGATGTATTAATTCATGGAATTGTACGTGATAGCCAAGGAAGAAAGATGTCAAAAACATTAGGAAATGGCGTAGACCCAATAGAAGTAATAGAACAATATGGAGCAGATAGTATGAGATTTTCTGTATTATCTGGAACTACAATGGGAAATGACATAAGATATATGCCAGAAAAACTAGAACAAGCATCAAACTTTGCAAACAAAATCTGGAATGCAGCTAAATTTATAATAATGAATAGACCAGAAGAAAAAGAAATTATAAAATTTGCACAAGAAAATTTTGATGGAAACACATATAAAGATGGTGCATTAAAACTTGAAGATAAATGGATAATAAGTAAATTAAATAAACTAGTTGCAGATATAACAAAAAATATAGAGAACTACGACTTAGGTGTTGCATTAGATAATATATATGGATTTATATGGAATGAATTCTGTGATTGGTATATAGAAATGGTAAAATCAAGATTATATAGTGAAGACCAATTAGAAAAAGTAAGAGTAAGCTATGTATTAGACTATGTATTTAGAACAACAATGAAATTATTACATCCATTTATGCCATTTGTAACATCAGAAATATATGATAATTTAGTAAAATATGATGACAAAGAACTAATGGTATCAGATTGGCCAAAAGAAAATGACAACCTAAATCGTGAAGAAATAATAGAAAAAATAAAACAAGTAATTGTAGAAATTAGAAACATTAGAGCTAATAAAAATATACATCCAAGCAAAAAATCAGAAATAATACTTGTGCCAACTAAAAATGTTAAAGAATTAACCAAAAAATTAAAAGAATTAGCTCCAATATTATTAAAATTAGGATTTGGAAGCAAAATAACAATAAAAGAAAGTAATGAAGAAATTGGTAAAAATACAATAAACATCATTACAGAAGGATTAGAAGTATATGTATCATTAGAAGGGTTAATTGACGTAAAAGAAGAAATCGAAAGATTATCACAAGAAAAAGCAAAAATGAAAAGTGAAATTGCAAGATGTGAAAAAATGCTATCCAACCCTGGATTTGTAAATAAAGCTCCAAAAGCTAAAGTTGAAGAAGAACAACAAAAATTAGCAAATTATAAAGAAATGCTAGGTAAAATAGAAACAAAATTAGCTGAATATGAAGAATAAGTAAAAAAGCATTTTGATAAAGAAATTTATCAAAATGTTTTTTTTATGGATAAAATTAAAAAGATTAGCACAAAACTCTATATTTAATTGATTAGTAATTTTTACTAAATGAAATAAATTGTCGAAAACTTCTTAAGAAACGACAAAACTTCCTAATTTTTACTCTTGGAAAATATTGGAATTAATACTATAATAAACACAACAAATCATAACTAAGATAAAGTTGAATTTTATACTAAAGAAAGGGATGAGTGTAAAATGGAATCGAAATTTTATGATAAGGACAAGCTGTTAATCTTAAAAATTACTGATGAAATTGATGACCATAATGTACAAAATATAAGGAGGAAAGCAGATTATGAAATTGAGAGATATATGCCTAAAAAAATTATATTTGATTTTGATAGTGTTACTTTTATGGATAGTGCCGGAATCGGCTTAATAATTGGAAGATACAAGTTTGCAAACATGATAGGTGCAAAATTAGAACTTAGTAATTTAACTCAAAGTGTAAGAAGAATTTTTGATATGAGTGGTATTTTAAAACTAATACCAACAGTAGAATTATAGAAGTTTATGGGAACTTAAAACCCAAATAAATATATAAGGAAAAAAGTATGTTAAATAATAAAAACATTGAAAATGAAATGAAATTAGAATTTGTTAGTAAATCGTCAAACGAAGCATTTGCAAGACTAACAGTTGCTGCATTTGCGGCACAATTAGACCCAACAATCGAAGAATTGGCTGATATAAAAACAGCAGTATCAGAAGCTGTTACAAATGCAATAATCCATGGTTATGAAAAGAAAACAGGAATTGTTAAAATATCAGCATGGATTGTAGAAAATAAGATTATAATAGAGATTTCAGACAAAGGAAAAGGAATTGAAGACATAGAACAGGCCAAAGAGCCCTTATACACAACAAAGCCTAATTTAGAAAGATCTGGAATGGGATTTACAATTATAGAAAATTTTATGGACTCAATGGAAGTAAAATCAGTCCTTGGGTTAGGAACAAAAGTAACAATGACAAAATCAATACAACCTAAAGAAGAAAAGGAAGAAGATGATTTTCTAATGCTACTAGAAGACAAAAATTAAAAATATTATAGTTAACATTAATAAAATTATATAAATGGTTTATGGGTTAATCCTTTTAAAAACCTAAATATACATAAGGAGCTATGACCTAGCTGGGTCATTTAAAATATATGTACAAAAATGATAAGCAAAGTATAATAAAAGCTCAGTCAGGAGATAAAGAAGAACTTGAAGAATTAATAAAAAACAATAATCGGTTTAATATGGAGTATTGTAAAAAGATTTCAAGGTAGAGGATATGAAGTAGAAGATTTATATCAAATAGGATGCTTAGGATTTATAAAAGCTATAAAAAGATTTGACACAAATTTTGATGTAAAATTATCAACATATGCAGTTCCTTATATGATAGGTGAAATAAAAAGACATATTAGAGATGATGGACCAGTAAAAGTAAGTAGAACCATAAAAGAACTAGGAATAAAAATAAAAGAAATACAAAGACAATATTTAAATAAAAAAGGAGAAGAAATAACAATTAAAGAACTACAAAAAGAGTTAAAAGTAGGAAAAGAAGAAATAATATTAGCCATAGAAGCAACAAGAAATGTAGAATCAATAGAAGATGCAACATATATTAATCATAAAGACGGGAATAGCATAAGCTTAAAAGATAAAATAACAACAGAAAAAGATGAAGAAGAAATAATAACAAATAAAATAGCAATAAATGAGTTAATAAAAGGACTAAAGAAAAGAGAACAAGAAGTTATTTTACTTAGATTTTATAAGGAAAAAACACAAGCACAAGTTGCAAAAATATTAGGAATAACACAAGTTCAAGTATCAAGAATAGAAAGAAAAATACTGAGTAGTATGAAAATGAAACTAAGTTCATAATAAAAAGGAAAAGGATGTAATAAAAATGAAAAAAGTAATTTTATATTTTATAGCTTTTATACTAGTATGTTTCTTTTTACCAGCAATATTAACTAAAAAAGATGCAAAATTTGTTGAAACTTCTTCAAAGTCAAATAATGAAATCATAGAAAATACTGATAGTACACAAGAAAATATAAAAAGTACATATAATTATAAAAATTATGGAACAATAAAATTACTACATAAAAAAACAGGAGAAGTAGAGCAAGTAAATATAGATGATTATTTGTGCAATGTAGTATCAGCAGAAATGCCAGCAGATTATGAAATAGAAGCCTTAAAAGCTCAAGCAGTAGTTGCAAGGACATATACAATTTATAAAATTAATAACAAAAAACATGAAAATGCAGATATATGTGATGATTCAACTTGTTGCCAAGCATGGGTTGATAAAGAAACTAGATTTTCTAGGTGGGAAGAGAGCAAAAGAGAAAGTAACTGGGAAAAAATACAAAAATGCATACAAGAAACACAAGGACAAATTGTAACTTATCAAAACCAACCAATAAATGCATTTTTCCATGCAAATAGTGGAGGAAAAACAGAATTGCCAGTAAATGTGTGGGGAGGAACTGGACTACCGTATTTACAAGTGGTTGAAACTGCTGGGGAAGAAGGATACAAACAATATGAATCAGAAGTAGAACTTACACAAGATGAATTGATAGAAAAACTTAAAACAAAATATTCAGACATTAGTATAGATTTTAGTAATCAAGAAAATCTAAAAATATTAGAATATACAGACAGTGGAAGAGTAAAAACTGTAAAATTTGGAAATCATGAAATATCAGGTGTTGAAACAAGAACACTATTGGGATTGAAATCAACTAATTTTGAAATTTCAAAAGAAAATGACAAAATAAAATTTACAGTAAAAGGATATGGACATGGCGTAGGAATGAGTCAAACAGGAGCTGACGCTATGGCTAAACAAGGAAAAAATTATAAAGAAATAATAAATCATTTTTATTCTGGTGTGGAAATAAAAGAAGTAAATTTATTATAGATATTTATAAAAATAATAAGTATAAATGTATAATCTCCTCAAAATAGGAAATACTTGTATTAATAAAAATTTTAAGGAGGATTATATGAGAAGGGATAGAAGAGGAAAAAACGATAATAAAAAAGTTCAAGATAAAATAACAATGTATTCCATTATTGGAGTTGCAGCTTTAGTTGTAATTTTAGTAGGATTGCTTATTTATAGCAAATCACTAAGTGATAATGTACAAAATGGAGCAATCGATTTAGAAGGCATGGCTAAACAAAATGAACAGAATTTACAAAATATACAAAACAATACTAATAGTGCAAGTGTTAGTACTGAAATAGGAAAATCTGTAGAACAATCTAAAAATGAAATATCAAATAACACAAATGTAAATACAAGTGTTAAAAATAATGCTAATAATACAACAAACACAGACAACAAGACAAATATATCAAAACAAAATACAAGTACAACAAATTCAAAAAATACAAACACTAAAACAGAAAGTACAAATAAAACAGCAGACTCTAAAGCAACAGAGAATAAAGAACTTAGTTTTGAAAAGCCAATAGATGGCGAAATAGTAAAAGAATATGCAAAAGATAATCTTATATATTCAAATACTTTACAAGAATGGACAACACATTTGGGAATAGATATAAAAGCTGACAAAACTACAGTTGTGAAATCAGCAGAAACAGGAAAAGTTAAATCTATAAAAAATGATCCAAGATATGGATTAACAATAGTTATTGAACATGACAAGGGATATCAAACAGTATATTCTAATTTATTAAGTTCAGAATTTGTTGTAGAAGGCGAAAAAGTAGAAAAAGGACAAAGTATTGGGACTGTTGGAAATACAGCGGCATTTGAAATAGCTGATGAAGCTCACCTACATTTTGAAATATTAAAGGATTCAATTCAAGTAGATCCAAATATATATTTAAAATAATTAAATATTATGGCATGTTAATATTTAACATGTCTATTTTTATTACAAAAATGTTACAAAATTAAAATACAATTAAAAGTGCTTGCAAAAAATAATACGTTGTGATAACATAATTTTAGATATTGTTAGATTAAAGTATCAAACAAAAGAATAGGGGGAAAATACCTGACGTAGGGACATAAAAATGGTAAAAAGTTCCAAAATGATAAAAAACAGGAAAATGTAAAGAAAATTTAATAAAA
>CAJMJN010000008.1 GCA_905213875.1 uncultured Clostridium sp.
AAATACATTTAAAATAAAATCATGTATAATTATAATGATATTTATTATATGTATGTTTGTAGAAAATGGGTATATGAAAAATATACAAAATGGAATTTTAGATGTATATAAATCAAATAAAATAAATGAAATATCAAATGAGAGTGAAAATGTAAAATAACATAAAGAAATGAGGCTAGCAAATGGAAAAGAAAAAAGTAATTGTAATATGTGGTCCAACAGCATCAGGTAAAACAGCATTATCTATACAATTAGCTAAAAAAATAGATGGAGAAATTGTTTCATGCGATTCTATGCAAATATATAAGGAAATGAATATAGGAACTGCAAAACCAACTTTAGAAGAAATGCAAGGAATAAAACATTATATGATAGACACTATATCACCTGAGCAAAGATATAGTGTTGCAGATTATAAAAAAGATGCAAAAAAAGCTATAAGAGAGATTATAGAAAAAGGGAAAGTTCCAATTGTAGTTGGTGGAACAGGATTATATGTAGATAGTTTAATATATGAAATTGAGTATCCAAATATTGAATTTGACGAAAATTATAGAAAACAATTAGAAAAACAGGCAGAAGAAAAAGGCCTAGAAGATTTATATAAGGAAGCTGAAAAAATAGATCCAGAGGCAATGAAAAAAATAAGTGCAAATGATAAAAAAAGAATAATTAGAGTTTTAGAAATTTATCATGCTACAGGATATAACAAAACAGAACAAGAAAGAAAATCAAGAGAAAAAGAGCCAGAATTTGATTATCTTGTATATGGTTTAAATATGCCAAGAGAAAAATTATATGAAAGAATAAATTTAAGAGTTGACTTGATGATAGAACAAGGATTAATAGAAGAAGTTGAAAATATATATAATAAATATAAGAAATTCCCAACAGCAATGCAGGGATTAGGTTATAAAGAAGTAGTAGAATATTTAAATGGAGATTTAACCAAAGAAGAAATGATAGAAAAAATAAAACAAGAAACAAGAAGATATGCAAAAAGACAAATGACATGGTTTAAAAAGAATAAACAAACAATTTGGTTAGATACAGAAAATACAGTACAAAATAATCTACAAATTATTTTGGAGGGTTTAAATTGAATAAACAAACAGAAGGTAAAAAAGTAAAGAACAAAAAGAAAGTGTTAGTTATATATATTGCTGGTGTTATGTTACTTATATATTTGTTTTACATTATTTATTTATTAATAAAACAGCCAACAAATGTATTTACAGTGGAAAATGGAAAATTATATAAAGAAGAGACAGATATAGGATATGTAATTAGAAATGAGAAAGTTGTAAAAGGCGAAAATTATAAAAATGGAATGGAACAAATAATAGGAGAAGGTTCAAGGGCAGCGGTAAATGAAAATATATTTAGATACTATAGCACAAATGAAGAAAACTTAAAACAAAAAATAGCTGATTTAGATGTTAAAATACAAGACGCAATGTCGCAAGAAGAAGGTGTTTTTACATCAGATGCCAAAATTTTGGAAAATCAGATAGATGATAAAATACAAGATATAAATAAAGTAAATGATATTTCAAAATTGACAGAATATAAAAAAGAAATAGAAAGTCTAGTTAGTAAAAAGGCTAAAATAGCAGGTGAGGCAAGTCCACAAGGTTCATATTTAAGAAAATTAATTGAAGAAAGAAAAAAATATGAAACAGAACTTAATTCAGGAGCAGAATATGTTAAAGCTCCGATGAGTGGAATTGTATCATATAGGGTAGATGGACTAGAAGAAACATTAACGCCAGACAATTTTAGCTCATTAAATAAAGAATATCTTGAGAGCTTAAATTTAAATACAGGAAAAATTGTAGCATCTAATGAAGAATGTGGAAAAGTAATAGATAACTTCGAATGTTACATAGCAACAATAAGTTCGTCAGAAGAAGCTCAAAATGCTAAAGTAGGAGATAGTGTTAAAGTAAGACTTTCAAATAATGCTGAAATTTTAGCAGAAATAACGAACTTAATAAAGGATGAAAATAATGAAGTTGTAATAATTTTAAAAGTGCAAAAACAAATTGAAGAACTAATAAATTATAGAAAAATAACTTTTGATTTAATTTGGTGGAGCGCATCTGGATTAAAAGTACCAAACCAAGCCATAGTACAAGAAAATGATTTAAATTATGTAATAAGAAATAGGGCAGGATATTTAAGCAAAATATTAGTAAAAGTAAAAAGACAAGGAGACAAATATTCAATAGTAGATTCTTATACAAGTGAAGAATTGAAAAAATTAGGACTATCTAATTCAGAGATATCAACATATAAGAAAATTTCGATATATGACGAAATTTTAGTAAATCCAGATTTAAGCAAAGTAAAATAAATATTACAAAAATATTACAGAAATATTAAAATATAAAAACATTATAAAAAAATATTGACAATATGACAAAAAAAGTAGATACTTAAAAAGTAAATAACGAAGGAAAGTATTTTAGGAGGTTTTTTTATGTCAGGAGCATTAATGAATAAAGTGTGGGATTTGTTTGGAATGGATACAGCTGACCAAGATACATATGAAGATGAAGATGTATATGGATACGAAAACGAAGATGAAGAAGAAGGATATCAAGAAGATAACAAAAAACAATTCTTTGGCGGAAGAAAAAATAATAATAAAGTTGTAGCTATGCCACAATCACAAACAAATGCAATAAAAATGGTTATATCTCAACCAACAACTTTTGAACAATCAGATGAAATTTGTTCATTCTTAAAAGAAAAGAAATCTGTAATAATTAATTTAGAATATGTTAACAAAGATGTAGCAAGAAGAATCGTTGACTTTGTTAGTGGTGGAGTTTATGCATTAGATGGATATATTCAAAAAGTATCAAATTCTATCTTTTTAGCAGCACCATCAAATTATGAAATTACAAATGAAATGGCAAGAGAAGAAATGAAAAATAAACTTTCAGTTTCTTGGTTAAAAAATAACGGAGTTAACTAATAGTATCCACAAGGGGGAAATACAATGATTACACCATTAGATATAGAAAATAAAAAATTTGCAAAACAAATGATGAATGGATATAGTGTAGAAGAAGTAGATGATTTCTTAGATGATTTAACAGAAGATTACACAAAAAACTATAAAGAAGTATCAGAATTAAGAAATAAAGTAGAAGAATTAAATAATAGTTTAGAACATTATAAAAGTATAGAATCTACTTTACAAAACACATTAGTTATGGCACAAACTACAGCAGAAGATATAAAAAATGTAGCTCAAAAACAAGCTGACCAAATTGTAAGTGAAGCTAAAGGTACAGCTCAAAAAAGAGTAGATGCTCTAGACAACGAAATAATTGCAAAAACAAAAGAATTAGAAGATGTAAAAAAACAATTTGATATATATAAAGCAAAAATGGAATCTTTATTAATATCACAATTAGAATTATTAAAAGATGTAAATAAAGACGAAAATGTATAATAACTTACAAAAGACTACTTTTAAAGTGGTCTTTTTCTATTGAAATGAATATAAAAGTATGATAAAATATTTGTCCAGAAACAAGTTTAAATGTAACTAATAACCTGATTTTAATTAAAAAGGGGAGCAAAAATGAATGAGAGAAACAGAAAATACAACAAGTTCAAAAATATCTTTTGTTAGTGCAATTATTATGGGAATTGCTATAGCTGTTGTTGCATATATTGCTATATCAGCAAGTGGATTTTATAATTCGTTTTCAAAAAGCGAAATAAGCAAAATACAAAATGCTATAACTCATGAACAAAGATATGGCAAATTAGAAGATTCTGATTGGGAAAAGCTTACCAATTTAGAAATAAGTAAACAAACAGAAGAAAATGGTAATATTATAATTAGAAATGATAGGAAAGGAATATTGATATTTGAAAAAGATACAATATATCCAGTCGAATCTAAATTAAAATTCTGGGAAAGAATAAAAGTAAATTGGCCATTGATAATTGCTCTGATTGTTGGAATAGAAATATTTATAACTATTATATATATAATAGGATATTATGACGACTATTATTCAGATGACTATTATGGATATGATGACGATGATGAATCGTAAATTATAAAAAATAAAATTAAACTTGTTTCTCTTTGTTAAGCATCAAATAATGTATTATTTGGTGCTTAATGTCAATAAAAAGGAAAGATATTACAGAACTGTTAAATGTATGTTACAATTCTATTAATACTATTGACCAATATTTGAAAAAAGAATAAAATAGTAATATCATAAGAGGGAAAATATGAGAATTATAAGTGGAAAATCAAGAGGGACAAAGCTACACTCATTAGAAGGAGATACAACAAGACCTACATTAGATAGAGTAAAAGAATCCCTATTTAATATAATACAAAATGAAATACAAGAAAGCTTTTTTTTAGATTTATTTTCAGGAAGTGGAGCTATAGGATTAGAAGCAGCAAGTAGAGGTGCAAAAGAAGTAATACTCTGTGAAAAAAATAAATCTGCAATTGAAATAATAAAAAAAAATATAGAAAAAACACATTTAAATAATATAGTAACATTATATGAAATGTCATTTGAAAAAGTATTAGATAAAATACAAAATAAAATAGATATAGTTTATATAGACCCACCTTATAAAACAGATTTTGTATATGAATCAGTAAAAAAAATAATAGAAAAAGATTTGTTAAGCAAAGATGGAACTATAATTATTGAAACAGATGAAGAAAAAAGAATAACAAAACAAATAGAAAATTTGAATATAAAGATAGAAAACCAAAGGAGATATGGTCGTGTGCATCTTATTTTTATAAAAATAAGATAGTAAGAAAGGGGCAAAACCATGGAAATATTTACATTATTAGAAACTTTAGAAGATATATTAGAAAATAGTAGAAATCTACCATTTACAACAAAAGGAATAGTTGACAAAGATGATATGTTAGATTTAATAAAAGAAATTAGAATAAAACTTCCAGATGAATTAAAACAAGCAAAATGGGTAAAAGAAGAAAGACAACGTATATTGGTAGAAGCCCAAAAAGAAGCAGATGGAATTGTAAAAGAAGCAGAAAATAGAATAATATCAATGATAGATGAACATGAAATTACAAGAAAAGCATATGATCAAAAAGCTGAAATAATAGAAACAGCAAACGAAATGTCAAGAGAAATTTCTAAAGGAACTAAAGAATATGCTGATAGTCTTCTTGAAAATACAGAAAATGTATTAAATGAGACTTTAAATAAACTTGGAACAAATATTTCAGAAGCATTAAATTTAATGCAAATTTCTTTAGAAGACACAATAAAAACAATTGAAAATAGTAGAAAAGAATTAAAATAAAAAATAACAAAAGTCAGAGGCCAGAAGTCAAAAAAACAAAAGACTTTTGAAATCTGACTTTTAAAATTAAGGGATGGTAAAATAATGGCAAAGAAAAAAAGAAGATATAAGAAGAAAAAAACAACGTCAAAATTAGATATAGCAGTAGTTACACTAATATTACTTAGTGTTCTTTTAGGCGTTTTAATATATACCAAATCAGGAATAATAGGAGTAGAATTAAATCAAATATTTGGTGGAATTTTAGGAATAATGCAATATGTATTACCTATTGGAACTTTTGCAATAGCGATAAAATTAGCATCAGAAGATAGTGAAGAAATAACCTCAAAATTAATACAATATGGAGTTGCAATAGTAAGTTTAGCAATAGTGTTTAGTGTATTCCAAATTTCAGCAGGAGAATTACAAGCAAATAAAGAAATAGGAGATATTGTTCAAGATGCATACAATTATGGAACACAAAGCAAAGGCGGTGGAGCAGTAGGAGCAGTAGGAGCAGTAGCACTTGTAAAATTATTAGGAATAGTTGGAGCAATAATATTCTGTACAGGTATGGCAATTATCTTATTAGTATTTACGTTTGGAATAAATCCATCAGAAATAATAAATAATATAATGGATAAAATAGAAGATAAACGAGAAGAAAGATTCGAAAGAAGACAACAAATGGCAAAAGAACAAAGAGAACCAAAAGAAGAAGTAGAATCACCTGCACAAAGAAGAAAAAGGCAAAGAGAAGAAAGAAGAGCCCAAATTGAGTTTGCTAGAATGCAACAACAAGAAGAAAAAAATCCAATGGAAAACCAAATTAAAATTAATTTTGGTGGAAGAATTATAGATGGAGAAACAGAAAAGCCAGGATTAAAAAAATATGACCATTCAAATGATGATATAGAACCTTTAACAAAGGAAACAAAAAGACAAGGAAAATTCAAAAAAGAAGTAATGGAACCAGATGTCTTAGAAAATAATTTGTTTAAAGATGTTGAAGAACAAAAAGAAGAAAAGAAAAAAGCAGTATTACAATTGGAACATGCACAAGTAGTTGAAGATGAACATTATGAATATCCACCAGTAGAATTATTAAGCAAGCCATCTAAAAAAGCATTAAAAGGTGGAGCAAAGGCACTTACAGATACAGCAACAAAATTACAAAAAACATTATACAGTTTTGGCGTATCTGCAAAAGTTGAAAATGTATCAGTAGGACCAGCAATTACAAGATATGAACTAAAACCAGCAGAAGGTGTAAGAGTTAGTAAAATAGCTAATTTAGCAGATGATATAGCGTTAAATTTAGCAGCAGAAACAATTAGAATTGAAGCACCTATACCAGGAAAACAAGCAGTTGGAATAGAAGTACCAAATAAAGAAAAAGAAGTAGTACATTTTAGAGAAATATTGGATAGTGATGAATTTAAAGGCAACAAATCAAAATTAACAGTAGGACTTGGGAAAGATGTAGCAGGAAATGTTCAATTAGCAGATATAGGAAAAATGCCACACGTATTAATTGCTGGTTCAACAGGATCTGGTAAAAGTGTATGCGTAAATACAATAATAACAAGTATAATTTATAATGCGAAACCAAGTGAAGTAAAATTTGTAATGGTAGACCCTAAAGTAGTTGAACTATCTGTATATAATGGGATTCCACATCTATTAATTCCAGTAGTAACAGATCCAAGAAAAGCAGCAGGAGCATTAGCTTGGGCAGTGCAAGAAATGGATGATAGATACAATAAATTTGCAAGTAAAGGTGTTAGAGATTTAAAAGGATATAATAAAGCAATAGAGAAAGAAAATGAAGCAGGAAAATTACCTCAAATTGTAATTATTATAGACGAGTTAGCCGATTTAATGATGGTTGCAAAAAATGATGTAGAAGATGCAATATGCCGTTTAGCACAAAAAGCAAGGGCAGCAGGAATGCATTTGGTAATTGCAACACAAAGACCATCTGTTGATGTAATTACGGGATTAATTAAAGCAAATGTACCATCAAGAATAGCATTTGCAGTATCATCACAAGTAGACTCAAGAACAATCTTAGACAGTGTTGGAGCAGAAAAACTTTTAGGAAAAGGAGATATGTTATTCTTCCCATCAGGAGCTTCAAAACCATCAAGAATACAAGGCGCATTTGTCTCAGATGATGAAGTAGAAAAAATAGTAGATTTTATAAAATCAAATGGAACAGCAACATATAGTGAAGATATCTTAGAAAGTATAGAAAATAGTAACAAATCAGATAAAGAATTAGCAACAGAACAAGCAGAAGATGATGACACAGATCCATTTTTAATGGATGCAATTCAAACAGTTGTAGAAACAGGACAAGCGTCAACATCATTTATTCAAAGAAGATTTAAAGTTGGTTATGCAAGAGCAGGGAGAATAATAGACCAAATGGAAGAAAGAGGAGTAATATCAGGATATCAAGGAAGCAAACCAAGAGAAGTATTAATGACATTAGAGAGATTAAATGAATTGAAGATGAGTACAAAAGAAGAAACTTAAAATTTTGGGGCATGATTTTGGGGACGGAGCAAAAAATCATGCACCAGATTATTATAAGAAATTAATTATTTAATGGGAGTTGAATTTAGTCATGATTTTTTGCTCCGTCCCCAAAATCATCAGGAAAGGAGAATAAAATTGCCAAAGAAAAATGAAAGTAACATAGATAACCTAATAGAAAAAATAGTAAAAAAAGACTATAATAACACATTAGAAAAAGTATTAGAAAAAAAGTCATTTTCAGAAAATACCAAAAGTATTCTCCTTAGCATTTTATATAAAATAGAAACATCTTATAAAGATTATAAAAAAGTAAAACAAAACGTATTAACCAAAGATGAATTGATAGAAAATGTAATAAATGAAATACAAGAAAATTGTAATGAAATAATATTGGTTACTCCAAATTCAGAGCAAAATAAAATATTAGGAAACAAAACATTTTTAGTAGAAAAAAACAAGAAAAGAATAGTTTGCCAAAACATAGAAAGAAAAGTTTTATATTGTATATCTAAAATATCAAAAAGAAATATGATAATTCAAGATAAATATTTTTTAATAAATGAAACATTATCAGATTTAATAAATACAGGTAATAATATAAATTCGGTAGAACCACTTAGAGATTTTAATGGATATTCATGGACAACAATAACACGAGAGATAGAGAGTGTAAATCATAATTTAATTTATCAAAACCTAATTTTACTTGTAGGGAATGAATTTATGGAAGATTGGATTAACAACAAGGAAATTATGATAGATTATATGGAAAAATTTACAGACAAATTAAATGAGCAATATGGAAAAGAACTTACAGAAGAATTTATAAAATTGTTAGAAAAAATATCAGTATTTATGGAAATAAAATATAATCAAAAAAATAAAAAAAGATATCTAGAATTAAAAGATGATATACAATCTAAATTAGAAAAGATGACAGACAATAAAACATTTGTAGAAAATGTAACAAAAGAAAAGAAAAAATTAACAAAAGAAATAAAAAAAATAGATGAAACAATTAATAATAAAGATTTACTACAAGAAGAATATGTAAAAAGAAATGAAAAACTATCACTTGAAGAGAAAATATTTAGCATGAGAATTTTGGCTCAAATAATGGCAGATGAAAGAAATGAATACTTAGAAGAATTTAACAAATTAAATGAATTATTAAAACCAAAACAATATGTAAAAATAAAAAATGAATTAGAAAAAAAGAATAAATACTTAAAGCTTATAGAAGTTGAAGATATAGATAAAGAAATAGAGAAAACTAAATTAGAAATACAAAAAGTGTTTTTAAAATGTTTAGAAATAAAATTAGAAAAATGTACAACAAAATCAGAAATCATAAAATTTATATATAAATATAGATATTATTCAATGTTACCATATAGCTATGAAAACAGTATATATGAAGAAAAAAATCTTAAAAAAGAATATCATGATATAGAAATAAAAATATTGAATAAGGCACATAAATTAAAGGTAATAGAAAAACTTTCTAAACAAGAAGAGTTTAATTATCAACTTTTGAAATATATATTTCAAAACAGAAGTATAAACTTAGAAGAATTACAAGTAAAATTAATAAAAGAAAAAAATAAAGAAAATAAAAATATTAAATATATGGTTCAGATATTTGATGGAAATAATACAGAAGAAAAAGTAGAATTAGAAAAATCAGAAAAACTTGTTAATAAAGATTTAGCAATTAGATTTAATAAAAAAGTAAAAATATTTTGCTAAAGATATAAAAAACAAAGTTTTTAGTAATTGAGTATAAATATTAAAATATAAGGAGGAACTTTATGAAAATAACTTTTTTAGGAGCAACAAGAACAGTTACAGGTTCTAACTATTTAGTAGAAGCAGCAGGAAAAAAATTCTTAGTAGATTGTGGAATGTGGCAGGGAAAAGCAGAACTAGAAGAACAAAATGCAGATCCATTTGAATATGACCCAAAAGAAATAGACTTTATGCTATTAACACATGCCCATATAGATCATTCAGGAAGAATACCAAAATTATATAATGAAGGTTTTAGAAATAGAATATATGCACATAAAGCAACTTGTGACTTATGTGCCTTAATGTTACCAGATAGTGGACACATTCAAGAAATGGAAGCAGAATGGAAAAATAGAAAAAGGATGAGAAAAGGCGAAAAAGAACGTCCACCACTATATACAGCAGAAGAAGCTGCAAAGTGTTTGGAAATATTTGAACCTGTTCAATATGATGAAATCATAGAAATAACACCACAAATACATGTAAGATTTAATGATGCAGGACATATGTTGGGTTCAAGCATTATAGAAGTTTGGGTAGAAGAAAACGGTAAAAAAATTAAAACCGTATTTTCAGGAGATTTAGGAAATAATGATATTCCATTACTAGATTCTCCAACAATGATAGAAGATGCAGACAATTTAGTTATGGAATCAACATATGGTAGCAGATTACATATGAAAATTAATGAAAAAGCAGAATTATTTTTAAATATAGTGTCTGAGACATTAGATAATGGCGGAACAGTAGTAATACCATCATTTGCAGTAGGAAGAACACAAGAAATATTATACGAAATAAATAAACTAAAAGACCAACATAAAGAAGATGTTGAATTTAGAAGAAAATATAAAACAATAATGAATTCATCTGTTTATGTTGATAGTCCACTTGCAATTTCTGCAACAGAAGTATTTAGAGAAAATACAAATTTATTTGAGCCAGAAGTAAAAGAAGAAATTTTAAAAGGTGATAATCCACTTGAATTTCCAGGATTACAATTTACAAGAACAGCAGATGAATCAAAAGCATTAAATGAAGACGAAAGACCAAGTATTATAATATCAGCAAGTGGAATGTGTGATGTAGGTAGAATAAAACATCATTTAAAACATAATTTATGGAATCCGAAATCAACAATTCTTTTCGTTGGATACCAAGCACCAGGAACATTAGGATATGATATTGTAAATGGAGCAAAAAAAGTAAAAATATTTGGAGAAGAAATTGCTGTAAATGCTAGAATAGAATATATAGAAGGATATTCAGGACATGCAGATCAAGAAGGATTAATGAATTTTATATATTCATTTATTAAAAAACCAAAACATATCTTTTTAGTACATGGAGAGCCAACTTCTCAAGATGTATTTAAAGATAAAATTGAAACAGAGACAAATATCCCAGTATTAATTCCAGAATTTGGAGAAACATATGAATTAGATAATATTAATGTAGAAATGACACATAAGATAGAAAGAAAAATAGATAAAACAGTAAGAGTTGAAATCTTAGAAAGATTAGAAAAACTAAGAAGTGAGATAAATGATATGGATTCATATGTAAGAAAAGATGTAGATGATAAAAACTTAAGAGATGAAGATATGTTTAGAATAAACGAAAAGATAAAAGACCTAGAACAACAGATTTTAAATGTTATAGAAGGTTAAAAAGTAGAAAGGAATCACTCAAACAGAAAAATAATCTGTTTGAGTGATTGTGTAAGATAAAATGAGTGAGAAATATTTAAATGAAGCTATTATAGGAAATAAAAATATGTTAGCAACTTTTACAGGTAAAGGTGAATTACAAAGATTATATTTTCCTAGTAAAGATAATAAACAATATATAAATTTTTTCCATACAGGAGTTAAAATAAATCAATCAGATTTAATATATTTACATGATGATATAAATAATGTATATAAACAATATTATGATACAGATACAAATGTGTTAAATACAGAAGTTACTAATACTTATTTTAATTTAAAAGTAGTTGCAACAGATTATATATTATTAAAAGAAAATGTAATGGTAAAAAGATATACATTTTTAAATGAAGCTCAAATAGATTTAGATATACAATTTTATATACATTCAGAATTATTATCAGATCAAAATAATTTTGTTGGTTGTAAAGTAATTGATAATGGAATGATGCAATATGCACATGATTTTTCTGTATCAACATTTGCTAAAGGATATAAAATAATAAAACATCAAATAAATGGAAGCAAGGAAAAAATAAAAACAGGTGACATTTATGACAAAGATTATATAGGAATGTCAAAAGATGCAAGTATTTGTTTTGATATAGGAACAATAAAGCCACAAGAGAAAAAGGTTTTAGATATATGTGTATTAGTAGACGAAAATAAAAATGTTTCTGCAATGGAAGACGAAATAGATAGAATTACAAAAATAGATTTAAATAAAGAGTATGTAAATACAAAAGCATATTGGAGAAAATATTTAAAAACACATAATGGGTTAAATTTAAAAGAAACAAAAAATAGTTATGAAGATAGAATTTACGAAATATACAAAAGAAGTATTTTATTATTTCCATTACTAACAAATTATGAAACAGGTGGAATAATTGCATCACCTGAAATAGACGAAAACTTTACAAAATGCGGAAGATATGCATATTGCTGGCCACGTGATGCGGTATTTATGACAAAGGCAATGGATATTGTAAAAATGGAAAAAGAAACAGAAAAATTTTATAAAACATTTTGTAAAAAAACACAAAGTAAAAATGGAATGTGGGAACAAAGATTTTTTACAGATGGAAAATTAGCACCATGTTGGGGATATCAAATAGACGAAACAGCAAGTGTAGTTTATGGAGTATATGAGCATTATAAAGTTACAAAATCTGAAAAGTTTTTAAAAGATAATTTAAGCATGTGCGAAAAAGCAATAGATTTTCTTAAAAAATATGTAAAAGACTGGTTAGATATTGATGGAATAGAAGAAAGAGACAAAGATGTAGTAAAACAAGAAATAGAAGAAGATACTAAAAAAAGAACTGGAAAAATACATAAATATCATATCAGTTATGATCTTTGGGAAATGTGTGAAGGTATTCATTTATATTCATTAGCTAGTATATATGCAGCATTTGAAAGCATTTTAGGCATTTATAGAGTACTTGGAACAAATGTATCTGGATTTGAAAATAACAGATTAAAAGAAGAGAAAATTCAGAAAAATGAAAGAGAAATTGAAAGAATACAAGTAGGAATAAAAAATTATATAAATGAAAATATGTATGACGAAACTAAGAAAGCATATATAAGAAATCCAGAAGATAAAAAAATGGATATAAGTATATTGGGTGCAATAATACCATTTAATATTTTTAAACCAAAAGAAACAAAAGTAAAAAATACAGTAGAAAGCATAAACTTACATTTACGTACATATACAGGTGGATATCAAAGATTTGAACAAGATAATTATATGGATGGAAATCCTTGGCCAATAGCTAATTTATGGATGACATTATATTATTTAGAAAGTGGAGAAAAGAAAAAAGCAAAAGAAGCATTTGACTTTGTGGTAAAAACTGCAGGAAAACATTATTTATTAGGTGAACAAGTAAATAATGAAACTTTAAAACCTAATTGGGTAATTGGTCTTGGTTGGTCACATGCGATGTTTTTAATAGTTTTAGAAAAATTGTATGGTGATAAATAATTAAGTCTAATTTAACACAATACGAGACATGTTGCATTATGTGAACTGATATGGTAAAATATAGTTATGTAACAGCGTATATTTTTGGAAAAACGGAGGCACAGCAGATGGAAAAGACTGTAGAAAGAATTAAACAAAATGTTCATCAACCACTTAAATGGGAAAATTACAATAATACAATTGTTAGAAACAATACAAACTGTTTTTCACATGCTATTGGAAGTACTGATTCATCAGATCGGAGTTTTTATCGCTTAGGTGTAATATCTGGAAAGAAAGATATTGAACAAGAATATTTCTCAGCAAATGAAGTTAAAGAATTGTTCTTATCAGATTTACAGGTACTTGAACTTGATGCAGAAGAAATTTTGCTAAGAGACAAAGACGAAATACTTGAACATATTTCTAATATGAATTTACAAGATAATCAATATATTGTTGCATTATTTGTAAAAACATATAGAGAATGGGGAAAAATGAGGATAAGAGATTTTCACTTCCTTCGATATGATGAAGAAAAAGGATGGTCAGAGAAAAGATTTACACAGAATGTGATCTTTTTGAACAACATAAAATTTCAATGGCCATCTAGTTGGGATGATGAAAGTGTTGGCGTGTTTGTAATAACACGCTAAACCAGAAAGATGATAGAGCAAAATTTTGCTCTATCATTTTTATTGGAATTAAAAAAGTAAAATAAATACTTGAAAAGTAAAATTTTTTGATATAAAATAGTATTGCCTTAGAAATAAGGGAAATACTATAAACAAAAAGTTAAATAGTTACTGATTATTTGACTATAAAGGAGGAAGATATTATGTCAGTAAAAGTAGCCATTAATGGTTTTGGACGTATTGGACGTCTAGCATTTAGACAAATGTTTGGAGCAGAGGGGTATGAAATTGTTGCAATAAATGACTTAACAAGTCCAAAAATGCTTGCACACCTTTTAAAATATGATTCTGCACAAGGAAGATATGAAAAAGCAGAAACTGTAGTTGCAGGAGAAGATTCAATTACAGTAGATGGAAAAACAATCAAAATCTATGCAGAAAAAGATGCAAAAGATTTACCTTGGGGAGAAATTGGAGTTGATGTTGTATTAGAATGCACAGGATTCTATACAAGTAAAGATAAAGCGCAAGCTCATATTGATGCAGGAGCTAAAAAAGTTGTTATATCTGCACCAGCAGGAAGCGACTTAAAAACAGTAGTATTTGGAGTAAATGAAGATATATTAACAGCTGATGATAAAATAATATCTGCAGCATCATGTACAACAAACTGTTTAGCACCAATGGCAAAAGCACTAAATGAATATGCACCAATCCAATCAGGAATAATGACAACAGTACATGCATATACAGGAGATCAAATGTTATTAGATGGACCACATAGAAAAGGTGACTTAAGAAGAGCTAGAGCTGCTGCTGTAAGTATTGTACCAAATTCAACAGGTGCAGCAAAAGCAATAGGATTAGTTATTCCAGAATTAAATGGAAAATTAATTGGTTCAGCTCAAAGAGTTCCAGTTCCAACAGGTTCAACAACTATATTAGTTGCTGTTGTAAAAGGTAACGATGTTACTGTTGAAGGAATTAACGAAAAAATGAAATCTGTAGCAAACCAATCATATGGTTATACAGATGAATTATTAGTTTCTTCAGATATTATTGGTATAACATATGGATCATTATTTGATAGTACTCAAACAATGGTAACAAAAATAGAAGAAGGATTATATCAAGTTCAAGTTGTATCTTGGTATGATAATGAAAATTCATATACAAGCCAAATGGTAAGAACAATAAAATATTTTGCTGAATTAGGAAAATAATTTATTTGAATTTATAATAAAATAGATAAAAATAGACTTTTATTAAATATTAATAAAGGTCTATTTTTTATAATTTGTCCTGTAATGGTAAATTTATGAATAAAAAATATGAAAAAACCAATAATAAATTAGTAATAAATACTTGAAATGTGCAGACTTTTGTTATAAAATGAAAATGCCTGAAAAAATAGATGTTTTTGGGCCTAATGGCATAAAACCTGAAAAAGGTTATGGCAATAAAAGGAGGAGAAAAAATGAATAAAAAAACAATAAAAGACATTGATTTAAAAGAAAAAAAAGTTTTAGTAAGATGTGACTTTAATGTACCTTTAGATGAAAATCAAAATATTACAGATAATACAAGAATAGTTGCAGCATTACCAACTATAAAATATTTACTAGAAAATAATTGTAGTATTGTTTTATGTTCACACTTAGGAAGACCAAAAGGAGAAGTAAAACCAGAGTTTTCTCTAAAACCAGTAGCAAAAGAATTATCAAAATTATTAGATAAAGAAGTAATAATGGCAAATGATGTTGTTGGGGAAGATGCAACTTCTAAAGCAGCAGAATTACAACCAGGACAAATTTTATTATTAGAAAATGTTAGATTCCATAGAGAAGAAACAGATAATGATCCAGAATTTAGCAAAAAATTAGCAAGCATGGCAGAAGTATTTGTTAATGATGCATTTGGAGCAGCACACAGAGCTCATAGTTCAACAGTTGGTGTAGCAGCATATTTACCAGCTGTATCAGGATTATTAATAGAAAAAGAATTAAAATTCTTAGGAAATGCTCTAAATAATCCAGAAAGACCATTTGTAGCAATTTTAGGTGGAGCTAAAGTTTCAGATAAAATTGGTGTAATTGACAGTTTACTAGAAAAGGTAGATACATTAATGATTGGTGGAGGAATGGCATATACATTCTTCAAAGCACAAGGATATGAAGTAGGAAATTCAATTTGTGAAGTTGACAAATTAGACTTAGCTAAAGAAGCAATGGAAAAGGCTAAAGAAAGAGGAGTTAAATTAATGCTTCCTGTTGATACAAAAATAGGAAAAGAATTTAAACCAGACACAGAAAGCAAAGTAGTAGCTTGGACAGAAATACCAGAGGAATGGGAAGGATTTGATATTGGTCCAAAAACAATAGAAATGTTTAAAGAAGAATTACAAAAAGCAAAAACAGTTGTATGGAATGGACCATTAGGTTTATTCGAATTTGATCAATTTGCAATTGGAACAAATGAAATAGCAAAAACATTATCAGAAATAGATGCAACAACAATAATTGGTGGTGGTGATTCAGCAGCAGCAGTTAGAAAAGCTGGATTACAAGATAAAATGACACATATTTCAACAGGTGGTGGAGCATCACTTGAATTCTTAGAAGGTAAAAAATTACCAGGAATTGAATGTTTACAAGATAAATAAATATAATTTATAAGGGGATATTTATTTATATCCCCTTATAAATCCGTTTGAATAGAAACAATATTTCTTATATTAAGGAGGGAAAAATATGAGAAGAAAAGTAATAGCAGGAAACTGGAAAATGAATATGCTACCAGGAGAAGCAATTGAATTTATAACAGAATTAGAGCCATTAGTAAAAGATACAAAAAATGAAGTCATTTTGTGTGTACCATATACAGATTTATTTTATGCATTATTAACAGCACAAAATACAAATATAAAAATAGGTGCTCAAAATATGCACTTTGAAGAAAAAGGAGCATATACAGGAGAAGTTTCTGGAAAAATGTTAAAATCTATAAATGTAGAATATGTAATTATAGGACATTCAGAAAGAAGACAATATTTTAATGAAACAGATGAAACAGTAAATAAAAAAATAAAAGCAGCATTTGCAAATGGATTAAAACCAATAGTATGTGTTGGTGAAACATTAGAACAAAGAGAAGCAGGAAAAACAGTCGAAATAATTACAAAACAAACAGAATTAGCATTAGAAGGATTAACTGATGAACAAGTAAAAAACACAATAATTGCATATGAACCAATTTGGGCAATCGGAACAGGAAAAACAGCAACAAGTGAAGATGCAAATAATAGTATAAAAGAAATAAGAAACAAAATTGCAGACATATATGGAAAAGATGTAGCAGAAGAGGTTATAATTCAATATGGTGGAAGCGTAAAATCAACAAATGCAAAAGAATTATTTGAAATGTCAGATATAGATGGAGGACTAGTTGGTGGAGCAAGCCTAAAAGCAGAAGAATTTAGTAAAATAGTAAACTATTAAATGATTTTGGGGACGGAGCAAAAAATCATGCTCCAGATTATCGCAGAAAATTAAATATTTATTTAAGGCAATAATATGTACTTAATTAAAGAGTGATTTTTTGCTCCGTCCCTAAAATCATTGGAAAAGGATGGGGAAAAATGAAAGATAAATTGACAATGCTAATGATATTAGATGGTTTTGGTGATAATCCAAATAAAGATGGAAATGCAATAAAACTAGCAAAAACACCTAATATTGATAAACTAATGAGAAATTATCCAAATGAAGATATTTATACAAGTGGTCTAGCAGTTGGATTACCAGAAGGACAAATGGGAAATTCAGAAGTAGGACATACAAATATTGGAGCAGGAAGAATTGTGTATCAAGAATTAACTAAAATAACAAAATCAATAGAAGATGGTGATTTCTTTACAAACCCAGAATTTATAGCAGCAATTGAAAATTGTAAAAAATATAATTCAAAATTACACATTTTAGGTTTAGTTTCAGATGGTGGAGTTCATAGTCATATAAGACATTTATATGGATTACTAGAAATGGCTAAAAGAAGAGATTTTGAAAATGTATTTGTACATTGTTTCTTAGATGGTAGAGATACACCACCAGCATCAGCAGAAAGCTATATATTAAAATTACAAGAAAAAATGGATGAAAAAGGTATTGGAAAAATTGCAAGCTTATCAGGTAGATTTTATGCTATGGATAGAGATAAAAGATGGCAAAGAGTTCAAAAATGTTATGATGCATTAGTAAATGGAAAAGGAAATAAAGCAGGAAGTAGCATAAAAGCAATAGAAGATTCATACCAAAAAGAAGTTTTTGATGAATTTGTTGAACCAACAGTAATATGCAATGGAGAAGAACCAGTTGCAACTATTGGAAAACATGATTCAGTAATATTCTTTAATTTCAGACCAGATAGAGCAAGAGAAATAACAAGAGCATTAGTAGATCCAGAATTTGATGCTTTTGAAACTAAAAAAGACTTAGACTTATATTTTGTATGTTTCACAAGTTATGATGAAACAATGCCAAATGTAGAAGTAGCATTTAAAAAAGAACCATTAAAAAATACATTTGGAGAATATATAAGTAAAAATGGATATACACAATTAAGAATTGCGGAAACAGAAAAATATGCACATGTAACATTTTTCTTTAATGGTGGTGAAGAAAAACAATATCCAGGGGAAGATAGAATTTTAGTACCATCACCAAAAGTAGAAACATATGATATGCAACCAGAAATGAGCGCATATGAAGTTACAGATAAAGTATTAGATGCAATATCACAAGACAAATATGATGCTATAATTTTAAATTATGCTAATACTGATATGGTAGGACACACAGGAAGCTTGTCAGCAGCTATAAAAGCAGTTGAAACAATAGATGAATGTGTAGGAAAAGTTGTAAAATTAGTAGAAGAAAAACAAGGTAATTTATTAATAACAGCAGACCATGGAAATGCTGAACAAATGATAGATTATAAAACAGGAGAACCACATACAGCACACACAACAAACCCAGTACCATTAATATTGGTTTCAGCAGATAAAAATTTAAAATTAAAACAAGGTGGAAAGCTAGCAGACTTAGCACCAACAATGCTTGATTTAATGAATCTAGAAAAACCAGAAGAAATGACAGGTGAAAGTTTGTTAGATAGGGAATAAAAGGATATGTTAAATCATACAAAAAAGATAAAAGAAATATATGAAGATATTCAAAAAAGATTATTTTATATGATTCCAGAAAAATGGGATAAATTATATCTTTATAGTTCAGTGATAGATATGCAAAATGGAGAACAAACAGGAGAACTATATTTTTACTATATACCTAAAGGAATACTAAAAAAGAAGCCTGTAAATGTTTACGAAATACCTAACAGATTCAATTTAGATGAGAATGATTATTTAAAACTTGTAAAAATTTTATATGATAGAATAAAACAATTAAGAGAAGAGTTTAGAAAATCAGAAACAGGAACATTGTGGTCTAATATAACAATGACAATTGAAAATATGAAATTTAAAGTTGAATATAATTATGATGATTTAGAACATAGTAGTTTTTCAAGTTATGAAAGACATATAATATGGAGATATGAATATTTAGGTATTGGAGAAGAACAAGTAAGTAAAAAAGAAAAAGAAATACTAAATAAATATTTAACAGGAGCTAAAATAATAAAAAGAAAAGAAAATTATGAAACAGGTTTATATATAAGAGATATAGAAAATAAAATTGCATATAATACAGATGATGATAAGCCTTTAAATCAACCAAATGAGGAGATACTTAAAAAGGCAAAGAAAAATCAATTGTTAATATCAGAGGAACAAATAAAAGAATTTGAAAAAAATAAAAAAATTAATAATTAATTTAAATTAGATATTATTCTTTAGAAAATTAAATACTAATAAATGTATGTTAATATTTAATTTTCTAATTAAATATAAAAATAAACTTAGAATTGAAAGGAGCAATTTAAAATGACATATTCAAAAGAATTAGAAGATATGTGTTATGTTCGTAAAGGAGTAGATCATGGACCAGCACCAATTCCAGAAGAAGGAAAATGGGTTAAAGCTAAAGAAATAAAAGATATTTCAGGTTTAACACATGGTATTGGATGGTGTGCACCTCAACAAGGAGGATGTAAATTAACATTAAATATTAAAGATGGAATAATCCAAGAAGCATTAATAGAGACAATAGGATGTTCAGGAATGACACATTCAGCAGCTATGGCAGGAGAAATATTAACAGGTAAAACAATATTAGAAGCATTAAACACAGACTTAGTTTGTGATGCTATCAATACAGCCATGAGAGAATTATTTTTACAAATAGTATATGGTAGAAGTCAAACAGCTTTCTCAGAAGGAGGACTTCCAGTAGGAGCAGGACTTGAAGATTTAGGAAAAGGACATACATCACAAGTTGGAACAATATATTCAAGTACATTAAAAGGGCCAAGATATTTAAACCTAACAGAAGGTTATATAATGGAATTAGGATTAGACAAAAATGATGAAATTATAGGATATAAATATGTTCATTTAGGAAAAATGATGGAAAACATCAAAAAAGGTGTAGATCCTAAAGAAGCAATTGAAAAAGCAACAGGTACTTATGGAAGATTTGATGAGGCTGTTAAGAAAATTGACCCTCGTACATAAAAGTCGATTGGAATTTTAATCAATTTTAAATAATAGATATAAATATTATAGGAGGAATAAAGATGGCAGTAACATTTGAAAGTTATGAAAGAAGAATAGACCAAATAAAACCAGTTATGGAAAAATACGGAATTAAAGATTTTGAAGATGCTTTAAAAATATGTATAGATAAAGGATTTAATCCATATGAAATAGTAAAAGGAGTACAACCAATTTGCTTTGAAAATGCAGCTTGGGCATATACATTAGGTGCTGCAATAGCAATCAAAAAAGGATGCACAAAAGCAGCAGATGCAGCAAAAGCAATTGGAGAAGGATTACAAGCCTTTTGTATACCAGGTTCAGTTGCAGATGATAGAAAAGTTGGATTAGGACATGGAAACTTAGCTTCAATGCTATTATCAGAAGATACAAAATGTTTTGCATTTTTAGCAGGACATGAAAGCTTTGCAGCAGCAGAAGGAGCAATTGGTATTGCAAATTCAGCAAACAAAGTAAGAAAAACACCATTAAGAGTTATCTTAAATGGATTAGGAAAAGATGCAGCACAAGTAATATCAAGAATTAATGGATTTACATATGTAAAAACAGATTTTGATTTCTTCACAGGAAAAGTAAATGTAGTAGAAGAAATTAAATATTCAGATGGAGATAGAGCAAAAGTTAGATGCTATGGAGCTAATGATGTTAGAGAAGGTGTAGCAATTATGTGGATGGAAGATGTTGATGTATCTATTACAGGAAACTCAACAAACCCAACAAGATTCCAACATCCAGTAGCAGGAACATACAAAAAAGAAAGATTAGCAGAAGGTAAAAAATACTTCTCAGTTGCTTCAGGAGGAGGAACAGGAAGAACATTACACCCAGATAATATGGCAGCTGGACCAGCTTCTTATGGTATGACAGATACAATGGGAAGAATGCACTCAGATGCACAATTTGCAGGAAGCTCATCAGTACCAGCACATGTTGAAATGATGGGATTAATCGGAATGGGAAATAACCCTATGGTTGGTGCATCAGTAGCTGTAGCTGTTGCAGTTGAAGAAGCTATGAAATAGTTGAAAATATTGAATTACAGCAATTTTATATAGAATTAATAAAAAACGTGGACAAATGCCAAAATACGGTTTTGTCCACGTTTTGCCCGCAAAAAATTACTTTTAATATCATAAACTTTATGTTATAATAATAAACTGACAATAAAAAAGGAGGTTATAAATTTGAATTTTATCGTAGAAGTTCTTAATTCATTTTGGTGTCAATCTTTAATAAAAATAATGCTAGGTTGCATATTAGCTGGAATTATAGGTCTTGAAAGGTCTTCATGGAATAAGCCAGCAGGATTTAGAACGCATTCATTAGTCGGAATGAGTGCAGTTTTAATTATGCTATGTGGAGAATATATGTCTAAAGAGTACAATATTGATCCATCAAGAATACCAGCACAATTATTATCTGGAATAGGATTTATTGGAGCCGGTACAATTTTAAGAGATGGTTTTAATGTTAAAGGATTAACTACTGCAGCAGGATTGCTTGCTGTTACTTGTATTGGTTTAAGTATTGGAGCCGGATTTTATTTAGGTGGAATTTTAACAACTTTAATTGCGTATCTTATTTTATCATATTCATATAAAATTTCAGATAGATTGGATCATTTCAACCTTTTAGAATTAGAAATTGAAATATCAAAAAATACAAATGAAGTATTAGGTCAAATTGAAAATATATTTAGTGAATATAATGTAGATATAAAACATATAAAAAGACCTAAAAAAGATGAAATTGAATTAAATAGTGAAACTGTTCATATAGTTGGTCAATATGCTAAAAAAGGTTTTAAAAAGAATGAACTATTTAGTTCTATTAGTGCACTTCCTTATGTAACAGAAATTGTAGAGGATTAACTTTTTTACGTTAACCTCTTTATTTTTATGGAAATATATGTTATAATCATAACAGTTGGTATTTAAACAACTATATTAAAATCGTTTATTAATAATTATATTTATAAATGTAATTTAAGGAGGAATTATTTATGTGGTTTTTATTAGCACTACTTGTTATTATTATAGTATTAGCATCAATGTCTATTAAAATCGTTAAACAATCTGAGGTTTATGTTATTGAAAGATTAGGTAAATTTTATAAAGTAGCAGATGCAGGTCTTACAATTATTATACCTTTTTTAGATCATGTTAGAAGTGTTGTAAGTTTAAAACAACAAACTATGGATGTACCACCTCAAGGAGTTATTACTAAAGATAATGTTACAATTACAATTGATACAGTTGTATTTTATCAAATAACAGATCCAGCAAAAGCTGTATACGAAATTCAAAGTTTGAAAAAAGGTATTGAATATTTAGCAATTACAACTATTCGTGATATAATTGGTAAAATGGATTTAGATGAAACATTTAGTTCAAGAGATGGAATTAACAATAAATTACGTGTAGTTCTTGACGAAGCAACAGATAGATGGGGATGTAAAATTGATAGAGTTGAAATAAAAGATATAAACCCACCTGCAGATGTACAAGATGCAATGGAAAAAGAAATGAATGCTGAAAGAAATAAAAGAGCGATGATATTAGAAGCAGAGGCACAAAGACAATCAGCTATAACTATTGCAGAAGGTAGAAAACAAGCTGCTATATTAGAAGCAGAAGCAGATAAAGAAGCTAGAATTAGAAGAGCAGCCGGTGAAGCACAAGCAATTAAAGAAGTAGCAGATGCAAAAGCATTAGAAATACAAAAAGTTTATGATGCAATGAAAAAAGCAGATCCTACAGAAAAATTAGTACAATTAAAATCTTTAGAAGCATTAGAAGAAGTTGCAAAAGGTGAAGCAAATAAAGTATTTATACCATTTGAAGCAACTAGTGCATTAAGTTCTTTAGGAACTATGGCTGAAGCAGTAAAAGAAAATAAAACTAAAAAGGCTAAAAAAGAAGAAATAGAAGAATAATATATAATACATATTTATAATAAAAAGAGTCCAGATTATTAGATAAAATTTAGTAATTTGGCCTCTTTTTTTATAAAAAATATTTACAAAAATATATTTAGACTATTCTTAAAAGAAAAAGATAAAGACATGCCATATTTTGCAGCAAAAATAGAAAATATAAATCAATTTCAATAATTTATAGTCAAAATAAAAAATATTGAATAGAAAATTAAAATTTGTACATAACTATATAAAGAGATTTATAGGAGTTGTGTAAAAATGGATAACAATGATAAAATAAATTTAAATAAAGAGATTGCCAATGAATACAATAAACTTGGTAAACATGAAGTAGGGGAAGATACAACAAAATATGGAGAGTTTGTATCTTCTTATTTTGCTTGGATATCTTTGCCAGAACAAAAAGAAAATGCAGAAAGATTACAAAATATAACACGAGGAGATATAAAACAAGATAATAAAAAATAAAGAAAAACTGCAAAAAAGTGAGAAAAAGAGAGATAATGAGATAAAAAAGTTTAAAATAAGAGAATAAAAGTCAATAAAGGTCAGAAAAAGTCAAAAATAGAATTTGATTATTAATAAAAAGTGAGTATAATTATATTATAAGTCAAAGAAAGTCAAAGACAAAAACAAAAATTTAGATAAATGTAAATCATAAAAGTATTAACAAATTAGTAAGGGGGCAAATAAGATGAGAATGTCAGATGTGATAGAAGAATTTATAAAAGAACTGTTTGATGATGGAGAAGAGGCTATAGAAATTCAAAGAAACGAATTAGCAGAACATTTTAATTGTGTACCATCACAAATAAATTATGTAATATCTACAAGATTTAAGCCGTCACAAGGGTATTATGTAGAAAGCAGAAGAGGTGGTGGAGGTCATATAACAATTAAAAAAGTTAATAATGACAAAGAAGAATATATAATGCATATTATAAATAATATAGGTAAAAATTTGACTTCAAATGAAGTAGATATATTATTAAGTGACTTCTTATCTTATAATATTATAAATAGCAAAGAAGCCAAACTTTTAAAAGTGGCTACAAGTGATAATGTATTAAAACTTTCAAAAGATATAAAAGATGAAGTACGTGCAAGAATTTTTAAAAACATGTTATTAAATTTATAAAGGAGGAATTTATTATGTTATGTGAAAATTGTGGAAAGAAAGAAGCTAATGTTAGATATACAGAAAATATAAACGGAAGAAGAAAAGAATTAAACTTATGTGAAGAATGTAGTAAAAAACTTGGAATAGGAGAAATAGATTTTAGTATGCCAATCAATTTTTCTAGTTTTTTAGGAGGATTTATGGATGAAATAGAATCACCTAGTTTTATGCCAATGTTTAATACTTTACAACAAAAAAATAAATGTAACCATTGTGGATCAACATTTGAAGATATTTTAAATACAGGAATGTTAGGATGTGAAGAATGTTATGATTCATTTGGAGATGAATTAGATTCAATAATAAAAAAAGTGCAAGGTTCAAACAGACATGTAGGAAGAATAGGAAAAGTTATAGATAAAAAAATTGAAGAAAAACATAAAGAAAATACATCTGAAAAGGTAGTTGACAAGGAAATAATCCTAAAAAGAGATTTAGAACAAGCAATAAAAGAAGAAAGATATGAAGATGCAGCTAAAATAAGAGATGAATTAAAAGCATTAGAAAATGACAATGAAAATAATAAATAAATTATAAAAAGGAAAGTGATAAAATGAATTGGTATTTGCAAAGTAGTGAAAATTCAGATGTAATAAGAAGTTCAAGAATTAGATTTGTAAGAAATATAAATGGAATAAATTTTAAACTAGGATTAAAAGATAGAGAAATTTTAGAAAATAAAATAAAAGACAACATATATAACATAGGATATGGATTAAAATTCCTGAAATTAAAAGATATGGATGATATAACAAAAAGAAGTTTAATTGAAAAAAATCTAATTAGTCCAACATATGGTATGAATGAAGATGGAAGTATATTAATAAATGATGAAGAAAATATATGTATAATGATAGGTGGGGAAAATCATTTAAATATTCAAGTGTTTAATGAAGGACTAGAATTAGAAAATACACTAAATCTAGCAATAGAAATAGAAGAAAAAATAGGAGAAATTTTAGGATATTCTATAAGTAAAAAATATGGATATTTAACAAAAAGTTTAAATGATGTTGGAACAGGATTAAAAGTATCAGTAATGTTAGAATTGCCAGCACTTGCGAAAACAGAAAACTTAAAACAAATATTAGACACTATTAGAGATTTTAATATAAATATAGATGGAGAATATGGAAAAACATCTAAAAATACGAAATATGTATATCAAATATCTAATAGACAAACAATAGGAATTACAGAAAAAGAAATTGTAAATAATGTAAAAGTTATAACTAAAAAATTAGTAGAACAAGAAAGAAAAGCAAGAAAAATATTAGCAAAAGAAGGTATTGAACTAGAAGATACAATAAATAGAAGTTATGGAATTCTAGAAAATTGCAAAAAAATTTCATATGATGAAGCAAAAGAATTACTAACTAATGTGAAATTAGGAGTAGATTTAGGTGTATTTGACAAATTAACAGATTTACAAATAAAGAAACTATTTTTATATATAAAACCTGCAAATTTACAAAAGTATTATGGAGAAGAGTATGACAAAATAGAACAAAACATAAAAAGAGCAGATTTGATACAAAAAATGTCAAAAGAATAAAACATTGAAAGATTGGAATTATAATAAAGAAAAGAATATACAAATTTAGAAGGGAGTGAATGTTATGATGTACAGTTTTACAAATAGAGCTAAAAAGGCAATAGATATTGCAAATGAAGTGGCAATGGAATTAGGACATAATTATATAGGAACAGAACATATTTTATATGGTTTGGTAAAAGAAGGAAGTGGAGTTGCAGCAAAGGTTCTAGAAAGTCAAGAAATAGAATCAGATGCAATAATAGATAAAATAGTAGAATTAATAGGTAATGAAAGTCCTATTACTGAGACTTTAGGATTTACACCAAGAAGTAAAAGGGTTATTGAAAATGCATTTATAGAAGCAAGAAAATTGGGATATAACTATATAGGAACAGAACATATGTTAATGGGAATATTAAGAGAAGGAGACAGTATTGCAACTAGAATACTAATAGAACTTAATGTAAATATTCCAAAATTATATAATGAAATAATAAAAGTAATTAATGAGGGTGAAGATTATAGCAATGATGGCTTAAATAATAAAAATAGTAAGAAAAGAGGAAGCTATAATTCAACACCTACATTAAATCAATTTGGAAGTGATTTAACGCAAAAAGCAGAAGAAGGAAGGCTTGATCCAATAATAGGTAGAAAAGAAGAAATAGAAAGAGTTATTCAAATTTTATCAAGAAGAACTAAAAATAATCCATGTTTAATAGGTGAACCAGGTGTTGGTAAAACAGCAGCTGTTGAAGGATTAGCACAAAAAATAGTTTCAGGAGATGTACCCGAAATTTTAAAAGATAAAAGAGTGGTAACATTAGATATTTCAGGAATGATAGCTGGTAGTAAATATAGAGGAGATTTTGAAGAAAGAATAAAAAAAGCATTAGATGAAGTAAAAAAAGTAGGAGATGTAATTTTATTTATTGATGAAATTCATACAATAGTTGGAGCAGGGGCAGCAGAAGGAGCAATGGATGCAGCAAACATTTTAAAACCATTATTGGCAAGAGGAGAAATCCAATTAATAGGTGCAACAACATTAAATGAATATAGAAAATATATAGAAAAAGATGCAGCACTTGAGAGAAGATTTAGCCCAGTAACAGTAAATGAACCAAGTGAAAAAGATACTGTAAAAATTTTAAAAGGAATTCGTGATAAGTATGAAGCACATCATGGAGTAAAAATTTCTGATGAAGCAATTGAAGCAGCAGTAAAAATGTCTGTTAGATATATAAATGACAGATTTTTACCAGATAAAGCAATTGACCTAATTGATGAAGCTGCATCACGTGCAAAATTAAAAACATACACTGAACCAGATAGTCTAAAGAAAATATTGGAACAAATAGAAGAAGTAGAAAAAGACAAAGAAGAAGCGGTTCATATGCAAAAATTTGAAAAAGCAGCATCATTAAGAGACAAACAAAAAGAATTAAAAGAGAAATATGAAAAAGAACAGAAAAAGTGGAAAAATAAAAATAATAAAGAACTTATAAACATAACAGAAGAAAATATTGCAGAAGTAATTAGTAGTTGGACAGGAATACCAGCAAATAAAATAACAGAAGATGAAAATGCAAGATTAAAAAATCTTGAAAAAACATTACACAAAAGAGTAATTGGACAAAATGAAGCTGTTGAAGCTGTTGCAAAAGCAATAAGAAGAAGCAGAGTAGGATTAAAAGACCCAAACAGACCTATAGGCTCATTCTTATTCTTAGGCCCAACAGGTGTAGGAAAAACAGAATTATCAAAAGCATTGGCAGAAGGATTATTTGGTGATGAAAATGCAATGATTAGATTAGACATGTCAGAATATATGGAACCACATTCTGTTGCTAAATTAATAGGTTCACCTCCAGGATATGTTGGATTTGATGAAGGTGGTCAATTAACAGAAAAAATAAGAAGAAAACCATATTCAGTAATATTATTTGATGAAATTGAAAAAGCACATCCAGATGTTATGAACATGTTACTACAAATACTTGAGGATGGAAGATTAACAGATAGTCAAGGAAGAACCGTAAACTTTAAAAATTCAGTAATAATTATGACATCAAATATTGGTGCCAGATTAATTACAGATAAGAAACAATTAGGATTTAGTCAAAATCAAGCAAAAGTTAAAGATAGCGAAATAAATAAAGAATATGAAGACACTAAAAAAGAAGTTATGGAAGCTTTGAAAAAAGAATTAAGACCAGAATTTATTAACCGTATAGATGAAATAATTGTATTCCATAAATTAACAGATAGTGAAATTAATCAAATAATAGACATAATGTTAAAAGAAGTAATTGGCAGATTAGCAACACAAAAAATTAAAATAGAGCTAGAACCACAAGTAAAAGAATTAATTGCAAGTAAAGGAATTGACAAAAATTTTGGTGCACGTCCTTTAAGAAGAACAATTCAAAGTGTTTTAGAAGATAGACTTGCAGAAGAAATTTTAGACGGAAACATCAAGAAAAATAAAACAAATAAAATTGGTGTAAAAGATGAAAAAATTGTAGTTGAAAAATAGCAGGTAACATAAAATAATCAGGTTTTTGTTGATGAAAAATGTTGACAACAAGCCCAAATGGGTATATAATTATAGAGATTTTAGGAGATTACTAAAATCTCTTTTTATGACCCAAAAAAGAGATAAAAAATAGGAGAAAAAGGGAGAAATAAAATGAATAACAAAAATATTAGAAACATAGCAATAATAGCACACGTTGACCATGGAAAAACTACATTAGTAGATGCAATGCTTAAACAAAGTCATGTATTTAGAGAAAATGAAGTAGTACAAGAAAGAGTAATGGACTCAAATGATATAGAAAAAGAAAGAGGAATTACAATACTTTCTAAAAATACATCAGTTATGTATAATGATGTAAAAATAAATATTGTAGATACACCAGGACACGCAGATTTTGGTGGAGAAGTAGAAAGAGTATTGAAAACAGTTGATGGTGTACTTTTATTAGTTGATGCTTTTGAAGGTGCAATGCCTCAAACAAGAGAAGTTTTGAAAAAATCACTAGCATTAGGATTAAAACCAATAGTAGTAATAAATAAAATAGATAGACCAGGAGCAACACCAGAAAAAGTTGTTGATCAAGTTCTTGAATTATTTATAGAACTAGATGCATCTGATGAACAATTAGAATTCCCAGTTGTATATGCATCAGCTAAAAATGGAATTGCCAAAATGGACATGAATGAAGAATCAGACAATTTACATTGTTTATTTGAGACAATAGTAAACACAATAGAACCACCAAAATGTGATGAAGAAGGACCTGCACAAATGTTAGTCTCTAATATAGATTATGATGATTATGTTGGAAGAATAGCAGTAGGAAGAATTGAAAGAGGTTCAATAACAGTTGGAATGCCAGTTGCAATTTGTGGTAAAGAAGATAAAATAACACAAGGAAAAATTGCAAAAGTATATACACATGTTGGTTTAAACAAAGTAGAAGTAGAAGAAGGAAAAGCTGGAGACATTATAGAACTTGCAGGACTTCCAGATATCAATATAGGTGATACAATTTGTGATTTAAATAATCCTGAAAAAATACCATTTGTAGATATTGATGAACCAACAGTATCTATGACATTTAGTGTAAATAATGGACCATTTGCAGGAAGAGAAGGAAAATTTATAACATCTAGACATATTCGTGATAGATTATTTAAAGAACTAGAAAGAAATGTATCTTTAAGAGTAAAAGAAACAGATTCAGCAGATTCTTTTGAAGTATCAGGAAGAGGAGAATTACATTTATCTGTATTAATTGAAACAATGAGAAGAGAAGGATTTGAACTTTTAGTATCACGTCCAAAAGTTATTATAAAAGAAATTGATGGAGTTAAATGTGAACCAATAGAAGATTTAGTTGTAAATGTACCAGATGATTGTGTTGGAAATGTCATTGAAAAATTAGGTAGAAGAAAAGCTGAAATGACAAACATGGAACCAGCTGAAGATGGACATACAAAAATTGAATTCAAAATACCTGCAAGAGGATTAATAGGATATAGAACAGAATTCTTAACAGACACAAAAGGTGTAGGAACAATGAACCACGTATTTAATTCATATGAACCATATAAAGGAGATATTCAAGCACGTGTTAGAGGAACAATAGTAGCATTTGAAGCTGGAAAATCAATTACATATGGATTATATAATGCACAAGACAAAGGTGATTTATTCATAGGACCTGGTGTAGATGTATATGAAGGAATGATAGTTGGTCTAAATTCTAGAGGAGAAGATTTAAGTATTAATGTATGTAAAGAAAAACACTTGACAAATACTAGAGCATCAGGATCTGATGAAGCACTTCGTTTAGTTCCACCAATCCAAATGTCATTAGAAGCTGCAATTGAATTTATCCAAGATGATGAATTAGTTGAAGTAACACCAAAATCAATACGTTTAAGAAAGAAAATCCTTGATACAAAGGAAAGAGAAAGAATGGCTAGAAGAGCTAATAAATAGTTACAAAAAATCAATATATATTATTTGCTTTATGCCAATAATATATATTGATTTTTTAAAATTATTAAAAGGAAAGTAAAAAATGAATTATATAGAATTAGAAAAAATAAAACAAAAAGCATTAGAAGATCATATACCAATTATTATGGATGATACTTTAGAAGTAATTGAAAAATATTTAAAAAATGAAAAGCCAACTAGGATGTTAGAAATTGGAACTGCTGTTGGATATTCAGCAATATGCTTTTCAGAGTTTTTAGCAGAAAATGGAGAAATTGACACAATAGAAAGAGAAACAGACCGAGTAAAAGAAGCTAAAGAAAATATAAAAAGAGCAGAAGTAGATAAAAAAATAAATATTTTTGAAGGTGATGCAGTAGAAATATTACCAACAATAAATGAAAAATATGATGCGGTATTTATAGATGCAGCAAAAGGAAAATATCCATTTTTCTTAAAAGAAGCATTGCGTATGTTAAAACCAACAGGATATATATTTGCAGATAACATTTTATACAAAGGTTATGTACTTAGTGATTACAATAAACATAAACAACGTACAGCTGTAAGGAATTTAAGAGAATATATAAAAGAAACAACAGAAAATCCAAATTTAGAAACCGAAATTTTAGAAGTTGGAGATGGACTAGCAATCACAAAAATAATTAATAACTTATAGAGGTAAGATATGGTGAATATATATCATAGTATGAATCAAGTTTTAGATTATATAGAAAATAATTTAGAAGAAAAAATTGAATATGCAAATTTGGCTAAAATTTTAGGAGTAAATGAATATACAATGAGAACGATATTTTCAATGATTTGTAATATACCAATAGCTGAGTACATTCGAAAAAGGCGACTTTCAAATGCAGGTATAGACTTATGTACGCAAAATTCAAAAATTATTGATATAGCAATTAAATATCAATATGATAGTGCAACAGCTTTTTCCAGAGCATTTGAAAAGTTTTATGGAGTTAAACCGAGTGAAGTAAAAAAGAATCATACAAATTTGAAAGTGTATCCTAAAATAGTATTTTCTGAAGTCAAAATAGAGCAACCAAATTTCGAATATAGTATTGTAGAAATGGAAGAATTAACTTTATATGGCAATGGAATAAGGACGACAAAAAATAAAATAAAAAGTGATGCAGTTGATTTTTGGAAAGAAATGGATAAGAAATATTCAAAAAAATATGGAAGAGCGGATTATGGGATGACTGTATATGAAGATAGATTTAATAGTGATAAATGTGAATATTGGATTCTGTATAATAAAAAAATAGAGGAACTGCATAAATATAAGGTTCATAAAAGTAAATATTTGAAATTTAGAATTCCTAATATGAATTCTAAAGATATTCAGAAAATGACACAGGAGTTTTATAAATATTTTATATTAAGTTTAAATATTGAGTTAAAAGAATTACCAGAATTAGAATACTATCATGACAGAATAACAGATTTTTTGGTTCCAATAGAAGAGAAATAACTGACTTTTTTTATTAAGAAAAGTCAGTTATTTTTTTATAAATATGATAATATTTTTATATTAAAAATTTATATGAGGAATTAATATGAAAAGATATATATCAGAAATTTTTATAACAGATGATAACATTAATGAAAAAGATTGGATAAACTTAATATATGCAATATCAAATCTAAATGGACTATTAAAAAAATGGACTATTTATGTAAGAATAAAATTAAATAAAGTTCAATATTATATTGAGACAAATAAAACTTTACCAACAATAATAAATGGACAATCAAAATTTTTAATAAAACAAATTGAAGTTAAAAAAAATTATGAAGATGAATATAAAATTAGAAACTATATAATACCGTATTTTACTAGAAATAATGAACAAAATATTTTTGATTTATACGATAAAAATGAAATAAAATACTTTAGAAATTTAACATTAACTAAAATAGAAATAATACCATACAAAAGAGACAATTTTGTAAGCTTTACATATTTCTATTTTTTAAATAAAAATAATCAAATAGTTAAAAGAAGAGGAATTTTTAGCATACCATTCAAATTATTAAGTGCTGATTTTTCAAAACAAAGCAGATTTTTTTATAGTAAAGAATCAAGCCAATATTTAAATATAAAAAAATCAATAAATGTAATGAGATGTGAAAATATTGATTCAATAGCAAAAATAGATGCATTTCCTTATTTATCAGAAAATTATTATTTGAATTTGGAAAATTATGATTTTGATAGGCATTCAATAATAATAGGAGCCAGTGGAACGGGAAAATCAAAGTTTATAAGTCATTTTATAGAAAAAGTAAAGATTTATAATGAAAGACATGAAGAAAAATATAAAATTGTTTTAATAGATCCACATGCCTCAATTGAAAAAGATATAGGAGGATTAGAAGATTCTAAAATATTAAATTTTGAAACAATAGAAAATAGTTTGGATTTATTTGTAAATTCAAAATTTAATATTAAAACTTCAACAGAATTAATATTAGAATTGTGCAAAAATTTGTTATCAGAGATATATAATTCCAAATTAGAGAGAGTATTAAGATATAGCATAATGTTATTATTACAAAAAGACAAATTTAATTTTACAACATTAAGAAAATTATTATTAAATTTAGAATATAGAAATAAACTATTAGAAAATGAATATGGAGAACTACCTGATAATGTTGTAGAATTTTTTTTAACAGATTTTAATGAATTAAAAACAAAATCTTATCAAGAAGCAATTTCACCAATATTATCATTTGTAGATGAAATGCAAGAGCTAGAAGTGTTTAGATGTCAAGAAAATTTAGAAAACTTAGAAAATATAATAAAACAAAATTTTCTTAGTGTTTTTTCATTAAATCAGATAGCATTAGGAGAAAAAACAACAAAAACAATATCTGGTTTTATAATGCAACAAATGATGCAATTAGTACAATCATATGCATTTAAGGAACATGTTATATTTATAGTTGATGAAGTTTCAATAGTAGAAAATTCAATATTAAGACGATTTTTATCAGAAGCTAGAAAATACAATTTATCATTGATATTAACACAACAATATTTTAATCAAATAAGTAAAGAATTGCAAACGTCAATATTTGCTAATATTATAAATTATTATATTTTTAGATTATCTAAAATTGACGCGATGACGTTATCTGGGACATTACAAATGGAATTACCAGCTAATAGTAAAATATCAAAAAATAAAATATTGATGCAATTAAATAATAGGGAATTAATTATTAGAATTAGTAGCCATGGAAAAATATTATCAGCATTTAAAGCCAAAACATTAGATTTTACACCAATGCCAAAAGTAATTGTAAATCAAATCTTAAGTACCAATATAATGAAAAGAGAAAATAAGACAAATAATGAAAATAAACGTATAAATATAATTAATTTTAAAGGAGATATAGATCTGAAAACAATAATGCAATCACAATCTACCTCTAGAGAGGAGTTATATAATAATGGATGAAAAACAAATTTATCAAATAATAAAGGTTACATTAGACACAATATTCAAAGAAGAAAGTTTTTTTACAATAGATCAGGTGCTAGAAAAATTTGCGTTTGATGTCAAACTACCTAAAAAAGTTAAGGATGGAATAACAGGGATTGAGACATGGTCAGTTGTAAATAACTTTGAAAAGTATATAACACAAGATAATATGAGAAAATATGATGAAAAGAATAGTTGGTTATTAAAAAGACAAAAGTTTGAAAATTTGAAAGAATTAATAGAAATATGGCAAAAAATTAACTATATGACATCAGAAAGAATATATGACTGTATAAATGTAAGTGCATGTGATCCTTTATATAGATGTGAAAATGCATATAGAAGCACAGATTGTAGAGATTCTAAAAATGTGATTTTTTCAGATGGATGTGGAAATTGCAACAATATAATAGCATGTCAAAGGACTGGAAATTCTAATTTTTGCCTTAGAGTAGATGATTCTTCAGAATGTAGTAATAGTTATAATGTGATATGTTCTAAAAAAATTAGTAATTCATTTTTTATACAAGATGCTAATAATTTGCATGAATGTATTTTGTGTTCACATATAGCAAGTCAAAGATATTGTATAGCTAATATGCAATTTGAAAAAGAGGAATATTATTATTTAAAAAAGCAAATTGTAAGATGGATTTTAAGCATTTGATTATTGCTAAAGTAGTAACTTTATGTTAAAATGTAAAAAGAATTTTATCAAAGAAGGGAGCATATGATATATTAAATTCTAAAATATATCATTCAAGAAAAAATGAATAAACCAGAATTATTAGCACCAGCAGGGTCTTTTGAAAAAGCAAAAATAGCATTTTTGTATGGAGCAGATGCAGTATATGCAGGAACATCATCATTATCACTTAGAACAAGAGCTGACATGCAAGATGATGATTTAGAAAAAACAATAAAATATGCACATAGTATAGGAAAAAAAGTATATGTAACATTAAACATATTTGCTTGGGATGATAAATATGACGAAATAATTGAAATGGCAAAAAAATTAGAAGAACTAAAACCAGATGGAATTATAGCAGCAGATGGTGGAGTAATGGAAATATTAAAACAATATGCACCAAGTGTAAAAATAAATGTTAGTACACAAGCAAATATTGTAAGCTTACATGCAGCAAACTTTTGGTACAAAAATGGTGCCAAAAGAATGATAATGGCAAGAGAAATGAACAAAGAACAATTAAAATACATAATGGAAAATAAATCAAAAGAAATGGAAGTAGAAATATTTGTTCATGGAGCAATATGTTTTGCCTTTTCAGGAAGATGTTTTTTAAGTGATTTCTTAGCTTGTAGAAGTGCAAACTTAGGAGATTGTGCTCAAAGTTGTAGATGGTCATATAATTTGTATGCTGAAGAAAGAAATAATCCAGGAGAATATATGCCAATAGAGACAAGTGAATATGGAACAAGCATATTTTCATCAAAAGATTTATGTTTAATTAAAGAACTTCCTGAAATAATTGACATGGGTGTAGATAGTTTAAAAATTGAAGGAAGATTAAAAACAGAATATTATTTAGCAAGTGTAATAAATGCATATAGAAATGCAATAGATGATTATGAAAAAGATCCAGAAAATTATAATTATACAAAATATTTAAAAGAATTAGAAAAAGTAAAAACAAGAGGACTAACAACATTTTATTTTAATGATAGAAAAAATAAAGATATCCAAGAATATGCTGGAAAACAATATAATGAACAATATGAATTTGGAGCAAAGGTAGTTGAAAATCTAGAAAACGATTTGTATGTAGTAGAAATCAGAAATAAATTATCAGTTGGGGATATTTTAGAAATTTTAATTCCAAATCAAATAGAACCAGTTGAATTTAAAATAGAAAAATTATATGATATTGATACAAATGAAGAAATAGGTGCAATAAGTCCAGGAGTAAAAGGACAAAAAGTAAAAATTAAATTACCAATTGAATGTAAAAAAGATTGGATAATAAGAAGAAAAAAATAAAAATGTTTGTTGTTAAAGCAAAGTAATAAATCCTAATATAAAAAATATTAGGATTTATTTTATATTTTAACACAGAACAATATTATTTTGTAGTTTGAAAAAGGGAAGAAATAGTAAAACCTAAAAACATACATAAAATAGATAATATTATTTCAGTTATTGAAGAAATATTAGGTAATAGTACAAAAATAGAACCTAAAGAAAATCCTATAATACTATAAAATGTTTTGGAGTAAAAATGTTCCAATAAAAATTTGGTTAATATCATAAAAAGAACAGAACCAAAGAAAATGCCTATTCCCATAGGTATTAAAACTGGAAAATATAATGTTGAAACAGAATTTAAATAAGTTGGATAGACTCCCATAAGCATTAAAATTATAGTATTACTAACACCTGGAACAATAATGCCAATTGACATTATAAAACCAGATAAAATTAAATATTTAAAATCAAAATTAGTAATTCCATAATTAATAGACAATGAATTTTCTAAAAACACACTTAAAATTCCAATAGAAAAAGAAACTAATAAAAATAATAAATTCGTAATTTTAAAAGGTGTTTTTGAATTACATTGTTTTATTAAAGGAGGAATACATCCCAAAATTAGTCCTATAAAGATAGATTTTGTTTGAATAGGAAAATTAATAAAAAAGTAATTTAAAAAATTGCTAAAAATTAAAACGCCAATAAAGACTCCAACAACAATTGGAAGCAAAAATTTAAAGTTATTTTTTATGTCTTTAAAAAAGTATAAAATGCTGTTTAATAATTTTTCATATATACCAAAAATTACGCAAAAAACACCACTACTAATTCCAGGCAAAATAGCTCCAGCACCTATTGCAATACCTTTAAAACATGAAATTATGAAATGCATATATAATACCTCCATAATAAAAATATATGAAGACAAAGAAATAAAAATACTAAAAAATATTATCAATTAGGTCAGGCACTTTATTTTTTTTAGTTCATATAATTGCAATATGTGAATAATGAAAAATGTGGAGGTGCAACTATGATATCAGCACTTTATATTACAGGGATTTATAGCTTTTTGGGATTTTTAAAAACAGCAGTATTTGCTGTTCGGATATATTCAAAGTGGAAATTTATTTCCAGAACCATTATCAGCAGAAGAAGAAAAAAATTATTTAGAACAAATGGCAAATGGTGATGAAGAAGCAAGAAATATATTAATTGAAAGAAACTTAAGGTTAGTGGCACATGTTGCTAAAAAGTATAGTAATTCAAAAGTTGATCAAGATGATTTAATATCAATAGGAACAATAGGATTAATAAAAGGTGTAAAAAGTTTTAATATAGAAAAAGGTTCTAGGCTTTCCACATATGTATCTCGATGTATAGATAATGAAATATTAATGCATTTAAGAGCCACAAAAAAACTTGGAGCAGAAGTATATTTAAATGAGCCAATAGGAAAAGACAAAGATGACAATGTAGTTACTCTACAAGAAGTTCTAGAAAATAGTGAGAGAAATATTGAAGAAGAAGTAGATATAAAAATGAAAATAAAAATATTATATGAAAAAATGAAAACATTGTTAAAAGAAAGAGAAAAAAATATATTAGAATTAAGATTTGGTTTAGGTGGGAATAAACCAAAAACACAAAATGAAATTGCAAAAATGATGGGAATATCACGTTCGTATGTTTCAAGAATAGAAACAAAAGCAATAAAAAAATTGGCAGAAGAAATAAAAGAATAAAACTTTAAAATAATTCTTTTAGAATACAAAATATTGTGGTATAATAACAAAAGTAAAAAACAAAATATAAAAAAAATATATGTTTTGAAAGGAATACATAAAATGAAAAGAATAAAATTAAAAGATAGAGTACTTCCAACATATACTAAAGGAGAAGAAATATTTAATATGACATCACATATTGTTGGTGGAGCATTAGGAATTGTAGCACTTGTTTTATGTGTTGTGTTTGCGGCAGTACATGGTAATGGATATGGAGTTATAAGTGGTGCAATTTATGGTGTAACAATGATAATATTATACACAATGTCAAGTATATATCATGGACTAAAACCAGAGAGAAAGGCTAAAAAAGTATTTCAAATTTTAGACCATTGCTCAATATTTTTATTAATAGCAGGTTCATATACGCCATTTGCTTTATGTAGTATACGCAGTGTAGAACCTGCATCTGGATGGTTTATTTTTGGAATTATATGGGGACTTGCAATATTAGGAATTGTATTAAATTCTATTGATATAAAAAAATATAAGATATTTTCAATGATTTGTTATTTATTGATGGGATGGTGTATAATTTTTAAAGTTAATTTATTACCGGAAATATTAGGAATAAATGGATTAATATTGCTAGTTTCAGGAGGTATAGCATATACAGTTGGAGCGATATTATATGGATTAGGAAAAAAACATAAATGGATGCATTCAATATTTCATTTATTTATATTACTAGGAAGTTTATTACAATTTTTCTGTATATTATTATATGTTATGTAAATAATTAAAAATAATATTAATAATGATATCATAATAAAAAATAAAAATCAAATAATGAAAAATTGCGATTAAATGAGAATAAATTTGAAAAAATAAGATAAACATATATAGAGAGAGTTAATAAGTATTTTTTAACCAATAATTGATTTGATAGTAAAAAAACTATATGATAAAATACAAATAGTTAAAAGTAAATAACACCCTGCGTAGTGCGTATAGACAGAATTTTTAGAACCAACACACATTAAGAGGGGCCAAACTCTAGTTATGGCGTGCATGCTTACACAATTATGTAGTAAGAAGCCCAGGAATATTTAGGTAGGCACCCACCTGTTTTTAGGAGCAGGTCCTTAAAAATTCAACACATCTGACGGCTAAGGCGGGGATAATTAAAAAACTAACCGGGGGACAGGTTAAAGTTTTCTCATTGTTTAGTCGGAAAACGACATAAAATAAATTGGGAAGGTTTTGACCTGTCCCTCTTAGAATAAAGACAGGAGTGTGAAATTTTGGGAAAAATAACAAATGTAGAAGAACTAAAAGATATAGCTAAAAAAGTTAGAAGAGGAATAATCGAAGAAGTATATCAAGCACAATCAGGACATCCGGGAGGATCTTTATCAGTTGCTGATATTTTAACAGTATTATATTTTAATGAATTAAATATTAATGAAAACGAACCAAACTGGGAAGAACGAGACAGATTAATATTATCAAAAGGTCATTGTTCACCAGCATTATACAGTTGTTTAGCAAACAGAGGATTTTTTGAAGAAGAAAAATTAAAAGATTTTAGGAAAATAAGTAAAAAATTACAAGGACATCCAGACATGAGAAAAATACCCGGAGTTGACATGACAACAGGTTCTTTAGGTCAAGGACTATCAGCAGCAAATGGAATGGCAATTGCAGGAAAATTAGATAAGAAAGACTATAGAGTATATTGTATACTTGGAGATGGAGAAATAGAAGAAGGACAAGTCTGGGAAGCTGCAATGGCAGCAGCACATTATAAATTGGATAATTTATGTGTGATTGTAGATAATAATAATTTACAAATAGATGGTAAAATTGCAGATGTTATAGATCCATATTCAATAGAAGAAAAATTTAGAAGTTTTGGATTTCAAGTTATAAATATAAATGGACATGACATTGAAGAAATAATAAAAGCATTTGAAGTAGCAAAAAATGTGAAAAATAAGCCAACTTGTATAATCGCAAAAACAATAAAAGGCAAAGGTGTTTCTTTTATGGAAGACAAAGTAGAATGGCATGGAAAAGCACCAAATAAAGAACAATATGAACAAGCAATAAAAGAGCTTAAGTAACCGTAATATTTAAATAGAAATCAATATATATTATTTTCTTTATGCCTTGTGTGTCGCAATCTCCATCTATAAATCTAGTATGTTGATTGCTCCAATCGCACTCGCATAGCTCGTTTGGTCGCTTACGCGGCATTGCATAAAATAATATATATTGATTTGTAGTAAAAATAATAAAGTTTAAAACTAATTTAAAGGAGAAGAATAATGGAAGATATAAAAAAGGCATCAAGAGAAAGTTATGGTGAAGCATTAGTAGAATTAGGAAAAGAAAATGAAAATGTTGTTGTATTAGATGCAGATTTATCAACAGCAACAAAAACTAATTTATTTGCTAAACAATATCCAACAAGATTTTTTGATATGGGAATAGCAGAAGCAAATATGATAGGCACTTCAGCAGGATTAGCAAGTTGTGGAAAAGTAGTATATGCTAGTACATTTGCAGCATTTGCAGCAGGTAGAGCATATGACCAAATAAGGTGTAGTGTAGCATATCCAAAATTAAATGTAAAAATATGTGCAACACATAGTGGGGTAACAGTAGGAGAAGATGGTGCAACACATCAAATGATAGAAGATTTAGCAATGATGCGAACAATGCCAAATATGACAGTTATATCTACATCTGACGATACAGAAACCAAGTGGGCAGTAAAAGAAATTTCAAAATATAATGGACCTGTATATTTACGTCTAGCAAGAGTAAAAACAAGAAAAATATATAATGAAAACCAAAAATTTGAAATAGGAAAAGCTATCCAAATAGGAGAAGGAACAGATGCAACTGTTTTTGCAACTGGAGTGACAGTTGAACAAGCATTAATTGCCAAAGAAAATTTAGAAAAACAAGGTGTAAATATTAGAGTTGTTGATATTCATACAATAAAGCCAATAGATGAAGAAATGATTGTAAAATGTGCCAAAGAAACTAAAAAATTAATTTCAGTAGAAGATCATAATATAATCGGAGGACTTGGAAGTGCTATTAGTGAAATTTTAACAAATAAGTTTCCAGCAAAATTGGTAAGACTAGGAATAAATGATTGTTTTGGAATGTCTGGAAAAGCAGAAGAACTTGTAGAATATTTTGGAATAGACTCAAAAACTATAATAAAGTTAATTGTATAATATATGTATTAATTAAAAAATAAAAGATAAAAAATATGTGAATTATATGTGAATTTTTATATCTAAACTATTGCAAAAAATGTAGATTATTGTTATGATAATTAAGTAAAAATACAATAGAAAAATTATGCTTAAATATTACATAGAAAATAAAGATAAGGGAGAAAACTAAATGATAGAATTTAGAAATGTTTCAAAGGTTTATGATACAGGAACAAAAGCAGTAAAAAACGCAAATTTTGTAATAGATAAAGGAGAATTTGCATTCTTAGTAGGTTCTTCAGGAAGTGGAAAATCAACATTAATAAAATTAATTTTAAAAGAAGAAGAACCAACTTCTGGAAATATAATAATAAATGGTAAAGACACAACATTTTTAAAACCAAATAGAATACCATTTTTAAGAAGAAGTATGGGAGTAGTATTCCAGGACTTTAGACTTTTACCAGATAAAACGGTATATGATAATGTAGCTTATGCTATGTATATAGTAAGAGCAACACCTAGACATATAAGAAGACAAGTTCCAATGATACTTTCTTTAGTCGGACTTAGCGGAAAAGCTAAAATGTATCCAAATGAATTATCAGGAGGAGAACAACAAAGGGTTGCATTAGCTAGAGCATTAGTAAATAATCCATCAATGCTGATTGCAGACGAACCTACAGGAAACTTAGATCCAGACACAGCTTGGGATATAATGAATTTATTAAATGATATTAATATGAGAGGAACAACAGTTGTTGTAGCTACACACGCTAAAGATATAGTAAACCAAATGAAAAAAAGAGTAATACACATTCGCAAGGGCGAAATAATAAGAGATGATAAAAAAGGTGGTTATGATTGTGAAATATAACAGATTAGGATATTTAATAGGTGAAGGATTAAGCAATGTATTTAAAAACAAAAAATCAACTGGTGCATCTCTTATGATTATGTGTGCTACAATGATTATATTTGGAATTTTCTTAATATTAGGAGAAAATATAAATCATTTTGTTGAACAAGTAGAATCAGCACAAGGAATACAAGTATTTGTGAAAAATGAAGCTACACAAGAACAAATAGATGAATTAGGAAGCAAACTTAAAGGCATAAATGGAGTTAATACAGTTGAATTTGTTTCAAAAGAAGATGCTTTAAAGCAAATGAAAGAAAGATTTGGAGATAAACAAAGTTTATTAGATGGATATGAAGGTGATAATAATATTTTTACAGCTTCATATGTAGTAACATTAGTAGATTTAAAACAAAGTAAGTCAGTACAAGATCAAATAAACACATTTGATATGGTAAAGAAAATTACAAGTAAAGATGAAACTGTTTCAACATTAATCAATTTGGCTAATGGAATAAAAATAGTAACAGGAGTAATTCTTGTTTTATTAGTAGTAATTTCAATCTTTATTATAGCAAATACAATAAAACTTACAGTACATGCAAGAAGAAAAGAAATTTCTATTATGAAATATGTTGGAGCAACAAATGGATTTATTAGATGGCCTTTTATTGTAGAAGGTATGATAATAGGAATTCTTGCTAGTATAATATCAATACTACTTGTGGGTGGAGCATATAGTTTTATCGCAGAAAAATTAGTAAATTCAGAATTTATGCAAGTAATAAATATGAGTTTAATTAGTTTTAAAGACATGTTTAGTTCAATTATATTTGTATATATGTTGCTAGGAATAGGAATTGGTGTACTTGGAAGTATGATTTCTATGAGAAAATATTTAAAAGTATAAGGAGCAAATATGCGCAAGTTTTTTAGAACAACTTTAGCTTTTGTAATATGTAGTTTAGTTATTTTTTCATTTGTATATGCAGAAGAAAATGAAACTAATAATACAACAAATACAGCTGCAACAGATTTACAGACACAAAGAAATGAAATACAAAATCAAATGAATGAAGCTAATGAACAATTAGAAGGCGTACAAAATGATATATCAGAAAATTTACAACAAGTTCAAAAACTAGATGAAAAAATATCAAATTCACAACAAGAATTAGATGAACTAAATAAAAAAATAGAAGATTTAGAAAACTCATCAGAAGAAGTAGAAAAAAAACTAAAAACAGCTGAAGAAAATTACGATAAACAGAAAAAATTACTTGATTCATATTTAGTAGCAGTTCAAGAATCAAGTGATACACAATATTTGGATGTACTATTATCATCAAAAAGTATATCAGAATTTTTATCTAATTATTTCTTAATTACAGAATTAGCCAATTCTCAAGTAGAATTACTTGAAGATATGCAAAATAAAAAAAATGAGATACAACAATCAAAAGAAAAATTAGATAAAAATAAAGAAGATTTGGCAGTTATAAAAGCAAATCAAACTAAAACAGCTACTGTTTTAGCAAATACAAAAACAGTAAGGGAAAATTTCATTTCAAAATTATCTGACCAAGAAAAAGATATACAAAGTAAAATAGATGAATATTACGCACAATTTAATGCAATAAATAGTGAAATTTTAAAATTAGCACAAGGTGGAATAGCAACTCAATATATTGGTGGTGAATTGGCATGGCCAGTTCCAGGATATACAGTAATAAGTTCTAATTATGGTATGAGAACACATCCAATAACAGGAGTATATAAATTACACACTGGTGTAGATATAAGAGCACCTTTAGGAGCAACATTTATAGCTGCTAATGATGGAATTGTAACTAAAGCAAGTTATAATGGAGCTTATGGAAATATGGTAATAATTGATCATGGTGGAGGAGTGTCAACATTATATGCACATGGATCAGAAATATTGGTTCAAGTTGGACAAACAGTAAAAAGAGGGGAACCAGTATTAAAAGTGGGCTCAACAGGGTATTCAACAGGGCCACACGCACACTTTGAGGTAAGATTAAATGGAGTTGTAACAAATCCAATGCCATATATTACAAATGGTTTAGTACCAGAAACACAAAATAAAGATAACAATACAGAAAATAATAATACAGCTAATTAATAAAGTTGAGGAGGAACGTATGAAAAAACAATCTTTAAAAGTATTTAGTATTTTAATTATATTGATAGTAGTGTTGCAAACAACATCAGTATTTGCTGCTACAAATACGATATTGAATTCACAAAAAAGTGAAAATGACAAAAAAATCACAGAAAAACAATCAAACCTAGAGGACGTAAAAGAAGAAAAGTCGGAAACACAACAACAAGTAAATGATTTAAGTACTAAAATTTCTGAATATCAATCACAAATAGATGAATTAGATTCCAAAATAGGAGATTTAAACAGTAAGATAGAAGAAGCACAAAATCACTTACAACAAAAACAAGAAGATTATGAAAAAAATAAGAAATTAGCAGAAGAAAGACTAGTTGTAATGCAAGAAGAAGGTGATACCTCATATCTAGATTTTATACTAAAATCATCTAGTCTTACAGATATGATTTCTAATTTTTATTTATCATCAGAAGTTGCAAATGCAGATATAGAATTAATAAATAAAATTGACAACGAAAAGAAAGAAGTAGAAAAAGCAAAAACTGAATTAGAAGATAGTAAAAGAGATTTAGATACATCAAAGGCAGAAAAACAAGGAGTTTCTACTCAATTACAAGCTGCTAAAAATGAGAAAAGCGCACAAGTTGCAAAATTATCTGATGATCAAAAACAAATTGAAGAAGAATTAGATGAATTGCAAGAAGCTAATAAACAAATTCAAAAAGAAATAAATGCTAATGTTGCAAAATATCAAGCACAAATAGCAGCTTTAAATAAAAAAAATAATAGTTCATCAAAAAATAACTCTAGTAATAATAGCGGAAATAGTGGAAACAGCGGAAATTACAATGGCGGAGGAAGTGGAGTACTTGCAAGACCAGTAGCTAGTGGTAGTATAACAGCTGGAATGTATTATCCAAGTGGTTCATATCATGGGGCAATAGATTATGGTGTACCAGCAGGAACACCTGTATATGCAGCAGCAGATGGAGTTGTTATAAAAACAGCTAACCTAACAACAAGTTATGGTACATATGTTGTTATACAACATGCAAATGGATTACAAACATGGTATGCACATGGTACATCTGGATCAATTTGTGTATCAGAAGGTCAGACAGTTTCAAGAGGACAACAAATTATGAAATCTGGAAATAGTGGCCATTCAACAGGAGCACATTTACATTTTGAGGTAAGAGTTGCACCATATAATTATAATACTTGTCGTGTAAACCCAACAAATTATATGTAATAAATACATAAAAAAATATAATGATAATATAATTACATATGGGCGGAAACATTCCGCCCAAGTTGTTTATATAATAATATAAAGTGTTTTTATTATTATATAAGCAACTTAAATAAAAAACTTGGTAAATCTAGAAATGAAGAAAGGAAATGTTGACCAAAATGGAAGAAAAAAGAGGAATGAAAACCTATAAAGTAATAATGCTTGTATTATTAGTAGCATTTATAACTTTTATATTAACAACCATAGGAATGTACAAATATTTTACAGGAACAGGTTTTGGAAAAAGTTTAGTATCTTCTTCAAATGCAAACAATGAAATTGCAAATGAGTTAAACAAATATAGAAAAATTATAGATAAATATTATTTGGGAGATGTTGATGAAGAAAAACTAAAAGAAGGAGCTATAAAAGGATATATTGAAGGATTAGGAGACAAGTATAGTGAATACATATCTAAAGAAGATATGGAAGACTACATGGCAGATACAACAGGAAATTTTGTAGGCATAGGAATTTATATGGTACAAGATACTAAATCAAATAAAATTATGGTATTATCACCTATAAAAGGAGGTCCAGCAGAAAAGGCTGGAATTCAACCAGGTGATTACATAATTTCAGTTGATGATGTAGATTATGCAGGAGATCAAATGTCAGTAGCTGCAAACAAAATAAAGGGAGAAGCAGGAACAACTGTAAAAATAAAAATTTTAAGAGATAGTGAAACAAAAGAATATGAATTAAAAAGAGAAAAAATAACAGTAAATCCAGTAGAAGGAAAAGTTTTAGATAATAATATAGGATATTTAGAATTTTCATCTTTTGATGATGGAACTGCAGAAGAATTTAAAAATAAATACGAAGAATTACAAAAACAAGGAATTACTTCACTAATAATAGACTTAAGAAATAATGGTGGAGGAATAGTAAAAGAAGCACTAGAAATAGCAGACTATATATTAAATAAAGATGATGTTATTCTATATGAAGTTGATAAAAACGATAAAGAAACAGTGGAAAAATCAACAAATGATCCAATAATAAATATGCCGATAGTGGTACTAACAAATGGAAATACAGCAAGTTCATCAGAAATACTAGCAGGAGCATTAAAAGATCATGGCAAAGCAACAATTATTGGAGAAAAAACATATGGTAAAGGAGTAATTCAACAATTATTAACATTACCAGATGGAAGTGGATTAAAAATTACATCTGAAGAATATTTAACACCAAATAAAACAAAATTAAATGGAATAGGTATAGAACCGGATGAACAAATATCATTACCAGATACAGTGAAAAATGTTCTAAATGTAGAAGAAAAAGATGACACACAATTACAAAAAGCAATAGAAACATTGAAAAAGTAGTTAATGCAATATTTTATAAAACAAACGTAGAAAGGAGCTATACTAACAATAGAAGGGTTTAGTATATAAAAAGAAAATGAATTTACCTAATAAATTAACAATTTTTAGAATTATATTAGTACCAATAATGGTAATAATTCCATTCTTGGGGATAGATGGAAAAATATTTGGAATACCAACAGAATGGATAATAATAGATCTAATATTTATAATAGCTTCAATAACAGACAAATTAGATGGATATCTAGCAAGAAAAAATAATCAAGTAACAACATTTGGAAAATTCCTAGATCCATTAGCAGACAAAATTTTAGTATTAGCTGCAATGGTAATGTTAGTAGAAATGTCAAAACTACCAGCATGGATACCAATTATAGTATTAGCAAGAGAATTTATGGTATCTGGTTATAGACTTATTGCAGTAGAAAAAGGTGGAGAAGTAATAGCTGCATCAAAATGGGGAAAATTAAAAACAGTAACACAGATGATAGCAATTATACTTGCAATATTAGATTTAAATGCATTTGGTGAATGTTTTAAAGGAGTATTGCAAGGTGGAGATTTAATATTAAATCTAATTGTTACAATATTAATGATTGTTCAAGTAATAGCAACAATATTTTCTGGAATAGATTATATGAAAGGTGCTAAAAAATATATAAAAGACTAGAAATTAGATTATATAAAAAGTAAAATTATACAAAAAGTGAAATTTGCTTGACAAATTTCATTTTTTGACTTAATATATTAATTGATTTTTTAAAACTTAAATTGCCTAAAGAAGGGAGAAAATAAGAAATGGAAGAAAAGGAAGTAATCTTAACAAAAGAGGGTTATGATAAATTAGAAGAAGAATTAAATTTTTTAAAAACAGAAAAAAGAGCTGAAATAGCTGATAGAATAAAAGTAGCATTAGGTTTTGGGGATTTATCAGAAAACTCTGAATATGATGAAGCAAAAAATGCTCAAGCAGAAAATGAAGTAAGAATTGCAGAGCTTGAAAACAAATTAAGACATGCTAAAATAATAGATGAAAAAGAAATTGATACAGAAACAGTTCAAATAGGAAATATCGTAAAAGTATTAGATATGGAATTTGATGAAAAAATTGAATACACAATAGTTGGATCAACAGAAGTAGATTTAGCATCAAATAAAATATCAAACGAATCGCCTCTAGGATCTGCATTATTAGGAGCAAGAAAAAATGAAGTTGTAGAAGTTAATGCACCTGCTGGAATTATTAAATATAAAATTTTAGCAATAAAGAAATAAGATATAAATAATTAAAAAACAATATTAATTTTATAATAAAAATGACAAAATAAAAAACTTTATACTAACAGTGTGTTAAACTATTGGTATAAAGTTTTTTCTATTTTTATTCTATTTGTATTAAAGTTTTATTGCAGAATCCAATGCAAGTGTAATCATGCTATTTAAACCTGTTTCACGATCTTTAGCTGATGCTACTTCAGTAATAAATTTAGAGTCTACTACACTCATTAGGCAACAAGCTTTTTTATTCAAAGTTTTAGCTGTATATAATAAAGAAAAAGCTTCCATTTCTGCACCTACAGGATTAAATCCTTCAGGAATTCTTTCAAAAAATTTATTTAAATCAGTCATGTATAAATCAAAACAATCTGTACAAACAGTATTTCCAGTAAATAAAGAAACATTGTTTTCAGCAGCTGTTTCAATAATAGTAGAATTCAAATCTTTATTAGAATTGATAATATGACAATTATCATTATTAAACGTTAAAGCAAAATTACTTTCACTAAATACATTATCAGCTAAAATAATATCAAATAACTTCAAATCAGGTGAATAAGCTCCACAAGATCCAATTCTTATAATATTTTCAACATCATATATTTTAAAAAGTTCATAAGAATAAATTCCCATACTTGGCATTCCCATTCCAGAAGCCATAACTGTAATTTCTTTTCCTTTATATTTTCCTGTATATGCATATGCACATCTCACAGTATTTACAATTTTGTAATCATCTAAAAAATTTTCTGCAATATATTTAGCCCTTAATGGATCACCTGGCATTATAACAGTTTTGGCAATATCATTAATATTTGCATTATTATGTGGTGTTGGCATTATAAATTCCTCCTTTGTTTTTTATGTATTATATCATATATGAATAAATAGTAAATATAAAAGATATATAAAATGTTAAAAAGTGTTGTATTACAATTGATGTGAAACAAAATAAATAAAATTGAATAAGTGATTTAAATCGTATATAATTGAGTTGCTAAACAGAAATTATATAAAGGAGATTTAAATCACTTATGAATAATATTATAGCAGAAAAAAATAAAAAAAGATACCTTCCACATGATGTTAATACAAGAAAATATGCAGTAGAGATGTATAGGAATTGTGGAGACATAGAATATGTATGCAGAAAATACCATATTTCAAGGGTCTCATTATGGAGATGGAATAAAAAATATAATGGAACAAAAGAAAGCTTAACAGATAAATCTCATAGACCAAATAGCAAACACCCAAATTCACATACAAATCAAGAAATACG